>JAQXLY010000067.1 GCA_029012365.1 Lachnospiraceae bacterium | reverse complement strand
ATTTGGACTAGTCTCAATGTTAGATTACTACACCGAAAGGTGTGTCACTTGTTAAGTTGATTGAACCGCCGTGTACGGAACCGTACGCACGGTGGTGTGAGAGGTCGGGAAAATTTATATAATTTTCCCTCCTACTCGATTCTATTCGTCTTCCTCCGGTTCTTCCGGTTCATAATCCGGGTCAATCTTAATATGTATCTTATCGATACGGTTCTTGTCTACCTTTTCTACGGTATAGGTGACACCCTTGTCTGTAAGTGTTTCTCCCTCGGAAGGAAGATGGTCAAGCAGAAAAATAACGTGGCCTGCTATGGAGTCATAGTCATCGGAAGCAAGGGAGAGTCCAAGTATATCGTTGATTTCATCTAACTTTGCGGAACCGTCAACAATATATTCGTTTTCACCAATTGATGTTATTACATCTTCCTCGTCTTCGTCATATTCATCACGGATTTCTCCGACAATCTCTTCAATCAGGTCCTCGATGGTAACAAGACCGGCAGTAGCACCGTACTCATCCAGTACGATTGCTAAAGCGATGGATTCCCTTCGCATTTCACGAAGAAGCTCGGAGGTCCTTTTATATTCATAAGTAAAGTAAGGCTCTCTAAGGAAATCTGTCAGACGGAAGTCTTCTTTTTTGCCCTTATAAAAGAAAATATCCTTCAGGTTTACAATACCGATAATGTTATCACGGGTTTCATGGTAAACGGGCAGGCGTGTATACATATTTTCCTCAAAGGCCTCTACTAAACGGTCATAATCACAGGTGTCCTCAGCAAAATCCATATCAATTCGCGGAACCATAATATCCTTTGCAAGTGAATCACCGAAATCAACCACATTATTAATCATTTCGCGCTCTTCGCTTTCTATTACGCCTTCCTCGTGGCTTACATCAACAATGGTAAGCAGCTCGTTTTCTGTTATGGCAACAGCCTTTTTGGATGGGTCAATGCGGAACAGCCAAAGGATTCCCTGCGAAATCTTGTTTAACAAAAAGATAATCGGAGTCAGAAGCCTTGTTAAAAACAGAAGCGGCGGTGCATATACCAGGGACAGCTTTTCGTTATAGATGGTTGCCAGCGTCTTCGGGGTGATTTCACCGAAAATAAGAATGAAAACGGTTAAGATACCGGTTGCAACACCTGCCGGAATTGAATGGAACCGTTCAATCACCAGCGTAGTAGTAAGTGAGGAAGCAGAAAGGTTGACGATATTGTTACCAATCAAGATGGCGCTTATCATCTTAGAAGGTTCCTCGATTAATTTTGCAACGGTTTTGGCACTGCGTTTGCCTTCCTCCGCAAGACTCCGGATGCGAATCTTGTTAACGGTGGTAAGAGCCGTTTCCGCAGAAGAGAATAATGCTGAAAGTATTAAAAGAATTATTAGCACGATTATCTGTGCCGTGGGGTCCAAAAAAATCATCTCCTTTTTATGTGTAGTATTTTTATGATAGCATGGATTGCGACAAGTGTCAATAGGTGTACAATTATCTATACAGGCAGCCTGTATTTGAATGGAATAAAATACATTTAATTTTATATTATAAATCACAAAATAGAATTAAACACGCTTTATTCGATAACAAAAATGTGCACATGTAATAAAATGTATTTTATTCTGTTGACATCTATTTCAAAAAGATGATGCGGAAAATCCACTATTATGAGACAGATTGTGGACGAACTGTTGGATAAGGGTATTACAGAGGAACACATAATCTATATCAATTTTGAAGATTATAAATATCGGAAAATCAGTACTGCGGATGCATTATATGAGTATGTGGAAGAGCAGCTTCAGGATGACGAGAAGGCGATTGAACGTGAGTTTGGGGCGTATGAGGGAATCGGGGATAACTATCCGAAGTATGTCATTTCCATGGACCGCGTTCCGATGTCAAGGAATGGCGTGATTCATATGAGTTTAGTTGATTTCCTGATGATGTAGAGACTTTAGTCGGGAATATCGAAATGCAGGGATTAGTATGAAAAAATCTTCTTGACATTTCTATGAAACTTCGGTATTATAAATGCAAATGTAAAAGGCTATGAAGGTGTACAGTAGAGTTTCGTTTTCTGGCAGAGAGAGGAAGTCACCGGCTGAAAGCTTCCTTAAGTTCAAACGAAATGTCGAATTTCCCACCGGAGCTGTTCGTGCGAAATCCGGTTTTGATTCTTTTGAAACAGAAGCAGAGAGTAGTTCGGAACGTGAGTGCGCGTTAAGCAAATGAGAGTCCGAGTCAAAGACTTGGGAAGCTGGGTGGTACCGCGGAGTTTATTCGTCCCTTGCATGGAAACATGTGAGGGACGATATTTTTTTGAGAAAGGATGAGAAACGATGAATGCAAATTTGGAACAAATCAAGCAGGAAATCATAACAGGTTCGGAGGAGTTGAAGTCTTCCAGAGAAGTGTATGAGTTCAAGAAAACCTTTTTAGACAGCAAGACCGGTAAAATCGGTCTTTTGATGAAGGAAATGAAGAATATCCCACCGGAGGAGCGTGCTGCCTACGGTAAGGGTGTCAATGAATTAAAGGAATGGGCATTAGAGTTTCTCGGAGAACTGGATTTAGAGATGCGTGCAAAGGAACTGGAAGCAAGGTACGAGGCCGAAAAGCTGGATATTACGCTTCCGGCAGAAAAGGTTGAGGAAGGAAATCTTCATCCGATTACCCTGATTCGTAACCAGCTCATTGATGTATTTGCAGGCATGGGCTTCCAGATTTACGAGGGTACGGAGATTGAGACAGATTATTACAACTTCACCGCTTTGAATACACCGCAGGACCACCCGGCAAGAGATATGCAGGATACCTTTTATCTTTCTCCGGAGTTCTTACTCAGAACCCAGACCAGTGCAGGGCAGATTCACGTTATGGAGAATTCCAAGCCGCCGATTAAGATTTTATCTCCGGGTAAGGTGTTCCGTTCCGATGATGACGCTACCCATTCTCCGATGTTTACGCAGATGGAGGGTCTGGTAGTCGATAAGGGAATCACCCTTTGCGATTTACAGGGTATGTTAGATGTATTTGTTAAGAAGATTTACGGTGAAGGAACAAGAACGAGACTTCGTCCGTCCTATTTCCCGTTTACCGAGCCGTCGGTTGAGGTAGACTGCAGCTGCTTTGAGTGCGGCGGTAAGGGCTGTAAGCTTTGTAAGGGTACCGGCTGGATTGAAATTCTCGGTGCCGGTATCGTGAACAACAAGGTTTTGGAAAACTGTGGAATTGACCCGAACGAGTACAGTGGTCTTGCATTCGGTATCGGTATTGAGCGTACCGCAATGTTAAAATATGGTATTAATAACATTAAGCTGCTGTTTGAGTCCGATTTGCGTGTACTGAAGCAGTTAAATGACTAGTTTTGTGTTTGAAATGAAACCGGGTATATCACGTAAAGTGATAGCAGAATGCAAAATGCAGAAAGGTAAGGGAAAATAAAATGATAGCACCATTAAGCTGGATTAAGGAATATGTGGATGTTGATGTTACCCCGCAGGAGTTACAGGATAAGCTGTTCTCTTGTGGATTTGAAGTAGAAGAACTGTATGAAGTCGGTAAGGATATCAGTAAGGTCGTAGTAGGTAAAGTATTGACCTGTGAGGCAATTCCGGATACGCATCTTCATGTGTGTCAGGTGGATTGCGGTGAACACGGCACCTTTCAGATTTGCTGCGGCGCGGACAATGTGGCAGCCGGCGGAAAGTTTCCGGTGGCACTTGTCGGGGCAACGGTTTATGCAACCGCAAAGGACCACAAGACGGTGGAAGGCGTTATGACAATCGGCAAAGGAAAGCTTCGCGGTTATGAGTCTTTTGGTATGCTTTGCTCCGGTGTAGAGCTTGGCGTCAGCGAAAATATGTATCCGGGTGCAGGCTATAACGGGCTGCTGGTACTTCCGGAGGATGCCGAAATCGGTGCGGATGTAAAGCCGATGCTCGGACTTGATGACTGGATTTTCGATATTGCGATTACTGCAAATCGTCCGGATTGTCAGAGTATTTTCGGTATTGCGAGAGAAGTGGCGGCGGTACTTGAAAAGGAATTAAAGCTGCCTGCACTTGATTATACCGAGACGAAGGAAACACTGGAGGGCTTTTCCGTAAAGGTGGATTGTCCGGAGCTGTGTCCTCGCTACAGCGCACATTATGTAACCGATGTTACAATCGGTGAGTCTCCTGCATGGATGAAGCGCAGACTGGCACTTGTAGGGATTGATGCAATTTCCAACGTTGTAGATATTACAAACTACATTTTAAAGGAGCTGGGTCAGCCGATGCATGCTTTCGACCTGAGCACCTTAGAGGGCAATGCCATTCAGGTAAGACGTGCGGTAAACGGCGAGAAGATTGTGACTCTGGATGGACAGGAACTGACACTTACCGATGCCAATATGTTAATCTGTGACGGTGTGAAGCCGGTAGCACTTGCAGGAGTCATGGGTGGCTTAAATTCCGAAATCCGCGAGACCACAAATGCAGTATTGTTTGAGTCTGCAAAGTTTGCAAGAGATAATATCAGAAGAACGTCAAGAGCACTCGGAAAGCGTTCTGATGCAAGCGCACGTTATGAAAAGGGCGTAGATGAGTATGCTACCGTTATGGCAATGAAGCGAGCCCTGCATTTAATCGAGGAGCTTGGCTGCGGCAAGGTATCCTGTATGCATGTGGATGTAAATACCGGCAACAGTGTGGAACCGAGAGAATTGACGGTAAGCATTGAGAAGGTAAATAAGTGTCTGGGTATCGAAGTTCCGAATGAAGACATTTTAAGAATTATGACTAATCTGGCATTTGCGCCGAAGATTGAGGGGGATAATCTAACGCTTCAGATTCCGGCATTCCGTGAGGATATGGAGACTTATCAGGACGTAGCGGAAGAAGTGATTCGCTTGTACGGCTACGAGCATGTGGTTCCGGCATTTATGCCGTCCGCACAGGTAACTCTTGGCGGCTTAAATCTTGCACAGAAGACGGAGCTGCGTTTAAAGAGAGCACTTTGCAGCGCAGGGGCCTACGAGTGTATTCATTACTCCTTCTTCTCTCCGTCGGATTTGGATTTATTGAAGCTTCCGGAAGACGCGGCAGAGCGTAAGGCAATCCGTATCATGAACCCGATTAGTGAGGAGCTTTCTCTTATGAGAACGACTCTTGCGGCATCCATGATTAACGCGATTGCATCTAATCAGAAAAAGGGAAATCTGGAAGGAAGACTGTTTGAAATCGGTAATGTATTCCTGCCGTATGAGCTTCCTCTTACAAGATACCCGGATGAGAAGGCAAGGCTTTGTATCGGTTTGTTCGGTGAAAAGGAAAGCTTTTATACCATGAAGGGAATGGCAGAAAAGGTAGCGGATACTTTACAGCTTAATTTCACCTATGAGACGATGCAGAATACCTTCTTACATCCGTATCAGACTGCAAAGATTATGTGTGAGGGCGAGGAAATCGGTTATTTCGGTAAGCTTGCTTATGATGTGGCTGAGAGCTGTGACCTTCGTACCCCGGCATATATTTTGGAGCTTGATATGAAAACGGTTTCGAAATGGTACGGAAAGAAGGCTGCATTTACACCGCTTTCTAAGTTCCCGGAGGAAAAGAGAGACTTAGCATTTGTGGTAGACCGTCAGATTACCTGCGGTGAAATCGAGAAGGTGATGAGGGAGTCCTGCAAGTACATTACAAGCATCAACCTTTTTGATATTTACGAGGGCGAGCAGATAGCGGCAGATAAAAAGAGCATGGCGTTCTCCGTTGTATTCACGCCGAAGGACGAAGCATTTACCGCAGAATCCGTGGACGGCTTTGTAAAGAAGATATTAAAGCAATTAAATAAGAGCTATGGTGTAGAGTTAAGAAGCTAGAGGGTGTCAAGGTGACAAGGATTGAGCTGATGAGCACGATTGATAGCAGATAGTAATAGGAGGTCGTCGAAGGGCGGCCTCCACTTTTTTGGAAAACCGGACAAATCTGTTCAAACTGTTTTGTCTGATGTGGGACTTCTGGCGGCTATGTATATGGACGGAATCCAGATAAAGATTCTGAACGGGGAGAAGAGCATTAATTTCGGTGCCGTTTATGAGAATGTGGTAGCACAGGAGCTGAAAGCGCATGGGTTTGAGTGATAGGATGAACTTAAGTGATGCTTGACTTTTTCAAAAATCCACTATATAATTAATTGGATAATGCGTTTTTATGCGCAGA
This sequence comes from Lachnospiraceae bacterium, assembly GCA_029012365.1. GTDB lineage: Bacteria > Bacillota > Clostridia > Lachnospirales > Lachnospiraceae > SIG307. Next base: position 509 of record JAQXLY010000067.1, on the reverse strand, counting down.
CGGTGGGGATTGCCCTAGGGAAAGGAGCCGCCATGATTAAGAGTATGACCGGGTTCGGCAGATGCGAATTAGCGGAGGAAGGACGGAAGGTTACCGTTGAGATGAAGGCGGTGAACCATCGTTACAGCGAATTTTCCGTAAAGCTGCCGAAGCGATTAAACGTATGCGATGTGATGGTACGTAACATTTTGAAACAGTATGTCAGTCGCGGTAAGGTAGATGTTTTTGTTTCTTACGAAGATGAAACTGAAGGAAAGGGCTGTGTACGTTATAATGCTGAGCTTGCCAAGGAATACTATGATGCACTGATGCGTATGGCAGAGGAGTTTCCGGTTGAGAATGATATCCGGATTTCCGTACTTTCCCGCTATCCGGAGGTACTTACCATCGAGAGCGAGCAGCAGGACGAAGAAGCACTCTACAGTCTTTTGGAGCGTGCCGTAAAGGGAGCCTGTGAACAGTTTGTGGAGACCCGTATTGTAGAAGGAGAACAGCTTCGCGCGGATTTG
>JAQXLY010000066.1 GCA_029012365.1 Lachnospiraceae bacterium | reverse complement strand
GTTTATGCGGACAGAAGCTTCAGCTTCATCACGAAGACTCCCCCTGCGGCTGTTCTTCTTAAGAAAGCATGCAACATCAAATCTGGTTCCGGAGTTCCGAACAAACAGAAGGTTGCAACTATCTCCAAAGCCAAATTGCAGGAGATCGCCCAGACCAAAATGCCTGACTTAAACGCAGCAAGCCTCGAAGCAGCTATGAGCATGATCGCAGGTACTGCAAGAAGTATGGGTATCACTGTTGAGGACTAGGAGGAATAATCGATGAAACATGGTAAGAAATATGTAGAAGCTGCAAAGTTGGTTGATCGTGCAGTTGTTTATGAGCCGGCTGATGCAATTGCATTGGTAAAGAAGACTGCAATTGCAAAATTTGATGAGACCGTTGAGGCTCATATCAGACTCGGTGTAGACGGTCGTCATGCAGACCAGCAGGTACGTGGTGCAGTAGTTCTGCCGCACGGTACCGGTAAGAAGGTCAGAGTATTAGTTTTCGCAAAGGGCGATAAGGCAAACGAGGCAGAGGCAGCAGGTGCTGACTACGTAGGAGCTGAGGACCTCATTCCGAAGATTCAGAATGACGGCTGGTTTGAGTTCGACGTAGTAGTAGCTACTCCGGATATGATGGGTGTTGTTGGTCGTCTCGGTCGTGTTCTCGGACCGAAGGGCCTGATGCCGAACCCGAAGGCTGGTACGGTTACCATGGATGTAACTAAGGCTGTAAACGATATCAAGGCAGGTAAGATTGAGTACCGTCTTGATAAGACCAATATTATTCACGTTCCGGTAGGTAAGGCTTCCTTCACCGAGGAACAGCTCGCAGACAACTTCCAGACGATTATGGGTGCAATCATTAAGGCAAAGCCGGCATCTGCGAAGGGACAGTATTTAAAGAGCGTAACACTTGCGTCCACTATGGGACCGGGTGTTAAGGTGAACACCGCAAAGTTAGGCTAATATAGTTTTTTTGATTAGGCATATCAAAAAAGTCCTTAAATATGGTTGACACTGATATAAAAATGTGTTATACTGACAAGCGGTCTGTGGTGAATAACCACATTCCGCTTTTCGGGGAAATCCCCGTATGACCGAAGACAGCAGGTGCCGGAGCATCCGGCGTAAGTGAAACCGCCTGCCGAGGAATCAAGCGATTATGATTTGTTTGACTCTTTGCGTCTTCGCAGAGAGTCTTTTTTGTGGACTGTAGCATCCGCGTGCGGGGCGTACAGATAATCACAAAAGCTCCGCGAGGACCGGGTTTTTATAGATTGCTTGTTTTTTTGTCTTTGGATTCCGGCATGTGTGCCGTATTCTATAAGGAGGTAAAAGATGGCAAAGGTTGAAATCAAAAAGCCGATCGTAGATGAGATTAAGGGCTACGTTGAGAAGGCTGGCGCAGCGGTATTAGTTGATTACCGTGGTCTTACCGTTGAGGAAGACACAGCACTTCGTAAGGCATTAAGAGAGGCCGGTGTTGTATACAAGGTATACAAGAACACTTACCTCAACTTCGCATTTGAAGGAACCCAGTATGCTGAGCTTGCAAAGCATCTGGAGGGACCGACCGCAGTTGCTTTCGGTATCGACGATGCGGTTGCTCCGGCAAGAATTCTTGCAGAGTTTGCAAAGAAGGCTCCGAAGCTCGAGTTCAAGGGCGGCGTAGTAGAAGGTGTTTACTATGATGTAGCCGGTCTTGAGAAGGTTGCTACCATTCCGTCCAGAGAAGTGCTTATTTCCAAGCTTCTGGGCAGCATGCAGTCTCCGATTACCAACATGGCAAGAGTTCTCAAGCAGATTGCAGAGAAGAACGGCGAGGCAGCATAATGCAGCGTAACGCGGCATAACACGGAAGCCGCTCCGGTCCGTGGGGCAAAGCGGCAGCTTCTGTATAGGATGCAGAGGAAAATGTATGCGGTTTTTCCGCTGAATACAATTAACTATTACAAATTTTTATGGAGGTAATGTAAAATGACGACTCAGGAATTTATCGATGCTATTAAGGGCATGACCGTATTAGAGTTAAACGATTTAGTAAAGGCTTGCGAGGAAGAGTTTGGTGTTTCCGCAGCAGCAGGCGTAGTAGTTGCAGCAGCAGGTCCGGCAGCAGCAGCAGAGGAAGAGAAGACCGAGTTCAACGTAGAGCTTACTGAGGCTGGCGCTGAGAAGGTTAAGGTTATCAAGGTTGTTCGTGAGATCACCGGTCTTGGCTTAAAGGAAGCTAAGGATCTTGTAGAGGGCGCTCCGAAGGTAGTTAAGGAAGGCGCTTCCAAGGCAGAGGCTGAGGACATTAAGAAGAAGCTTGAAGAAGTTGGCGCAAAGGTTACCTTAAAGTAAGATTTGCAAAATCAGAACCCGTCGGGAAATCGGCGGGTTTTCTTTTTGGCCGGATTCGAGTGTCAAAAGCATTTTGAAATCTTAGAACTTGGCGTAAAAAGAACATTGACTTGTCATGGGCTACGGATATAGTCTTTCTAATTACTCCGCTAAGAGTATTATAGAGTGACGCAACCGGCTCCAACGGTACATCCATGTACCGTGTCGCCTCATTCAGACGTCCTGTCTGAATTGTTGCTGACAACTTTCGGAGTAATAAGAAAGTCTAATATCCTACACTGGATTCCAAGTCAATGTTCTTTTTGCGCCAAGTTCTTTGAAAACAAAGAGCTTTTTGACACTCGAATCCATTTTCTGAAAGGTTCGCCGGCTTCTGCGACGGTGATTTTGCAATGACTTGGAGGGTGTAGAAGTAGAAAGGGCAAAATGTACTTGTATTTTTAGAAATCACGGGGTATAATAATATCAAATCTAAATTTGCCAAATTGTGATTTGAAGATTGGAGATGATGTTATGTTTATCGGAAGAGAAGCGGAGCTGCGTTTTTTGGAAGACAAGTATTCGGAAGAGAAAGGTCAGTTAATTGTTTTGTATGGCAGGCGACGTGTGGGAAAGACGGAAACGCTACGTGAGTTTTGTAAGGGGAAGCCTCATGTGTTTTATTCCTGCACCCAGTGTGCGGATAAAGTGCAGCTTGGCAGGTTTTCGAAACAGCTTTTGAATGAGGCTCTACCTGCAAAGCAGTACATCTCGGAGTTTTCAGATTGGGAAAAGGCGTTTAGGGCAATTCTTGATTTGCCGTATAAGGATAAGAAAAAGTTGATTGTAATTGATGAGTTCCCGTATATGTGCAAGGGAGATGCAGGGATACCTTCTGTGCTGCAAAGTCTGTGGGATGAGAGCTTTAAGGACAGCAATGTGATGATTATTCTTTGTGGCAGTGCCATGAGCTTTATGGAGAAGGAAGTGCTGGCTGAAAAGAATCCGCTTTACGGCAGAGCTACCGGAATTTATAAGATGAGGGAGATGGGATTTTATGATGCATGCAAGTTTTTTCCGGATTATACGGCACGGGAGAAAGTGGTTGCTTATGCGGTACTGGGTGGAATTCCGCACTATTTGAATCAGTTTCAAAAGGATTTGTCTCTTGCGGAGAATATAAAGAAACATATTTTGACAAAGGGTGCAATTTTGTACAGCGAAGTGGATTTTTTACTTCATCAGGAGCTTCGGGAGACGGCGGTGTATAACTCGATTATTGAGGCAGTGGCACAGGGAAGTACCAGACTAAATGAAATCAGTCAGAAGTCATTGGTAGAAGATACTTCTAAGACTAGTGTTTATTTGAAAAATTTGATGGAACTTGGAATCGTGGAGAGAGAGTTTTCTGTGGACACTTCGGTGAAGGAGAGGGTAAATGCCGGAAGAGGTCTATACCGTTTGGCAGATAATTTCTTTCGTTTTTGGTACACCTTCGGCTTTTCAAATTTTTCGCAGCTGGAGGATGGTGATGTGGAAGGTGTCTGGACCTATGTGGTAGAGCCTGCTTTACAAGAGTTTGCGGCCTTGCCTTTTGAAGAGGTATGTAGGGAGTTTGTAAAGGAATTGCAAAAGAAGAATGCTTTACCGTTCCGCTATCAGAGGATGGGAAGATGGTATGGAAAAACAACAATGCGCAGCGCAAAGACAGAAGGCGGAATGTCAGTAGCGGAAACCGAAATTGACCTTCTGACAATCAGTAAAGATGCGAAAGAGTATATGGTGGGAGAATGTAAGTTTAAAAAGGTGCCGTTTTCGTATTCAGAATATCTGAATACCCTGGCAAAGCTCACACCGTTAAAGGAGAATGCGAGGTTTTACTATGCGTTGTTCTCTGCATCCGGTTTTGATGAAAAGCTTGTGGAAGAGGCGAAAACGAAGGAAGAGCTTAAGCTTTATGACTTAGAGGATATTGTAAATATGAAGAGGTAGAGAAAATGTTGATGTTCATCTCGATGTTTTTGTTTGACTTTTTCTATCAGAATGACAAAATAAGTCACTCCGGGATAGTAGGATAGAGGTATCAAAAAGCAAATGGAGGCATGCCTCATTTTGAAAGGCTTGATGAAGCATTCAAGTTTTTTATTAAGAAGTATGGTAAGTAATTCGCTAAAATGGTGTACTGTTCAATGAATTACTGCTCTTTCGTGCTTTGCACCCGTATGAGTATATATTATTTCCTTGAAGCGTTGATTTTTATGCATAAAGAATATATAACGAAAAAGTGAAGCTAGTACATCATTCTGCAAATAACTATTTTAAAAAGAATAAGGAAGATAATGTGATTTATTGGGATTACCTTGATGCCCGTAAAGTATCATCCTTATATGAGCATCCGAAGTATAAAGAGTATATTAGCTCACTTCCTGATGTATAGATACGGTGGTGGATGACCGGTGATTCAAAGAAGCGCAGTCTGTGGCAAAACAAAGTTGCAGACTGCGCAAAATTTTTGAAAATACGTATTGCTATTCTTTTTAAATCATGTTATACTACTCTATGACAGAACAGGGCTCGCATATGTACCTCAGCGTGCAAAGGGTTATCTTCTTTCTGTCATCTATGTTTCGGTGGTTTCACACCGTGGTTTCCGTTTAGGTATGCGAAAACAGGAAAGGCCGCGTCTGCAATTTTCACCTTGCATTTCCCACAAACACCGCCTATAATAAAGGTAAGAAATGCATGCTGGTTTCTTTTCTGTTTAAGGCATTATTGTTGTTTTTTTGGGAGTTTTTCAACAGGGAGGAGAAAAATGAAAAGGAACACACACATTTCAAATGTCCTGGAAGGGAATCTTAACAAGGACCGGTATGATGCGGAAGTAAAAAAGATTCTTAGTGATAAGACAGTGCTTGCCTGGATTTTGAAGTACACGGTAGAGGAGTTTGACGGTTATCCGATAGAAGATATCCGCGAGCGTATTGAAGGAGAACCGGAGGTCGGTACTCACAAGGTATATCCCGGTCATAAACCGGAGGCAATTACCGGGCTTGTGACGGAGGATAAAGTGCCCGGTGAGGGAGTGGTGACATACGATGTCCGCTTTTTTGCGATTACACCGTCAAAGGAGCATATCAAACTGATTATTAATGTAGAAGGTCAGAAGAAGTTTAATCCGGGTTACGATCTGGTAACGAGGTCGGTGTTCTATTGTGCGAGAATGTTGTCTGCACAGTTGGATACGGAATTTACAGGCGAAAATTATGATGATATGAAAAAGGTATATTCCATATGGATTTGTATGGAGGTTCCGGAGTATATGCAGTACACAATTACGGCGTATAAGATGAGACCGCAGGAAATTTACGGACACGGAGGACGGAAGTCCCGATATGACTTGATGGAATCAGTTTTTGTTTGTTTAGGAAAGGAAGAGGAAGCAGGGCGCGGAAATAAACTTCACGGGATGCTCTCGACGCTATTTTCTGAACGGTTACAGCCGGAGGAGAAGGAAGAAATTTTAGCGACAGAATATAACTTTGAAACTTCTGTAGAACTGGAAGGAGGTTTAAGGCAGATGTGCAATCTGAGTGATTTGGTAGAGGAAAGAGGAATTAAGAAGGGTATAGAACTTGGACTGGAGCAAGGACTGGAGCAAGGACTGGAGCAAGGCAGGCAGGAAAAGTTGGAAGCTTTCCTTGCTTTGGTACGTGACGGTCTTTTAGAGCTTTCCGAGGCAGCAAAGCGTGTGGGGATGAGTGAGGAAGAGTTTCGGAAGCTTTTGTAGGAAACATTGATATGGGAATAGAAGTGATTTTAGGGAAGCCTGTCGCATTGTGCGATGGGCTTCTTTTCATGGTAGAAATAGAAGTAATTTTCCTGAATACTCCTTTGCTACAACGATTACACACTAAAAGGCTGAACTGTTACTTTTAAATAAAAAAAGTTGTCGCAACAACTTGACAACTTGACATAAATATGTTATCATGAAAAATGCACTATTGTGGTGTGGTGTGCCTATTTGATTCTATTATAGCACATCCTGACGGAAAAGAAAAGACTTTTTTTCATAAGCGAAATTCTTTGTTTTGACTGTCAGACCAAATTTTTTCAAGGGGTGAAAACGTCCATGGATAAAAACAGAATTAAGCCGATGCAGGTAGGCAAAGGTGTCCGCATGAGCTATTCCAGACAGAAGGAAGTGCTGGAGATGCCGAACCTCATTGAGGTGCAGAAGGACTCTTATCGCTGGTTTTTGGAAGAAGGATTGGATGAGGTATTTAAGGATATTTCTCCGATTTCGGATTACAGTGACCATCTGAATCTTGAGTTTGTGAGTTTTCAGCTTTGCGAGGATGATGTCAAGTACAGCATCGAGGAGTGCAAAGAGCGTGACGCTACCTATGCAGCACCGTTAAAGGTGAGAGTCAGACTCCATAACAAAGAGACGGATGACATCAAGGAGCATGACATCTTCATGGGTGATCTGCCACTGATGACGGAAACCGGTACGTTTGTGATTAATGGTGCGGAACGTGTCATTGTAAGCCAGTTGGTACGCTCCCCTGGAATATATTACGCAATCGGTCATGATAAAATCGGAAAGACGCTGTACTCCTGTACGGTGATTCCGAATCGTGGTGCATGGTTGGAGTACGAAACCGACTCCAATGATGTTTTTTACGTGCGCGTGGACAGAAACCGCAAGGTGCCGATTACGGTGCTGATTCGTGCCCTTGGTATCGGGACAAATCAGCAGATTATTGATTTGTTCGGTGAAGAGCCGAAGATTCTGGCAAGTTTTGCAAAGGATCCGTCCGAGAATTATCAGGATGGTTTATTAGAGTTATATAAAAAGCTTCGTCCGGGTGAGCCGCTTTCCGTAGAGAGCGCCGAGCCGCTTATTAACGGTATGTTCTTTGACGCAAGACGTTATGACCTTGCTAAGGTTGGCCGTTATAAGTTCAATAAGAAGCTTGCATTTAAGAATCGTATCGTTGGCCTTACACTCGCAAAGGATGTAGTGGATACTACGACCGGTGAGGTGCTTGCGGAGGCAGGTACGGTAATTACGGAGGAGCTGGCGGTAAAGATGCAGAATGCGGCTGTTCCGTCCCTTTTCGTTCAGACCGAAGAGAGAAACGTTAAGATTCTTTCCAACCTTATGGTTGACCTGAATGCTTTCGTTGATTGCGATAAGGCGGAGCTCGGTATTACGGAAGATGTTTATTATCCGGTATTAAAGGAATTGATGGATAATTATTCCGGTGAAGAGCTCCTGACCGAGATTAAGCGTAATGTGCAGGAATTGATTCCGAAGCACATTACAAAGGAAGATATTTTAGCTTCCATTAACTACAACATCCACCTGGAGTACGGCATCGGTAATGCAGATGATATCGACCATCTCGGAAACCGTCGTATCCGTGCCGTAGGTGAGCTGTTACAGAACCAGTACCGCATCGGTCTGTCCCGTATGGAGCGTGTGGTACGTGAGCGTATGTCTACGCAGGATTTGGACAATATCAGTCCGCAGTCTTTAATCAATATTAAGCCGGTAACGGCAGCTGTGAAGGAGTTCTTCGGAAGCTCACAGTTGTCCCAGTTTATGGACCAGCATAACCCTCTCGGGGAGCTGACACACAAGCGTCGTCTTTCCGCATTGGGACCGGGAGGTCTTTCCAGAGACCGTGCAGGTTTCGAGGTTCGAGACGTTCACTACTCCCACTACGGAAGAATGTGCCCGATTGAGACACCGGAAGGTCCGAACATCGGTCTTATTAACTCCCTTGCTTCTTATGCACGTATTAATGAGTACGGCTTTGTAGAGGCACCGTATCGTAAGCTGGATAAGTCTGACCCTAAGAATCCGCGCGTAACGGATGAGGTAGTTTATCTGACCGCAGATGAGGAAGATAAGTATGTAGTGGCACAGGCAAATGAACCGCTTGATGAGAACGGCTATTTTGTGAATGTAAATGTTTCCGGTCGTTATAAAGAAGAAACCTCTCTCTTTGAGAAGAAGAAGGTTGATTTAATGGACGTATCTCCGAAGATGGTATTTTCTGTTGCTACGGCCATGATTCCGTTCCTGGAAAATGATGATGCAAATCGTGCCCTCATGGGTTCCAACATGCAGCGTCAGGCTGTTCCGCTTCTTTTGACCGAGGCTCCGGTTGTGGGTACGGGTATGGAAATGAAGACGGCGGTTGACTCCGGTGTCTGCATTGTGGCTAAGAATGCGGGTGTTGTAGAGCGTGCGGCCGCTGCGGAAATTGTTATTAAAAATGATGACGGCAGCAAGGATACCTATAAGCTATCCAAGTTTACCAGAAGTAACCAGGGCACCTGTATTAACCAGAGACCGATTGTGTCTAAGGGAGAGCGTGTAGAGGCAGGTCAGGTAATTGCAGACGGTCCGTCTACCTCACAGGGTGAGCTTGCTCTCGGTAAGAACCCGTTAATCGGATTTATGACATGGGAAGGTTACAACTACGAGGATGCTGTTCTTTTAAGTGAGAGACTTGTTCAGGAAGATGTTTATACTTCCGTTCATATTGAAGAGTACGAAATTGAGTCACGTGACACGAAGCTCGGACCGGAGGAAATTACCCGCGATGTTCCGGGAGTCGGTGATGATGCGTTAAAGGATTTGGATGAGCGCGGTATTATCCGTGTCGGTGCAGAGGTCCGCGCAACGGATATTCTGGTCGGCAAGGTTACTCCGAAGGGTGAAACGGAGCTTACCGCAGAGGAGAGACTTCTCCGTGCAATCTTCGGTGAAAAGGCAAGAGAGGTAAGAGATACCTCCTTACGTGTTCCGCACGGTGAGTACGGTATCATCGTAGATGCAAAGGTATTTACAAGAGAGAATGGAGATGAGCTTCCGCCGGGAGTGAACCAGACGGTTCGCGTTTACATTGCGCAGAAGAGAAAGATTCAGGTCGGCGATAAGATGGCAGGCCGCCACGGTAACAAGGGTGTTGTTTCCCGTGTGCTTCCTGTAGAGGATATGCCGTTCCTTCCGAACGGTCGCCCGCTCGACATCGTATTGAATCCGCTCGGTGTGCCGTCCCGAATGAACATCGGACAGGTGCTTGAAATTCACCTTTCTCTTGCGGCAAAGGTACTTGGTTTTAACGTAGCAACGCCGGTATTCGACGGTGCAAACGAGAATGATATTATGGATACCCTGGAGATGGCAAACGATTACGCCAATACTTCATGGGAAGAGTTCCAGGCAAAATATAAGGATATTCTGATGCCGGAGGTTATGGAGTATCTCGGAAGCCATCTGGAATACAGAGAGCAGTGGAAGGGCGTGCCGATTAACCGTGACGGTAAGGTCAGACTTCGTGACGGACGTACCGGTGAGTATTTTGACGGTGCGGTTACGGTTGGTTTCATGCATTACCTGAAGCTCCACCACCTGGTTGATGATAAGATTCATGCGCGTGCAACCGGTCCTTACTCCTTAGTAACCCAGCAGCCGCTCGGTGGTAAGGCACAGTTCGGCGGACAGCGTTTCGGTGAGATGGAGGTTTGGGCACTGGAGGCATACGGTGCGGCTCACATCTTACAGGAGATTCTTACCGTGAAGTCCGATGATGTTACGGGACGTGGTAAGACCTATGAAGCAATTATTAAGGGTGACAATATTCCTGAGCCGGGTATTCCGGAGTCCTTTAAGGTATTGTTAAAGGAATTACAGTCCTTAGCACTTGATGTTACTGTTCTGGATGAGGACGGTAATGAAGTGGTAATGACCGAGGATATTGATTACGGTGATACTGAAATCACGCCGTTGATGGAAGGTGACAATAACTTCCGTTACGACGAAGGCTATGAAGAAGCGGGATTCAGTCAGGTTTCGGCAGACGAGGACGGTAATTTCTCCTATGAGGAAGAGGAGAGCTATGATGACGAGCCGGAAGAGTTTGAGCTGGACGATGCAGATTTTGATGAATAACGAAGGGAGAGCAAAATAATGCCGATGGACATGATGAATGACAGCATGAAGGATATTACCTATGATGCGATAAAGATAGGCTTAGCTTCCCCGGAAAAGATCAGAGAGTGGTCTCGTGGCGAGGTAAAGAAGCCGGAAACAATTAATTACAGAACATTAAAGCCGGAAAAGGACGGTCTGTTCTGCGAGAAGATTTTCGGACCGAGTAAGGACTGGGAATGTCACTGCGGTAAATACAAGAAAATTCGCCATAAGGGTATTGTATGTGACCGCTGCGGTGTTGAGGTTACCAAGTCCAGTGTACGTCGTGAACGTATGGGTCATATTGAGCTTGCAGCTCCTGTTTCCCATATCTGGTACTTCAAGGGTATTCCGAGCCGCATGGGCTTAATCCTGGATCTTTCGCCGAGAACATTGGAAAAAGTTCTTTATTTTGTTTCCTACATCGTACTGGATCCGGGTACAACCGATCTTCAGTATAAGCAGGTATTAAATGAAAAGGAGTATCGTGAGGCATACGACAAGTACGGTGATACCTTCCGTGTCGGAATGGGTGCCGAAGCGATTATGGAGCTCTTGCAGGCAATCGATCTGGAAAAGGATTCCGCAGAGTTAAAGAAGGGGCTTCGCGAATCTACCGGTCAGAAGCGTGCAAGAATTATTAAGCGCTTAGAGGTAGTCGAAGCATTCCGTGAGTCCGGAAATAAGCCGGAATGGATGATTTTAACCGTGATTCCGGTAATTCCGCCGGATTTGCGTCCGATGGTACAGCTTGATGGCGGACGTTTTGCGACCTCCGACATGAATGATTTGTACCGCAGAATTATCAATCGTAACAATCGTCTGAGAAGATTACAGGATTTGTCCGCACCGGATATTATTGTCCGTAATGAGAAGAGAATGTTACAGGAGGCAGTGGATGCCCTGATTGACAACGGCCGTCGCGGCAGACCGGTAACCGGTCCGGGAAACCGTGCGTTAAAGTCATTATCGGATATGTTAAAGGGTAAGCAGGGACGTTTCCGTCAGAACCTTCTCGGTAAGCGTGTTGACTACTCCGGACGTTCCGTTATCGTAGTTGGTCCGGAATTAAAGATTTATCAGTGCGGTCTTCCGAAGGAAATGGCAATCGAGCTGTTTAAGCCGTTCGTTATGAAGGAGCTCGTTTCCAGAGGAATTACCCATAACATTAAGTCTGCAAAGAACATGGTAGAGAGCTTACAGCGTGAGGTCTGGGATGTACTTGAGGAGGTTATCCGCGAGCATCCGGTTATGTTAAACCGTGCACCTACGCTCCACAGACTCGGTATTCAGGCGTTTGAGCCGATTCTGGTAGAAGGTAAGGCAATTAAGCTTCATCCGCTTGTATGTACCGCATTTAATGCAGACTTCGACGGTGACCAGATGGCTGTTCACCTTCCGCTTTCGGTAGAGGCACAGGCAGAGTGTCGTTTCCTGCTCCTTTCTCCGAACAACCTGTTAAAGCCGTCCGACGGTGGTCCGGTTGCGGTTCCGTCTCAGGATATGGTTCTCGGTATTTACTACCTGACCCTGCATAAGCCGGGAGACCTTGGCGAAGGAAAGTGCTTTAAGAGTGTAAACGAAGCCATTCTTGCTTACGAAAACGGAGAGGTTACGCTTCACGCCATGATAAAGGTGCGCAGAACCGGTATCAATCAAAACGGTGTGGAAGAGAACAGAATGATAGAATCAACGCTGGGACGTTTCATTTTCAATGAAATTATTCCGCAGGATCTCGGATTTGTTGACCGAAGTAAGGATGAAAACTTCCTGCTTCCGGAAATTGACTTTTTGGTTGGTAAGAAGCAGCTGAAGCCGATTCTGGAGAAATGTATCAATATCCACGGTGCTACAAAGACAGCCGAAACCTTGGATGCGATTAAGTCTCTCGGTTATAAGTATTCTACCAGAGCTGCAATGACAGTATCCATTTCCGATATGACCGTACCTCCGCAGAAGAAGCAGATTATTGCAGATGCGGAAGCAACGGTAGACAAGATTACAAAGAACTTCCGCAGAGGTCTTCTTTCCGAGGAAGAGCGTTATAAGGAAGTTATTGATACGTGGAAGCGTGCGGATGATGAAATTACTACCGCCCTGCTTGACGGACTTGACCGTTACAACAATATTTCCATGATGGCGAAGTCCGGTGCGCGAGGTTCCGATAAGCAGATTAAGCAGCTTGCAGGTATGCGTGGTCTTATGGCGGATACGTCCGGACGTACCATTGAGCTCCCGATTAAGTCCAACTTCCGTGAAGGTCTTGACGTACTCGAATACTTCATTTCCGCACACGGTGCAAGAAAGGGTCTTTCGGATACCGCACTTCGTACCGCAGACTCCGGTTACCTCACACGTCGTCTTGTAGATGTATCTCAGGAGCTGATTATTAACGAGGTAGACTGCCGCGGTGAGGGCGTTGAGGAAATTCCGGGTATGTGGATTAAGGCATTCAACGACGGTAAGGAAGTAATTGAAAGCTTAGAAGAGCGTATTACGGGACGTTGTTCCTGTGAGACGATTTATGATGATAACGGCGAGATGATTGTGAAGGCAAACCACATGATTACGCCGAAGCGTGCCGCAAGAATCGTAGCAACCAAGAAGATTCGTGAGGCAGGCCCGAATGCAGCCGTGAAGATTCGTAACGTGCTTACCTGCCGGTCCCACATCGGTGTGTGTGCAAAGTGTTACGGTGCAAACATGGCTACAGGTGAGGCTGTACAGGTAGGTGAAGCAGTCGGTATTATTGCGGCACAGTCTATCGGTGAGCCGGGTACACAGCTTACGATGCGTACCTTCCATACCGGTGGTGTTGCAGGTGATGATATTACACAGGGTCTTCCGCGTGTCGAGGAATTGTTCGAGGCAAGAAAGCCGAAGGGTCTTGCAATTATTGCTGAATTTGGCGGTACGGTTACCGTGAAGGATACGAAGAAGAAGCGTGAGGTTATAATAACCAACGCAGAGACCGGTGAAGCAAAGGCATATCTGATTCCGTACGGCTCCAGAATTAAGGTATATGACGGACAGGTACTTGAGGCCGGTGATGAACTGACAGAGGGTAGTGTAAATCCGCACGATATCTTAAAGATTAAGGGTGTGCGTGCAGTACAGGATTACATGCTGCAGGAAGTACAGCGTGTATACCGACTTCAGGGTGTAGAAATCAATGATAAGCACGTTGAGGTAATTGTGCGCCAGATGTTAAAGAAGATTCGCGTAGAGAATAACGGCGATACAGAATTCCTTCCGGGTACTATGGTTGATATCCTTGATTTTGAGGATGCTAATGCAAAGGTAATTGCCGAGGGTGGTGAGCCGGCAGAGGGCAAGCAGGTTATGCTCGGTATTACAAAGGCTTCACTTGCCACCAATTCCTTCCTGTCCGCAGCATCCTTCCAGGAAACAACAAAGGTTCTTACCGAGGCAGCAATCCACGGTAAGGTTGACCCGCTTATCGGTCTTAAGGAAAACGTTATCATCGGTAAGCTGATTCCGGCAGGTACCGGTATGAAGCGTTACCGTAACGTAAAATTAGACAGTGATCTTATGCAGCAGTTTGATGCAAATGATGAGTATGACGAGCTTGCCGAACTGGATGACATGGATGATTTGGAGTTAGATGATGACTTAGGTGAATTTGATGATTTTTCCGATTCGGACGACGGTGATATTTTACCGGATGAGGAAATTGCAGCAGATTCCGTGGAAGAGACCAGCGAGGATTAAACGTCAGAAGGTACGCGAGTGCGTGCTGAAAATAGCCGGGGAGTCCGTATGACGGCCCCCGGAATTAAAAGTGCGAAGGCACGAAAAGGAGGACAATATGTTAGTATCAGCAAAAGAAATGCTTCAGAAGGCAAAGGCAGGTAAGTATGCAGTAGGTCAGTTCAACATCAATAACCTTGAGTGGACTAAGGCAATTCTTTTAACCGCACAGGAGATGAATTCTCCGGTTATCCTTGGTGTATCCGAGGGCGCAGGTAAGTATATGACCGGTTACAAGACCGTTGTTGGTATGGTAAACGGTATGCTCGAAGAGCTTAAGATTACCGTTCCGGTAGCTCTTCACTTAGACCACGGCTCCTATGAAGGCTGCTATAAGTGTATCGAAGCAGGTTTCTCTTCCATCATGTTCGATGGTTCCCACTATCCGATTGAAGAGAACATTGCAAAGACCACTGAACTCGTTAAGGTTTGTGCTGAAAAGGGTCTTTCTCTTGAGGCAGAGGTCGGTTCCATCGGTGGCGAAGAAGACGGCGTTGTAGGTATGGGTGAGTGTGCAGACCCGAACGAGTGCAAGGCTATCGCAGATCTTGGTGTAACCATGCTTGCAGCAGGTATCGGCAACATTCACGGTAAGTATCCGGCAAACTGGAAGGGTCTTAGCTTTGAGACTCTTGCAGCTGTTCAGGAGAAGACCGGTGAGATGCCGCTTGTTCTTCACGGCGGTACCGGTATTCCGGAGGATATGATTAAGAAGGCAATTTCTCTTGGCGTAGCTAAGATTAATGTAAATACCGAGTGTCAGCTTTCCTTCGCAGAAGCTACACGTAAGTACATCGAAGCAGGTAAGGACTTAGAGGGTAAGGGATTTGACCCGAGAAAGCTTCTTAACCCGGGCTTCGAGGCTATCAAGGCTACCGTTAAGGAAAAGATGGAACTGTTCGGTTCTGTAAACAAGGCTTGCTAATAGGATTTTGGAGGGCTGCTTCGGCAGCCCTTAAGTTTTGTAAAGAAAAGACGCTGTACATCGTCCCTTTTTCACTGGGCTACGGATGTAAGTATTTCTAATTACTTCGAGGAAGAAGAGAACATAGTGACGCAACCGCCCTGATGCGGCATCCATGCCTTATGGCGGGCTCGTCCGGACCTCCTGTCCGGACGTTGCTGAAAGATGAACGAAGTAATAAGAAATTCTAACATCCTACGCAAAAGTTCAAAAGAGGGCGATGTACAGCGTCTTTTCTTGTCAAAAATCCGTTGGCTGCCGAATGCAGCCCTGCAAAAGAAGGTAAGAATTCTTTTCGGGGGAGAAGGAGAACATTCAACGTTCTGTTGAAGAAGTACTCATTGTTTCGTCACTTCCTTTTTCGGGAGAAGGTTGCGTAAGGAACGCAATTTGACGCAGGACGAGTTGGCGGAGGTGTTAGGGATTTCGTCGAAAGCGGTTTCACAGTGGGAGTGCGGTCGTACGGCACCGGATATTTCCCAGTTGCCGATGCTTTGTAATTTCTTTGAGGTGACGTCGGATG
This sequence comes from Lachnospiraceae bacterium, assembly GCA_029012365.1. Classification (GTDB taxonomy): domain Bacteria; phylum Bacillota; class Clostridia; order Lachnospirales; family Lachnospiraceae; genus SIG307. The sequence goes on along the minus strand of JAQXLY010000066.1, from coordinate 25,632 downwards.
AGTTACTGGAGATTGATGTGTTCCATAAGGCGGCAGAACTGGATAAAATAGCGGATGAGTACATGGCTCTAGGAAAGAATGGACGGACGAAGAAAGCACTTTTGTTGTTGAAGGATAGTTTGAAGAAGTTTCCGAATGATGCTTGGTTGATGGGTATGATTATCGGTGAGTCAACGGTTTGGATGAATTCCCCGGAGTGTGACAGGGAGGAGAAGGAGCGGATGGAAGAGGAATGTCGAAGCTACAGCGAGTATATTTTAGGACATTCCTTGGAGGATGAGTCGAGATATACAGCGATTAATTTCCTTTGCTTTTATTACAGAGAGAAAGGTGAGACGGAAACGGCATGGGAATATGCAAGGAAGCTTCCGCATCTTTTTGACAGCAGGGAGTTTGTGACTCCGGAGCTTTGTACCGGTTCGGAAAAGGTAGAAGCAGAGAGGTTTTTAAAGTTTACGTTATTTGGTAGATTTGCCCGTAGCATGCTTGCGAACTTTCAACTGGATTCCGGAGAGTGGTTGTATACGGAAGAGGAGCGGATGGAGCTTCGGGACAAGAAGTTCGCGCTGTTTTCGCTGCTGTTTGAGCAGGGAGACTACGGATTTTTCAACGAACATTTAGCGGAGTCCCATGAGATGCAGGCAAGGGAATACGCAAAGCGGCAAAATAAGGAGAAGTGCCTGTGCCATTTGGAACAGGCTGTGGAGAGTGTCATAGGTTTTATCGGGTATATGAATAGTGAAAGCTTTGTGCATACCTCTCTCTTGTGGAAGCAGTATGATTCTCCGTCACGGGGAGTAAGCTTGAACGAGAGGGAGAATATCGCAACGATTATACTTTCACGGACAGAGCTTCCGGAGTATGATTCCGTGAGAAACGACGCCGGATTTGTGGCTCTTACAAAAAAGCTTTCCGAGTACGCCGGGGAAAATGATTATAAATGGATGTAATCGGTCCGGGGAAAGCACCGGGTAAGATATTGAGAAAACAGGAAACCCGTGAGGTCCAGGGGAGGATTCTTACGGGTTTCCTGTTTTATGTGCAGAGTACTGTTGGTTAAAACGCTGTTTTTAGCGCAAGCCGGATTTACGACGTTTCTTTCAATCTTACAAGTTGCTTTTCAAAGAACTCCACATAAATATCAAACTGCTCCTTCTTTAAAATCGGTAACAGTTGCAGCGCGGCTTCAGTCTCTTCAATTGCCTTCGCAATATCGCCTTCGGTTTCGTAGCATTCTGCCAGCTTTTGCATCATCTGAAGCAGGTTTTCGAAAGAAATCCACTTCTGCTTTTCGGCGGCTTCGAACTTTTCCTTGCCATCTAAAAGGTAGGCAATTTCGGTAAGTTTCGTGAAGTAAATCTCCGGGATTTGTTCCAAAGCGGCCTTGGCGCTGTCGATGTCGCCTTTTGCTTTGTAGGCGTAGGCAAGGAAACGGAGAGAGTCGTACTTTACGTCGCTTTCCCGGGTGGTTTCGGCGAGTTTGTTTGCAATGGCGATGGTTTCGTCCGGGTTCTCGGTATAGTTTATGACATAAAGCAGGTTGTTCAGCAGAATGTCATTGTCCGGGTATTTCTTTAATCCTTCCTCTAAAATAGCTCTGCTTTTTTGTGGGTCGCATTCCCGGTACTGATATGCTTCTTTGCAGATGGCGTCTACTGCAAGTTCCAGTTCCTTTAAATTGAAGTCAAACAGTTCATCCATGGAAACACCGAAATAGCTTGAAAGTATTGGTGTAAGAGATATATCCGGCAGGGCAAGGTTGTTTTCCCACTTGCTGACCGCCTGAAAGGAAATACCGATGCTGTTTGCAAGCTGCTCCTGGGTAATGCCGCGTTGTTTGCGAAGTTCTTTTATTTTTGTTCCGATTTTCATTGTTATGTCCTCCATTGATTTTATCCGGCTTCTATTTTCTATCTAAGTTGTCAAGACGGCGCCTGCCTTATGCCTTAGTTATACCATGAAACGGTCAGAAGGACAATAAACGTGTAAATGATAAATTTCAACCGTAGGGTGAAAAGTGGAATTAATACCAGAGTGTTTTGTTATCGCTTGTTTCGCTGTGCTACGAAGCAGCAGATACCGGAATTATATATCAAATGGTGAAAAAAAGCCACTACTCAGTTGTGACATCTCCGCAACTGAATGTAACATGTAGAAATTAATTGGTTGCAAACGTCAGTTTTTTTGGTGTTCAAAATGTAAAACCGAAAAAATGTTCGAAAAATCTTGACTATATGAAGTGCAAGGCATATACTTAATGTAAGTGCTACTAAGTACGGTAGGACGGTTACCTTCCCTCAGAGAGTACAAGCTCTGTTTACATAGATTTCACTCGGCAACCTATGGTAACCCGGGAATATGTAAATGGGAGGAGTTGCGCTATGTATTTAACTATAGAATCTGTATATTATCTGATTGCTATCGTAAGTATAGCCTGCGGAGCAGCCTATAAACTAGGCTATTCCAATGGAAAAAACGCAAAAAAGTAACGGTCCACGCCTCACAAGCCGACCGTCACCTTTTGTGATTGATTAGTTTCAGGCAACCGTTCTATCGGTAGCACTTTCTTTATTGATAGTATAGCATCTTTCTGATAAGAATGCAATATTTTTTTACGAATACTCCTTCGCCACAACCTATCCCGCATAAGTAAGGCTGAATTGTTACCTACTACTTGTTTCTTACTTCTGCATCACAAAATAGAATCGGTGTACCTTTCCTTCCACAAAGCCATGCTTTCGGATTTCTTTTTCGACCTCTAAAAGCCGGTCAAAGCATCTGTTTACGGAAAAATCAATAAATTCCCACTGAATGATTCTTGCAAACCAGACCAATGCCGCGGTGTCGTAGAAATAAATCGGCTTGTGTACTTCATCCTGTTCCAGTGAGGTAAATTTGTTCGCTGTGAATAAGGCGGTCTGGGTTTTAAGGTTGTGTCCCGGAAAGGATTTTCCTGTGCTCGGCAGTAGCATTTGCACCAGTTCCCGGTCATTGTCCTCGCCTACCTGCTGTGTGATGAAAAGGCCACCCGGCTTTAAGACCCGGCAGATTTCTTTCGGGTCATAGTCTCCGTGACGGTTCAGTACAATGTCAAAGGTATTGTCCTCAAACGGCATATGGGAAGCGTCGCCCATTTCCCGAAAGTCAATTCCGAGAGGAGGCAGGGTTTGCTTACATAATGTCACATTCGGTGCGTAGCCTTCGGTTGCACTGGTTAGTTCATACGGATGCTGCAGGGATAACAAAAATTCTCCGCCGCCGGTGTCGGTATCTAAAATCCTGTCGGTAGGTTTGAGATACTTCTTGATAACCTGCGCATAGTCCCACGGCATTTCATCCTCTTCGGATTTGAATTTGCCTTCAATGTGGGAAAAATCCCAGCCCTTGATGTGGGCAATAGCTTCTTCTGCTTCCCATTTTGTTCTTAATTCATTTACGTTCATGATAACTACTCCTTTGCCACAATGATTACACACTAAAAGGCTGAACTGTTACGTTAATGTGATAACAAAGAATCATATCACTTGCCATATCCCGAAAATATGGTATGATAATAATAAGTGTTGAGGAAACGATTTATTAAAGCACCGGTATAACAGTTCTATATTTGTAGAATGACTTCATTTACAAAATTTTACAATATTGTACAAAACCTGATTCTTAGAATGTAGATTGAAAGGATAGATATCATGAAGTTTGTAATTCAAAGAGTGACAAAAGCGAGCGTAACCGTGGACGGGACCTGTATCGGCTCCATTGGGAAGGGTTTTCTGGTTCTCATCGGTGTTGGAGCGGAGGATACGAAGGAAATCGCGGATAAGTATGTGAAAAAGCTTCTGGGCTTGCGGATTTTTGAGGATGCGGAAGGAAAGACGAATCTTTCCTTAAAGGATGTAAACGGTGAGTTGTTGTTGATTTCCCAGTTTACGTTGTATGCGGATTGCCGCAAGGGAAACCGTCCGTCTTTTATCAATGCGGGAGCACCGGCACTGGCGACAGAACTCTACGAGTATATTATTGAAAGCTGCAGGAAAGAAGGATATCCGGTGCAGACCGGCGAGTTCGGGGCGGACATGAAGGTGGAGTTATTGAATGACGGCCCGTTTACCATTGTGCTGGACAATTTGTAAAAGATAGGGGGCGGAAACAGGTACGGGGTATACGAAGCGGAAGATTTAAAGAAGAGACGAGTAATTTATGATGGTTAAGGAGAGGTAGTCTATGATTTATTTAAGTTCCTTTACTTTCCCTGATGCAGAAGAGGAGCACAGCTTTTTTATGAGCGTGCAGCGGACCTGTTATGATTCGTATTATCCATTCGGGCAGGTGGCGAAAAAAGAGATTTCCATTTTGAATTTCGAAGACATTACAATACTGTACGGTGGTAACGGTTCGGGCAAAACTACGATTTTAAATGTAATTGCGGAAAAGCTGGAGTTGAAACGGGAGTCCATGTATAACCGTTCCAATTTCTTTCCGGATTATATTGCACGTTGTGATGTGGCGCTGGAAAGGGACTTGACCGAGAACAGCCGTATTATTACGAGTGATGATGTCTTTGACTATATGCTGGGAGTGCGTACCTTAAATGAGGGGATTCATTCGAAACGGGAGGAACTGTTTCAGGAGTATCTGGATGCGAAGTACTCAGATTTTCACTACCGGACGATGGAGGATTTTGAGCAGCTAAAGAAGGTGAATCTGGCCAGACGGAAAACCCAGTCCAAGTATGTCAGAGAAAACCTTATGGATAATATCAGAGAACACTCCAACGGAGAAAACGCCTTCCGTTATTTTCAGGAAAAGGTGGAGGAGAGTGCGCTGTATCTTTTGGATGAGCCCGAAAACAGTCTTTCACCGGAGCGTCAGCTGGAGCTTGTAAAGTTCATAGAGGAAGCTGCAAATTATTTGAATTGCCAGTTTATCATTTCGACGCATTCTCCTTTTCTGTTGGGGATGAAGAGTGCCAAGATTTATGATTTGGATACTCAGCCGGTACGACCAAAGAAGTGGACGCAGCTAAAAAACGTGCAGTTGTATTATCAGTTCTTTAAGGAGCGGATGGGAGAGTTTGAATAAGGGTGTCGCAGATAATCCGGTAAAGGAAGCAATGTAAGAAGCGAAAAGCAGAAAGAGAGGAAAATAGTATGGATTTTGAGAAGATAACAGAGTATCTGGACTCGTTGGAGGGAAAGGGCATCCCATCAGTAGACTGCATAATATACCGCGACCATGAGCTTTTATATCGTCATATGAACGGAACTACCGATGCAAAAAGGGAAAGGAAGATAGATGGCAGTGAAGTGTATCTGATGTTTTCCATGACAAAGGTACAGACTATGACGGCAGTGCTCCGGCTGGTAGAGCAGGGGCAGCTTTCGCTGGAGGATGAGGTCGGCAAGTACCTTCCGGCATATCAGAAGCTTACGGTAAAGAACGGAGATGCAGTGGAGCCTTTGACAAAGCCACTGAAAATCAAACATCTTTTATCAATGCAGTCAGGATTGGATTACGATTTGCAGCGACCGGGCATTCTGCGTGTGTTAAAGGAAAAGGGACAGGCAGCTACAACGCTTGAGCTTGTCAATTCTTTCGCGGAATCACCGCTTGATTTTGTTCCGGGAGAGCATTTTCAGTATAGTTTAAGTCATGATGTGGTTGCAGCGGTGATTGAAGCGGTGTCCGGTATGACCTTTGGGGAATACCTAAGGAAGAACCTTTGGGAGCCGCTCGGATTAAAAAATACATTTTTTGCAAAACCGATGAATGATGACGTTCCGGGACTGGCACAGCAGTTTATTCAGAATGAGAAGGGTGAAATTGTGCCGATGGAGCAATCCTGCTGTTACCAGCTTTCGGAAAATTATGAAAGCGGGGGTGCGGGGCTTATCAGCTGTACGGAGGACTATGCAATATTTGCGGATGCGCTTGCCTGTGGCGGTATCAGTAATACGGGTGTGCGGATATTACAGCCGGAGACCGTGGAACTGATGAAAACGAATCTTTTGGGCGACACATCCAGAGAGGAGATTGCAAGAAATATGGGCCGACAGGGCTACGGCTACGGTTGTGGTGTGCAGGTTCTGATGGAGCCGGAGAAGATTGGCTCCACGGCACCGGCAGGTGTGTTCGGCTGGGATGGTGCTGCGGCAAGCTGGATTTCGATGGATACGAAAGCAAAGGTATCGGCTGTTTATACCCAGCATGTAAGAAATTGCGGTTTTGCGTACGGAGAGATACATCTGAAGCTGCGGGAGCTGATATTCGGGAAATAGCAATGAAAACTGTGACGTGAATAGAAATGAAAAAAATTTGCGACAGTTGTTGCGATATGATATTATTAATTAAGGGATAGCGCGTAGGAAAAAGGAAGCGTCATACCTGTGAAAACGAGGAACGGAAGGGGTAAGATTTTTCCGGAACTCCTTAGAAAATAAAAGTGAAAAGAGAGGAATTCTATTATGAGAAAGACAATTCATGCAGAAAATGCACCGGCAGCAGTAGGACCTTATGTACATGCAGTAGAGGCAGGCGATTTCGTGTATACCTCCGGACAGATCGGACTCGTTCCGGCTACCGGTGTGCTGGCTGAGGGTGTAGAGGCTCAGGCGGAGCAGGCATTACAGAACATTCAGGCGGTACTTGCCGCAGCAGGCTGTACGATGGCGGATGTTATTAAGACCACTGTATTCTTAGCAGACATTGCAGATTTCGGTAAGATTAACGAGATTTATGCAAAGTATTTTACCGGCGAGACCCCGGCACGCTCCTGTTTACAGGCAGGTGCACTTCCGAAGGGGGCGTTGTTTGAAATCGAAGTAGTTGCTTATAAGGGCTGATTTAATTCATCCTTCTTCGGAAACCTCCGTCGCATAAACATAAAGCATACCAGATGTGCAAGGAATGTCAATGTCCAGGACACCGGATAGGAGAAGAACAGGGCCTCCGGAGTGTGGTACTGCGGAAGCTGAAAAAGGGTTGCAATCCAGAGAAGACGCAGTCCACAGGCACCGAGCATAGAAACAATGGTCGGTGTAACACCGTAGCCCATGCCGCGGATGGAGCCGACGATAGCATCCATCATACCACACAGGCAGTAGGTGGTACAGATGATACTAAGGCGCACCATTCCGGCCTCTATGGAAGCCGGTGTATCTGTATAGATGCGAAGGAGCGGTCTACCGAAGAGAAAGGCAAGGTTACCGAATACCAGACCGGCGGTGATGGCACAGCCCTGTGCTCGTAAAAAGATTTTATTTATGCGTGAGTATTTCTTTCCGCCGATGTTCTGACTCGTAAAGGTCAGTGCTGCCTGATGAAAGGCGTTCATGGAAACCCAGACGAAGCCCTCAATGCTTGCGGCAGCAGAGCTGCCGGCCACAATAATCTCACCAAAGCTGTTGATGGAGGACTGGATTACAACATTGGAGAGAGAGAATACGGTTCCCTGCAGTCCTGCCGGAAGACCGATTCTGACAAGACCAATCAGTGTGGTCTTGTCAATGCCCAGCTTTTGCAGTACCAGACGGAATGCTTCGTCCTTTTCTGTCATCAGGCATCGGAGGATAAGCACTGCAGACATATACTGGGACAGAATTGTAGCAAGGGCAACGCCTGCCACATCCATATGAAATACAATGACAAATAGCAGGTTCAGTAAAACATTCAGGATACCTGCTGCGGTCAGAAAGTAAAGCGGACGTCTGGTATCCCCTTTGGAGCGGAGCAGAGAGCTGCCGAAATTGTAAAACATCATGGCAGGCATGCCGAGAAAGTACACGCGAAGGTACAAAGAGGCAAGCCCGATGACACCGCCAGGAGACTTCATCAGGCTGAGAATCTGAGGTGCGAAAGCAACACCGATTAAGGTTAATATAAGTCCGCAGAGGAGACTGACGGTAATGGCTGTATGTACTACTTTTTCTGTCCGTTTCTTATCGCCGGCACCTATATATTTTGCGGATAAAACATTGGCACCGGTCGATAGTCCCAGAAAGAGATTGGTCATCAGGTTGATGAGGGATGAGGTGGAGCCTACCGCAGCGAGGGAGTTATCTCCCGCAAATTTACCTACCACGGCAATATCCGCGGCGTTGAATAAAAGCTGTAAAAGGCTGGATGCCATAAGCGGCAGAGCAAACCGGAGCATTTTCGGAAGTAATGCTCCGGTTGTCATATCTAATTGATAAGCATCTGTTTTTTTCATTATTACAATCCTCCATACGGTTTGCGAAAACAGAGTTTTGAGGAGTTTGTTTTCGTCTACAGTAGCGATTCAAAACGTCCCGATGCACCGCAAGGTAAAACAAGACCGCTTTCCCGTACCGGCAGACCGATTTCCGAGGACTCGATACGACCGGAAAAACGGCGAAGCTCCGTACCCAGCAGATAGGAAAGCAGGGCCGGCTGTAAGCCTGTGGTATAGGAGTTAATTAAGAAAAATAACGGCTCCTCCTTAAGCACCTGCGTGGTAAGCTGTACAAAGGAGTGAATTTGCTCCTCGATTTTCCAAATCTCGCCCTTCGGACCTCTGCCATAGGACGGCGGATCCATAATAACAGCGTCGTAACGGTTACCGCGACGGATTTCACGTTCCACAAACTTGACACAGTCGTCCACGATATAGCGAATCGGTGCATCGCCGAGACCGGAGAGGACAGCGTTTTCCTTTGCCCAGGTCACCATACCCTTAGAGGCATCCACATGGGTTACGGCAGCACCCGCTGCGGCAGCGGCAAGGGTGGCACCACCGGTATAAGCAAATAAATTCAGAACCTTGATTTCACGGTCCGGATCAGCTTTTTTGGCAGCCCGGATTTTCTCGCCAAACCAGTCCCAGTTTACCGCCTGCTCCGGAAAGACACCGGTATGCTTGAAAGCAAAGGGCTGTAAGCGGAAAGTCAGCTCCTTATAATGTAACAGCCAGTTCTGCGGCAAGTCAAAAAACTCCCATTCACCGCCGCCCTTGTTGCTGCGATGGTAGTGTCCGTTTAACCGTTTCCATTCCGGAGCATTTTTCGGAGTATTCCAAAGCACCTGTGGGTCCGGTCTGAGTAAAATATAATCACCCCAGCGTTCTAACTTTTCACCGCCGGAGGCATCGAGTACTTCATATTCTTTCCAATCACTTGCAATCCACATAGAAATAAATTCCTTTCCGATTCTGCCCTTATTGTAGCACCATATTTCCACTTGGTCAATGTGGAAATGAGTGTTTAGAATTATTGAATTATAGGAAGTTCATTTCTTGCATTTTATTAAACCTAAGCGTATAATGAATGGGTGTATGAGTGGAGTACAGATGCCAGATGATGAAAGAGGAGGAAAAAGTGTATGAAGCAAATGCGAATCGGAATATGCGATGACCAGCCGGAGGTTTTGGAAGAATTACGGAAGCTACTTTTGGAACTATTTAATGAAATAGAAATTGTATGTGAAATTTTGACATGGACGGACGGGCGGGAAATGCTGGGGGATGTAGATAACTTACATGCAGTATTTTTGGATATTGATATGCCGCAGATAGATGGGATTGAGTTAGGAAAGCGAATAAAGGAAAAAAATCCGGAGTGTAAAATTGTAATGGCGACTGGTATGGTGGAACGTTTTAAAGAAGCGTTTCAGATACGTGCACTACGTTTTATAACGAAACCGTTTGCAAAAGAAGAAGTACGGGAGGCATTACAAGTTGTGTTAGATAGTAGCGAGTTCACTCGTGAGGTGACAGTGTATAACAATAGGGTAAAGGTGGAAATCCGGGAGAAGGACATTGAGTGGATAAAAGCTTTTGACGGTTATGCTCAAGTGTATGCAGGAGGACAGTGGTATCGTAAAAACAATTCGTTGGATGAATTGGAAGCTTTGTTGGATACTCGTATGTTTGCAAGAACAAGCCGCGAAAGTATAGTAAATTTGCGTTGGGTCAAAGAGGAGAGGAAAGGACAGTTTATGGTGAGAGAGGAATCAATTTTTATAACGAGAAGGCGAAGAAAAGCGTTTGAAAAGAAGTATAGAGAGTTTGACTTGAGGTATAGAAGAATTCTTGAGGTGTAGAAGATGACCGTGATTGTAATTAAAATGCTGGTTACGGTTACAGTGCTGAATGATTTGAGGAATTATGTGCAGGAGTTTTCTTCCTCCGTGGAGATTGTAATATTAGGCGTAGCGGCGTATGTATCTATCGGTTTACTTGGCATTTTTGTAGTATATGTACGGAACGTGAACATTAGGCTGGAAGAGATGCTACGATATGGCGAATCATTTGCTGTGCATGGAGTATTTGGCAGAGAAGCAAAATATAGAGAAATTAAAGGAATATCTCACGGAAATGCGTCAGCAGATGACACAGATTCAGAAAAAGGGTTATTCCACCGGAAATCAAATACTGGATGTGCTTACCAATCATTATCTTTCATTGGTAGATGAAAAGACTGAAGTGCAGATGAAGGGGAGGATAACGGAAAAAATACAAATTGAACAGATGATACTTTGTACGGGATATGGAAATTTATTGAAAAATGCTGTCGAAGAGCTTGAGCGGGCAGAGACGGGGAAGAAACTTCTGTTTATTGAGTTTTTGCAAGGAGCGCAGTACGTACAGATTAATATTAGAAATACTATTTCAGAGAAAACAATAGGAAAGAAAAGTTTATTGGCATCAGTGAAAGAAGATAAAAGAAACCATGGAATCGTATTACAGAATATAAATAGAGCAGTGAAGGAGTGCGACGGAGAATTGATTTTTGGGTGTGATAGGGAATTCTTTAAGGCTCAAGTTATTCTTAAAAACGAAGGTTGTGACCGTTCAAGGACTTATATGACCACTTAAGGACTTATCATTGAAATCCATATGTGGTTCTGTTAAGATTAGAGAGAGGGAGGAAGATATATATATTGTTTTTTGATAGATGGAAGGAGAACTATAATGTATAAAGTATTTCATTTTAACGCATGGTGTTCTATTGATTTGCCTATAGAAACGATAATAGAGGAGGATGGGAGTGTATTTCATTGTGGTGGGAATTATCCTGAGACAATAAAAGGAGAACGGTTTCATCGTTTTTTGGATATGTGCTTTGAAGAGGCTACTTCGTTTTCACTTCAGAAAGATTTCTGGCCGAACAAAACGAATCAGTCAAAGGAACTGGAAGTGGAACTGGAACCATATGAGCTTCAGACAATTCAAACGCAGAAATGGTTTGGCAATGATTTGACAACATTGCCGGAGGAATATGCATGGGTGATGTGTCAAAAAATGTATCGTGCCACGGAAGAGACCAAGAATATACTGAAAAAGTATTTTGATGAAGTATTTTTGGGCTTGACGAAGCAGGGACCGAAATCGACGAAATACACGCTGGAAGATATATGTTTCTTTAAAGAAAAGAAGCTTTTTGTGGGAAGTATCTCTCATGAGTTTATGCTTTATGTGTATCCTCCGAGCGAAGACTTTGAGCGCGAGATGAAGGAGCTTGGGATATGGGAGGATGCGTCGAAGAATGTGAAAGAGTTTACTCTGGATTCGTTCATATAGATTTCGGGTGAGGGTGCTGAATGGACGTATTTCAACAATGGAATCAAGGAAAGGGCTGTTTCCTGAGAAAAGGGAGAATGCCCTTTCCTTGTTGTCATTTTTATTGTCTTTTTCTTGACTTCACCCGGATTTTATATTAGTATAAGAATAGGGATATTTTTCAATTTCATTGATAGAACAGTGGGGAACAGAGGATGACAATAGATTTTAAGTGCCCAAGGTGCGGGGCTGGCATGGAATATGACAGTGAAATCGGAAAGCTCCAATGTCGCGGCTGCGGTTTTTCACAGGCAATTGAGAATGCGCCGGAGACAGCGGAAGATGAGACGGTGGCAGTAGAGCCTTTTGACGGAGCTATGATTCCGGATGAGGTGAAGTACGAGGAGAAAGAGGAAGAAAAGAAGGTTTCAACCTATGAGGAGGAGCAGGAGTTTGAGTGCGGAAGCTGTGGCGCTGTCTTAGTGACAGAGCCGGAGGTGAGTGCTACCCACTGTCCGTATTGCGGGTCGGCAATCGCATTCGGAGAGCGGCTGGCGGGAAAGCTTGCACCGGATAAGGTAATTCCGTTTACTATTTCTAAGGAGGAAGCGAAAAGTCGTTTCAGAAGGTGGGCTAAAAACGGTTTGCTTACACCGAAGGATTTTATGACAGAGAAACGCCTCGGTGAGATTACCGGCGTATATGTGCCTTTCTGGCTGTATGATATGAATGTGAATGCGGAAGCGGATTGCTTATGTACGAAGAAGCGCTCCTATCGTCGCGGTGATTATATTTTTCATGAAACGAAGTATTATCATGTTTACCGGAGAGCTGACTTAAACTATAAGAAGGTACCGGCAGATGCCTCCGTGAAAATGGATGATACTACGATGGACTGTCTTGAGCCTTACGATTATAAAGAAATGAAGGATTTTCGCCCGGAATATCTGGCAGGTTTTCAGGCGGAAAAGTACGGAGTGGATGCGGAAGGAGCATTACCGCGTGTCGAGAGGCGGGTAGCGGATTACGGCAGACAGTTTATTTGTTCCAGCGTTACGGGATATTCAACTACGACCTATCAAAAGCAGGAGGCTGTCGCCAAAAAGAAACAGGAATATTATGCGCTCCTTCCGGTGTGGACATTACGGTATGAATATCAGGGAGAACAAAAAATTTATACAATGAACGGACAGACCGGCAAGATTGTGGGAAAACCGCCGGTATCAGGGGGACGGGTTGCAAAGTGGGTTGCTGTCTTATATGCGGGCAGCTTTGTAATATTTACACTTCTTGCATTTTTATTGGTGTAGGAGGGAAACAGGATGATAAAAAAGAGAATTTTACATAAAATAAGTATATTGGCTTTCTTGCTTCTGTTTTTTGCAGGTGTTTTTGCTCCGGCATGTGAGGTCTTTGCCGATGAGGATAATACAGATTACGGAGACTATGAGATTGCGGCGGGGATTCTTGCGGACGCTTTGTCGGAATCCGGGCAAAGCCTGAATGAGGAGCAAAGGCTATATGATTTTTACGGGGCACTTTCGGAAAAAGAGCTGGAGGAAACAAGCACGTGGATTGCAGAACAGGAGGAAAAGGGCGGAATCAGCATCCGGGTTTTCATTATTGCAATGGATGCCTTCTATGAAAAGGCATTTTTAGAGGAATGTGCGGACCGTCTTATTGATAAGGGCTATGCGGGGGAAAACCTTGCGGTTATGGTTATAAACCTTGATGAGTATGAGCGTGGTGTGAGTATACAGGGCTATGGATTATGTGAATCAAGGCTTTGCGATGACAGGATAGAGTATGTTTTGGATGACATAATCGAGTATTTTGCAAAGGGCGATTATGGGTACGGTATACGGTTGTTTGCAAAAGAGGCGGCGTATTATGCGGAGTCGGTGGATTATTATACCTATTATGAGGACAATTCCATAAAGGCGAAGCTTGGGCGTATGCCGTGGTTTGTTATTTTGGTAGCACCTGCCGGTGTGGCTGCTATAGGGCTTGCAGTTATGCTTCAGTCCTCCGGCGGCAGGATGACGGCCGGTGGCAGGACATATTTGAATAGTGAGGCCTCAGGGCTCACTGCAAGTCGGGATGAATATGTGCGTACAAGTGTAACAAGGACATATTCTCCGCGTGATAACGGAAGTTCCGGCGGACGCAGTTCTTCGGGCGGACGCAGCTCCGGAGGCGGCGGAAGAAGCAGCGGAGGACGTTCGCATTCCGGCGGTAGTCGGAGGTTCTAGTTTATACAGAAGATTTTGCGGCCACCGTACAAGTGTGCCGGGGAGAAGCCGAGAGGAGTCGAAACAGAAGGGAAGGTAACAGGTGGCTGGGTTTCACAGGAGAGCTGTGAGTAAAGGAGATGAGGTATTTGAAGGATTTTCATGAAAAGGGAGCAAGAACAATGAGAAAAGCGTTAACAGAGGTTTCACCGGAGATTAAAGAGCTTGCGGAGCTTTGTCGCAGTAACAGCGGCATTGATCCCGAACTTTATAAGGTACATGACGTGAAGAGAGGTCTTCGCGATTTGAATGGGAACGGTGTAGTTGCAGGACTTACAAAAATTTCGGATATTACCTCCTTCCGGATGGAAAACGGTGAGAAGGTGCCGTGTGACGGTGTTTTACGTTACCGCGGGATTGATATCAGAGAACTTTGCAACGGCTTTTTAAGTGCAGGGCGTTTTGGCTTTGAAGAAGTAACATATCTTCTGCTGTTCGGAAATCTTCCGACAGAGGAGCAGCTTGAGAGCTTTAAAAGGCTGTTAAATGCCTCCAGAACCCTTCCGACGAATTTTGTCAGGGATGTTGTAATGAAAGCACCGAGTAAGGATATGATGAATACCATTTCCCGATGTGTTCTGACCCTTGCCTGCTATGATAAGAAGGTGGATGATATAAGTATTCCGAATGTTCTCCGCCAATGCATTATGCTGATATCCGTATTTCCGATGTTAGCGGTATACGGATATTGTGCGTATAATCATTACGGCAGAGGAAAGAGCCTGTACATTCATAACCCGTCCTCCAAGCTTTCAACGGCAGAAAATATTTTGCGGATGCTTCGCCCGGATATGAAGTATACAGAACTGGAGGCAAAGATTCTGGATATGGCGCTCGTGCTTCATATGGAGCATGGAGGCGGTAATAATTCTACTTTTACTACACATGTAGTAACATCCTCAGGAACGGATACCTATGCGGCAGTGGCAGCGGCACTAGGCTCTCTAAAGGGTCCGAAGCACGGCGGAGCCAATATCAAGGTAGTAGAGATGTTCAATGACCTCAAGCATTCGGTAGCGGATACGAAGGACCCGGCACAGGTAGAGGAGTATCTGGTGAAGCTGCTTCATAAGGAGGCGTTCGATAAGAAGGGTCTGATTTACGGTATGGGGCATGCGGTATATTCGCTTTCGGACCCGCGCTCCTGTCTCTTAAAGGAGTATGTGGAGACTCTGGCAAAGGAAAAGAATAAAATGGCAGAGTACCGTCTTTATAAGATGGTAGAGGAGATGGCACCGAAGGTAATTGAAAGGGAACGCCGCATTTATAAGGGTGTCAGTGCAAATGTAGACTTTTACAGCGGTTTTATTTACAGTATGCTTGACCTTCCGCCGGAGCTCTTTACGCCGATTTTTGCCATGGCACGTATCGTCGGCTGGAGTGCTCACCGCCTGGAGGAGCTGATTAACCAGGATAAGATTATACGTCCGGCGTACAAAAGTGTCTTAAAGGAAGGCGAGTATGTAGAGCTGGAGGAGAGATAAGAAAGAAGCAGGAAGATGTTGATAAAATGAAATATTAGTGATAATGCTATTGAAAAGTGCTACAGCATATGATAAAATGACTTTGATTTAAAATAGAATTTAAATCAAAGTCATTTTTGAAAGAGGGGTGGAAAGAATGGAGTATATTCAAAGAGACTTAGAAAGAAAATTTTTAAAAATGAATAAAGCTTTTAAAGCAATTTTGATTACCGGTGCAAGGCAGGTTGGCAAAACAACAATGTTGAAGCATCTGGCGGCTCAGGAGAATCGGACGTTTGTTTCTATGGATGATCCCCGAAACAGAGATCTTGCAAAAACGGATCCTAAGCTTTTTTTTCAGATATTTAAGCCACCTATTCTTATAGATGAGGCACAGAAGGCACCGGAGCTTTTTGAGTATATCAAGCTCATGTGTGACGAGGCAGAAGAAAATGGGTTGTTTTGGCTTACCGGTTCTGAAAGCAAAAGGCTTTTAAAAGAAGCCGGAGATTCTTTGGCAGGAAGAATATGCATATTGAGAATGTATAGTCTTTCGCAGAGGGAAAAATATGGTCTGATTGACGTTCCTGCCTTTCAATATGAATTTGAAGCTCTGACCATGAGACAACAATTATTTGAAAAGAATAATATAGATAGTATTTATGAGCATATTTGGAGAGGAGGAATGCCGGGAACCCTTGATTTTGACGAAGAGCAGCTTTATGAGTATTATTCTTCCTATATTGATACGTATCTCATGAGAGATGCGGTTGATGATAATGGGATTACAGATACCGTTGGATTTCGGAAGGTATTGACAGCATGTGCTTCCTTTATTGGAAAGCTAATTAATTACTCGGATATTGCAAACGCAGGTGACGTTTCTGTTCCAACTGCAAAGAGTTGGGTTAAAATCCTGCAAAACATGGGAATTGTCTTCTTGCTGGAGACTTACTCAAACAATGAACTGAAGAGATTAGTAAAAACTCCGAAGTTATATTTTTGTGATACCGGGTTAGCTGCATATCTCTCCAGGTGGACAAGTAAAAACGTACTTATGAATGGAGCCGCAAGCGGGCATTATTTTGAAAACTATGTGGTTGGTGAATTCCTAAGATATTACTCCTATGGAGATACAAAAGCCAATATGACATATTACAGAGATACGAATCAGAAGGAAATAGATGTCGTAGTAGAGGAGGGCGGTGTTCTTCATCCGATAGAAATAAAGCGCTCCTCAAATCCTGAGAAAAAGCTTGTAAAAGCATTTGGAGTTTTAAATGTATCTGATTATAAACTTGGAACAGGATTGGTCATATGCATGACAGACAGGGTTTTTCCGATTGACGAAAGTAATATTATGGTACCGGCAAATATAATATGAAGAGTAAACAAGACCTCTTTCTGCGGTAAGGGTAAAACCGTAATGGAAAGAGGTCTTGTTCTCTTCTTTTAAAGGCAGAACTCAGTGAAGAATTATTCCTATTCTAACCTGTAAGAGACGGAAAGCTTTCCGCCTTCAAACGCGGAGAGATAAATGCGATATTCACCTTTTTTCAGACGAAGCTTTAGGTTTTCTTCCGTAAGGTCGGAACCGGTTGCGGAATAAACAGCTTCATCTCTGCTGTTAAGGATAGCAAAATGCACCGGCTCCTCGGCAGAAATCTTCAAATCCAGAAAATAGTTGTCCGGATAGGATACCTGCAGCGTATTTAACATTACCCAGTCTTCCTTCGCGGCAGGAATGGCAGTATAGGAGTCTGCGCTAAAAGTGCAGTGGCTATTGGGTCTCTTCGCTGTCAGAAGGATTGAACCGACAGCACCGCCGATGAGGATGGTGAAAAACAGCAACGTAAGAAAATAGTCCACTTTCGATGTTTTTTTCTTATACGGATTCCGCATGAGAAGAATTCCTCGTGTAAATATTCCGAGAATGGATAACAAGGTCACTACCTGAACCAGTGTCGCAAGCTGTGGCTGCCGGATAATATGAACTGTCTGAAGCACCAGAAGCAGTGCATAAATGATGGCAAGAACAGATGCAATCTTTGCCCATCGCCCATTCATTTCCTTTAACGAAGAACTGTCGGTATAAATGGTGTACTGCTCCTCAGGAAGAGAAGGGTCGTAGAGCTTGCGGAAGTAGTACCAGCCGTTAAAGGTATTATTGATAAACTCCCAGCCCTGCTCCCGATAGGTCTCGATGTAGCGCCCCGGTTCGGTCAGCCCCGGCTGATAATCCAGCTGATAGCGGTAGCATACCTCCGGATTGTATTCGTATTTGTGGGAAAAGCTTTTTCCGCGGATTAAATGCCAGCCTCGCTCGGACTTACGGTTCATATCTTCTACTTCCCGCTCATAGTTCCAGGCAGCATAGATGTTGTATTTTTTCTTGTATTTTCTCATTTTCATACCTCCTCTGTGTTTGCAAGCATACGCTTCAGACGGCTGATTTCGGCGCGAAGTGCTTCCTTGCCGCTTTCCGTCAGGTTGTAGAGTCGTTTTCTCTCAAGCCCCGGTTCGTCTGAAATAATTTCTTTAATCCATCCCTTTTTCATCATGTTACTTGTGGCACCGTACATAGTGCCGGAGCCGATGGTAACTTCTCCGCCGGATAGTTTTTCGGTCATCTGCATAATGCCGTAGCCGTGGTTCGGCCCCTTTGACAGGCAGAGCAGAATGTAGTAATAGCTTTCCGATAATGGCTCACTTTTTTTCAAGGGTATCCCTCCTTATTATTGTATTAGTATGTCGACTTACGACTATATCATATCACGACATATGTCGTCTGTCAACATATTTTTGCTTGCATTAGGAAAAAGTCAGTCACTTTCCTATTGCTACTTTTAGGGTACATCCTTTATACTAAAAACAGATACGATGATAACAACACACAACAATGATAGGAGACGATTAGTATGGAAAGCTACACAATGAATGATATTGCGAGTATGACAGGACTGACTACGAGAACGCTCCGGAATTATCTGAAGAGCGGTATCTTATGCGGAGAGAAGGAAGATGGGGTGTGGAAATTCTCCGAAGAACAGTTTGCTGCCTTTATTGAACACCCCTCAGTAAAGCCGGGAATACGGGCAAAGCGGAATTCCATTGTTTATGATTTTCTTATGGCAGACAAGAAAAAAGAAAGTCAGTCCTGCGTAATCCTCGATATTCCCGCGCAGCATGACGCAGCCGGGAAGGTGTCAGAGTTCTTCTGCAATAGAATAAAGGAGCAGGCGAATGATAATGTACGGTTCAGCTTTGAATGGCATAAAAGGAATGTGCGGGTGATCTTAAGCGGTCCGGAGAATACAGTGCGTGAAATTATGGAGAGTTATTATCAAAAGTAGAATAGGTAAGGTGTGTTGATTAGTAAATGAATGGTAGAATTCGATGAGAAAACTCAACGAATTACAGAAAAAGAGTAAATATACCACAAAATATGAAATATAAGTTGATTTTATCTATACCACTCAACTATATAATGTGATATACTAGGCTCAACACAACCGAAGGGGGATTTCGAAATGGCAGGAACGGTATTTGCAACCACACTTCAGACACTTCGAAAACAAAGAGGAGTAACCCAGGAACAGCTCGCATCCCATCTCGGAGTCAGCCCGCAGGCGGTATCAAAGTGGGAAAACGGGAGCTATCCGGATGGAGATTTGCTTCCGCAGATTGCGGATTATTTTGAAGTATCGATTGACTATCTGTACGGACGGGATAAGGGAAAGGTTTCCATAGAGCAGCAGCTGATGGATGCAATTCAGGGAATCAGTGCAAAGGAGAATTGTGGGTACGACGTGCATTTTGAACAAATTCTGCGCTGTCTCTGGGCGATGCAGATTGGATTCTGGCCTGAGAATAAGTATTATTATGAGAGGATGAGACCGGATGGGGACCATGTGGTAGCATCTGCCGTGGTAGAGGACGCCGGCTTTACTTTCTTTCGGCTGAATCGGAGCCTGGAGTTTTACACGGCAATGAAGAAGCCGGAGGGTGGGTTTGCTTCCTATTTCAAGGTGACGGATGAGCTTGTACAGCTCTTTACATTCCTTGGAAAGAAGGACAACTTAAAGATCTTTTTTTACCTGCTGTCGCTGGACGCGGGCGAGGGCGTTTCCGTTGCTACGATTGCAAAAAGAATCGGAGTTTCGGAAGAGGCTGCGGAGCAGGCGATGGCATACCTGAAAAACATTGCCGTTCATGACCAGGGAAATAAAATAATACAGGAAGTCTGTGTGCTAAATGAATATGATAATAGGGAACCGCTCTATGTGTTGAATAAATACTCCTCCTTTCCGGCGTTGTTATTGCTTGCGGGGGCGGATGCGGTTCTGAATCCGCCGGGAAGCTTTGCACTTTCCGTCTGCGGGACAGACAAAGCGTGGTTTGAACGTGATAGGCTTGATTTTCTGAAAAAGACGGCAAAGAAGAAAGAGGAATGAGTATGAAATGCTAATCAGGTGGTGATGTGAGTAACAAAGCTCCTGATAGCGGAAAGGGGAATCTATGAAGAAAAAAGAAAAAAAGGGAAAGCAGCCGGAAACGCAAAATACGGAGCAGGAAAAGAAAAATCCGCTTCATCGGGAACACGGGGTATTTCATAATGTGGCATTTGTGATGAAGCATATGATTTCCTATGATAGGCGGCTCCTGCTGTTTATTGTACTTGGCATCATCTGTCAGCCGTTTATGCGGTACTTCTGGACGTTTTTGCCAAAGTTTATTCTGGATTTGATTACCGGGGAGGGCAGCAGGGAAGAGCTGTTTGTTCTGATGGTTGTTTTTACGGGAATCCAGCTTTTATTTACGATGCTCTCAACCTATTATAATTACGGGGTGGGCTGGCGGTACATCGGAGCGCGTATGTACACGATGCTTCAGATGAACCGGAAGGCAATGAAGATTGATTTTGAGCATCTGGAAAATCCGGATGTGATGGATTGCTACCAGAAGGCGCAGAATGCCTGCGGCAGCAATAATGCAGGCGTGGAGGGGCTGATGCGTGAGTCGGTCAGTTTCCTGGAATCCTTAGCAATCGCATTGCTCGGAGTCACCATCCTCAGTACGATGAATGTCTGGATTGTGTTACTGATGATTGGTATGGCGGTGATTAACTTCCTGATTGTGAATCATACGAATAAGGTCACAAAAGCAAAGGTGTGGGACCCGTTAGCAACCTGGTGGAGAAAACGCTGGTATATGCAGAATGTCACAACGAATTTTGATGCCGCAAAGGATATCCGTATGTTCGGTCTCAGGGAATGGCTGACCGGTAAATACAAGGAATTGAACAGCATCCGGTATGAGGCACAGAAGGTCAATGCGAAATTCTGGTTCTGGACTTCAATTACAAGTAATGTGTTCTGGTTCCTTTCCCAGATTCTCGTGTATGTATGGCTGATTCGCGAAATGGTAAAGGGACAGCTGACCATCGGTAATTTCTCGCTTTATCTGGCATCGGCAGGAACGTTCTTTCAGTATATCAGTGCGCTGTTAAACGGTGCCAGCGGCATTCTGGCAAGAAGCCGGGAGGTGGATGATTTCCGGAGCTTCCTTGATTTTGACGGCGGGGATGGCGTGCAGACAGGAAAAGAGCTTTCAAAGCTTACTTCCTATGAATTTGTATTTGAGAATGTGTCCTTCAAATACCCGAAGGCAGAGCGGTATGCCCTAAAGAAGCTGAATCTGACCCTAAAGGCCGGAGAACGGCTTGCGGTGGTTGGTTTAAACGGTGCGGGTAAATCCACAATGATAAAGCTTCTGCTCCGGCTGTACGAACCGACGGAGGGAAGAATTCTGTTAAACGGTGTGGATGTACGGGAGTACGATAAGCAAAGCTATTATGAAGCATTTGCTCCTGTATTCCAGCAGGTAGAGCTGTTTGCGTTCCCTATGGAGGAGAATGTTTCCATGAAGGAGCCGGAGAGAACAGACAGCGGGATGGCAGGAGAGTGTCTGGCCGCGGCAGGACTTTCGGAAAAGATTGCGACGCTTCCGGCGGGGATAAAGACAGAGCTCCTTAAGATTGTATATGATGACGGTGTGGATTTATCCGGCGGCGAAAAGCAGAAGCTGGCGCTGGCAAGGGCTCTGTATAAGGATGCTCCTGTGGTGGTACTGGATGAGCCGACCGCGGCACTGGATGCCCTGGCGGAAGCAAAGCTTTACGAGGACTTTGATAAGCTGATTGGCGGAAAGACGGCAGTCTATATCAGCCACCGCCTCAGCTCCACCCAGTTCTGCAATCAGGTAGCGATGTTCGCGGACGGGGAAATGGTAGAGTTCGGAACCCATGCGGAATTGATGGAAAAGGGTGGTGCTTATGCGGAAATGTTCCGGATTCAGGCACAGTATTACGTAGATGGAGTGGAAAATGCAGAAGGTGAGGTGGCAGCATATGGGGAAAACTAGCGAAAAGAAAGAGGCCGTAAAGGAAAATCGCCGGATTATAAAGCGTACACTGAAGTTTATTCTGAGAGTGGCCTGGAAGGAACGTCCGTCGTTATTCTTTGTGTATGCAATTCTGTTTGTGGCTATGCTGATTCAGAAGGCGCAGTATGTGATACTGCCGAAGTTTCTGATTGATGAGCTGATGCTCATTTTAGGGGGAGCACCGGCATCGGAGCATTTGTATACAGTTGCGTTGTATGTTGCCTTAATCTGCGGCAGTAATCTTCTGGCAAACATTATGAGCAATGTGGCGAATCAGTGGCGAAATGTACTGGAGGAATGGTTCAATGAGTATTTTGAAACGTTGCTTGCTGAGCATACCATGAAAATGGATTTTGAATATACGGAGGATCCGGCAGCACTCGACCAGTTAAACCGCGCAAAGGAAGGTATCAGCTGGTATAGCGGTGGAGTAGTCGGAATCTTAAACAGCGTGTATGATATCGTCGGTCACATTACGGTGCTCCTTGGTGTCAGCACTATTATTGCGATTACCTGTCCGTTACTGTTGCCGGTACAGTTTATTGGTTTGTTGCTTATCAGCATATTTAATGCAAGGAACAATAAAATCGAAATTGAAAGCTATTCGGAGCTTGCGAAGATTAACCGTGTCTTCGGCTATTATCTGTTCCAGCTTTCTGATTTTTCTTACGGAAAGGAAATTCGTCTCTATGACAGTGCCGATATGATGCTTAAGAAAGCAGGGACTGAAACGGATAAGCTGACCGGAGTCTGGAAGAAGGTGTCAAACAGGCAGAGAAAGAATGCCTGGGGAATGGACCTCGTCAATGCGGCAAGAGACGGAATCAGTTATTTCTATATCGGACTGCTTGCACTGCTGAAACGGATTACAATCGGTGACTTTTCCATGTGTGTTACCTCTGCATCCGAGCTGTATCAGGGAATGTACGGGGTCATCCGCTCTTTACAGGAGATTTCAAAGCGCTGCGTGTATGCACATCAGTTTTTAAAGCTTCTGGATTATCCGGAGGCGCTCTCCAAAGGCGAGCGGAAGGTGACCGGTGAAACCCACACGATTGAATTTTCTCATGTAGGCTTTAAATATCCACGCTCAGAGCAATATGTGCTTAAGGATATCAACCTGAAAATTGCTTCCGGTGAGCACTTGTCGGTGGTAGGCTTAAACGGCGCAGGTAAGACCACCTTTATTAAGCTTCTTTGCCGCCTGTATGACGTAACCGAGGGTGAGATTTTGATTGACGGGGTGAATATTAAGGACTATTCCGAGGAAGAGTACCGAAGGCTGTTTGCTGTGGTATTCCAGGATTTCCAGCTGTTTGCGTTCAGCCTAAGGGACAATATTGCATTTGATGATGCCGCAAATGAGGAAGAGATTAACCACGTACTGGAGCTGGCAGGCTTCTATGAGGATGCAAAGAAGCTTCCCAAAGGGCTTGACACAATGCTCTATAAGAGCTTTGATGAGCAGGGAACAGAGCTTTCCGGCGGACAGCAGCAGAAGACCGCTATTGCAAGAGCGTTATACAGGAACGCACCGATTGTCATTCTGGATGAGCCGACAGCTGCCCTCGACCCTGTGGCGGAGTATGACATTTACCGTCACTTTGACTGCCTTGTTGGAAACAAAACGGCGATTTACATTTCCCATCGTCTGTCCAGCTGTAAGTTCTGTGACCGGATTGCGGTATTTGCCGAGAACACGATTAAGGAATACGGAACGCATGAGGAGCTGGTAAACAAGAAAGACGGAATCTATGCGGAATTGTTTGCGGCTCAGGCACAGTATTATATAGAAGCAACGTGATAAGAAGTAAGAGCGAATCTCCCTGCAAAATAATTTGCGGGGAGATTTGTTTTTACTACCATTTATTACATAGATATGGTATACTTAAAAAGACGGATAGGAGCAGTTCTTCCTAAAGAGGTGTTTTCTATCGGACTCTGTGGAGAAGGAAGCACGGGGGATAAGGATAAATAAAAGGAGAGTAAGCGAAAATGAAGGAAGTCGGAAATGTATTATGGTTTATTTTTGGGGGATTTGTTTCTGTATTATTCTGGGGATTATTAGGAGCACTGCTTTGTGCGACGGTAATAGGAATTCCGCTTGGAAAGCAGCTGTTTCAGGTGGCATTGTTTGCGCTGCGTCCGTTTCGGGATGATGTAGAGATTGAAACAAACTTTGCAAAAAATCTTGTGGCAAATATTATCTGGCTGCCGTTTGGGTTTCTTATGATCACGTTTTATGCCATTGTAGGAGCAGCATTTTCAATCACACTAATCGGTGCGCCGTTTGGAAAGGTGTACTTTAAACTATTAGCCATGTCTATGGCACCGTTCGGGATTGAGGTTGATAAAAAGGTAGAAGTAATCAAGGAATGGGAAGAGTGGAAGAACTGGTAATACACCGGGAAGGGAGACTGTACATAATGAACGTATTCAAAAATATCATTTGGCTTTCCCTTGGCGGAATTATTTCAGTTTTGTTCTGGGGGGCTTTGGGGGCATTGTTTTGTGCAACTGTTGTGGGAATCCCGCTTGGAAAACAGCTGCTTCAGGTAGCGAGGCTTGCTCTTTGGCCATTTCGGGATGATGTAGAGTATGACGTGAATTTCACAAGGCATTTTATAGCGAATATTATTTGGTCTCCGTTAGGACTCTTACTGATTTCATTTTATGCTGTGGTCGGAGCAGTATTTTGGATTACCTTGATTGGTATGCCGATAGGGGAAACCTATTTTAAACTTTTAATTATTTCTGCAGCTCCTTTTGGAATTGAGGTTGACAAGAAAGCAGAGCCTGTTAAGGAATGGGAAGAGTGGAAGAACTGGTAATGCGCCGGGATATAGACCCTTTTATATAAGAGAGGATTTGTGGAGGAGAAAAAACTCTCAACTTATAATTGAATGCTTTTATATAGTAAATTCAACGAAAACTTGATGGATATGAAAAAGAAAACCTGTTATGATGAATTACCGGAAAAAGCTTTTTCAAATTCAGACAAGAAAGAAGGAATACCATGTTTAATATGCAAAGAATAGGAAAGGCTATTTCAGCGCTGCGAAAGGGAGAAAACATGACGCAGATGGAATTGGCTGACCGAATGGGAATTAGTTTTCAGGCGGTTTCTAACTGGGAGCGGGGGAACAGTATGCCGGATATATCAAAGCTTCCGGAACTGGCTGAGATTTTTGGGGTTACTGTAGATGAACTCTTAGGCGAGAAATCCGCTCTGGTAGATGCTGCCTTAAGCGATAAGCTTGAAGAGTGTATGAAGAATCAGGGTACTTCGGCAGAGGATGTTAGCGCGGTGCTCCCGATTTTAAAACCGAATCAGGTTAAAACGGTTGTTTCAAATGCAGAGAGGTTTGACTGGAAGACAATTCAAGGCTGGCTTCCGTTTATGAACGAGGAAGACGTTAAGGAATTTGCAATGCAGGCACTGGAGCAGGGTGAAACGATAGGGGCTTTTCTACCGTTTATGAACGAGGAAGACGTTAAGAAGCTTGCAATGCAGGCATTGGAACGAGGAGAAACGATAGGAGCTTTTCTACCGTTTATGAATGGGGAAGACGTTAAGAAGCTTGCAATGCAGGCACTGGAACGTGGAGAAACGATAGGAGCTTTTCTACCGTTTATGAACGAGGAAGACGTTAAGGAATTTGCAATGCAGGCACTGGAAAAAGGAGAAAGAATAGAAGTGTTTCTTCCATTTATGGATGAGGCTGACGTGAAAGAGTTGGCGGTAAAGGCATTGAAAGATTATATATAGATTTGCATTCGAGGTTGTTATGGCTTGTAGCTTTTCGTAACAGTTCAGCTTTCCTTATGTGGGATAAGTTGTGGTGACAGAGTATTCTAAAGAGAACCATAAGGCAACGTCAGTACTTAGCGAGGTGGTTTCGAGCTTAGTACTGCTACGTTG
>JAQXLY010000065.1 GCA_029012365.1 Lachnospiraceae bacterium | reverse complement strand
TTCAACGATAGGGTATTGAAGAGAAAGTTTTGTATGACACTTGCGACATCGGCCTTTCAATGCAATAAAGCTGAAGAGTGGTACGAGATCGTACCACTTCAGCTTATAGCCGCATGTCATACAGTGCGACGATGTTTTCACAATATCCTGTTTTTCAGGTATGCGATAAATGCATACATTCAAGAAGCTTCCTATCACGATTCCGTAGAGGAAAAGGAGGGATAGGAAAACTATGTTATATAGGTTCATGATTTATTTGAATGAACTACTAATATCTTTGAATGGTTTGTTTGTATTTGTTGTAACACCACCAGTTGAAGGAAATTCCCACTTATAAGTAGTAACGTTATAGGTGGCAATTACTCCATCTGCCCAGCCAGTGGATTTTGTATCGGTAGAATTACTTAATCCAACATCAGTAAGTGCTGTACCTGCATCTGCTACTGTAATTTTATTGGAAGCTATTGAAACCGTAATGTTTGTTGCAGGAGCACTCTCTGCCACATAAGCCTCAATTGCTGCTCTGATCTCAGCTGCATTCTGAATATCTGTAGACTGTTTGGAAGACTCAACATACTTGATAAACTGAGGTGCCAATACACCAACCAGTACTGCCATGATGGCAATAACGATAATCAATTCAACAAGTGAAAAGCCTTTGTTGTTTTCTTTCATTTCTTTGAACTTTCTCATATTAATTTCTCCTTTACGTTCTTTTTATCTTAAAAATTCTTCCCCTATCCGAAGAATTTCTAATTCATAATTGATTTTCAAAAATATATGTAGCGTTTATAAGGAATCCGTAAACACCTCTCGACATACTACAGATTATCCAAGCCTGTGTACATGGACAACATGGGTGCCATACATGCACCAATCAATACAAGTACTACTGCCGCCAACACAACGATGATAAGCGGTTCCAAGGCTGCCATCAGTGATTGGGTTGCCATCTCCACTTCCTCTTCGTAGTAGTCTGCCAGTTTATCAAGCAGTCCTTCAATGTCACCGGTTTCCTCTCCGATTTTTACCATATGATGTACCATTGGCGGGAACAAGCCACACTGCTTTAACGGAACAGACAAGGGAACACCTTGAATAATCTCCTCTCTGCAATTGCGGAGTGCATCGCTGATAATTCTATTATCAATGATATTGGCAGTAATCTCTACCGTATCCACCAGGGACATACCGGCTCCCAGCAAGGTACTGGCTGTTCTGGCAAATCTGGCCGAAGATGACTTAACAGTCAGGCTGGCAAACATGGGGATTTTTAATCCTAATTTGGAAAAGAAATACTCCCCCGGTGTAGATTTTTTGAACCATTTAAATAACAATACTACCACAATCGTTACTGCAATCACCAGGTACCATTTGCTTTTCAGAAAATCACTGGCATTCACAACTGCAACCGTAATGGCCGGAAGTTCCGTTTCCAAATCAGCAAACATACTGGTAAAATTGGGGATTACCACAGTAAGCATGATAATAATAACACCGATTGCTACCAGACAAACCATTGCCGGATAAATAGCCGCCTTTTTTACCAGCGATTTAATCTTGGCATCCTTCTCAAAATGGACTGCCATTCTGTCTAACGCAGTATCCAGACTACCGGAAGCTTCACCTGCTTCCACCATGCTGCAAAGCAAACCGGGGAATAATTTCTGTTCCCGCATGGAGGCGGTTAAGGATTCGCCTTTTTCCACGCTGATCTTAACAGCTTTTACTGCCCTTTGCAGACGTTTATTCTCTGTCTGCTCTCCTAACATTTCCAGGGACTCCAAAAGACTTACGCCAGCTTTCGTCATACTAACAAACTGTCGGCAGAAAATACTGAAATCTCTTGCTTTGGGTTTGCCGCCAATTTCGAACTTAATATCCTTGGAAAGGGCATCCTGCTCTCCCAGAGAGGTGACGATAGAGCCATCTGCTTTCAGCATGGCGAGGGCTTTATCTCTATCATCCGCTTCCAGAGAGCCTTTTTTTATTTTACCGGTTTGATCGACTATTTCATATGCAAAACTGGCCACGACAATTTCTCCTAAATAATTTTACGGCTAAGATACTGATAATCCTGTGCATAGCTAAGTGCCACATCTGCCTCCACCAAACCGGCAGCATACAATTCGTATAAGGAATCATCCAGGGTAATCATACCGGCCTTTCGGTTGGTCTGGATCATGGATGGAATCTGGAAGGTTTTTCCTTCTCGGATCAAATTTCGAATCGCAGGATTTGGAATCATGATTTCAAAAGCAGCCACGCGCCCACCGTCAATGGTAGGAAGCAATGCCTGGGAAACTACGCACTCCAGAACCATAGCCAGCTGAATACGCACCTGCTCCTGCTGATGAGGCGGGAACACATCGATGATTCTGTCGATGG
>JAQXLY010000064.1 GCA_029012365.1 Lachnospiraceae bacterium | reverse complement strand
AACGGGGTTACACCATCACTGACGATGCTGTGTCTGTTTTCTGATTGAAGGTGTGTCTATATTTCCTTCAAAGCCACCAACTGATGGCTTTCTTGTTATGCTTTTCTTTTTCTCTAACCGCTACCTCTTTGTTTCAAACTTATAATCCTCCTGTTTAAAATAATACACTACATCAAATCTATTTCTGCCGTAATGCCGCTTTCTTTGCCGCTCCCGCTTTCATGCGGTTCACCACAATAAGCAGCACGAGCACCACCGTAAACATAACAGTGGAAAGAGCATAGATTTCCGGCTCGATACCACGCCTCGTCTCGGAATAAATCACGGTAGACAGGGTATTCACCTTTGCATTTTTCGTAAAATGCGTAATAACAAAATCATCCAACGCCAGAGTAAATGCCAGCATAAAGCCGGACATTACTCCCGGAAAAATATCCGGCAATACAATCTTAAAAAACGCCGAAACCGGAGAGGCTCCCAAATCCAGAGCCGCTTCATAAGTGCTTCTGCTCGTCTGTCTTAACTTCGGCAGAACATTCAGGATTACATACGGCATATGTGCCGCGGTAAGTGCCAGCAGCACACTGGCGAATCCTAAGGAAAAGCTGACGGCAAAATACAAAAGCATTAATGAAATACCGATTACGATTTCGGAATTTAAAATCGGAATATTTGTAATACTCATCATAATTGCCTTCGGAAGCTTCTTCATACGGTTCATGGCAACTGCAGCCAGCGTTCCGAGCACCGTGGCAAGTAATGCGGAAAAAAACGCAAGCAGAAGTGTTGTCCAAAGTGCATTTAAAATCTTTTCGTTTTCCAGTAACTCCCGATACCACTTCAAGGTAAAGCCGCCCCATTTTGAGCGGTATTTGGATGCATTAAAGGAAAGAACCATTAATACAAGAATCGGTGCATATAAAAACACAATGACAAGACCGATATATCCCTTTTGAATCAAACGCTTTACCATACGCCGGTTCCCTCCGAATCCTTATCATATTTCTGCACGATGGCCATACAGATAAAAATGAATACCATAAGGACAAGAGACAGACCGCAGCCCGCATTCCAGTCATTTGCCATCTTAAACTTCTGCTCGATCACCTTACCGATAAGCAGAATATTTCCGCCGCCCAGAATATCCGAAATAACAAAGGTGGTTAAGGACGGAACGAATACCATGGTCAGACCGCTGATAATTCCGGGCTTTGAAAGCGGTAAAATCACCCGGATAAGAATCTGAAAATAATTTGCTCCGAGGTCCGCCGCTGCCTGAATGACATCATCACTGATTTTGGACAACACATTGTAAACGGGAATAATCATAAACGGCAGAAAATCATAAACCATACCGAGTACAATCGCCGTCGGCGTATTAATAATATTTAACTTCGGAAGCCCCACCGCGCCGAGAAGCATATTAATTACACCGTTCTTTTCCAGAATATTCTGCCACGCAATGGTACGAAGCAAAAAGTTCATCCACATCGGCAGCATAAATAACAAAATGACGAAACCGTTGCTCTTTAAGCGCAGGGCGCGAAGTGCAAGGGCAAGCGGATATGCAATCAGTAAACAAATAATTGTACTGATGACCGAAAGCTTAATGGATAAAAGCAGGGTGGTACGATGGGTCGGTTCCCAGATAAGCTTCAGGTTTTCCAGAGTAAACCCGTCGCCGTCACGGCTTGTCAGACCGTAATATACAATCATGAGAAGCGGCAGAATAATAAATCCGATGCTCCATAATACATAAGGAGTGGATAAAAGGAGCTGCCTTATTCTTTTCTGCTTTGCAAGACTTCCTTCCCGTTTATTCATTAACTCCTACTGCCTCCTCATCCTCCGATTCCGGTTTATTCATAATCTGAATATCAAACGGGTCTACCTTAATCCCGACCTGTTTTCCTACCGGTGAGAGGTCCGTGCTGTGTACAAGCCATGTAAAACCGTTTGCCTCGACCTCCATTTCGTAATGAACGCCCTTAAAAATCAAAGAGGTCACTATACCCTGAATGGTCCCCTCATCCGGCTCTACCAAATCCACATCCTCCGGACGGATTACCACGTCTACCGGGCAATTATTACCGAAGCCTTCGTCTACACAGGCAAACTTTGCGCCGAGAATCTCTACCAGACGATCCTCTATCATGGTTGCGCCGATAATATTACTTTCACCGATAAAATCCGCAACGAACGCATTCTTCGGCTCATTGTAAATCATCTCCGGAGAACCTATCTGCTGAATGTACCCCTGGTTCATAACCATAATGGTATCGGACATGGTAAGTGCTTCTTCCTGATCATGGGTTACATACACAAAGGTAATACCAAGCTCATTCTTTAACCGAATCAGCTCATACTGCATATCCTGACGAAGCTTTAAGTCGAGTGCTCCGAGCGGTTCGTCCAAAAGTAATACCTTCGGCTCATTCACAATGGCTCTTGCAATCGCGATACGCTGCTGCTGCCCGCCGGATAAGGAATCCGGCATACGCTTTCCGTACCCGTCTAAGTTTACGAGCTTCAATGCATAATCAATCTTATCCTGAATATACTGCTTGCTCTTTTTCTTAATCTTAAGACCGAAGGCTATATTTTCCGCAATAGTCATATGGGTAAAAAGTGCATACTTCTGAAAAACCGTATTTAACTGCCGCTTATTCGGAGGCAGATTCGTAATATCCTGTCCGTCAAAAATCACCCTTCCCGTATCCGGAGTCTCAAATCCTCCGATAATCCGGAGCGTCGTTGTCTTTCCGCAGCCCGACGGGCCGAGCAATGTCAGGAATTCATTTTCCCTGATATAAAGGTTCAAATCGTCCAGTACAACCTGTCCGTCATACTTCTTCGTTATATTTTCAAGAGTAATTAACTTATTTTCCTGTGCCATACTACTCCTTTCTTCTGCCGTACAGGCCTCCTGCCGGTCCCTTCCGATAATTTATTAAAAGCTCGGTGGTGTTGAAACCCAGAGCAATGTTGCCCCCTGCTTTCCGGATGCTTTGATGTAATGGGTCTTGCTCGGCGTAAAATAAAAGGACTCTCCTTTTTTTGCTTTGTACTTCTTACTACCGATAGAAAGCTCCACGCTTCCGCTTAACACGTACCCGAACTCCTCCCCTTCATGCGGGTTGTCCGGATAAGTGGAACCGTCCGGTGCCAGCGTCAGCAAAATAGGCTCCATCATATTCTTCTGGGCATTCGGGATAATCCATTCAATGCGGTTATTAAGCTCTGCATCCTCTTTTTCAAAGTAGTCTCCCTTTTTAAATACAACCTGCTCCGACGAGGTTCCGGAAAAAAATTCCTCCAAATCCGTTCCGAGACACTGCAGAATATCCACAAGCGTTGCAATGGACGGAGAAGTCAGGTCACGCTCCAGCTGTGAAATAAAGCCCTTCGACAGCTCTGCCCTATCCGCAAGCTCTTCCTGTGTAAGGCTTTTCTGAATACGAAGCTCCTTTATCTTCTCACCTATCTTCAAGTGAAACACCTCTCTCCTGTCGGTAAAGTAAAAATAAACAAAAAATTTAGTATTTCTAAACATTTCCCATTATACACGCGTACCCAAAAAAGTCAATAGCATTTTCATACTATACCGCATTTTTTGACAAAAAATTATCCGAAATTTTACGCTCTGACTTATTGACAAGAAATCAGCCGGGTGGTATGATATCTTTGTCGGGCAGATATAGTTCATTGGTAGAACATCAGCTTCCCAAGCTGAGGAGGCGGGTTCGATTCCCGTTATCTGCTTTCTGAAACCCTTGATTTTACCGGTTTTTGGCTGGGTTCGTGCTCATTAGGTAATCAAAGAATATGAACACCAAATACAAGAATATAAAAAAACTCAGGGATTTTGCTGATGACCTGAGTTTTTTTGTTGACCGGGTCAGGTGGTATAGTAGATAAGAGGTACCCAAAGATACCCCTTGACTATATCTATCTTAGAATGTAATGCACTACAATATAAACTGTTTACATGCATCTATCGTCTTGTTGATTGTTTTTCCTCAAGCCATTGCTTGTATTCGTCCAGCCTTTTAATATATCCATCAAATTCCGGGACTGTAAAATCCAACTCCTTATATCTAATCGGATAAATGATACCCTTACTGATAAGCTGAGCTCTCGTTGTAGATATCTCAGTTACTTTTCTACTAAGATTTTTAGCGACATTTGAAATTGTACATGGAAGTTCACCGCACTTAACCATTGCAAATACAAATTTTTTGTCGCTTTCAGCACACCTTTCATATCTCGCCTTAAAAAATCCAACATCTAACAAATCAAAGAATTCTTCCAGGCTATTTTTTATGTGAGTGGCTTGGATTAATTTATCTGAGACGTTATTATATACAACCTGACATAATTGTTGAATAAAAAACGGATACCCTTTTGTAACTTTTACTATTTCTCTGATTGCTTCATCTGTATAGGATGTTCCAAACTTTTTTACAGGTTCCTCTATTGCTTTTTTCGATTGTTCGTCTGTTAAGGAACCAATTTCTTTATATACGAATAATCTTTCGGCATATGATTTTTCTTCTGACAACATTTTATATATTTTAGGAAGTCCGGCACCAATAACCATAACCGGATAACCCAGTTGATTGGTGCGATGCAATGCCGCTATTAAAGAACCCAGTTCGTTCTGCTTCATATACTGAATTTCATCAACAAAAAAGCAAATTGGGGTTTCTGTTTTGTATGCAGTTTCTCCTATAGTAACAAACACTTCTGTCAAGCTTTGTGTCAGACTGGTCGATGTGTATAATTCTTTTTCTTGAAGCGAAACAGAAAAAGTGTTTTTATCTGGGTCAAAAGAAACCATTAATGACTTAATTGCGTCTAATGGTTTTTGAATTAAATGCATAAACTTCTCTTTTTTATTTACCTTTCTCAAAAAAGCCTGGGAACAGGCTGCTATTTGAGGGATAAAGTCATTCCGTTCCTCCACCTCTATGTGACTGCAAAAAATATCTTTTTCTTCTGCTATGTTTTGTAGCTTGTTTATCAAAACTGTTTTACCGACTCCACGTAAACCGCTAAAAATCACAGATTGAGTCGGAATATTCATTATTAGTGCGTCAAACATTTGCTGGACATTATTAATAACTTCATCTCTTCCGGCAATATACGTCGGCATTAATCCGGCTCCCGGTCTGTAGGGATTGATTTTGTACATATTGTCACCTTCCTTCCAAGAACATTATAATATATCTTTTCGATACGGTCAATGCATTTCCGTATTATACCGCATTTTTTTTCCTATAAAAGCATATAACTTTAGAAGTATGAATTTGAAACTACTATTTTGTAAAACGTAACCGGCTATTTTCAAATATTCGCACAGGTATAAGTATGGTCTAGGATTTTACTTGACATTTCAAAGATAGTCATATATAGTAGATTAAAAGCAAAAAGCCTCTCTCCGATGTAAGGCAGGCTCAACACAATATTCCGCAGGCAGCCTGTGCTGCTTTGTTTGCGGAGAAGGAGTACCTATGGCAGACGAAAAAAAAGTATTGTTCAGCGGAATGCAGGCAACCGGTAATTTAACTCTCGGCAATTATCTCGGAGCTCTAAAGAACTGGGTTTCCATGAATGAAGACTATGAGTGCTACTACTGTGTAGTGGATGAGCACTCCATTACCATACGCCAGAATCCGGCAGAGTTAAGACAACGTGCCCGTGCTCTTCTGACCCTTTATATTGCCGCCGGTTTAGACCCGGAAAAGAACTGCATCTATTATCAGTCTCACGTATCCGGCCATGCCGAGCTTGCGTGGATTTTAAATTGCTACACCTATATGGGTGAGCTGCAGCGAATGACGCAGTTTAAGGATAAGTCTGCAAAGCATGCAGACAACATCAACGCCGGTTTATTTACCTATCCGGTTCTGATGGCAGCAGATATTCTTTTGTTTCAGGCGGACGTCGTTCCGGTCGGTATCGACCAGATGCAGCATTTGGAGCTGACCCGTGATATTGCACAACGCTTTAACAGTATTTACGGTGATGTATTCAAGATTCCGGAGGCATATCTCGGAAAAGTCGGTGCAAAGATTATGAGCTTACAGGACCCTTCAAAGAAGATGTCGAAGTCGGATGAAAACCCAAACGCAAGCATTTACCTGATGGACGACCCGGACACCGTTATCCGCAAGTTTAAGCGTGCCGTAACCGATTCCGACAGCGAAGTAAGATATTCGGAAGACAAACCGGGTATCAGCAACCTAATCGATATCTACCGCGCTACCACCGGCAAGTCCATAGAGGAAGTAGAAAAGGAATTTGACGGCAAGGGCTACGGTGAATTCAAGCTTGCCGTAGGTGAATCCGTTGTGGATGTATTAAAGCCGCTTCAGGAGCGTGTCGCCGAGCTTTCAAAGGATAAGGCATACATCGACAGCATCATTAAAAACAACGCGGAGCGTGCGAACTATGTTGCGACAAAGACTCTCCGCAAGGTACAGAAAAAGGTCGGATTCCCGGAGCGGATTCGATAAAGCCATATTTCCGGTCCTTTGTCAGGAGTCGGAGAAAAAAATGAATGGGGCTGTCGCATTAATGCAAGCGACAGCCCTCTTTCATTTACCCTTACTCCTCAAATTCTACCGTTACATAATACCCGCGGCTGTTCTCCTCCACATCCTTTACTACGCCGTTTCGCTTTGTCAGCCTCTCACGAAACGGAATATTTCCGGACATGGCTACCGCCGGCTCTATCACATAATAAAAAATTGCATTCGGAAGCGTCGACTCCCTGATTTCCACCTCATCTCCCGGCTTTACAAGATTGGGACGTTCCATTTTAAATTGCATGGTTCTGGACATAGCAGCCTTCCCTCCTGACTCTTACTTACACGCCATATCGTTTCTGACCCTCAACATAGATAACCATATTTGTTCTTCGATAAAATCATATACTGAGTAAGCCGATTTAATTATCTCCCGTGGAGAACCCGTATTGGCGATGTTTTTTCCTTCATACATCATCAATTCCTTTAAAACCTTCCACCCCGGCTCATACATTATCTCTTAATCCTGTCTGCTTCATTTTCCTTCCTCACTAAACAAAACCGTCATCCAAGCAGCTCCAGCATTTCCAGACTCTTAAACCTCCGCCCGATATGTATGGAAAGAAACTCCTTTAATACCTTCTTCAGCTGCAAAAGAACCTCCTCCGATACGGTAAAGGTATAGAGGCTCTCGATTGGTGTGGACAAAATATACTGCATGGTATAAAGAGTAGAACCGGATATAGCCTGAAATTTTTCTTCCAAATCAACTCCCGGACTTCTCCCGCTTTTCTGCACCCCTTGACGCTCATTTTCTGCTTCCCGCCACAGCTTGTCCGCGCACTCCTTACAAATACACCCACCGCTTTTCGTCGAGAACCAAACCAGTTCTTCCTTCCTTCTGCATTTCACACACTCAAATACCTGTGGCGAAACGCCGCATACAGAAAGCATCTTTAACTCAAACACCGCCCGTACCAGCTCTACCCCGATGGAGCGCTTAAGAAGCGCCCCAAGGGAACGATATAATACCTTTAATTCCTCTTTTGCAGGTAGCCCTTCTCTTGTAACAGCTTCTGCAAACTCACAGAAATACACCCCGTAATATACAGTTTCCAGGTCTTCCCGCAATTTTGCAAAATAATTTTCTACCTCCGCACTCTGTAATGTATAAGAGCTTCTGCCTTCATATAAAGTGAATTGTCCGAATACAAACGGCTGGCTGCATCCGAGTAATGCTG
Organism: Lachnospiraceae bacterium; assembly: GCA_029012365.1. Taxonomy (GTDB): domain Bacteria; phylum Bacillota; class Clostridia; order Lachnospirales; family Lachnospiraceae; genus SIG307. Next base: position 107,526 of record JAQXLY010000064.1, on the reverse strand, counting down.
CTGTCGGACGCCGTGCACCTTTCGCGAATGCGGAAATTTTCCCTCTTTCCTTTGTCAGCAGCACCAGTCTCCGGTCGTACTCACCGATTGGCTGTGCCGACAATATCATTCCTGTCACTGTAATACTTTCCGTCATAGGACTCTCCCTGTACTGCCTGTTCCTGCCTGTGCTGTTTCTCTACCGCTTCCCGGTAATTCAGATAATCCGTTACGCTGCCGGAACTTAAAAATCGTGTCCAATACTCTTCTTCCATTGCCGTACCCCCGTATTTTCGTCTGCTTCTGCTAATCCCGTGTTACAATACTAGCATCTCCGAAACAAAAGAAAATACACTGATAAGAAAATCCTAGCCTCCGTAAAAAAATTAGGGCTTGACACGACCACTGTAACCTTTCGTTACTTCACCGGCCATTTTATACCACCTATTTGTACTCTATTCCTGTGCCTGTTCCGTATAACCATAGTTCTTTAATAGAAAATCGCTGTCTCTCCAGTCCTTCTTTACCTTTACCCAGAGCTTTAAGTTCACACGATACTCAAATAAGAGCTCTATTTCTTTTCTTGCCTCCGTACCGATACGTTTTAACATAGCTCCCTGTTTCCCGATAATAATCCCTTTATGGGAATCTCTTTCGCAGATAATTGTAGCATCAATATCCACCAGCCTTCCGTCCGGGCGCTCCTTCATCCGGTCGATTGCAACCGCAATGCCGTGCGGTATCTCATCATCCAAAAGGCGAAGTGCCTTTTCACGAATAATCTCCGCTGCAATCTGACGCTCCGGCTGGTCTGTTACCGTATCCTCGTCATAATACATCGGTCCCTCCGGAAGTAAGGAAAACAAAAGAGACTGCAGCTTATCCACATTCCGGCTGCGAAGTGCGCTAACCACAATAATTGCCTCAAACGGGTACTTATCCCGATAGGCTGCCTCTGCTTTGGCAAGCGTTTCCTTATCCACTGTATCCATCTTATTAATCACCAGAATAACCGGTGTTTTTGACCGGGCAAGCACATCGAGAATATGCTGTTCACCTGCACCGATGTAGTCTGTCGGCTCTACCAGCCATAAAATTACATCTACCTCGGAAAGCGTTCCTTCCGCCACATTTACCATATATTCACCAAGCTTGTTCTTCGCCTTGTGGATTCCCGGAGTATCCAGAAAAATAATCTGTCCCCGCTCATCCGTATATACGGTCTGAATTCTGGTTCTTGTAGTCTGAGGCTTATTGGATGTAATCGCAATCTTTTGCTTAATCAGATGATTCATAAGCGTTGATTTTCCCACATTCGGTCTGCCGATTAGTGCCACAAAGCCCGAATGAAATCCCCGCTCTGTGCTTCCTGCCTTTTTTCCTTTCTTATTATCCTGCTTCATCCTTATTCTCCCTGTCTTTGTCCCGTCACAGCTTCAAACCCGCTTAACGCAGCAAATCCCGTACAACCATAAAGTGCTCCGAATCCTCACGTAATTTCTTTTCGGAACCGATAGTACAGCAGCAATTCTGTGACAGCATATCACGCACTCCGTCCGCCAGTGCACGAATATCCTCCACGGTTACATTTAAAATCTGGTCACGGCATGCCTGTACGGAAGCAAATGTACGTCCCGTCAGATATGACGTACATCCGCGCTCTCCTTCCATGCGCGGATTTCTAGGCATATCCACATTACTCATTGTACCGATGACATACTTTGTCATCTCCGCCTCGTCTGCATCAAAGTTCGCAATATAATCTATTGCATCCTCATATACCTTCATGGTTCTGGTAAGATGCGGGTCTCTCCATGAACAAAATGCCATTCGACCGTTTTCCATCGCAATCAGCGTTGCGCCGTAAGCGCCTCCCTTTACGCGGACGTTGTTCCAGAGATAACCATAGCTCATGGCAGTACGAAGTACCTCATAAGCCCCCGAATAAGCGGCACCGCACCGTCTGAAATCTCCTGCCCTGCAGACATACTGTACCTGTCCCGGTGTAATAAAGCCCTCATTTTTCTTTTCCGGTACAAGCACAAGCTCTCCGCCCTTCGCTACAGGAGCAAATGCTTCAAACAATGCCGCACACTGCTCTTTTACCTTTTCATAGCCTTTCGCGTCAGCCGTCACACTGACAGTCAGCACATCCCTTGCAAAAATGCAGGAAAAGGCTTCCGAAAGCTTTCTCACAAGCTCTTCCTTTCTTTCCTCATAATGCATCAATAAATCCGAAATAAATTCATAGTACTCTATGCCGTCAAGCTTCTCCATAGCCGTGCCGACCGCCGAAAAATAGGAGGAAGCACGCTTGATTGCGGCACTATGAGCCATATCGGTATATCCGCTCTCCATACCGCTCTTTTGCTCCAGCAGGATTTCCCTGATTCTTGACGGGTTATCAAATACGGTTTCCGTCAAAAGCTCCCGCAGATAAGAGAACAATTCCGGAATCTTACCATAAAGTGCTTTTCCCTCTGCGACAAAGAATAAACGGTACTCATGCAAATCATCATACCTTGACGCAACAAGCGTGCCGGTGGAAATTCCGCCGGTATGAATGTTAATTTCATTATTTAAATCAAGATAGGTCTGTTTTCCGGTATCCATACGTCCGAATATCCTTGCAAGCATGCCCACATAAGGGAGCAGCTCAGCCGAAACCTTCTTTAAATCAAATAACAGCTTTACATATGCAATCCCGCCGGTAAAAAGCTCCTGATGCAGCACCGTCACTCCGTCGATTTCTTTCACTTCGTTGATAATCGGGTCTGCTTCTTTCTTAATGTCCTCTCTTGTAAGGCGCGGAATCTTTGCCAGTGCTTCCGGGGAAGACGGCTCGCTCTGATACTGCTTAAGCGCCGCAGTACGGCTCACCAGCTCTTTTACCTCCTGCTCCGTAAGACCCTTCTTGTATTTTGCCAGAGACTCCTTTAAGGCATTCTCCTTTTCGGCAAGCAGGCCTTCCTTTGGCAGCAGCTTCAAAAGAACAGCGTGCTTACCCTCAATCAGATACTCCTGTACCAGCTTTTCAAAATAGTCCGTATCGATTAACTCCCGCAGACGGTCAAACACCGGAGTCCAATGCAGATTATCAAATACCCTTGTATCGTCATACAGCCATGTAGAGAGCATCTGCTGACCGTAACGTAAGCCCTTCGGATAATTTCCGGAATCTCCCTCCCTGAGCGAAAATTCCATCCGGTTCAATGCCGCAAGCAGTGATTTCTTGGAAATCCCCTCTCTGACACAATTCTTTAGTGTCTCCGTAACAACACCGTAAAAAGCTTCACCCTTATCCTCCGGCGCATTTTTCACTATAATTGAGAAAATCGGCTGCAGCATTTCATCCACAAACATAGCACTGGAATCCTCTCCGATTCCCGCTTCTGCCAGTGCTTTCTTTACCGGCGTACCCGGAGTATTACATAGTGCGGAGCAAAGCAGTGAAAATGCCGTTTCCTTTACTACATCCTCCGTTCCCGTCAGTGCAACACTATATGCATAATATGCCGCATCCTCAGCCTCCTCCGGTGTATTCACCGAATAAAAACGCTCCAGTGTCTTCTTTTGTGCAAAGCCCTCCTGCTTTGTCAGGGAGGAGTCCAAATCTATTCTCTCAAAACGGCTCAGATACTCCTTATCCATCCACTCAAGGCGTTCTCTTACATCCATATCACCGTAAAGATAAATATAACTGTTTACCGGATGATAATACCGCCTGTGAAACTCTAAAAACTGTTCGTAGGTAAGCTTCGGAATTACATCCGGGTCACCGCCAGATTCCACTCCGTATGCGGTATCCGGAAACAGTGTCTGCTGAATTTCGGAAAGCAGCACCTCCTCCGGGCTTGAAAATGCCCCCTTCATCTCACTGTAAACCACTCCGTTATAGGAAAGCTCTCCATCCGTGCTCTCTAGCTCATAGTGCCAGCCTTCCTGTAAAAAAATTTCTTCCTGATGATGAATGTTCGGGAAAAAAACAGCATCCAGATATACTTCCATTAAATTAGCAAAGTCCTTATCATTGCAGCTTGCCACCGGATAAATTGTCTTATCCGGATATGTCATGGCATTCAGAAATGTGTTTAAAGACCCCTTTGCCAGTTCAACAAAAGGATCCTTTACCGGAAAGCGTTCCGAACCGCAAAGTACGGAATGCTCCAGAATATGTGCGACTCCCGTGGAATCTTCGGGAGGTGTACGAAATCCGATAGAAAACACTTTATTATTATCATCACTGGAGATTACTGCGATTCTTGCTCCTGATTTTTTATGACGAAGCGTTATGCCAAAACCGGAAATATCCGGCAGATTTTCTTCCGAAACTATTTCATATGCCGACAGATTCTTTAAACTATCCGTATTCGTTATCCTATGACCCATTCTTACCTGTTCTCCTTTTGCTTTGTCTTTTTGCTTATCTTACCACATCAGACACAAAAAATCCATAAAAATCAGCAGTATCATTGACAATTTTATGAAATTATGATATCTTAAATTTAAGCTGATAAGTGCAGCTAATTCATATTTTTAGTTTCGGGAGGAACATACGATGAACGGAACAGTAAAGTGGTTCAATGCAAAAAAGGGGTTTGGCTTTATCTCCGATGAAAACGGAACCGATGTATTTGTACATTATTCCGCATTAAACATGGACGGATTTAAAGTCCTTGACGAAGGCGACAAGGTAGAGTTTGAAGTCGTAAACGGTGAAAAGGGTCCGCAGGCTGCAAACGTTACGAAGTTATAATTCACAATCCTAAAACAGCGAAGGGGGCTGTCGCACATAGCGCGACAGCCCCCTTTTTGCTTTGTCGTTTATTCCGGCACCGGCAGATAGGAAAAATAGTCATTCGTCAGGATTGACTTCGATACCGCAAACTTCTGTTTTACTTCCCGCAGCTTTTCATCGAGATATTCCTGTGTAACCGTCTCTCTGCCTAACAGCTCCGCTTCCCCTGTTCCGGTATTATATGCCACTCTGTCGGTCAGAAAGCTTTTATTGTCAAAAATAACAAACCCTTCTTTATCGGAAAGTATATCCGAGCCCATATATAATCTGGAATCGTAGGACAAACCGAACAAATTGGCCAGTGTAGGCGCGATATCGAGGCTGGAGCAATATTTATCCACGGTAATCGTTTCTTTCATTCCGTCGCACCAAAGAATAAAGTAATTTTTATATAATTCAAAATTTTCCTCTACTTCATGACCTGCCAGTTCGTCAATGTATTGCTTGTCCAGTCCGTAAGGATAATGGTCTGCCGAAAGAGCAATGACCGTCCGTTCGGCAATTCCTTTTGCTTTCAGCTCTTCCAACAGGTATGTCAGCGCCTTCTCAAGTTCATAATTGCATGCAAGATATGCCCTGGCACAATCGGAATACGCCAAATCCTTCACTACATCCCGGTTACGGGCGGACATCGAATTATCTGTAAAGGTATAACTCATATGACCGCTGACTGTCATATAGTATATGTGAAACGGCTCATTCCCGATATACTCCGGGAGTGTTGCCTTCATCATCTCAAAGTCGGAACGCGGCCAGCAGGTTGTCGGAAGCTCCAGTCCGTTTCCGATTCCCTTGTAAACATATCCCAGATTCGGATGACTCTTATCTCTATGGTAATAGTCATATTTATGATTGTGATATGCAAGTGTCAGATATCCTTCCCCTGCAAACTGGTTTCCGAAAGCAAACCTCATGTCATTTTTTGCAGACCGCGTCATACTGTTTGCTCCATCCGGAAGCAATCCGGTACAGGCGACATACTCACCGTCACTCGTGCTTGTATACCAAAGCGGCGTATAAAAGTTTTCAAAAACAAAGCCGCTGTGTGTCAGCCTGTAAAGTGTCGGTGTCAATTTCTTATCTACCGCCCATGGAGAAAAGCCCTCCGCAGTTATCATAATCAGATTATAACCCCGGAACATACCCGTATACTCATTCCCTGCTTCGGGCTCCAAACCCGCAAAATAGGAATGAAGATTTCTTATACTCGCATTTTCTTCATTTTTTGCCAGTTCGGCAAAATCATATAATTCATGTACAATTACCGGTGCAGGAGTCAGTGACGTGGATACCGTACTATCCCCCGGTTCAATCTCATCCTTAGTGCCGGGAGTCGGAAGCGGAGTAATTGCCGAAACGTTCTGCTTCGTTTTTTGGGGATTAGGATTTTTCGTATTCTGTGACAGCAAGCCCTCCAATTCATCCGTACCGCTGCCTAAAAACACCTCTTTTATATCCTTCCCCGCCGCGACAAAAAAGCCGAGTCGCTTTGTTCCGAGTGCGGAATCCCATTCATGAAAAAACAAATCCCATGAAGAATAGGCAGCTCTTCCTCCCGCAAAAATAACTCCCAGAAATGCAAGATAACACACAAGTGCCGCTGATGCTTCCATTAACAGCGTTTTCCACGAAAGCTTCGGAAACCCTGCTCCGCCTGTATCAAATACAATTCGTAACAAAACCGGAATCAGCATTAAAACAATCCCATACCACCTCGCCCCTATCGTCTGAACAATCTGCTCTTTAAATTCAAGTACATCCGTCCCTACCGTAAACAACAGCCGTATCGAAAAGAACCGGTTAAAAACCGTAAAATAGACAATCTGTACACTCCCATACAAAGCAACCGCTGCCAAGCCCAAATAGTGAAGTATCCGGTTAACCGCTGCAGGAAAGCAGAGTGTCAAAAGATTCCATGCACTTCCGGCAACCAGTGAAAAAAGAATCGCTGCCACCGTCCCCTTCGGAAAACCGCGATAGACACAGAGTCTTAAAACAAGCTCCGAAAAAAGACATACGATAGGAAAATAACATAACCGCAGAACCGGCAGACTCCCCATCGGCAAATGCTTTTTCTGTGGTTCACTTTTCTTATTTTCTTCGCCAAACTGCGATAAATCTCCTCTCTCCGAGTTTTTCTCCATATCCATACATTTTCTCCTTACTCCTTAACATACGCTCATTTCTCCGGATAAAGCAAAAGAAACTCTCCCCTGCCGTCCTCAACCGTAAACCGTCCTTTTGCTCCGTTTATCATTGTCATTCTCGGTGCCTTGTGGCCGATGTCCGCCTCGTACACAATAGGCAGGTCGAGTTCCCCAAGAACCGATTCCACTGCCTCTCTATAGGTAACTCCGTTGTCACCGGAGAAAAAGGCAGGACGACCGAATACAAATCCGCCTGCGTGTTCAAACCACCCTGCTTCCTTCAAATGCCAGAGCCCGCAGGTCAGGCGCTCCGCACTAAGGGCGAAGCTTTCCAGATACCAGAGGATGCCATCCTCTTTATACCGGTTACACCATTCTGCCGTTTTATCAAACCTGGTTCCCACCAGATCCAGAAGCACATCCAGACACCCTCCGAGCAATCTTCCCGATAATACCGCTGTTCTCTGCTTACATTCCCATCTAACGGGCGTATCCTCTTTAAAATCCTCATATCCGGTCACACGCTCGACAAAACCGTTTCTGTACATCGGAAAGCTCCTCTGGATAAGTGACGCTCCCTCTAACAATGCAACATTTTCCTCTAAAGAGCGATGCCACTTTTCCATACCGAAATCTGCAAAATTTCCGGCATATACTGTAGCCAGATCACAATTTGTTGTAACGGAAAATAAAAGTCCCGTCGGGTCTGAATACCCCTGATACCATTTCGGATTACGCTTTATCTCTTCAAAATCCGCAAAAGAAAGCATCTCCGCAAGATAGTCTCCTCCGCATGCCTGTATTACCCATGTCACCTCCGGATTTCTCACCAGCGAATGTAATTGCTCCGCGCGCACCCTTGCCGGAGCGCTTCTGCCCTTTTCATTTTTCCTTACATCAGGTGTTTCCAGTACACGGTATCCTCTCGCCTCCAGCTGTCTGGCCGCATTATCCAGACGAACCAAATCCACCGGCTCCGTTTTTCCTGCCGAGCATGCGGTTACGCCGATACAATCTCCCTTTTTTATCCATTTCGGAAATATCATACTATTCCCACTCCCCTTCAAATACCACAGCCGCCGGCCCTGTCATATAAATTACATTTTCATTCCTGTCGTAGCGAATCAAAAGCTCACCGCCCAGAAGCTTTACCGTAACGGAATCATCCGTATACCCGTTTAATATTGCCGCATAAGCACAGGCACAGGCTCCCGTACCGCAGGCAAGTGTTTCACCCGCTCCGCGTTCCCATACCCTCATTATAATTGTATTGCGTTCTTCTACCTTTGCAAATTCGGTATTGATACGTTCCGGAAATCTCACATGATGCTCATATGCCGGACCAATCTTTTCAAGGTCAAGCGCCAACGGATTATCCACAAAAAAAACTGCATGAGGATTTCCCATGGAAACACAGGTCATCCTTTCTTCTCTGCCGTCCACGGTAATCGGCTCTGCGATTACCGGACTGACTGACGCGGTCACCGGAATCTTTTTTGCCTCTACAATCGGAGTCCCCATATTGACAACCGCCTCAAATACCTTCCCGTCTTTTACATGGAGTTCCAGCTTTTTTATACCTGCCAGTGTTTCTATCGTCAGCTCCGTTTTTTCCGTCATTCCGTAGTCATACACATATTTCCCGACACATCGAATCGCATTCCCGCACATCTGTGCCTGCGAACCGTCCGCATTATACATTTTCATTTGAAAATCCGCAATTTCCGAAGGACAAATCAAAACCAGCCCGTCCGCCCCTATCCCAAAATGGCGGTCACTCACCTTAATTGCGGTCTCCTCCGGATTCCCGACTGTTTCGCAAAAGCAGTTGACATATACATAATCATTTCCGCATCCCTGCATTTTTGTAAATTTCATAACTTTTCCCTACCTTTCAGGTAAATAAACTACTCCTGTTAAAAGTATAACATAAATATCCCCGCGACACAATAATATTTGCACACTTTGCTACTTTTATACTTGCATACCGGAAATGTATGTAGTATAATTCATAGTATAAAATGACTATATAATCGGTTATATTTTGTTACAAGGGGTCTTTCTTATGACAATTTCAGACTTAGCTCCACAACATACCGTAACGCTTGTTGTTACGGTAGGAATAAAATCGAAGGATTTAACAACAACAATTGCCGAAGTGCACTCTGATTATGTCCTGTTGGAGCCGATTTTGGTGGACGGACGTACCGTCGGTTTCGGAGATACGTGTACGATTGATTTTTTATATTTGCAGGATCAGGCTGTTTTCGCATGGCACTCCGTCACTCTCCCGCTCGTGAAGATAAAGGGGCAGACTTATTACAGGCTCATTCTGACCGGCGAAGCCAGACCGTACAACCGTCGCGGTTCTTTTCGAGTATATGTTGGCGAGACAATGTCTATTACAGTGTTCCAAAGCAACGGACCGCAGCCGTTTAACGTGCTTGTAAGAGACATCAGTGAAGGTGGCTTCGGATTTGTCAGCAAAGAAGATTACGAGGTTTCGCGCACAATCCGTCTGAACATTCCGCTAACGGATAGAAATGTCCTTTCTCTTTCCGCAACCATTGTCAGAAAGGACTTAAATGAGGAGAAAGGTACATACAGCTACGGTTGTAAATTTGTAGAACCGAATTCACATCTTTCCAGCTATCTGATGGCAAAGCAGCGTGAACGTCAGCAGGAAAAAATGAGTGCCTACTCTGCCGTAAGGAGAAGGTAATTTTTTGCTTACCAATGAATGAAAGGGGGGCTCAATATGTTTTTTTCCATACACCCCGCGGTAAATTCCGCCTACACCAAAGCTCCGGTTCCAGCTGCTTCCATGCCGGAATCTTCTCCTTTCCCTACCGTCGGTTCTCCTTCCGTAAGTAAGGCTTCCACAGATAACCGTACACAGAAAGCGGAATCAAAGGGAGAATGTCAGACCTGTAAAGAACGTAAATATATCGACGGTTCCAACGAAGGAAACGTATCCTTCAAGACTCCCGGACACATTGCACCGGAATCTTCTGCCGGCGTTGTCCTGTCTCATGAGAATGAACACGTTGCAAACGCGAAACGCGAAGGAAACAAACCCGGAAACGAACTTGTCTCTGCGAATGTCTCTCTAAAAATTGCCATATGCCCGGAGTGCGGACGCTCGTATGTTGCGGGAGGCACTACCCGTACCACGATTAAATACGGTGATTCGGCATATGATAAAAACAAAAAAGCGTCCGATTTGAACGCTCTGCTTGGTTCCAATATCGACATAACATTATAAAAAGGGGCTGTACGACAGCCCCTTTTGTTATAAAAGTTATTACTTTCTGGATAATTTCTTGGACATAGTTACCATGTAATCATCAAGGTCCTTCGTCATGGCAAGTGCTTCCTCAATATCATAATCCACAAGCTTGCCGTCCTTGTACGCAACCAACCGGTTATTCTTTCCTTCGCAAAGAAGATCTACCGCTTTTGCGCCCATCATGGAAGCATATACACGGTCTCTGCAGGTCGGACTTCCGCCGCGCTGGATATGACCGACAATCGTAGCTCTTGTTTCCATGCCGGTAGCACGTTCAATACGCTTTGCCATCTCATAAGAGTCGCCGATTCCTTCCGCATTAATAATAATATGATGCTTCTTTCCGAGAGATCTCTTTTCCTTGATATTATCAATAATACGCTGCTCGAAATTTTCTTCATAACGCTCCGGAAGAAGAATGTCCTCCGCACCGTTTGCAATACCGCACCACAGTGCAATATATCCCGCATGACGGCCCATTACCTCGATAATACTGCATCTTTCATGGGAAGTGGAGGTATCACGTACTTTATCAATCGCTTCCATCGCGGTATTGATTGCCGTATCAAAACCTATGGTATAATCCGTGCAGGCAATATCAAGGTCAATGGTTCCCGGAATACCGATGGTATTGACTCCGCGCGCCGCTAACTTTCTTGCACCCTGGAAGGAACCGTCTCCACCGATGACAACCACTGCATCGATTCCGTGCTTCTTACAGATTGCAGCACCCTTATCCTGACCCTCCGGCGTAGTAAATTCCGCACATCTTGCCGTATAAAGTATCGTTCCGCCGCGCTGAATAATATCAGCTACGCTCTTTGCGTCCATATCAATAATATCTTCATCCAGAAGTCCTGCATAACCTCTGCGAATACCCTTTACCTTTTTCCCGTTTGCAAGCGCGGTTCTGACTACGGCACGAATCACCGCATTCATACCCGGTGCATCTCCACCGCTTGTCAGCACACCGATTGTTTTAATATTATCTCCGGCCTTCTTTTCTGTCATTTTCGCCTGTTCCGCTTTCTTTGCAGCCATATCTATTTCCTCCGTACAATAATTCCCAAATACATTTCCACCATATTGTATCGCGTTTACTCGCGTTTTTCAAGAGTTTTTTCCACAACTTTTACGGAATCTGCTCCAAAAGCTGTTTCAAGACGTGAAATCAGGGCTTCGGTTATCAGTGTCGTGCGACTTTTCGGTAAACGCTTTATTGCCTTTTCCGCCACACAATATACCACGGTTTCATCCTTTCCGTCAAAAGAGTCCAGAATTCCGTATAATTCTTCTTCCCTTTTCAAATAGGAAGCCTTGTCCGGGAAACGCACCCACACCTCTCTCGGTATCGCGGAAAACGGAATTATTTCACTGCAAATCAGTCTTGCCGCCCGTTCCTCCTCTACCGCAACACGTCCCCTGATAAGCACCTTATTATCAGCGTACAGCTCCTGCTTATACTTCTCATAATCTCTCGGAAATACAATCACCTCTACGGTTCCGAGCACATCCTCCACCGTAATAAATGCCATCATGGAATTACTCCGTGTGGTTTTCCGCGTGATTTCCGTTATGATTCCGCCGATAACTGCGGATTCTCCGTCATTTACACGTACCCTGCCTTCCTCTCCGCCTTCTTCCCCGTCTTCAGGCAGAAAATCCGCAGATACCTTAGTTACATTACGCTTTAACATTTCCTGATATTCATCTAACGGATGACCGCTCAGATAAATCCCCAGTGTTTCCTTTTCAAAGGCAAGCAATTCGCTTTTCTCAAACTCCGAAACATCCGGCAGGCGTACTTCAAAATCTGCCTTTTCCTCCGGTGCCGCCAAATCAAACAGACTCATCTGACCGGCAAGATTTTTCTTTTTATCCGAGGATATCCCGTCCACTATTGCCGAATAACTAAGCATTAACTGTCTGCGGTTTCCTTTCAGACAATCAAAGGCTCCTGACTTAATGAAGCTCTCCAATGCTCTTTTATTTACTCCCGTTCCCGACAAACGTTCCGCGAAGTCCTTCAGTGTGGTATAGGAACCATTTGCCTCTCTCTCCGCCGTAACTGCCTCAATGACCGGTTTTCCGAGTCCCTTGATTGCTGCAAGCGCATACCGGATAGCATTCCCCTCTGTGGTAAATCTTGCCTCTCCGGCATTGACATCCGGAGGAAGAATCTTGATTCCCATCTGCCTGCATGTCAATATATACTCGGAAACCTTTCTTGTATTATCCATTACAGAGGTCAGCAATGCCGCCATAAACTCTACCGGATGATAATACTTTAAATAAGCGGTCCGGTAGGAGACTACCGCATAACACGCGGCATGTGCCTTATTAAAGGCATACTTGGCAAAATCCGTCATCTCATCAAAAATCTTGTTACCGATTTCTTCGGAAATTCCGTTGGCAATACACCCTCTTACACCTTCCTCCTCGTTGCCGTAAACAAAGTTTTTCCGCTCCTTTGCCATTACATCCGCTTTTTTCTTTGCCATGGCACGACGTACAAGGTCGCTCCGCCCGTAGCTGTATCCCGCAAGCTCCCGCACAATCTGCATTACCTGCTCCTGATATACAATACAGCCGTGAGTCGTTTTTAAAATCGGAATCAGCTCCGGACAATCATAAACAATACTGTCCGGGTCCTGTTTCCCTTTGATATATTTCGGAATGAAGTCCATCGGTCCCGGACGGTACAAGGAGATTCCCGCAATTACGTCCTCGATGTTCTCCGGCTTTAACTCCTTCATAAAGTTCTTCATTCCGGTACTTTCCAACTGAAATACGCCGTCCGACTTTCCGCTTCCTATCATTTCGTAAATATTCGGGTCGTCGTAATCCACCGCATCGATATCCAGCCATTCTTCTTTCGGACGGCTTTTATTTACCAGTCTCACCGCATCCTGAATCACCGTCAAAGTACGAAGCCCCAGAAAATCCATTTTCAGTAATCCGAGCTCTTCTAACGTGGTCATTGTAAACTGGGTTGTGATTGCATCATCCGAACCGCGGGATAACGGTACATATTCATCTGCCGGAGCATTCGCTATGACAACACCTGCGGCATGCATGGAGGTATGTCTCGGCAGGCCTTCGAGACGCTTTGACATATCAATCAGCTCGTGTATTTTTTCATCATTTTCATAGAGACTCCTGAATTCCTGACTGCTCTGCAATGCTTTATCAATCGTAATTCCCAGCTCCATCGGAATCATCTTTGCAACCTGGTCGCAAAGGGCATACGGATAATCAAGTGCCCTTCCGACATCACGGATAACTCCTCTGGCTGCCATTGTACCGAAGGTAACAATCTGTACCACCCGGTCCTTTCCGTATTTTTCAACCACATAATCTATCACTTCCTGCCGTCTCTCAAAGCAGAAATCAATATCAAAGTCCGGCATGGACACACGTTCCGGATTCAAAAAACGCTCGAACAGAAGCTGATAACGAATCGGGTCAATATCCGTAATTCCGAGTGCATACGCGGCAATACTTGCGGCACCGCTGCCCCTGCCCGGGCCGACTGCAATTCCGTTGTCCTTTGCATATTTGATAAAATCCCACACAATCAGATAATAATCTTCAAAGCCCATAGTATGAATTACACCGAGCTCATAATCAAGCCGCTCCTGCAATTCCTTTGTCACTGCCGGATACCGCTTTTTCATACCTTCTTCACAAAGAGCCTGCAAATAAGTCCATGCATCATACCCTTTTGGCACATCATACTTCGGCAGCTTGTACTCACCGAATACAATCTCCACATTACAACGGTCCGCAATCGCTTTTGTACGCTGCACTGCCTCTTTTGCATACGGAAACAATTCCTCCATCTCTTCCGGAGATTTCAGATAGTATTGCCCTCCCTCGTAACGCATACGGTCCGTATCCGTCACCTTTTTCTGTGTCTGGATACAAAGCAGAATATCATGTGCTTTTTCATCCTCTGCAAACGTATAATGCACATCATTTGTCACCACCAGCGGAATTTTGGTTTCGGCACTCATCCGAAGCAATGCCTGATTGACTGTTTTCTGCTCCGGGATTCCGTGATCCTGCATTTCCAGAAAAAAGTTCCCTTCGCCAAAGATGTCCAAAAGGCGCAATGCTGCCGCCTTACCTTCCTCATAAAAGCCCCGTCTTAAATTAGCTGCAACTTCTCCGGCAAGACATGCGGAAAGGGCAATGATTCCCTCGTGGTACTCCCGTAACACATCCAAATCCACACGCGGTTTATAGTAATAGCCTTCCGTAAAGCCCTTGGATACGATTTTTATCAGATTCGAGTAGCCGGTATTATTCTCGGCAAGTAATACTAAATGATAGTACCTTTCGTCCGATTCACCGCCCTCCTTCTGAAATCTGGAGCCCGGAGCAACATAGATTTCGCAGCCCAGTACCGGGCGGATACCCACTGCCTTACAGGCACGGTAAAAATCAATCACGCCGTACATCACACCGTGATCGGTAATTGCAAGACTGTCCATGCCGAGTTCTTTTGCCCTGGCGGCGATTTCTTTGATTTTAGAAGAGCCGTCTAAAAGACTGTACTCCGTATGTACATGAAGGTGGGTAAAATCCATGTCTGCTCCTTTCCCGGCAATATCGTACCGAATTCACTGTAAATAAAATGCCGCAAAGACACTCCTTCGCATCTTTACGGCAACTTTTCTCAGCTCTCTGCGCTCAGATACTTTTCAATCTCGGCAATGGCGTTTTCCTCGTCTTCACCGTCTGCGTTCACGGTAACTTTTTCTCCCGCAGCCAGTCCGAGTGTCATCATACCCATAATACTTTTCGCATTGACTGTTCTATCGCCGCTTTCAATGAAAATCCTGCTGTCAAAGCGACTTGCTACCTGCACTAAGACCGCTACCGGTCTTGCCTCCAACCCGGATGGGATACTAATCGTGATACTTTTTGAAATCATTTGAAATCCTCCTTCATCTAGCTTCGCAAACTTTCCGCATATTCGCTGATTTTTTTTAAGCGGTGATTTACTCCCGACTTCCCAAGCTTTGGACTGAGCATTTCCCCCAACTCAATCAAGGACGCTTCGGGATACTCAAGTCGTAACCGTGCCACTGTCTCCAGTGCTTCGGATAAGACATGCAGACCCACACTATCCCGAATCAATATAATATCCTCATACTGCTTCCGCGCTGCGTTTACGGTTTTACTCAGATTCGCCGTTTCGCAATTCACCTGACGGTTCACGGAATTTCGTACATCCTTTACAATGCGCACATTTTCAAACTTCATTAAGGCAATGTGTGCTTCCATAATATTTAACAGCTCCGCCACCTGTGCACCCTCTTTTACATATACAACATGATAGTTCTTCCGCACGATAGGCTTTGCATCTACATCAAATGAGCGAATCAGCTCCAAAAGCTGCTCTGCCCGCATATGTTCCGGCTCACTTATCTCAAAATGATATGACTTCTGAGGGTTGCTGACTGACCCGGAGGCTAAAAAAGTTCCCCGCAGAAAAGCCCGCTTACAGCAGGTGTGCAGAAAAACCATACCATCCGCCTTAAGCAAACCATCCCCACCGGATAACTTTAACTTCAAAAGCTCCAATACCTTCCGGACATTCTGTTCTCCCCGTATCTCCATGAAATACTGGGCATGTGAAGGCTTTCCCTTTGCGGTACGAATCATAACCGAAACAGGCACCTCGGACAGACGCTTTAACAGTATGCTGCACTTACGTGCCACATATCCGCTTTCCGTCTGTAATTTTATATGAAGATGTCCGCTTTTGTCAACCTCAATTTTGCCACACTCTGCCACAAGGGCAGAAAGTTCTGCAATTCTGCAATGTCTTGCCTGAGGAGTAACTCCGAAAAGTTCACTCTTTACCTCCATTGAAAACGACATAGGCTCCTCCGAAGCATCTATACAGAAAAATCGCCAAGCATCTTAATCTCCGGCTCCAGCCTGATTTTACTTGTCTCTTCCACTGTTTTTATAATATACTGAATTAAGGCAAATATATCCGCTGCCGTTGCATTGTCCTTATTGATTACAAACCCGCAATGCTTTTCCGAAACCGCGGCACCACCGATTTGAAAGCCCCGAAGACCCGCTTCCATAATAAGCTTTCCCGCAAAATTTCCGTCGGGACGTTTGAAAGTAGAACCCGCGCTCGGAAACTCAAGAGGCTGCTTTTCCTTTCGTTTCCGACTTAATATCTCTATATTTGACAGGATATAAAGCTTTGAATTTACCGTAAAGGAGAACCATGCCCGTGTTATAACTCCCTTTTCCTCCGTTAAAATACTATGCCGGTAAGAGAGCTGTAATTCCTCGGCCGAAAGTATTTTCCGTTCTCCGTCCTTCGTGATAATCTCTGCCTTTGTAATACAGTCCTTTATTTCACCGCCGTAAGCACCCGCATTCATCATCACCGCACCGCCGACAGTTCCGGGAATCCCGGCCGCAAACTCAAATCCCGTAAAGCCTTTTTTGGCAATACGTATGGCAAAGACCGAAAGTAACACTCCGGCTCCCGCCACCGCCTCCGCTTTTCCTTTAAATATGTCTTCATTTATCTCATACTGCGTAAATTCCCCGGAAAGATGCAGCACAACACCGCGAACTCCCTTATCCGAAACAAGTACGTTACTGCCGTTTCCCAGTACATACCACGGTATGTCATATCGGTTACAGAGCGTAATCGTCTCCGAAAGCTCCTCCGTGGAGGTTACCGTTACAAAATACTCCGCCGGTCCACCTACACGAAATGTAGTATGCTTCTTCATCGGTTCTTCCCGCAGAATACTCCCGTCTTTGGTCATTCTTTTACAAAGTTCCTCGTAAAATGCTTCCAAATCATTTCCCCCTTTATTTTTCCGTCCGGTCCAGAATCAGTCTGGCACACCCGTAAATCCCGGCATCATTGCCAAGCGTTGCAAGACGAAACTCCTTTCCTTCCAAAGCTTTCATAATTCCTTTGTTATAATGGCGTTCCACTGTCTCAGTCAGAATTTTCCCTGCCTTTGATACACCTCCGCCGATTACGAAGACTTCCGGATCGGTTACCGCAGCCACATGAGAAAGTGCTCTGCCAAGTACCTCTCCCAGCTCCTCTACCAGCTCCGCCGCTACCGCATCATTGTCCTTTGCGGCATCGAATATATCCTTTGCGGTAAGAGTCTCCTTCGAGCGGAGAACCGAGCTGTCTGTCGTTTCTGCCAGACGCTTCTTTGCCATGCGTACAATCCCGGTTGCCGATGCATACTGCTCCAGATGACCGTAACCGCCGCAGCCGCATTGTACCGTTTCCTGCGGATTCATTACCATATGTCCGAGTTCGCCGCCGGCGCCGAAGGCTCCCGCAACAATTCTTCCTTCTACGATAACTCCGCCGCCGACACCTGTGCCAAGCGTCACAAGCACCATGTTTTTCACACCGGCGCCGCCACCCTTCCACATTTCTCCAAGTGCGGCAACATTGGCATCATTGGCAGCAACCGCAGGCACACCGGTCAAACGACTCATTACTTCGTTTACGTTCATCTCACGCCATCCGAGGTTCGGACAATGTGAAACAAATCCATCCTCCTTTACCGGTCCCGGAACACCGAGTCCGATCCCTGCTATCTGTTCCTTTGCAATTCCGAGTTCCCTGCATTTTGCGTCGATGGCTGCCGCAATATCCCCCGGCACATTCTCTCCTGCATTCGTCCGGTCGGTCGGCAGCTCCCATTTTTCCTTAAGAATCCCTTCTGCGGTAAATAAACCGCACTTAATCGCCGTACCACCGATATCGATTCCGAATATAAAACGTTCCATATATTACAATCCTTTCACTTTACTGTCCGTTCTTCATCAGGTTATTTGTCACACGGTTATATAATTCCTGTGCCGCATTATAGCCCATCTTTTTCTGACGGTAATTCACCGCAGCGGACTCACAGATAATTGCAAGGTTACGTCCCGGACGAATCGGAATGGAGTGACATACTACTTTATTTCCCAAAAACTCCGTATATTCCTCTTCCAGACCGAAACGGTCATATTCCTTGTCACGATTCCATTCCTCCAGCTTAATGACAAGGTCAATGGACTGCGTATTCTTTACACTTTCCACACCGAACAAAGTCTTCACATCAATAATACCGATTCCCCGCAGCTCAATAAAATGTCTTGTAATGTCCGGCGCTGTTCCTATAAGTGTTTCGTCACTTACCTTTTTAATTTCCACAACATCATCCGATACAAGACGATGTCCGCGCTTAATTAATTCCAGTGCGGCTTCGCTCTTACCGATTCCGCTTTCTCCCATAATTAAAATTCCTTCACCGTATACATCCACCAGAACTCCGTGTATGGAAATCCGCGGAGCAAGCTCCACCTTAAGCCAGCGGATTAATTCTGCCGCAAATGAAGAGGTGGAAGCCATGGAACGGAACAACGGTACTCCGGCTTCAACGGCAATCCTTCGCATATCCTCCGGCACTTCTATTCCTCGGCAGAACACAATGCAAGGCACCTTAAAGCTCATCAGCTTTTTCATGATACTGATACCGTGGTCCTTTTCCATCTTCTCCATATAAGCATGCTCCACGTTTCCGATAATCTGAACACGCTCCGAGTCAAAATAATCAAAAAAACCGGCCAACTGCAAAGCAGGACGGTTTACGTCCGGATGTGAAATCATAATCTGACTGATATCAATCTCCGGTGTACAATTCTCTAACTGCATCTTTTCCACTACTTTTTTTAATTCAACCGTATACATGCTCCCTCTTTTCCGCACGGCACAGGCATTAAAGCATAATACCTCTCCTGCTGTGCTCCAATATTTTCATCTTCCTATATCATAGCACAAAACAAAAAAATACACAACTTTAATTCAAATACTGTCCTTTTCACTTCTTGCCGGCAGCTGTGTCAGTACAATTCCCGCAAACATAAGCACACACCCGGCGAGCTCCCTTGCGGATAACATCTGTCCGAGAATCAGCCACTCTCCGAATACCGCAAACACCGATTCAAGACTCATAAGCAATGAAGCAACCGCAGGCTCGGTATCCTTTTGTGCAACAATCTGCAATGTATAACCGATGCCGCCGGAAAACACGCCCGAAAACACAAGCGGAAGCCATGCTTCTATTACATGTACCATTTCTACCTTCTCGGTAAGAAACATTATACCGAGTCCTAAAATCCCGCATACAAAGAACTGGATGCAGGACATGGCAACACCGTCTGTCTTCGGCGAAAAATAATCAATTACAAGAATATGCACCGTAAACACTACCGCACACAGCAAAAGATAGATATCTCCGGTGACAATATGAAGTCCTTCCTTCATACAAAGCAGGTACATTCCGAACACCGCCAGACATACCGCACACCATACCTTCCCACCGATTTTTTTTCGTACAAAAAAACCTGCGAGCGGAACCAGTATAATATAAAGCGCGGTAATAAATCCTGCCTTCCCCGGTTCATTTGTGTGCAAAATACCGATTTGCTGCAGCATGGTTGCCGTAAAAAGAACCAAACCGCAGCAGATTCCTCCGAGCAATAATGTTTTCCGGCTGCCCGAAGCTTTTTCTTCGTTCTTCTTCCTGCGGGAAGCAATACAGGAACGCAGTCCGATAAATGCCGCCAGAACAATACCGGCAAGCATGGAACGGATTCCGATAAAGGCAAAGGGACCGATGTATTTCATTCCCTCACTCTGTGCCACAAAGGACAATCCCCAGATAAAGGCAGTCAACAAAAGCAGCACGTTTCCGCGCATTCTCTTTGTCATTTTCCGTTCCCTCCAAGCAGACGCTTTGCCACCGAAACCGCATCCTGCGCATCCACGGAATATCCGTCCGCACCGATTTCGTTCGCATACCCTTCGGTCGTGACCGCGCCGCCTATCATCACCTTTGCACGAAGACCCTCTTTATTCCGCAATGCAACTACATCCGCCATATTACGCATAGTCGTAGTCATCAGGGCGGAAAGCGCAATCAAATCCGCATCCAGTCTTTTTGCCTCTGCCACAATCGTTTCCGCCGGGACATCCTTTCCCAAATCAATCACCTGAAAGCCGTGATTTCTTAACATCAGTGCAACCAGATTTTTTCCGATGTCGTGAATATCCCCTTCCACCGTTGCAATTACCACGGTTCCGGCATTTCTTGTTTCACCGCTCTTTTTTAACAGCGGCTCCAATACTTCTACCGCTTCCTTCATTGCATTTGCCGCACCGATTAGCTGCGGAAGAAAATATTTCTTTTGTTCAAAACGGTTTCCTGCCTCTGTAATGGCGGGAATCAGCTCTTCCTCCAGAATCGACGCTGCCGTTTTGCCCTCTGCAAGTGCCTGTTCGGTTAAAGCCGCAATCGCTTTTTGTTCTCCGCGAAGCACTGCTCTGGCAAGCGGTGTTTCTTTCGGAAGCGGTTTCTTTTCCTGCCCTTTTTCGGGAGCCTTCTCTTCTTCCGTCTTCACCGGAGCGTTTTTCGCAATACACACCTCTTTTGTTTCTCTTTTTTCCGCTATCTTCGCCGCTCTTTCAATATACCGCTTTGCCGAATCCTCTTTTGCACGAAGCACCTCCGAAGCATATACAAGATTCATGAGTAAATCCTGATTCGGATTCACGATTGCCATTGTAAGCCCGCACGTAACCGCCATCATTAAAAATGCCGCATTTACATAGCCTCTCTCCGGCAGACCATAAGAAATATTGGAAAGTCCGCAGGTAGTGGCTACTCCGAGCTCCTCCCTGCAATATCGTATTGTATCTAAGGCATCCATCGCCGCAAGCGGCTCGGCTCCCACCGTCATAACAAGCCCGTCTGCCACTATAGCTTCCTTCGGTATCCCGTATTCCTTCGCCTTTTGCACCAGTTTGTGCAGATTTTCGCGTCGCTCCCCTGCATCCTTCGGAAGTCCGCTGCTTCCGAGCGGAAGTACAACCACCATTGCACCGTACTTTTTTACTAACGGAAACAGCTGCTCTGCCCGTCCCTCCTCAAGAGAGACGGAATTGACAAGTGCCCTTCCCGGATAAATCCGGAGTGCCGCCTCCATCACAGCCGCATCACTGGTATCAATCGAAAGAGGAAGATTGGTCGCCGCAGTAACCTCTTCCACAATCCGGCACATCATTTCCTTTTCATTTATACCGCCCATTCCGACATTGACATCCAAAACAGCTGCGCCATTTTCTTCCTGCTCTCTTGCAAACTCCACTGCCATAGACGTATCTCCCGCCCGCAGTGCTTCCTGAAACTTCTTTTTCCCTGTCGGGTTAATCCGCTCTCCCACAGGTAAAAAGGAACCGTTTAAAGAGACATAAACCGTATGTCTTTCATTTGTTACCGCACTCACCTGCTTCTCCGAAATCTGCGGCGGACAGCTCTTTGCCAGAGTCTCGTATAATGCTTCGATGTGCTCCGGCGTAGTGCCGCAGCAGCCGCCTACAATGCCGGCACCTTCCTCAACCAGATGCTTCATCTCCCCGGCAAACACCTCCGGAGTCTGTTCATAAACGGTTTCCATATTTACAAGCTGTGGCATTCCTGCATTCGGCTTCGCTATCACAGGGACATTTGCCACAGCCTTCATTCTGCGTACAATCTCCACACAGTTTTCCGGACCGGCACCACAATTCACTCCCACTGCATCCGCCCCAAGCCCCTGTAATACAAGCATTGCCGTTTCCGGCTCGGTGCCGTAAAGCGTATGTGCCGACTCATCAAAGGTCATTGTTACCATTACCGGAAGGCTGCAAATCTCTCCTGCCGCAATGAGTGCCGCCCGTGTTTCCTGTAAGCTCATCATTGTTTCAATCACAAGCAAATCCACGCCTGCCTGCACAAGTACGTAAATCTGTTCCTTATATACTTCTACCATCTCTTCAAAGGAAAGCGGACCGAGAGGAGCCGGCAGCTTTCCGGTCATTGTAACATCTCCGGCAATATACGGAATGAACTCCGCATCCCTCTTTTCCACGATATACTCACCCACGGCACGCTTACTTAAGCCTACAAGTCTGCTATTTAATTCTTCCAGCCTGTTTTCCAGTCCGTATTCGGAAAGCTTGACCCGGTTAGCCGAAAAGGTCGGCGCAAAAAGAATATCCGTTCCGCTGTGCAGATAATTTTTCTGTAATTTAATAAAACATTCCGGATTATCCAGAATCCAAAGCTCCGGACAGACTCCCGCGGGCATTCCTGCCCGCTGCAGATTACTTCCGGTAGCACCGTCAAGAAAAATCAGGCGCTGCTCTGCCAGATTTCTAAACTCCTGTTTTGTCATATGCTTCACCGCCTAATTAAGTTCTTTATACTGTCGCATATCCGCTTTGCCACAACCGGATTATTCATTGTATAGACATGAATACCGTCTGCGTCATGTGCAACCAGGTCCACTATCTGATTCACGGCATAAGCCATGCCCGCATCAAATAATGCATCCTTATCAAACTCATATTTTTGCAAAATGCGGCTGAATTTTTCCGGCAGGGATGCTCCGCACAGCGACACCATACGCTCAATCTGCGCACGGTTAATCACAGGCATAATTCCCGCCGAAACCGGCGGCATTATATCAGCTATCTGAAGCTTCTCCAGAAAATCATAAAAATAATCGTTATCGAAAAAGAGCTGTGAAATCAAAAATTCCGCACCCGCATCCGTTTTCTTCTTTAAATTATGTATGTCTGCCACTCTCCCGGCAGCCTCCGTATGTCCTTCCGGGTAACATGCTCCTCCGATACAGAGATTTCCCCTCTTCTCCTTCAAAAAAGCAACCAGCTCCGATGCATAAAAAAATTCTTCCTTCGGTACTATATCCGGACTGCGGTCCCCGCGCAGCGCCAGCACATTTTCGATTCCGGCCTCGGCAAGTTCATCCGTAAAGGCAAGAATCTCTTCTCTGGTATAATTGATACAGGTTAAATGTACCAGCGGTTCCACACCGTATTCCTTTTTTATTTTCTTTGCGAGTCCAACGGTCAGACTGTTGGTTGCCGAACCGCCCGCGCCAAAAGTCACACTAATAAAATCCGGATTTAATCCGCACAGAACCTCTAATGTTTCATCCACACTCTTTAATGTTGTATCACGCTTCGGTGGAAATATTTCAAAGGAAAGCACGGGTTTCTTTTGCCGGTACACTTCTCTGATTTTCATAGAAATTTCTCCGTTTCATATTTTTTACTTTGTTCAATATCATACCACACCCGGACAAGTTGTGCAAGAAGTCCGTCAATTTTCCTATACGCTTACCTACATTGCCCTTAACCGCCGCATCGGCTTATATAATACGGCTGCCACCAGTATTTTCACACCGTCAAGAGGCAGAAACGGTATCACACAGGCAGCTTCCCAACGTGATTCCGACAGGACTCACCGGTAATACGATGGTATGAGGTGCCAGAATACAAAACAGTGCCGCAAACAATGCCGCCCTGATTTCTAATTTTCCAAATGACTTTTTCAAGTATCTTCCTCCTTTATATCATTTTCTGCACTACTGCAATCTCACACTGACTTCACCGCTTGATAGTTTACGTATACCGTCCTCACACTCAATGACAAGATGTCCTTCCTCGTCAATATCCCGTGCCACGGCCGTATAGTTACCTTCGGATGATATCACAGTCACACTCCGTCCAAGAAGAATAGAGCGCTCCCTATACTCCTTCATGTAGACCGCCGCAGAAAGGTTTTCGTAAAGAGCCGCAAATTCATTCCATACCTCCGCAATCAGTTTGTTTCCTTCCACCGGCACCTTTGTATATTCTTCAAGACAGCCCACAATACCTTTCAGCTCCTCCGGCACCGACTGCTTCTCAACATTGATACCGATTCCGAGTACCACATACTCAGGCACACCCGTCTCGGAATCAAGCCCTGCTTCCGTTAAAATTCCGCAAACCTTCTTTCCCTGTATATAAATATCATTTACCCATTTAATCCCTGTTGTAAGACCGCTCACCTTCTCTATTGCACGGGCAACCGCCACTGCCGCGCAGGTTGTAATAAAAACCGCCCGTTCCGCAGGAATCCGCGGTCTTAGCACAACACTCATATAGATTCCTCCCTTTGGAGAAAAGAAGCTTCTTCCGAGACGCCCTTTCCCCATACTTTGCTGTTTTGCAATAAGAAGCGTTCCCTCCGGGGCTCCCGATACAGCCCTGTCCTTTGCCACACGGTTTGTAGAATCCGTCTGCTCCAGCACCTCCACAGAAACAATCAAATGATTTGATTCCGACAAACAATCCCCTCCTTTTCATCTTTTCCCGCATTTTTATTCCGATTGTAACATATGTCCGCGGCACTGTCAACCAATCTGCAAGAAAAGGTAGACGATATGATTTTGCGAGGCGGAAATACGGTAATTGAAAGGTGACAATAAGAAGGAGGTATGATATTTTACTTGCCTTTCTTTATAAAAAAAGCTATACTGAAAGCGGATTATTTAAGTTGAAAATCAAGATAAGGAGGCCGTTGTCGTGGGCTTATTCCATAATATATTCGGTATGCCGAATACTACACAGCAGACCGGAGCATCCGGTACAAAACGCTCTGTACTTTCTTCCGGCAATCATCCCGTTACGTTCACCAAGGGCGAAATCGTAAAAGGGGAAGTTACTGATTTACGAAGTAATGAAGTCACTATCCGTCTGAACGACGGTCAGACCCTGCATGCAAAGCTTAACACCGCCATGGAATTATCCATAGGACAGAAGGCTGATTTTTTTGTACAGGAAACGAATGATGTGCTTATTACATTAAAATTGCTCTCCGACGGAGATACCTCATTTACGGAATCCGCCATCGATAAAGCACTTGAAGCCTCCGGGCTTCCGAAGTCGGCCCATGCCGTTTCGATTGTCCGTTCCCTCTTAACCGCCGGCCTGCCTGTAAATAAGGAAATGATACAGAAAATGATGCAGTATTCCGCTTCCAATAAGGATGTGGAGCTCTCCACCCTGACTACGCTTTTAAAGCATAATCTGCCTGTCACAAAGGAAAACGCCACCCAGCTTCAGGCATACAGGAACTTTGAACACCGGTTATTGGGACAGGCCGTTACATTAACCTCGGCGCTTACGGAGGCCTTTCAATTTGACACTGTACCTTCTTCCTTTACCGAAGGTCTTCTGACCCATTTTTTTGCGGAACCGTTTGCCTCCGCTGAAGGTCTGCCGTCTTACGGGCAGCCATCCGCTTCTGCTGAAGGTCTGCCGTCTTTTAGGCAGCCATTCGCCGGTGAAGCTGTATCATCCGGCTTGCAATACCCTTCTTTTCCGGAGCAATCCACGGAACCGTCCTCCGTCCCGTCGGTTTCTGTTGCCTCCGCGTATACCAATCAGACACTGTCCGAAGAGTTTTGTCCGCTAAAAAGCTTCCTCACGGATACAGAATATCAAAAGCTGGAAAGCATCGTGGATTCCCCGGTCTTTGAAGGTGAGGAGTTTTTTGAATTAAAACAGGATTTAACAAATGGTACTTTAACCGCAAACAAGCTGTTTTCCGCTATTTCCGCCGCTAAAGGACATAGTGAAAAGATAACTTCACTTTTTAAGGAAGAACCGTTTCTCTCCTCCCTGCTCGGAAAAACCCTGTTGAACCGCTTTGTTCTGACACCGGAGGAGCTGACAAAGGATAATGCGATTGAAGATTTCTATAAGCACGCAATGAAAGACCTTGCTAAGCTTACGGAGCTTTCCTCCGAGCAGGACAGCTCCGCCGCCATGAAAACCGTTGCCGATACCGCTTCAAAGATGCAGGAGAACATTCAGTTTATGAATAGCTTAAACCATGTTTTTCCGTATGTACAGCTTCCGCTCAGGCTGACGGAGCAGCTGACCCACGGGGAACTTTATGTCTATACAAAGAAAAAAGACCTCTCTGCAAAAAACAGAGAGGTCAGTATCCTGCTTCATCTGGACATGGATGCTCTCGGACCTACCGACATCCATATCACACTCCTACAGAAAAATGTTACAGCAAAATTTTATTTAAACGAACCGGATGCCTGTGAGCTTGTTACCGGGCAGCTGTCGACATTCGCAGATGCTCTTCAAAAAAAGGGGTATACCCTCAACGCCTCGGTAACAAAGCGTACAAAAGAGCCTGATATTGTAAACGATTTCATGGACAGCGGTGAAGCGGTTCCGATGAAACGTTTTATATTTGACATCCGTGCCTGAGGAAGCAAACAAAAAACGGATACTCTGTCTTCTACCTGCCTGCACACAATTCATCCGCAAGCTTACAAATAGCATCCACCGTCTCATCCTTTACCGCGGACTTCAGGGTTACGGTTGTTTCTGCAAACGTAATCTCCTTACTCTGCGCCAGACGTTCCTTCATCAGCCTTGCGGCAACAGGAGCCCATGTTCCGTTCTCAATAAAACCAATCGTCTTTTTACATATTCCGCGTTCAACAAGCCTGTCCAAAAACTCCCGCATTGCCGGGAACAGTCCGCCGTTATATGTAGCCGACGCCAGCACAAGCGTATCATAACGGAACGCATCCTCCACATTTTCCGCCCAGTCGGATCTGGACAAATCCGTGAGCACCACTTTTTTGCACCCTTTCTTTTCTAACTGTTCGGCAAGGAGTTCAGCCGCTTTCTTTGTATTCCCGTATACGGAAGCATATGCAATCAGCGTACCCTCCGATTCGGCATTGTAGGAAGACCATGTGTCATAGAGTCCGAGATAGTATCCCAGATTTTCCGTAAGAACAGGTCCGTGTAACGGAAGGATTTTCCTAATATCCAGCTCTTTTGCCTTCTTTAACAGAGTCTGAACCTGTGCACCGTATTTCCCGACGATTCCGAAATAATAGCGGCGTGCCTCACATGCCCACTCCTCCTCTGCATCCAATGCGCCGAATTTTCCGAATGCATCTGCGGAAAACAACAGCTTATCTTTGCTGTCATAAGTGACCATGACTTCCGGCCAGTGAACCATCGGTGCAAAAACAAACGTAAAGGAATGTTCTCCGGTACACAGGCTTTCTCCGTCGGTAACCACTTTCTTGTACGGCGTGAAATCCGTTTCAAAAAACTGATTCAGCATGGCAAAGGTCTTTGCATTTGCCACAATCTTTACATTTCCGTATTTCTTTACAAATTTTTCAATGCAGGCGGAATGGTCGGGTTCCATATGCTGTACAACCAGATAATCCGGCTGTCTGTCACCGAGCACCTGTTCAATGTTTGCAAGCCATTCCTCCGAAAATGCCGCATCCACCGAATCAAAGACGGAAACTTCCTTATCCATAACCACGTATGAATTATATGCCATCCCATTCGGAACAATGTACATTCCCTCGAACAAATCAATGACATGGTCGTTTACTCCTACATAATAAACACTATCCGTAATGTTTTTCATTATGCAATCCTCCTCGTATTAAATCAGATGAATTAACATGTTGATTCTATCACAGAAAAGATATCAGTGCAACCAAAACTTGTTTTTTTCCAAACCGTTCACTCCTTTTCGGAAAGCACTGCCGCAAGTGCTTTTGCAAAGGGAGCCATTGCAGCCTTTGCCTCCTCCACCGTATTTTTATGTGTGCCGAGCTCTACAAGCAGATATTTCTCTTTTAAATGCATGTTATAGCGATAACTTTTCAGATAAATCCGATGCATAAGTCCCGGATAAAGCTCATTTCCGGTAATCTGCAAATTCAGACTGAACGCAAGATTTCCCTGAAGATTTTTATTAGAGTAATAAGAAATCGGGCCGTCCTTCGTCCTGCATAGTCCGTTAAACAGCATAATCTTTGCCGTATTCACTCCATTGATGACAGAGGTTCTTGCATCGCCGCTGTCTCTATGTAAATCAATTACCACCTCAATGCTCGGATACTTCTCCAAAATGGATGTCACAACCGGCAGGGCGTTATTGTATGCATTATTCCGGTCATCCGTCCCATCCTTTTTCCTGTCAAACACCGTCTTTTCATGAATCACCTGATATCCATATTTATTTCTAAGCTCATTTGCAAGAATTTCTCCGGCTCCGACCACGGTATCCTCCATTACCCCCGGACGGCTGTCCGCATACCCCTCCGAGGCGTGTGTATGAAATATTAAAATCTGTGGTTCATCTGTCTTTTTGATTGTTAAATCATACTTTAATAAATTTTCTATTTGAAAAATATCCTCTGTAGCTCTGGTAGATACGTCTTCTATATAATAATTGGACAGGAAGCTTTTAAAATCCACATGTTCCAAATCACCAAACCGTTCTTCCAACACATCGCGTACAGAAATAAGCTCCGTTTCTTCCTTTTTTTCCGGTTCTACATACACCGGCACATCTCCCGAAGCATGACTTATTGCAAGGTATCCTCCGGGTGCATTTACATACCGAACCAAAAGAGTTTCTTCCTCTTTTCCGCTTCGGTGTCCTTTCTTAATTAATTCCGCTATTTTTTCATACCCCTGCTGCGAAAAGCAAAGCACCGGAGGCTTCTTTCCGTATAATACCGCCACGCCCGTCAGCAGCAAAACGACAGACAATACTCTCTGTCGTCTTTTCTTCCTGCTTCTGCTTTTTCTTCCGGCATACCTTGAGGCAAGGTATTTTGCATATATACGATTGATTTTTCGTTTTCCGTACATACCTTTTCTCCCCTTTTTCACGGATTTACAGTAACTCCCTGCAAAAACATAAATTAATTGCCTCTGCAACCGTTTCTCCCGCACGATGTACCAGTTCATCGATTCCTTTCGGCGTTACAAACAAAACCTGTCCGTCATCCTGCTGTGCCTCCCGGAGTATTTCCTCACACTCCGCCTCCGGCACCCCTTTTTTCTTAAGATACTCCCCCATTCGTTCCCTCAGAATCGTTGCCGCATCTACCACGGTCGGTACTCCCACGGCAATGACCGGTATTCCTAAAGTTTCTTTATTTAAAGCCTGTCTGTTATTTCCGATTCCCGCCCCCGGATAAATCCCGGTATCCGTAATCTGTATGGTTGTTCCGAGACGTTCCGTACTCCGTGCCGCGAGCGCATCAATCGCAATCACCACATCCGGATGCATCTCCCCGACAACACTTTTTACCACCTCTCCGCTTTCCATTCCGGTCTGTGCAAGCACTCCTGCCGCTAATGCACAAAAGGATGTCAGATGATACTTTTCTCGAAATTCTTCTCCTAATTGTAAAATCAGATGTCTGGTCACTACCAGACTATCTACCGCAACAGGTCCGAGAGCGTCGGGTGTAGCTTCACGGTTTCCGAGCCCTACCACAAGAATTTCCTTTTTTTCGTCTCCTATGGTTTCCATCAGTCTCAACAGCTGTTCCGCCAGAGTCTCTGCAACAAACCGCCTCAGACGCTCCTCCCCTTCCTGCAGCCCCTTCGCTTCTACCGTAATATATGTTCCGACAGGCCTTCCCATGGCACGTGCTCCCGAAGCATCCGTAATCCGTACCGTAGATATCCGTACCCGGTGATGTCTGTGATACTCCTCCTTCACGGTTACTCCTTTGAGCCTTTCGTCATCCTCCGGGAAATCCTCTCTAAGTTCCACTGCCAAGTCTGTACGTCCGCCTGTCTGTTTCATATATCCTCCTTCTATTGTATGATTTCATTCCAAACACTATACCCATTCTATTTTTCCGCAACTTTTTTCAAATTATGTATTGACATAATCCCACGAATATACTAAGATATAGAAGTATGCTTCCGTCGAAACGTCCGTGTCCGGCTTCGCGGCAGCAAGATCATGCGAATCGGAGTCCACATGCAGGATATCCGTCGAATCCAAAACATAGGAGGTGTTAAACTTGGCAAATATTAAATCTGCAAAGAAGAGAATTTCCGTTATCGAGACGAAGACCCTTAGAAATAAGATGATTAAGTCTAAGGTAAAGACTTTAGTTAAGAAGGTAGAGGCTGCTGTTGCAGCAAACGATAAGACCGCTGCAAATACAGCTCTTGCTGAAGCTGTGGTTGAAATCGACAAGGCTGCTGCAAAGGGTGTATACCATAAGAATACGGCTGCAAGAAAGGTTTCCCGTATCACGAAGGCCGTAAATAAAATTGCTTAATTATGAAACTGTAAAGCAAAAGGGCCGCGCGTGCGCGGTCCTTTTCTTTTTCATTTCTGAAAGGAGAACACTATGAAAATTACATCCGTAAAGGGAACCAACGATTATTTGCCGAAGGAAACCAAACTCCGTGACTATCTGCAGGGCAAAATTCTGGAAACCTACCGTTCCTGCGGTTTTGAACGTATTACCACTCCGATTTTAGAAGAAATCGAGAATCTTGATAAGAGTGAAGGCGGAGAGAACCTCGGTCTGATTTTCAAGGTATTAAAACGCGGCGACAAGTTAGATAAGGCATTAGAGACAGGGAACCCGAAGGATTTGGCGGATTTGGGTCTTCGCTATGACCTTACCCTTCCGCTGTCCCGCTACTATGCCTGTCACCGTGCAAACCTTCCGACACCGTTTAAATGTATCCAGATTGACCAGGTATTTCGTGCGGAGCGGCCGCAGAAAGGACGTTTACGCCAGTTTGTACAATGCGACATTGATATCCTCGGCTCCGATTCCGTCAACTGCGAAATAGAATTGATTGATACTACCGCAAAGGCATTACTTAACATCGGTATCAGGAATTTTAAAATAAAAATCAACGACCGCCGTATTCTGAAAAGCTTAATCTATGCGGCAGGCTTTACCCCGGATGATGCGGACAGCGTTTGTATCGTCTTTGACAAAATGGATAAAATCGGAGCCGAGGGTGTTGCAGCCGAGCTTACGGAAAAGGGCTTTTCTCCGGATACGGTAAAGAAGTTCACCGACCTGATGAGCATTACACCGTTTACTCTGGAGGAAGCGGAAAAATACTGTGAGGATAAGTCCCCGGTGGAAAGCCTGCGTTATATCATCGAGACCGTTAAAAAGCTTGCCGGAGATTCCTACTCAATCGTTTATGACAAGTCTCTGGTACGTGGTCAGGGCTACTATACCGGCACAATTTTTGAAATTGAATCTTTAGACTTCGGCAGCTCCATTGCCGGAGGCGGACGCTATGATAATATGATCGGAAAATTTTTAAACGAGTCCGTTCCTGCGGTAGGCTTCTCCATCGGCTTTGAACGAATCGCAAGCATCTTATCCGATGCCGGCTATGAAATGGCGGAAAGCAAAAAACGCATTGCTGTCATTTACGATACCGCAGACATTCTTCCGGCACTCGCAAAGGCGGACGAATACCGCAGCGAATACGAGGTCGTTCTTTACGAGCGTCCGAAGAAGTTAGGAAAGCTTTTCGGCAAACTGGAAGAACAAGGCTTCTACGGCTGCTATATTCTGAAGGAGTCCGAAGGAATAAAGGTCTTAGGCTAAAAGACCGACTTGTATTTTCATACGACAAATAGTATACTTTTTTTCATAACAATCGGTTTTTCATTTCCGGCATAGTTTTGCCAGAAAGGACAATGCATTATGCTGCAAGCGGAACACATCTCCTTCGCCTATAGAAAAAAACAGGTTTTAAAAGACATTTGCTTTACGGCAGCGAAGGGGGATTTTATCGGTATCATCGGACAAAACGGCTGCGGTAAATCCACATTGCTCTCTGTCCTTGCGGGAGTCAGACGTCCCGCATCCGGTACACTTTCTTTTCACGGAAGTCCGCTATTTGCGGGAACCCGTGTTCCCGCAGAAACAGTAGGCTATGTCCCACAGTTAAACCCGCTGCTTCCGGAGCTTTCGGTTCGGGATAATCTAAAGCTCTGGCGAAGGAACACTGTCTCCTCTTCCGGAGAAGCACAGGATTCTCTGTACCGTCAAATGGGGTTAGCCGAATATCTGGGAGTACCGGTGGCAAAGCTGTCCGAAGGCATGAAAAAACGTATCAGCATCACTTCCGTTTTGCAGAATGCTCCGGAGATTCTGATTCTGGATGAGCCTTCTGCCGCTTTAGATCTGCCTTGCAAGGAAATCATTCACAACCAGCTTCTTTTGTTTGCGGAAAACGGCGGTATTGTTCTTTTTACTACCCATGAAGAAGCTGAGTTCTCTCTCTGCTCTACTCTTTACATATTGAAGGACGGAGTTTTGCAGCAGACAGACAGTGTTCGGGCCAAAGATGCTCTGATAAAACAATCTTAATTTTGGGAGGAATACAAAATGAATCAGCCAAATAAGTCTATAAGAAAATCCACCGGACACCGGATGCGTATTCTTATCACTTTTCTTACTCTGCTTACCCTTGTGCTCGGCTCCGTAGGATGTTCCAAAGAGACGCCGCGTGAAACAGTGGAAAAAGCATTTAAGAAAACATTTACCGCCGGCAATCCGTTGGAAGCACTCCTCGGTACGGAAGAATTAAGCAACGCCGTAAACGAAAAAACAGCATACTCCTCCGGTTTGTCCCTCAGCTTACAGGAACTCAAAGGCTCCGGAATGGATGCTTATGCCGGATTTCTCACCGGTCTCGGATTCCGTTTGGACACCGCCTCGGATTTAACCAACAAAAAAAGTGCAGGTACTCTGGGAATCACCTACGGCAATACCGACTACCTCACACTCGGCGGACAGCTTAACGGTTCAAAGCTTTACCTTACGGTTCCGAAGCTGCTTAACGGAAGTGTTTCTGTTGATTTTGCCACACTGGAAGACGACCTTGCATCCGACTCCTTTCTGGCACAGCTTCTGGCTTCACAAGGCCTTACGCTTCCGGAAGGCTTTTCATCCAATATTACGGAAAAGCTTTTCTCTCCTGTAGTTCCGGAGATTCCGGAATATCTCACAAATGCCTGTGATGAACTTCATGAGCAAATAACGGTTGACAAACTGAAAAAGGAAGATGTTTCTCTTCCTGACAGTGTCGCCTATAAAAATGTATATCAGGTTACCGTTCCTCAGGACGCGTATGCCGGTGTACTGGACGCTGCCGGCCGGTATATGCAGGAGTATATGTCCTCCATGATAGAATCCATGGAAGGTATTGCCTCCACAGAGGATTATGACACGGAAGATATGAAAGAGAAACTGGACGCTCTTGCCGATACCCTCGGTGATCTTGACCTTACCGTTGCAGTCACCAAGGACGGTTACATCAGCTATATTGCCTATGAGGTACAAACCGGTGCGGATACCCTGATCTTCGCTGTTGAATTTTACGGTGAGTCAGCTCCGTTAGAGGCTCTTGAAGCTACACTTGAGCTTGTTTCCGAAAATGGCAGCATTTCCTTTGAATATCAGCAGGAGTACGATACATTAAATCACGAATTAACATTCTCCTCTGCCATGACATATGATGACCAGACATTAAGCTTCTCCGGAGAAGGGGAATTTACCGGTGTGGAAAAAGGAAAGAAATACACCTTTGATATAAATTATCTGGAAATTAAGCTTGCGGACTTATTCTCCGTCTCTCTTGCAGGCAGTTACTATCTGGATACATCGTCATGTGAGATTTCCGTTCCGTCCGGTACGGAATATGCACTGTTTGACATGACACAGGATGATTTTACAGCCTTAGCAGGCGAGATTTTCACCAATTTGCAAAACGATCCGGTATTATCCGGGCTTTTTGGAATGTTTGAATAATCCGCTTATCAGAAACAAATGAGTGATATACAGCCACACCGACAAGGAGGAACTTCCATGACCGTTCTCTTTTTCTTACAATTAAAAAGAGCCCTCAAAGCAGTTCCGAAGCTGATTGCAGGAGCAGTCATACCGCTTTTCCTTGCCGGTATGGCTGTTTTTTGGGCAAAGGAAATGCATACAAAAAACACCGGTACAGTAACCGCTCCGGTGGCTTTGGTCAACTACGATTCCGAATCTTATCTCGAACTAATCCTGCCGCTTATCACAGAAACTGAGGCGGCAAACAGCTTTTCTTTCCTTGAAATGGATGAAGCACAGGCAATGGATGCCCTTCGTACCGGGTCAGTCTGTGCCGTACTGGTGCTCCCGAAGGAGATGTTTTCCGGTATATTGGATTCTACGAATATCCCTGCCCTGCTTTATCTTCCGGGCGGAGATTCCTTCCCCTCCCTTTTGGTTTCCAAATACGCAGAGGCCGGTGCGCTTACACTCGGAGCTGCCCAGGCTGCAATTTATGCCGCTACGGATCTTTACAGGGAATACGGACTTACCGGACATCTGTCTGATATTTATTATGATATCAATGTCGCAAATCTGAATTATGCCATTGCCAGAGAATCCGTGTTTTCGGCAAAATCCACCACCGCTACCGGAGAGCTGTCGCCTATGGCATATTACGGGTGTACGCTGTTTCTATGTCTCCTGCTGTTTCTCGGAGCAGGTATGGGAAGCTTTCTGTGCACCCCTGCTCCGATGACGTTTTACCGGCAGCTGAGAAGGAACGGAATAAACATGTTTATGTTAGAGGCCAGTCGTTTTCTCCCGTTTGTCCTGTTTTACCTGTTTTTTGTCTTTGCACTTGGCGGTCTTGCACTTATTCTTTTCCCGGACCTTTCCCTTTCTGCATCCGCCGTCCTTTTTCTTATCTGTACCGCACTATGTTTTTCCGCCTGCACACAGCTTGTATTCTCTCTGTTTCGGAACGCCGGGCAGGGACTTTTGGCATTTACATTTTCGGGACTCTTTATGATACTGTTTGCCGGTGGCTTTCTTCCGTATGCATTTTTACCGGATTTCTTTTCCGGTCTCACCCCGTTTCTTCCGTTCAGCGCCTGTCTGAAAGGGCTCCGGAGACTTGCCGCGGCTTCTCTCGCCCCGAAGGACAGCTTTATACTCCTGATTCATACCGCACTTGCTCTCTTCCTTCTTGCGGTATGTTCCCTGATACGAGGAAAGGAGGTAGACACATGAAGCCTGCCGTTTTCTTTTCACTGCAGCTGAAACGATTGTTTAAAAATAAATCATTTCTTCTGCTTTTACTTCTTTTTCCGGTCTTCATACTTTTTCTCTCCCATACCTTCCGAGCAGAGGAAGACACACGCATCCGGGTAGGGCTTTGCCTTGCCACCGAAGACCCTCTGGCAGAAACACTTTGTAAAAAGCTTACGGAAACGGAGGATTCCCTTTTTACGTTTTTTGAGGTCTCCGATGAGGATGAGTTAAAAAAGCTGGTACAAAGTAATCAGATTGAGTGCGGATATCTGTTTCGCAAGCCTCTGGGGGCAGAGTTAAATAAGAGCCGTATCAAGAATCTGATTACGGTATATATCTCTGAAAATACGACCTGCAAAGGCATCCTGAATGAACTCGTATATGCATCTTTATTTGAGGAATATGCCCTTTCCCTGTTAATAAACTGTCTTTACGAGGCTTCTCATCTGCCGTTTACAGACGAAGCAGCTGTTTCCTTTCTTCTCCCTCCGGTGACAGACATCGATATAGAGCGCAGCTATCGTTCTCATTTATCCGACGGCTCCACCTTCCGCTTTGAGATTCATTTTCTCTCTGAGGAAGGAAGCTCGGGTTCCTTCGGTACTACGACCGCAGCACTTTCCGTAATACGCGGACTGACTGCCGTCTTTTTGCTTATTTGCGGCTTCTTAGGTCTTTTAACGATTCACCGCGACCGAAAAAACGGTTTGTATACAAAGCTTTACGGGGTACATGGATATCTGTTTTCATTCTTCTCCCTGTTGTCCTATTTGTTACCTTCAGCATTCATAAGCCTCCTTATTCCCTTTCTGTCGGGCTGTGCTCAGGACTTATGGCGGGAGGTTTCCGCCCTGCTGTGTTACATTGCCGCAATGATACTGTTTTACCTGATTCTCGGCACACTGATTTCCAATCATACTATGCTTTGTGCCGCATTTCCGATGATACTTTTATGTACCCTTGTATTTACTCCGGTGATTGCAGACTTATCTGTCTTCTTTCCATGGATAAAAGCGGTACGTTATGCCCTGCCGGCCTACTATTACTTAATGTTTTTCTAAAGCGAGGAATACACAATGGAACACAAAGTAGATTTAAAAGAAATTTCCGACGGAAAAATATATGCGCTGCATGATATGGTAAAACTGGGCTGTGACAGCTGCGGCGGCTCTGCCTCCTGCTGCCGTTTTGCGGAAGATACAATTACGCTGGATCCGTTTGACATCTATCAGTTTTCTGCAGGCGAAGGACTTTCCTTTGAACAGCTTTATACCGGACAACAGATTGCCCTCAAGCCGGTAAACGGGCTTTTACTTCCTCATTTGAATTTTTCAAAAGAAACAAAGTCCTGTCCTTTTTTAAACGATGACGGACTGTGCAAAATTCACGCGAACCGTCCGGGACTGTGCCGTTTATTCCCGCTTGCGCGCTATTTTGAAGAAGAGACGCTTTCCTATATCCTGCAAATTCATGAATGTCCGAACCGGATTGCGCCAAAGGTGAAGTTAAAAAACTGGATTGGTCTTGCAAATGCGGAACAATACGAAGCCTTCCTCATCGCATGGCATCGTCTGGTGCTCCGGGCACAGGAAAAAATTGCGGCCGCTACGGACACCGCATCCATCGGTGTCCTGACGACCGCACTGTTAAAGCTGTTTTTCCTGACTCCTTATGTTGCCGATGCCTCATTTTATTCGCAGTTTACGGAACGCATAAAGCAGGCAGAAGCTTTTCTTTCCTAGAGAGGGCTGTCGGAAACAGCAAAACGTTTGGAACAGCTCTGCTATAGAAACAGAAGCAGGCTCACCGCCATGACCATCATCCCGGCAATAAGTCCGTAGATGGAAATGTGGTGTTCCCCGTACTCTCTTGCTGCCGGCAGAAGTTCATCTACGGAGATAAACACCATAATTCCCGCTACGCCTGCAAAAATAATACCGAACACAACATCACTCATCACCGGCATTAAAATCAGCCAGCCGATAACTCCTCCTACCGGTTCCGCAAGTCCTGACAAAAAGGAATACAAAAATGCCTTTTTTCTGGAACCGGTTGCCTGATAAATCGGCACCGATACCGCAATTCCCTCCGGTATATTATGAATCGCGATTGCAGTCACAATCGGAATAGCAATTCCCGGATCCTGCAGGGCAGATACGAAGGTTGCCAGCCCTTCCGGAAAATTGTGAATTGCGATTGCCAGTGCCGTAAAAACCCCCATCCTCATAAGCTTCTTTGTCTTCGGTGCATCCTCATTGTCCGCAATCACACTCTTGGTTTCATGCGGGTTTTCCTCCGAAGGAATCACCTTATCAATCAGTGCAATTAAAAACATTCCGCCAAAAAAGGCTGCCACTGTAGCCCATGAACCGGCACGATCTCCCAGCTCTGCCATTAAAGAATTTTTAGCCTTAAAAAAGATTTCTATCATGGATACATAAATCATCACGCCCGCCGAAAAGCCCAGACTCAGAGATAGAAAACGTTTATTTGTTTTTTTGGCTAAAAAGGCAATCAGACTCCCGATTCCGGTACTGAGCCCCGCAAAAAGTGTAAGTATAAAAGGTAACATCATCTGACTCATCAATCTCACTCCATTTCTAATAATATACGATTATTTATAGGATATGTTACAACTCTCCTCATTATAGTAAGCAATAGCTAACTCAATTAAAGAGTACCACAGCCGGTCAAAAAAATCAAGGGGAATTTTAAGCAATTAAGGAAAGGGTGCCGCATCAAACGACACCCTGTAAAAATCAATATTCTTCCGCTTCCTTCTTCGTATGATGAACCGTTCCCTGCGGATGATTCGGCGGTGCATAAATCACAGATACCTGTAGAGACTGTTTTCCTTCGTTTATGACATTATGCCACATCCCGGCAGGAATAAAAACAGCATCTCCTTTCCTCATGCTTCGGCAAAAATCCGGACATTCCCTGCACTTTCCCATTTTCACCACGGCTCTTCCCTGTTCCACCCTGATGAACTGATCCGTAACCGGATGCACCTCAAGACCTATTTCTCCGCAGGGCGGAATACACATAACTGTCATCTGCATATGGCATCCGGTCCATATTGCGGTCCGAAAGTTAGAATTTTCAGTTGTTATTCGTTCTATATTTGCCACATAGGGATTCGGACCGTAGTCCGCATGCTTTGCACAACAATCGGCTGTCATAGCATAACTCCTTTTTTTATTATCCTATGAAGGCCTGAAGTATTTGTTCCAATACCGCATCTGTTTACAAAAACTACCTTGCCGCATTATGTTGTCAGGGCAAAGCAGCCTATACTTCATAATATCATTATCTGCTAAGCTCCAACAGATTCGCAGACACATCATTTACCTGAACAAAGGAGGTCTGTACCTCTTTTGTTACTCCCTTTTGTGTCTCTGTCTCCTGAACAATCTGATTTGCATTGCTAAGAGTGCTCTCTATTAACTGCTGCATCTGGCTTATCATTGCCATTACCTGCTGTCCATGTGCAAATGTTTCGTTACTGGAGGCAGCTACATTTTCTGCCTTTCTGCCGGACTCGGTCTGAAGTACTCCGATGCTTTCCGCTTCCTTTCCTACAGAAACAAGCTTATCAATACCCTCTGTAATATTATCAAGATTCTGCTGATTGGAGGTTCGCACTTCTTCCAATAAAGAAGAGATATTCTGCAAAATTCCGCTGATTGCATTACTTGCCTTCTGGGAATCATCCGCTAATACTCTGACTTCCTGTGCCACCACATTAAAGCCTTTTCCCATTTCTCCGGCTCTTGCAGCCTCTATAGAAGCATTCAGCGCAAGAAGATTGGTTTGCTTTGTAATTCCCGCAATCGTCGCAGCAAATTCGGAAACCTCCTTCATTCCGGCTTCCAGACTGGCAATCGACTCTTCGGTATGACGGGCAGACTGCACGATTTCCTGCATATCCTCAGTAGTATTCTCAAGTAAAGTGATATATCCTTTGACTTTTTCGGTAGTCTCCTTAGAAATATCAAGCATCTGGGCTGTGTTCTCCACAATGACATTTACATTATCATTTAACTCTCCCATAGAACTGCATACCGAATCAGCAAACCTGACACTGTTATTACAGTCTTCAAGAGTAGCTGTGGCAGACTCCGTAATGACATTGTTCGTAGCTGCAAAGCCCTGAATGCACTCCTCCAGCTTCTCCACAACCCCGCTTAATTCTCCCGAAGCATTCTTACATTGCTCCACCAGATTTGCGGTCTGCTGCGTATCCGCCAGCTTTTCAAGCATATTATGAGAAGCTTCGGCAACCTTTACACAGACAATGCTCATCACCACTGCTTCCAGTGCAAATCCGAGGGAACGGCTTACAAACCACTCAAAATTTGTTGCAAACTCAATCTGCTGTACATTCAGCGAACGAAAATACAACGACCCAACCAGTAACACATAACTGAAAATCGAAACACGGAGAGTAAACCTCTTATCGAAATAGAAGATACTAAAAACCATGGCAAGCGCATAGGTCATATAAATTCCTATCGTAGAATCCGTAGCCATCAGTGCTACAAGACCACCAAGTGCAAGTACACTGATATATTTCATGGCTCCTATCGGTACATTCAGCTTTAACGCAACCGTAGGTCCCACTATTACCACAAGAGCGATACAGGTAAGAACGAGTAATTTAGGTACTTCGGACTGAAAAATTCCTATAACCGACAATAATATCAGTAACGGAAAAACAATAATAAGCCAGCGTAACACTTTGACTGCCATTTTCGTAACCCGCAAGTCATTTTCATAAAAGAAATCCTTCTCCATAGCAGATTGCCCTCCTTTGTTACATTACAAGCATTTACTCCGGTAATAAGTTTAGTGAATGAAAATCCTTTTCTCTATCATAACATATATTTTAAAGTAAGGCAATCCTATCTGAAAATTTTTAATATATTCGGAAAATATCCCGCTGCTCTTATTTGAATCGCTGCATCCGAAGGTACTTTGCCGTGTGCTCTGCAAATATCACTTCTTCCCCGTCAGGTAATACACCGCCAATGCCGTTCTATGGGACAGATTTTCCTTAGCCAGTATCGTAGTAATATAATTCTTTACCGTACCCTCACTGATAAACAGCTTTGCTGCGATTTCTTTATTGGAAAGTCCCTCCGCAACCGCTTTTATGATGTCCAGTTCCCTGGAGGTATAGCCTTCCTCGCAAAACCCGGCAGATTTTGTCCCTGTGTTCTTTGCCAGATTCTCCAGAATCGTTTCCTCCATGACACCGGTTCCGTGGTATACCGACCGAATCATCTGCTTTAAATGCTCCGGCGTATGGTTCTTAATCAGATACCCCTTTGCACCGTTTTTAAGTGCACGCTGCACCAGCTCATCATCATCAAACGTGGTAAGAATCAGCACCTTGCCGAGATTATGCTCAACTATATACTTAGTAGCTTCAATACCGTCCATCTCCGGCATCTGAATATCCATTAAAAAGACATCCGGCGCATTTACTTCGGCTATCTCGACTGCCTCACGTCCGTTAGAGGCACAGCCAATCACATCAAAGTCTTCATCTACGCTCAGTATGATTCTCATACCGTCTCTTACAAAATCACTGTCATCTGCAATAATCACTTTAATCTTTTCCATAGATTCCTCCCCTTTAGAGCGGTAATAACATATTGATTATAAATCCCACCTCTGATTCAAAGTCCAGAATACCGTTAATATCTCTCATTCTTCTACGCATTCCCGCAAGTCCCATACCGTCAACGATTTCCTTGCATCCCACTCCGTTATCCGATATGCTGCACCGTACCATTTTATTCATTACATGAATTTTTATTTCTATCTTATCACACCCGGAGTATTTAATCGAATTGGATACTGCCTCATAGGAATTGTCAAGAATTGTTTCGAGCTGTTTTTCAGGCACCTGTGAAAGCTCTCCCTCTGTTACAAGATTCGCATTTATTCCCTTTTCCCTGCATTCCTCACATAACTTCTCCAGCTGCATCATTGCGAGCTTATGCTTTCTCGGGCGTTCCTTTCTGAGGATTGCCCTGATCTCATCCATACCCTCTCTCAGCTGGTTAATTACAGCCTGTATCATTCTTTCAGAGGTCTCCGGCTCCTTTCGAAGCAAAAGCTTAATCGCCTCCAGCTGATACACCGAACCATTTATATTATGACCAAGCTTATCATGTAATGCCTGTGAAAGCTGTGCCCTTTCTTCAAGAAGACGGTTTTCCGTCATGAGAAGATTCTTTTTAAGCTCCTCCTTAAGTTCATTCTCTCTCCGATTGATATCACGCTTCAGGCTCTGTTCATTTAAGTTTTCTTCCTTAAGCTGCTTTTTGTAAACCATAACAACCAAATCATTCTGAACATAGATGATACCAATAAAAAATACTATAAGAAGTCTTTCGGTAAATCCCACCTGACTCGGAATCAGACTGATAAGTGCAGGGAAAATATACCAGGCTATACCGAAGCCTGTAAAAGAAATAACCTCATAGGCAAGTGGCACTCCCAACAGCAGAAAGCATCTTCCAAAGGCAGCCACAATAATGATGTAAAAGAACAGGCAAAGCACAAAGGAAAAAATCCTCTTTTTCCCTTTTACAAACTCCTTCACAATCATTGACCCAAAAAATAATGCAAGAAGCAGGAGCATCCCTGCAGATGCCCCTGCCGTTTCAGGCTGTGTCACAACAATATATAGTTCCAATACAAGCAGCAACCCCATCCGGACTGCCAAAAAGTAATTTTCTCTCAGCTGCTCCCCCATTGCCTGCTTCCTTCCTATGTTTACGCATCAACCTTCTTCATTCTCAGACCGACGCTTCCTATACTTATAATAAAGACTAAATATGCTACTGTAATACATAATAACATAGGATATGCACTTTTGTCTCCTACCAAAAGCATTTCTGTTGCATTTAAAAACCATTTTTGCGGCATCAGTCGTGAAATCACCTTCATTGCCGTAGTAGTATCATCTAATGGGAAGTACAAACCGGCAAGTAATGCTGATACACTCCATATGGCGAAAATCGCGTAGTTTGAATTCATTATGTCGCCAAGAAGAACTCCCACAAGAAGGCTAAGCATACTGAATATGAGTCCAAGCAGAAAAACAATAAGAAGAAAAACAAATTTATTTATCCCAAAATCAATACCGCTGATAGCAAATATGCATACTGCAAGCACCACTGTCTGCATGGCAGCAACAACAAACGCAAGTGCAAATTTCGATAAAAAATATTCTTTGCTTGTTACCTTGGAAATCATCACTCTTGTAAACACTTTATTATTCTTTTCCTCAATTACCGTATGTGCAACAAAAACACCACAGAAAAGGAAACCGAGAGTAATGATGGCAAATGAATATCCGATTATCGTTTTCTGATTTATCTGTTGATTACTTAGCTCAATTCCACTCTCCCCCGCAAGACTAACAATATTCTTTTCAGGAAGGCTTCCTTCTGCTTTTTTAAGCATTGCGACAATCTTACCACCGTCTGCGCCTACAATTACCTGCGCCTGCGATATATTTCGTAACAGGCTCTTATAGTCTGCTTCAAACAGCTCCAATCGCTTATCCTCTGACACGAGATAGAACCTGACTCCGTCCTCAAGCCTGTTCTCCAAAACAGCCTGTTCAAAACTCTTCTTCAGGTAAATAAGCACCCCTGCCCTGTCATCAAATGCATCCTTTTTTGCCTGCTCATATACCTGCTCTTCGGTCAGCTCTCTGACATCACATCTGCAGATGGAATATAAGCCTTTTTTTGCAAGCTCATTCATCATGTATTCCGATAAATCAGAATATGAACCATCATACACCTTTACTATAAATGCCGAGGTATCACCTTTATAGACAGCCCTCACATTATAGTCCCGAAGCTCAATAATCTCCTGACTCTGTTTCCCTCCCGTGTACGCTGTATCAGTCTTAATACTCAAAATAATTGTTGAGATGATAGGCGTAACAAGAAGGAAAAACAGAAAGCCCTTATTCCTTATTAACAACTTCAGGTTCATTTTCAACAACGAAATCATGCTCTTCCCCTCCTTCTCAATTTTCCGGCCACAACCGATACTACAGAACATCCAAATGTAATAATCAGTGAGTAAATAACCGCACTGTTCACATAGCTGCTGTGTCCCATACAGGAAAGCTCCACAAGAGCTCTGTTTCCGTGATATAGCGGCGACAGCTGCTTTAGTGTGTCAGACGAGGAAGAATACATATATGTTTCAAAGCTTCCGCCAAAGAAGCCCATAAACCATACAACCGTAAAGAGGACGATAACCGTAATCGCCATATTGTCTGATAAATAGTAAAGCATTAGTCCGAAAGAGACTCCTGCCAGAATCATCATAAATACCACAAGTGCTGACAGTAGGGCATTCCCCCAATGAATCCCGTACAATAATATTGTTGTACCTGTTGCAATACCCATTCCGACCGTGACAACCGACACGGTTGGAAGCAGTCTGCTGATGTACAGCTTTAACTCACTTTGTATCGAAACCTGAAATTTTTTCCCGATTCCATACTTCTTTTCATTGCTTAATACTCCTGTGGCACATACCATACCGCACCAGCAGAAATAGACAATATATACGATTCCGTAATAATCAGTGGAATCAACAGCAGGCATATACGGAAGCTCTTCTTCCGGAAGCATATTCACTTCGCTTACACTGCCCATGGCATCAATGCCTCCCGTCTCGGCAGCAATCCCCTGCAACACACCACGTAACCCCTCATCCATAATCCTGCTTACAAAGTACTCCAGCGTAAGCCCCTCAACCTCATAATCACCGCTTTTGTAAAGTACATAGGAATCTCCGGTAAACTCAACAAAGCCGGCCAGCTTATTGTTTGCTATGATTTCCTCCGGCTTTCCCTCCGGATACTCATAAAGGTCTATCCCGCTTTTATTTCCGGCTTCCTTA
Source organism: Lachnospiraceae bacterium (assembly GCA_029012365.1). GTDB lineage: Bacteria > Bacillota > Clostridia > Lachnospirales > Lachnospiraceae > SIG307. Next base: position 63,515 of record JAQXLY010000064.1, on the reverse strand, counting down.
ATCTCATCCATATGTTCATACATCACAAAGTCCTTCGATACCCTATATCCGGCTGAAAACTCATCTACTCCCTCGTACGACTTCATAAGCTCTGCAAACGCTGCAGAAAGAGCCATAATAATAAGCACCGGACCAAGAACCAGAATAATCAGATTCCACTTATTTCGCAGCATCAGCTTAAAATTATTTTTTATTAAATACCTGATCATCGTATCCCCCCTATTCCGCATAATCTCTCAGTTTTTTGCCGGTCAGGGTAAGGAACACTTCCTCCAGTGTAATATCCTCACTTCCGTTAGTCACAAGCTTCTTAAGCTCACTGCTTGTTCCGCACGCAATAATCTTTCCGTTGTCCATAATGGCAATTCTTGTACAAATTGCCTCTACCTCCTCCATGTAATGGCTTGTATATATTACGGTTGCTCCGTTCTTATTTGACTCCTTGATTTTCTCCAATATGAAATTACGGGACTGCGGGTCAATTCCCACGGTTGGTTCATCAAAAATGAGAAGCTCCGGCTTGTGTCCGATTGCGCACGCAATATTAAGCCTCCTCTTCATACCTCCCGAAAAATTCTTTGCGAACTCCTGCCTTCTTTCAGCGAGTCCGACATACTCAAGAGAATCAGCCACTGCCTTTTTCAGCGTATCTCCCTTTATTCCGTACAATGAGGTAAAAAGCTCCACGTTCTCCCATGCCTTCAGATTTCCATGAATTGCAAGCTCCTGAGGAATGTATCCCACCTTGTGAATTACTTCCTTCTTATCCTTCCATGGGTTCTTCCCGAATAATTCAACCGTTCCCGCAGTCGGTCGTACAAGAGAACAAATCATATTCATTGTTGTACTCTTTCCTGCCCCGTTCGGTCCCAAAAGACCAAATACTTCACCCCTTCTAATCTCCAGATTCAGTCCGTCTACCACTGCCTTGTTCTGATATTTCTTCGTCAAATCCGTTGTTTTTAATACAATCTCTGTCATCCACGGTTCCTCTCTTCGACATTATTTATTGTACTGTTATCATATCAGCTTTTCATTTTGTCCGGAAGTGAAGAAAGAACTGTTTCCGATATGACTTTTGTCATATTCTTTCGTATTGCAAGAAACATAAAGAGGGGCGAGATAATCGCCCCTTGAAGTATATTTATTTTTCTATTTCAAGATTTCGAATAGTCTTTTGCCGATACGAAATGAAGCTAAATAGCGCTCCTAATACTCCTGTACATAAGAACAGCACTGCCATACCGCTTCCTGCACCCGTTCCTACCATCTTCTGCAAAATAATAGCAACCGGATTATCTGTCATCATAAATGGTTCAAACACATAATCAGCTAAAATGCCCCCCAATAGAATTCCTAAAGGGATTGTACTAAACTGGAGTGCATTCCGCACTGCAAAAATTCTTCCCTGCATTTCCTCAGGAACATATCGATACAGAATTACCGTCTGCCCTGCATTGATGAAAGCAATCGGAAGGCTTGCCGCCAATCCCGCAAATGACCAAAAAATCAGATTCCTTCCGGCTCCCATCGTAATGTCACCTAATAAAAATGAAAGAAATGCTGATACATAAATCATCTTTGCACTGTTTCCTTTCACCTTTCCGGTGGAAACAATAATACCACCTGCAATTCCGCCAATTCCCATTACCGCATTTACAATACCTAAGACAAAGCTATTGTTTCCGCTTCTTGCGAGAATCATCGGTGACAAAATATTCTCATAAGTCAGTCTTGAAAAGAAATTTAACAATGCCATTGTGATGATAATCATAAAGATTCCACTGTTACCTCTTAAATAACGGAATCCTTCTGCACATCCTGAAAACATGGACTTTTTTTCCGCTTTCTGTGGTGTATCCTCCGGAACCTTGAGTATAAGAAATAATACCAAAAAAGCAAATATGAAGCTAAGTAAATCAATTGACAGAATAAGCTTAAGTCCTCCCAGTGCAAACAATGATGACGCCAGTATCGGCGACAGAACTGTTACGAGATTGCCCGAAAAAGAATTCATTCCGCTTATCTGTGTCAATTTATCATTCGGTACAATCTTTCCGATTGCTACTGATGATGCAGGTCCTTGAAAGGCATTCATAAAACCTATAATAAAGTTCACTAAATATATATGCCATATTTGCAGTCCACATCCCACATTTAAAATAAATATGACAGCGGAACAAACGGCAGCTATACTATCGGATGCCAGCATGATTTTCTTTTTACTGTGATTGTCTACAAATGCACCTGCAAACAAGCTCACAATAATATACGGTACATAATTAAAAAATGACATCAACGAAACTGTCATAGCTGAACCATTTTGCGTATATGCCCATAAGATCAAAGCAAATCCGGTCATGGAACTTCCTAATTGTGACAATGCCTGACTAATCCAAAATATTATATATCTTTTAAAATTGCTATTCATTGAATTTCTCTCCTTATGTTTTTTTCAATACTCCATAAGCACAAAATCCAATGCGGACGATTTTATTAACAACGAATATGTCGCATGCGTCGTCTGTTATCTCTGCACAAGCGTCGTCCGTTCATCAGACCTTGTACAGAGTGAATTGCTTAAATCAATCATCCTGTGACACATCATACTATCCCTCCAAAACTACTTTTCAAAAGACTGCTAACATCATTTCAAATATAATAATATGAATATAAGCATCTTTTCTATTACTATAGCTTAATTTCTTTTTCCGGTCAATAATTTCTCATACCTTTTTCTGAAACAAAACAGGCAAGACCGGATTAATGCAAGTAACAGCCCTATAGTATTTTCACTAAAAGAGCTCATCTAACAGCATATAATACCGATTCTTTGCCTCATCCATTTCGATACCCAGCTCATTAAGTAACATCTGAGGTTCAAACTTAAAGTAGGATTTCCCGTTGTTATACCTTCCCGAAAAATTGTGCTCCATACTTCTAAGTGCAATCGCTAAGTCCTGCCATCTGTCCGCAGGTCCCATTTTACCGAGATCAATAAAACCTCTCACCTTGTCATTATCGACAAAGATGTTCGGCAGACAAAAGTCTCCGTGTGTCAGCACAATATCTTCCTCCGGGCGATTCTGCTCCAACCAGATAAGCAACTCCTCCGGGTTCGAAAAGCCATTCGGTCCAAAGGTTTCCGGTTCCACATTATCCAGGTCAACCAATCCGTTTTCCACGTTCCTGCGTGCTTCCTTTAATCGCTCGTCCAGACGGCTGGTGCAGAGCGGACATTCAGAGACATTAACGCTCCATAGCAGCTTCATCCCCTCCGCCACAATCTTTATCAGCTTTGCAGGGTTATTTAAAAATTCTTCATCGCACAACATTTTTCCGTCCACTCTTGTCATAAGCGTGTATGCTGTTTCATTCTCCACTACATACTCCGGTATCTCCGGAACCGGGACTCTGCCGTTTAACCATGTCACAATATCATGTTCATTATCGGTTTCTGCCGTTCGCTTCTGAATTTTTAAAACATGCTTTGGAAAAATAAGCACATCCGAGCCAGACATCCCGACAGTATTTCTTGTATATGGCTGATTACCTACAATATCATTTATTTTTTCCGGAATATAAATCATAGCCTTATCCTCCTGATTATAGCACTTCAGTCCTTTGTAACCTCAACATTTATTTTCTTTTCCATTACCTTGAGTACGCATACAGAAAGAACAAGCACTACCGGAAAAATACTTCCTGCAAGCATTCCGGCCTTCAGGTCATCTCCGGAACTCTGCGTTACAAGCCCTACGATTCCCGGACCGACAGCGCCTCCCATATCCCCCGCCATTGCAAGCAATGCAAACATCGCCGTTCCTCCGAGAGGAATTCTTTTTGATGAAATACTGATTGTCCCCGGCCACATAATCCCTACCGAAAAGCCGCAGACAATGCAGCCTATCAGCCCAAGCACCGGACTTCCTCCAAGTGCAGCAAGCAGATAGCAGACTACACATAATGCCCCGGAACCTATCATAAATTTCATCAAATCAAGCTTTTCCCCGTACTTTCCGTAAAATACACGACAGATTCCCATTGCAACCGCAAACAGACAAGGTCCGGCAATATCCCCGATACTCTTAGAAAAACCAAGTGCCGACTCAGCATAAGCAGATGCCCATTGTGCCATAGATAGCTCACTTGCACCGGCACAGACCATCAATATGACAGAAACCCAGAACATCGGTATTTTCAGTAACTTTCCGATACCGAGTCCCTTTCCTTCCTCCGTAAGCCGCTCAATCGGACAGGTCATAAAATTATAGATATTATAAAGCGGAAGCAGAGCCCATAAACAAGCCAGAATACGCCAATGTCTCGTTCCGAAAAGCATGAAGAAGCATGTTGAAACCAGAATTACACCTACACTCCCCCAGCAATAGAACGAATGCAGCAGGCTCATCACACTGTCCTTATTTTCAAACGGACAAGCCTCTACGATAGGGCTTCCAAGTACCTCAATCAGTCCGCTTCCTATTGCATAAATGATGACACTGATTATGATTCCGGTATATGGGTCAGGTAAACCTTCCGGTAACACAGCAAGCCCGATTAATCCGGCAGCCGACAGCACCTCCGATGCCACAATGCTCCTTCGATATCCGATTTTATCTACAAATTTCGCGCAAAACAAATCGACAAGCAGCTGTGTCAAGAAAAAAGCTGTCGGAATTGAAGCAATCTTTCCGAGCGAAATCGCATACTCCTTATGTAGTATTAAAAACAATAACGGTGCAAAATTAGCAGATATTGCCTGTGTGATAAATCCGAAATAACAGGCAGTTAATGTTCTTTTATACTTTGGTGTCATATCTGTATATATCTCCTTATGATTACTATACCTCTCCCTCTAAGGCATTCTCCGTACTGCTATTGCCTAAATAGTTTTCTATGGCCTCATCACTCCATACTTGCGCTTCAATATATCTTTCAGGTCCGAATTTTCCTTCATTGTTCCAATTTTGCGGTAAATCATACTTTTTGATTAATCCAACAATCTCATCGTAAGTATAGATTTTTCTTCGGTATTCTTTCCAATCATCGTCTCTCGGCCACGGGCTGAATGTCGGATGGGAATCTCCATAGGTAAAAGAGACTGTCTGTAAGTCAAAGTTTTCAATCGGGATTTCAATATAGCCGGGATTTTCAAACCACGACATTAACCACTCGCACTGCTCAACAACCATATAATGTGGAGTATTCCTTTTCATCACTCCTCCCTTTTTTGCGAATTCTTTTCTCATAATGTCTTCATACATATGTCTTCGAAACATGTACTCAGAATCACGTTTGGCACATTGTGTATTTGGTTTTAATTCCTTTATTTGGGAAATAATTGCATTAGCCTCATCATAGGATAGCTCTGATAAATTCTTAAATGGTCCCATATTTTTATCATAGTAGTGATATAACTTCATTCTCTTTATGTATTTTCCTTTCCAAGTTCAATGGCCGTTATCCGAAAGCAGAACAGATGGAACTCTTTTCCCGTCGACCTTATATGAACCTATTATATCATGAACTTCGTTCATGATCTTTCACTGCGCTCGGATTTTGCAAGCAAGCTTGCAAATCCTCACTTCGTCTTCATTATATCGTGTATGGAGCCGGATGTCGATGATTATTTGACCAGCCCAAGTAATTGGAGCAAAATTATATGTCCCTTCGACTTAAATACATTTTTGCAGGAACAAACAATCTAGACATACTTACCAACTCACCTCAATAACACATCTATTTCCACCTGACTTGATACTTTCCAGCAAAGAAACCTTTATGTCTTTTTTAAACACTTCTTTAAATATCCCTTCGGCATTTCCCAATGTACAATAGCACCACGTTTTTGACATTTTTTCCGATATCCTTTTTACACAAGCACAGTAACATTCCGGATAACAAAACCGAATTTTATTCTCAGATATGTATTCCATGGTAGCAAATGTTTCATTTGCATTAAAAGAATTTACAAAATCTTTCATGTTATCCGATCTATTTAAATACTTTAAAATCTTATCTGCTACCGCCTTGCCGTCATTACATCTACATTTTTTTCTAATCTCTATAATGGTTTCTGTATCAAAGCGCTCTTCAAGAAAATCGCAAGTATTCTTCGCCCACCTAAATTTCTTCTCTATATTGGCGCTTTTTGACAACGGAAATTTCTCTTCAAATTCTTTTGCTACAATATTCCCAACTGTTTTTGTCAGACTTCCAACCATTCTTACAGAATGTGCATTATCATTTTTTACCATAATCTTCTACCTCATTTTCCGGAACATTATCACACACTTCAGTTGCTATTTGTATTGCCTTCCATTCAAGTTCACGCATCTTTAATAATATATCTGCCTGGGCATTCCTCTTCTCATTTGTCCAGAAAGCACGAACCTCTGCCACCTCAACTACTTTTTCCAGACCAACCATATTTTTAATCGTATCTGCAAGCGTTGATACCTCTTCAAAATACGAAGCAATTTGTGTTATCTCATCTGAATGCTCCGGCAACAACTGTTTGCTTGATGCAAGGTACGAAGCTGCTGCCCTTCTGGCATCACAAAGTGCCAGAACGCAGAACTGATTTACGGAAAATCTACGGAATAGAGATTCATCATCGTGCTCAGTATACCAGGTAGCCTGCTGTAATTCTTCTGCCCACACCTTGTATGCTTCACCTCCGGTTGCATACCCTCGAACGGTTCCCTGCTTATTACAGTCAATCAAGATCTGTAATGATTTAAGCAGATTTTCTTTCTCCGCAGGCAAATCACCCTTCTCTGCGAAATATGAAATAATAAAGGGCCAGTTGTCAACATATAAATAATCATATTCATTCGGCTTGTCTGATTGGTACTCTTCACTATCGATTATCTCACGGTCATATTTTGTCCTACAGAACAACTCAGCGCCTGATTCCTTATATCCACAGATAATCCCCCACTCCGGAGCCACTCTCAAGTTGATTGCAAGAACAGGCTTATTCTCTGATATGCTTTCTACAATTTTCTTTCTTACAGAGATACGCTGTTCCTTTTCCATACGTTCTTCGAAGCACACCTTATAACCAAAAGCCTCATAAGCCGGTCCTGCAAAATCATATACCACTAAGCCGTCCACAGAACTATAATCCCAATCCGGTACGCAAAATGCTAATCTGTAACATGCTCCCGACACACCCATGACCTGATTGTAATCAACTGCATTTCCCATGACTTGAAGTGCCGCAGTAAGGGCTGCCGCCCATGAACATTCATTTCCCTTCCCAAACGCAGGAAGCTCTGGCACATTGGGTAAATAATATTCTCCACTTGCTCTCTTGCGAAATAAATTACATTTATCGGCTGTATACTTCAGACTCTCCCCTTCTTCGCAGGTGACAATATGTATACCATTCTGATTCAGATACACCAATGTCAGATATTCCTTCCCATCATTGGCGGGATTACTGGGAAATGTCTCTTGATCAGCCGAATATCCGTCCCACTCAAAAAACTTATAATGCTCTATTTTTGATAATACATTATGGAACCTATATCTCGTACCATATACTGCTGCAACAATCCTGATTTTTTCTTCATGTACCAATGGAGTTATTCCTTCGGTTGCCACATCTATCAGTAATTGGTCTTTTTCTTTGGCGAAAACGTAAGAAATGCTGTCACCCATCTGATATTTAACAATCAGAAATGCCGGACGTTCCTCTGTTCCCTGACAATCCAATACCTGTTCATTTACGTCGATGATTAATCTGTCATTCTGAACCAGTCTGTTAAGTCGGCTTGTTACATCTGTACTACTAATACCATCTCCATAATAAGCCGATAAAATCTGAAAATCATTTTGATTCAGTAGATTATCAATACTTGTATGTAATGATTTCGCCAGAATAGGCAATAAAGTTGTTTCAGGTAGTGCTTTTCCATTTTCCCATTTTGAAATGGCTTGTGGCGATACCCCTACCAATTCCGCCAATCCCTCTTGCGTATAGCCATGTTCTTTTCTTAGTAAAACTATTTTTTTCCCAATTCTATCATGATTCATATAGACACCAGCTCCTTCTTAACTTTCCGCTGCTTAGCAGTTATCATTCTTCATAGTACCAATCAGTTTTGTCCTGGGAAACAAACCAACCGCTGTACTATAAGTATATAATAACCTATCATGTATGAAACAGGAATACATGATAGGTTAAGAATACTGATTAACACCTAAACCGAGAGTTTAGAAAGGCGGTTTTGCCACTTTCTCGTCGGCTGAAGCACCCTGCTTTGGATTTTCGTCATTTATTTTTTCAAATACATTTTCTCCTCTTGGTCATGTTTGTAAATTGCGGTCCAGATATAAAGCCCATTTTATGATATAAGTATTCAGCATTATTACCGACATAAAGAAACAACTTCACAAATGGTGATATACCATATGAATCTGTAATAACGCGTCCAATCAAATATCTGGCTAATCCGATTCCTCTGAATTCGGGCAGAACGCATATATCTGCAATTTCTACATAATTATGGGTGTAATTTTCACCGATTCCCGCCAAACATACTGCAACGATTTTGTTCGTTGCTTTTTCTGCAATAATCTGAGAAAAGTTTTTGTGCGAATATATGCTGAGTACATTTTTCACATCATCAATCGCTGATTTTAGTGTTGCTGCCCCATTTATTTCATCACAAATACTGCCCTTATAGCCATTAATTATTACATTCCCTATTTCATCGGATTCTTTATTCATGTCAAAGGAACGGCAAATAAAGTTATCCGGCAAATCAAATTTGAGTACATCCGTAGGGCGGCACATCACTTGATTTACGGTTTCGATTTTATAATCAAACATTAATAATGTTCTCACATCTTCTGCTAAAACCCCTTTAATATTATCACGCTGGTAATGATTTAAGATAAAAGACCAAAACTTTACCCTTTCGCAAAATGGTGAAATTAGGAAAGGGTACGAAATTGCATGATCAGTGATAATAACACCACCCACCTTTTTCCCATCCAACATAACAAAAAAACATTGATCGGTCCATTTCGTGTCGTCAAGTTGTCTGTTCCAGTCATACCACATTTCAATATCAGCTTTTGAATACATAGTTTGATAAATGGCAAATAAATCTTTATCTGCTTGTACAAGGGAAAAACCCATGCTGTAATCACCTCCAAAATCGCAACCCACTTATTCATTAACCGGAGTCAAAGTATACATGCTTTATACTCATTTCTTAAAATTGAAAAATATAATCGTTCGACATACCTCTCATCCATGAAGAAATAGTCTCTTAATGTACCTTCATATGTAAAACCACATTTTTCAATTACTCTTTTAGAAGGAATATTAATGGTTTTTGTGCAAATCTGAACTTTATGCAAATTAATGTTTTCAAATCCATAAGCTATAACAGCTTTTGTAGCTTTTGTAGCTTCCGTGGCAAACCCTTTACATTGAAAGACCGAGCCAATACAGTATTCTATCTCTGCAAAGTGATTTTTATTATCAACTAAAAAAAATGCAATCTGACCTATACACTCATCTGATTCTTTATCAATTATTGCCCAACGATAATAATCCTCTTTTTCATATGAACCTATATATTTAGTTTCCACAAGAAATGATTAATCGGATAAAACTCCGCTCATAGACTTTTCCAGCTGTCTGAGCTTAAACTTAAGCTTATCTGTCAATTCGTTCATCCAATCCGGCTTTTCGGCAACAGGCTCGCTCATCACATACAGTAATGTAGAGTATTCCTGTAAATGAACAAGCCTCCTCATGAGCGGTAATGTTTGCATCTGTTCTTCAGTAAAAGACGTAACACTCCGGTATCCCTGTATAAAACAGCGTTCTGCCTCTTTATAATCTGACTCCTTTATAACATCATCAAGTGCATCAATCGCTCTCACGACATCCAACGCATACCAGCACCGGATTGCATCATCAAAATCGATTACACTGAATTTATCCGTTTCCTCATCATAAAATACATTGTCAGGCTCAAAATCGTAATGGATTACACCGTAACTACCAGAAGAGACTGTAAGCTGTTCCAATTTCACTCGCACGGACGTAAATTCTGCCTTAACCTGTTCCGGTGCATCATACTCCCTAAGCCTGTCGCCAATCTCTTCAAGTAATACGATAACATTTCATCAATGGATTCTTTGTCGTATTCATAAAACTCAAGGCATTTCCTTGCCAGTTCAAAGTTTTCAAATAAATATTTTAATTTTAACACACTACCCTTTCCGCAGGCACATCATTGCCTGCTCATAAATGATTAACATCCATCTTAGTCAACATTTCTATTTTATCACGGCGTATAGTTTTCATGCCAATCGCCTTCTTTCACCTACACAACAATCCGAGCAATGTTCTCCGATACCTGCCCGTATCGAAGCAAAACCGACCCATCATGAGACGGAAGCGGAATTACACCCGCCTCATTATATCTGTTTGTAAACCGCACATTTTTCCCAACATCATACGCATTATCGATTGCAATGTTTTTCACAAAATAGTCTATTGAAAAGCACTCGTCTCCGGTAATGCAGTACTTTGAATCTCCATGCTCAAAAAAGAAGACTCCCGAATCCTCAGCATGACCACCAACCTCTTCATATGTGAATGTGTCCAACAGCTTCATACCTGAAGCGATAATACAAACACGGTTATTTGCCTTCGCATTGTGCAGGCATTTGCGCGTACTCTCACAATTCTCCGACACTGCCTTATCAAAGGTCTTCTGAGACAGATAAATTCGCGCTTTTGTATACTTATCTATATCATCAATATGATCCCAGTGACTGTGAGTTATGAGAATATCACTAATCTGCTCCGGCATTACAATCGCTTGAATTTCATTCCTTATCGGAAGCATTGTAATCCCCATATTCCTCGCAAGATCTGACGAAGAAAATCCGGTATCAATCAGAACCCATTTATCCCCTACTCTAGCAAGATAATACAGAAAGGCAAACTCAGGTCCTCCATATTTAAAACCTTTTCCATATCGAATCGCATAAAGTCTGTCAAGCATTGTTTCCGTTCTCCTTTTGACACATTATAAAATGGTGTCCCTTTCAAGCAACAAATCACTTAAAATAAACTTCATTCCTTCCCCTGCATGATTTCAAGCAGCTTCTCAAACACCGCCTCGTTGTTCCTGATTACAACGGCAAGAGCGTTTTTTGCGCGACAGAGACCTTGAAACAGAGTGCGCACGGCAGACTCAGAGCCGGATTCGGTTTTGGCGCGCAGATACCCTTCTTCATCATAATAAAAGGATTCCCCTACCAGCATGACAACCCGTTCAAACTCCTTGCAGAAGGCTTTGTCGGAGTCAATAAAAACATATCCGTTTTTTTGGAAATCCCTTAAGAACACCTCTGCCTCTGCACGGTCATTTGCATAAGTGACCGAAACCGAACGAAACTCTTTTCTCCAACAGCTGCGTGACATATGCATCATCATTTGAATAAACGAGGAAAGCTCTGAATTTGTCCTTATCCGGTTTGTCAGACGGTATTTCACATACCCCGGCAGCTGCTCGATGTTTGACGCCGGATTCAAGTCCCGTTCCAAAGGACTGATTGCCTCTTCCAGATCATAAGAAAAAATAACAGGAATGTGCTTTTCACCTGCATATTCTGCCAGCCAAAGGATTGTCTCCGGATACATCCGGTGGCCCTCATCCACACAAATTGCGGCACACCCGGAAAGCTTTTGGTACAGTTCCTGCTTTGGCTCTTCTTTCCGGCAATAATAAAAATCAATTCGTTTCAGCAGGGCATCCAGACGCTTCAGTTCCGCCGGAGAGGTTCCAAAATGAAGTACACATACCTTTTCATATTTGGAAAGCTGCATGGCAATATCGTAAAGCAGCATTGTTTTTCCGGTTCCCGGAAGCCCTGTAAAGCCTTGAAATAAGCACTGCTCTTCCGCAACGCTTTTCAAGATTTTCCCCCGGATATCTCTCTGCTGTGAGGTAAGGAAATAATCCCTGCGAAGGAAGCGGTCCGGATCGGTCAGTGGAGAAATCAGATACCTATCCTCACGAAACAGGGCTTCCACATCATTTCTATAGCACTCTGCTATTGCCTTCAAGTCATTTCCGAGGTTTTCCCACTGTTCTTCCACCAGCCGTTCGCTTTTGGTAAGCCGTACAAGACGATTTTCGCTACTGATAAAGGTATAGGAATGAATGGTCTTTCCAAGCATGGCAAGATACTGCCGGTTCAGCCGCAGCTGATTTCTCACCTTTTCATCAGAAACTTCCCCGCTTTTAAGTTCAATGTTGATTACACGATCCTCTGTAATCTGAAGCAGATCAAATTCCTTCCCGAGCTTCGGAATCTGGAAGGAATAATAAAAATACAGTTTCTCATATTCACCCGTCGTCTCAAAAAGCTTCTCGGACAGCAGCTTCAGACCCTTCACTTCCCAGTCCTTTACCCTCAGAAAATAATTTCTTTCCGACATCTGCTTTTCCAGCCTGCGTGTCAATTTGGAGTTTACTGTCCGTGTAAGTGCAAAAATATTTACCGGTTTCAAGCTGCTCCCCCCTCTCTTCCTCATTTCACAATATAGCCTTCAGCAAACACCCCAAACAATAAACCTATCTATGAATGTACATTCGCCCCTCTTCGTCGGAGCCTTCTTCCTTTACCATGCAAAGAAATTCCCAGCCATACTTTTCATAAAAACCGGTGTGGTCTGTCACAAGATAAAGCGTATGAATTCTTGCTGCCTTCATATCCTCGCAGACAAAATTTAAGAGCTTTCCGGCAATTTTACGACCACGGTATGGCTTTTCCACATAAACGGCACAAACATTTGGCGTAAGGTCCTTTCTCTCATGGAAATCATTTTCAATGACACCAAGACCGCCCACAATCGTATCCCCTGCCATCGCAACATACCACTGCGGAACAATCATGTGCAGACGAACAGTTGCTGTCATGCTCTCCTGGTATGCCTCCAGCGGAATGCCCCATTTTTCATGAAACCACTGTGCCATCCGGTCCTTTAACTCCGGTCGGTCAGACAATCGAATAATTTGGATATCTTTTGTTTTTATAAGTGATTCTTTTTTCATTTTCTACTCCTTTCACATGAACGAAACCATTAAGGATTCTATATAAAATATAACACAGAATGTATATGGCAGGCAATATACATTACAAAATTTCAGCCCTATATTCTTGCAGAATGAAACACGCATTAAAGCCCACTTCTTAACCTGCTTTATATCGCTAGTCATATACAGATATCTTGAAAAGGCACTTGGTGATTCTTATACGTGCGAAACAATTCTGTCAACCTTGAAAAGCATGAACTTTGCAAGTGTCCAGGGGCAAGGCTTCATACCAGTGTACAAACTGGATAAGCTCACAGACAAACTTCACGAGATATGCAGTTTTCGAACAGACTATGAATTTATCACGAAAAAAGATATGAAAACAATTCAGAAAAAAAGTAAAGGTCGAGAATAAATTACCATACTTCGAAACGAAACCAAAACACCTCGCAACCATTGTGATTACTGGGATTGCGAGGTGTTATACTCTAATCAACTGTCAAAGATGGGATAATAACGCGAAAGTATGTTCTTGTCAAGTATTCACATCCATATTATATGCAATATTACAAGAAGTTTTTATCTCTTATCTAAAACAATTCCCTCTGTCGCAATATTCATAAAATACGGATACCAGGTTTTCTTCTCTTCAAATTCCTCATATGGCAGGCAAACAAAATTGACAATTGCAAAATGCCTCATCGCCAACTCTGTTGCAATTGCTGCCAATTCCTCATCGTACTTCTTTACTTTCAATCGATTACTCTTTGTCAGAAGAGCAATATCAATATCCGAATCCTCGGTATAATCTCCACGGGCACAGGAACCGTAAAGAACCATTTCCACCAAATCATCCTGCATCAGGTCACGAACCAGACAGGTGGTTTCGTTTTTTACGGCATTGATTACGTTATCATTCAAAACTGTTTCGTACATATCCAGCCCTCCTTTCGATTCTAGTATAAGTATAGCACAGAAAGTCGGTTACAAGCAATAACTTTATACAAATCCGGAATAATAAAAGGTGGCGGGAATTGCTTCCCGCCGAAATTATCTACTGTTCATTAGCCTCCCTATACGCCTGCATCTTCTCCATACTCACCTTCACCCTCTCATCCCCACGAATCTGCTTCAAATACCCCGGATTCCGCAGTACCTTACACGCCTCTTCCCGGAACGTCGCAAGGCTCACCAACGCACCGTTTGAGATGAACCGGATATCCTCTCCCAAATCGCAGAAGAACGGGGAAGCCTTCAAGCGTTCCTCGACATTCAATATATTTTCTACATATGCTTCAAAACAATTTACAGCCTCTTCTTCCTCACCGGAACGCAAATAGTAGTCTATCATCTGCGTTGCACCACGGTAGAACGGAATTCCGAATTCCTTTTCCAGACGGCACATCATTTCTCCATAAAGGCGCTCTTTTTCCGTATCCTTCGCCGCTGCCGCAATTCCGGTCAACCGTGACAGACAAATCAGCACATTTTGCACACACTCAAACAGAAACTGCTCGCATTCCTTCCGCCCGGCCGCATACTCCTTTTTCGCATACAAAAGCAACGCATGCAAATGTCTCGAATTAAAATCACAATCCGGTAGTGTGGCAAGAACGCTTTCCGCCTCCTCAAACCTCTGACTTGTGATATAAAAACTTGCCAGATAGCGCTGCGCTTCAAGCTTCAGCTCCACCGCTTCGGACTTACAAAGCGTAAGAAGAAGCTCCTCTAGAAGCTCCATCTGCTCCTTGGTCTCCGCTTTCTGCACCTGCAGCTTCATGAGCCGCTTCACGCATGCCATCGCCAGTAATTCGGAGTTGGGATACTCCCGAAGCCTTTCCTTCCAGTACAGCGTCTCTGCCCCGGTTCCCCCGGTCTCACCGATATCCGCTGCGGCATCCGCAAACTCCTTCACCTGTTCCGGAGAAATCGTTTCCTCATAGGACAACAACGTGTTTAAATCCGTATGCAACGCCCGCGCAAGAGGTGCCAGCAGCATAATATCCGGCATGGAGCTGTCCGTCTCCCATTTGCACACCGCCGGCTCCGAAATTCCCAGCAGCCCCGCCAGCTCCCTCTGTGTCATATTTGCGTGCTTCCGCAACCGGCAAATTTTCTTTCCAAAAGTCTCAACCGCCATAGTCTCAATCTCCTTTTCTTCAACTTGTTTTCACTTTTTGTTTCGAATAGGATCCTATGGCTTTATTATAGCATGGAAGGGGTGGAGGGACAATTGAGGGGAAGTTAAGTGAGGGTTAAGAAGGGATAACCATTAGGAAGCTTTTGTAGATTTATTCGATGACCTATCTAAGAACCTGCCTTCCGGGAAGTTCATCCACAAAATAATTCGCACCGTTTGTGTGCAGTGCTTCAAAATTACAAGTTTATAAATTCTCCATCCCTGCATATCTGTACAAGATGTCTATCCTTAATCCGATACGCTTCCCCGTACAGCGTCGTTTTCCCGTCATCAATCATAAGATAACTGCCATCATTCATTGCTATGATTTCATGACCCACACTATCCCCAAAGGTGATATCCTCGATAAGGCGCATTCCGTCCAAATACTCGTCTCTGAGCTTTTGAAAATGGGGGTACATATTTACCTTTGTTATGCCAAGTCCCGGAATCCACCGTTCGTAAAGCGGGTCAACGGCCTCTCCTTCCAGCTCCGGTCCGGCATAAACAACCTCCGCGCAATTCATGGAACCGGCACTCCAAGCCACCAAAATCCCCTTAAACTCTGTCAACCGTTCCTTCAGACGAAGCTGCTTCATAAACCTATTTTGTGTAGGCACATGTCCCCCTGCCAAAATAATCACATCCATCTCCAGCAAGCTTTCAATTATCTCCGGATTCCTATCATCACACTGCGCAATATAGGATACGCTCAGCCCACTCATGGGAAGAGCCTCTTTCAAACAAGCATATACCCCGTCATTCTTCTCATGGTTATCCGGATTCGCACAAATAATCAACACTCTTGCATCCTGTATCCAAATGGATTTCAGATTGTCCAACAACCCGTTCTGTTGAAGCAAAACATCCGGTATCCTGATTCCGTTCACTTTAATCGCCCCTCCAAGGAAGCTGGTTAACATTGCTTTCATGATAAGTACCTCCGCCAAGCCGACTTATTTTGCTTATACTAACACACTTTCGGAAAAATTACAATGGGAATATCTAAGGCAATCCTAACCATAACAAAAGGACCTGCCAAATGGCAAGTCCATAGTCGTCAAAGCGGAGACGGAGGGATTCGAACCCTCGTGCCCTTGCAGGCAAACTGATTTCGAGTCAGTCTCGTTACGGCCTCTTCGATACGTCTCCGTATAATCTATGGTAACAGCTTACGCTGTATTACCCTCTGTTTATGCACCGACAGCGGTGAGTAAGAAAAGCTCTACTGCAATACGCTCGTCGATACGTCCTGTTTTAATCTGCTCCTCAAGCTCTGTTCCGTAGGTAATCAGATGAAGGAGCTGGTCTTTCGTAAAGTTCTTTGCCTGAGAAAGGCATTTTCCTACCGCAAAAGGAGGCATTCCCGCTTTGGATGCAATAGTGGAACGGTCAAGTCCCTGCCTGTTCATCTCCGCTGCCTGCAGTATCATGTTACACTGGCGAACCATGAGATACAGTACCGTCATCGGCTTCTCTCTTACGGCAAGCAAATCGTGATACAGCTCCAAAGCCAGCTTTTTATTCTTGGCCCCGAGAGCATCGGTCATAGCAAATATCTTCCCGGAAATCTGCTCCACCGTTACTGTCAGGATATCCTCTTTCGTAACCACTTCCCGGTCTCCGATATAACAAACCAGCTTCTCGATTTCGGTCTCCACATTCTCCATGTCGGTGCCGACACGCTCTAGGAACAGTCGCAAATCGTCCTTGCTGATTTTCTTTCCGTCCTTGTTTAACAGCTGGGCAACCCAGATGCTAAGGTCGCTCTCGCCAAGACCGTTCATCTCGCAGACATAGCCGTGTTCCTTCACTGCCTTAAACATCCGGCTTCGCTTATCTACTTCCGTCTCGTTAAAAATCAGTACCGCACTATCTGGGAGTCCTGCTATCTCGTCCGCAAAATCACACGCATTTTTAAACGCGCCGGTATTCTCCAGAACAATCACGCGGTGCTCCGCAAAAAAGGGCATCGTTTCGGCTAAGTTCCTGACCTCGTTCCAGTCAATGTCTTTGCCGGAGAACACGGACAAATTCATCTCGTCTCCCCCCGCAAGGGCTCCTGCCTTCAATTTTGAAGTATAGAAACGGCGCAGATACGTTTCCGACCCATACAACAAATATACGGTCGCATACTGCCCTGTTTTGATATGCTCCTTAATTCCCTTCATAGGCACTCCTTTGACATGGCACACCCTAAACGAAACGGTACTCTTAACGTACTTATCTATTGTACATGAAACAGAGAAAAATGGCAAGAGGTTTTTATTATATTTTTAATCTACCGTTTCAACCTTAAGTTCCACTATATACGCGAAAGCAATCTCCCGTCCGTCCTCAAGCACTATCCTTCCCCTGTACTCATCCACCTTCTTTACCACGCCTGTCACTGTCACATAGGCTCCGCCGCTTTTTCTTTCGTCCGGCATAAAATAAGTCACGGTCACCTCCGGTCTCTCCGTCAGATGCTCCAGCAAATACTGTAACCGTTCGTCTAACAATTCCTTACTGCTCTCATCAAGCAATATTTCATCCTCTGTCAGCCGTGCCGTCTCCCTGATAGCGTCCTCGTGTCCGGTCAGTGCCGCAAACGGTGCAAACTGCGCTGCCCGGTCGTAAAGAGGCATCTGCGTATGCTTCTTCGATACGTGGTGGGGCAAATCAATAATATCATCATACCGGTGTTCGTCCTTATCCGTCATCCCAATAGCCTTCCTTCCTGTGATTTTCCGGAGCTTACGCCTTATGCCCTCCGATTTGTTTATTCCGCTCTATCGTCATGGCACCTTCCTGCAGGTTCATCCCCTTTATCATGGCATTTTTCCCGAACCTTTTCTTTACCTCAAGCATCGCCTCCTGAAGCTTACGTTCTTTGGACAGCTCCTCTTTTTCCGCTTCCTGTTCTTTTTGCAGGGCGGAATAATCCGTAAATAAATCGAGCTGCTCATAGGAAGCCTTTTCAACAACGGTGCTCTCCTCCACTACATGATTTGCAGCTACAGTGATGCGTCGAACCAAAAGCTTCGGGTCTACGATTTCATCATACAGCTCCATTACCTTGTCGGTAATCAGCCTTGTGGAAGAGGTCTGCCGTCCCAGATTGACCGTTCCGTGGGCGTGCTTCGGAACCTTTCTTCCGTACCGGTCTTCCGTCACCTCACCGGTATACCCGATTTCCGGTCGCATCATATTTTCAATATCATATCCGACGGTCAAAACCATCTGGTCCGTTACCAGCTTCTTTTCCACCAGGTCAAGTACCAGAAGGTCTGTCATTTCCCGTACAATCAGCTTTCCCTTCTCAAACTCATACGGTTCCTGTAGCACCTGCCCGGAGCTTAGGCTGTTGACGCTCGGTTTGTACGCCTTAATCATGTCAATGGTGGTCGGCTCCCAGCCCCATGCATGGTCGATGAGAAGCTCCGCATTTACTCCGAACAGCTTATATAACAAATCCTCGTTGTAGAAGTCACCCGGTCCGCCCAGGGAACACCGCGCGATATCCCCCATGGTGTACAGCCCCACTTCTTCGAGCTTTTTCCGATACCCGTGCCCTACTCTCCAGAAGGAGGTCAGCGGACGGTGTGTCCAAAGGAGCCTCCGGTAACTCATTTCATCCAGCTCCGCAATCCGCACGCCGTCTGCATCCGGGGTGACGCGCTTTGCCATAATGTCCATTGCCACCTTACACAGATAAAGGTTTGTTCCGATTCCCGCCGTTGCCGTGATTCCGGTTTCTTTCAGGACACTCTTTATCATCTTTGCCGCAAGCTCCCTCGCTGTCAGTCCATAGGTGCGAAGATACTGCGTCACATCCATAAACACCTCATCAACGGAGTACACATGGATATCCTCCGGCGCCACATACTGCAAATATACATTGTAAATCCGGGTACTGTATTCCATGTAATACGCCATCCGCGGTGGAGCCACAATATAGTCAATTTCAAGCTCCGGATGCTCGTCCAGTTCCTTTGCAAGATAGGACTTCCCGGTAAACCTTTTCCCCGGTGCTATGCTTTTTCGTTCGGAATTTACTTCCCTGACCTTCTGCACTACCTCAAAGAGTCTTGCACGCCCCGGAATTCCATACCTTTTTAGCGACGGAGAAACCGCAAGACAAATCGTCTTCTCTGTCCGTTCTGCATCTGCAACAACAAGGTTTGTCGAAAGCGGGTCTAATTGCCGTTCGTTGCACTCTACGGAGGCATAGAATGACTTTAGGTCGATTGCAATATAAGTTCTGTTTTGCTGCATCCCATGCCTCCCTTATTTTTACTTAATACAAAACGTCGCATACAACGGAACCGACTTGATTCCGTTTTCAAAACCGAAGTTTTTCTGTGAAATGCGAATAGAATATGCCGGCTTAAACCGTTCTACATAGACACCAAGGCTCCTTGAGCGTGTGTTTATCTTTGCCTTTGCTTCAATCGGAATGATATTATCCCCAATCCGCGTGATAAAATCCACTTCTGCCTGACTTCTGCTTGTCCAGTAATAAAGACTCAGACCGTTGATGGTCAACTGGTTAAACACATAGTTTTCGGTAAGACCAGCTTTGAAATTATCAAGCAATGGATTTTCACCAAAAATATCCTCATAATAAATGTCCTGACTTGCTCCGCATAACCCCACATCGTTCATATAGAATTTGAAATCAGACAAAGAGCGATATGCATTTAAAGGCAACATAATCTGCTCGATACGATAAGTTTGACTTGCGACTCCTGCCAGGCAAAGCCATTCTATTGCACCCTCAAACTCGGAAGCCCTGCCTCCCTGCTTTATACTCTTATACTGAAACTTCTTGTTCTCCTTTGCAAGCTGCATGCTGATATTCTTATACACGATTCGGGTCTTTGGAATCTCACTCTGCTTATTATACTTCCCCATATCATTCTGATAGGACTCCAAAATCGTTTGCTGGATGATACGGACAAGCTCCGGATTGTGATTCTTTCCGTATTCCGCTACCGCCTCCGGCATACCGCCCACAAATAAATACTCCTTGTAATATTCAAGCGCTCTTTCATGAAAAACGCTTTCAAGCGGCTCATTACTGTCATAGCTTTCATGAACCAGCTCTATCAGCCCATGTTCTCCCCTTGCCATCAGATATTCCTCAAAATCAAGCGGATAAAGCGTCATAAACTGAACCTTACCAACCGGAAAAGAAAAGCTTCCTCTGTTGACCGACACGCCGAGTAAGGAACCAAGTGCAATAATATGATACTCGTTCGCCTCTTCGTTAAAATACTTAAGCGATGTGATTGCTTCCGGACACGCCTGAATCTCATCAAAAATAATCAGTGTATTTTCCCGAAAAATTTCTTTTCTTTTATATAACCCTAACTTTTTAATAATGATCTCGGGATTCAGACTCTTAAAGATATCATGAAGTCCGGTATCTTTTTCAAAATTACAGTAAATACTATTGGAATACTCTTTCCCGGCAAAGAAATTGACAATGTATGTCTTTCCAACCTGTCTTGCTCCTTGCAAAATCAATGGTTTTCTTTCAGGGCTTTGCTTCCAGGCAAACAGCTCTTTATATATCTTCCGTTCCATATCAAGACCTCCCTCTATCCTATTGTATCACTTTTTATGTGTTTTTCAAGCCGCTATTTACATTTTTCCAAACTTTATATTCTGCAAAATTACGCTTATTTAGACATAATGTTTATTTAAAATCGGCTCTGTTATCAGCTGATACATTTCTTGCAATCGTCTTTACAACTTCCGCTATTACAATCGGTTTTGACAAATGCCCGTTCATACCTGCATCTAAGGATGCCTGAACATCCTCGGCAAAGGCATTCGCTGTCATGGCAATAATCGGAATCATACCGGCTTCCGGACGGTTCTGCATCCCACGAATCTTCCCGTTGTTCACTCTGGTCACCGTCATACCAAGCTCTTCGAGCTGCACCATTGCTATTTCCGCATTCAGGTCGTTATCCTCAGCCAGCAAAATCCTTATGCCATTCATGGTTACTTCACCATGTTTTCACTGGCATTATCCACCACAACACGGCCGTCCGGCAGGACAGCATAGGTGCTGGAATGGCCGTCAAAAGCGGATATCTTCAAAGCTTCCACAAGGTCTGTATTATTAAAGCTGATGGCAATCGCCTCATAGTCAAATTGACGGTAGCTTCCCGGCGCTACCGGCACGGCAAACACCATAATCTCCGGGCGGTCCGGAACCACAGAGTTAACGACAACGGACTGTTTCTCCAGCATCAAATCAGAAAATTTCCTTAAGGTGGGCAGTGCTCTCTGAATAAATCGTCCGGGAAACAAACCTGAAATACAAAAATCCTATAAAACCGGTTCCTGCAACGAGCGCAAAAGCCAATACGAAAGAAATCAATCGTTTTTTCATGACACTACCCCCTCCTTCCTGCGCGTATTTCATCTTTTTATTTACTCTCCAGAATCGTTACATATTCCGTAGGCTCCAGGAACGTATCCGCGCCAACTAACAAAACCGTATATACGGCATCATCCTTCAGAGGCTGACCGTTCACCGTGATGTCACCTAACCTGAATTTGCCCCGCTCCGTCTCGGTGACAGTATATTCCATACCGCTGGTAACAGGCATCAGATTTCTATGTTGAATCGGATTAGAGCCATCCTCCTTCACATTCACCAACCAATCCATGATCCGGCGGACCTCCTCACCGGAATACTCGCCCGTCATCATCTTGTGCCCCACATCCTGGGAGATTGCAAACACCTCGGTGGAGGCCAGACGCATATACAGGTGGTTGCTGTCGATATAGTCCTGCGCATACTGGAGTGCAGGAGAGGAAGAAATATTCACTTCCTTTTCGACATATTTTTTCAAGTCCAATTGTAAAAAAGCGCAAAAAACCGGAATAAGCTTTCACTTATCCCGGTTAAAATCTTACATCCACTATTTACTTTCCGAAAAACTTCTTTTTGCTATTCTTACTTCCGCCCTTTTCCGGATTATCACCTTCACGCTCGCCGGAAGCCTCCGCAAATCTCTCTAAGATTTCCTTTTGCTCCGAGGTAAGCTTAGACGGCACCTGTACCACCAAAGTGACGTAATGGTCACCACGCACATCCTTATTCCGTAAAGTCGGAACACCTTTCCCGCGAAGTCTGATTTTGGTATCGGTCTGCGTGCCGGGCTTAATTGTATAAAGTACATCACCGTCTACCGTACTGATACGTACATCACCGCCGAGAGCTGCCTGCGTAAAGGACATCGGAGCAGTGGAATATATATCATAATCCTGACGCTGGAAAATCGGATGGCTGCTGACTGCTACCTCAACAAGCAAATCTCCCTGTTCACCGCCGTTCTCTCCCGGTTCACCCTTCCCGCGGATACGGATGCTTTGACCGTTATCAATGCCCGCCGGCACCGTTACCTGTATTTTCTTACGCTTCGTTACATAACCGTTGCCGTAACAATCCGGACACTTCTCTTTGATAATCTTACCGGTTCCGCGGCAATCCGGACACGCCTGTACATTCCGAACCATACCGAACAGGGACTGCTGTGTATATACTACCTGACCCTTACCGCCGCACTTACTACAGGTCTCGCTCTGGGTTCCCGGCTTAGCACCGCTGCCCTTACAGGTATCACATTTCTCCTTTAAATTCAGCTCCAGTTCCTTTTCCGTACCGAATACCGCCTCATTAAAGGTGATGCGGATACCGGTTCGGACATTTGCGCCCTTTTGCGGTCCCGTACTGCCTCTCCGGCTTCTTCCTCCGCCAAATAAATCTCCGAAAATATCTCCAAAGATATCCCCCATATCCATACCGGAGAAATCAAAGCCGCCGGCTCCGCCGCCACCCTGCTCAAAGGCTGCATGACCGAACTGGTCATACTGTCGTCTCTTTTCAGCATCACTTAAAACAGCATAAGCCTCGGAAGCCTCCTTAAACTTCGCCTCAGCTTCCTTATCACCCGGATTCATATCCGGGTGATACTTTTTTGCCGTCTGGCGGTATGCCTTCTTTATCTCATCCTCCGTGGCATTTTTGGAAACACCGAGGACTTCATAATAATCCCGCTTACTGTCAGCCATCTTAACTCCTCCGAATGTACCTTATACCTCGCGGTAATCGGCATCTACGACATCATCCGCTGCGTTTCCGCTGCCGGCATTGCCCATATCAGGACCTGCCGCACCCATATCCGGGCCTGCTGCTCCTGCTGCACCCTGCATCTGCTCATACATCTTTGTAAACAGAGACTGTGCACTGTTCATCAGCTTCTCCTTTGCAGCCTTTAAGTCTGCAACCTCGCCCTCGGACATTACTTCCGGATTGCTCTTTTCTACCAGTTCCTTTAAGTGTGCAAGGTCTGCCTCTACAGCACTCTTGTCTGCGTCTGCAATCTTATCGCCTACTTCGGAAAGTGCCTTTTCGGTCTGGAATACCATAGAGTCTGCATCATTACGAACCTCAACAGCTTCCTTACGCTTCTTATCCTGTGCCTCGTACTCTGCCGCCTCTCTTACAGCCTTATCAATATCGGCATCGGAAAGGTTGGAGCCTGCGGTAATTGTGATGTGCTGCTCTCTGCCGGTTCCGAGATCCTTTGCGGATACATTTACAATACCGTTTGCATCGATATCAAAGGTAACCTCAATCTGCGGAACACCTCTTCTTGCCGGCGGAATACCGTCGAGACGGAACTGTCCGAGACTCTTGTTGTCCTTCGCGAACTGACGCTCACCCTGTACAACATTGATATCTACTGCGCTCTGATTATCTGCCGCTGTGGAGAATATCTGGCTCTTCTTTGTCGGAATCGTTGTATTTCTTTCAATCAATCTGGTAGCAACACCACCCATGGTCTCAATGGAGAGAGACAGCGGTGTTACATCCAGAAGAAGGATATCACCCGCACCTGCATCGCCTGCAAGCTTACCACCCTGAATGGAAGCACCGATTGCTACACACTCATCCGGGTTTAAGCTCTTGTTCGGTTCATGACCGGTGAGCTGCTTTACCTTTTCCTGTACTGCCGGGATACGGGTAGAACCGCCGACAAGGAGCACCTTACTGAGCTCTGAAGCGGAAAGCCCTGCATCCTTTAATGCGTTCTGTACCGGAATAGCTGTTCTCTCTACCAAATCGTGAGTCAGCTCATCAAACTTTGCTCTGGTTAAGTTCATATCAAAGTGCTTCGGTCCCTCTGCAGTAGCAGTAATGAACGGAAGGTTGATGTTTGTTGTCATCTGGGAAGAAAGCTCCTTCTTTGCCTTCTCTGCGGCTTCCTTTAATCTCTGAAGAGCCATCTTGTCGGTAGAAAGGTCTACGCCCTCTGCCTTCTTAAACTCGTCGATAAAGTATCTGGTAATACGCTCATCAAAGTCATCACCACCGAGTCTGTTATCACCGGAGGTAGCAAGAACTTCGATAACACCGTCACCGATTTCGATAATGGATACATCGAAGGTACCGCCGCCGAGGTCGTATACCATAATCTTCTGCTCATGCTCATTATCAAGACCGTAAGCAAGTGCTGCGGCGGTCGGCTCATTGATAATACGCTTTACTTCAAGACCTGCAATCTTACCTGCATCCTTAGTTGCCTGTCTCTGGGAGTCATTAAAGTAAGCCGGAACGGTAATAACCGCTTCCGTTACCTTCTCGCCGAGATAGTTTTCTGCATCTGCCTTTAACTTCTGCAAAATGAATGCGGATATTTCCTGAGGAGAATACTTCTTGTCATCAATGGTTACTCTGTAATCGGTTCCCATATGACGCTTAATGGAAGAAATCGTCTTATCGGCATTTGTAACTGCCTGACGCTTTGCTGCTTCACCTACAATACGTTCTCCGGTCTTTGTAAATGCCAGAACGGACGGGGTCGTTCTTACACCCTCCGTGTTGGTGATAACTACCGGCTTACCACCCTCCATAACTGCCACACAGGAGTTTGTTGTCCCTAAGTCAATACCAATAATCTTACTCATATCTTTGTCCTCCTATAAATAAATTAATTTGCAACCTTAACCATACTGTGACGTACTACGGAATCCTTATACATATAGCCTTTCTGGAATTCCTCTGCCACTATATTCTCACCAAAATTTTCATCTTCTATGTGCATAACCGCATTATGAAAATCCGGATTGAATTCCTGTCCTACCGCTTCAATCGGTGTAACACCTGCATCCGCAAGCTCCGTAATGAGCTGCTTGTAAATCTTTTCGATTCCCTGTGCGAAGGCTCCGTTCTTTTCCTCTTCGGAAACCGTAGCAAGTCCGCGTTCAAAATTATCTATGACCGGAAGAAGCTTTTCCACGATACTCTTTGCTCCGATTTCAAACATCTGTGCCTTTTCCTTTTCGGTACGCTTTCTGAAATTCTCGAACTCTGCCATTTGGCGGAGCACCTTATCGTTTAACTCAGCAATCTGTTCGTCCCTTTTATCCTTCTTTTCTTTCTTCTTGAAAATGCCTTTGCCCTCCTTTGCTCCCTCGGCAGCCTCCGCTTCCTTGGAATCACAGGTCTCGGCATCATCCTCCGGCACTGAATTTTCCGTACTTTCCTGCTCTGCCTCGGCCTCCATGGTTTCGTCCACAGTCGTATCTACCGTATCTTCCATGGTTTCATCCGTGTTCTTCTCTTCATTTTCCGCCATTTCCATCACCTTTCTTTGTTACTCTTTATTCTTCTTAAAAATGTCGTCCAGCTGACTCTTTAATGTCTGAAGCGTTCCTACTACCTTTTCGTAATCCATACGCTTCGGACCGACAATACCGATACGTCCGTAAATCCCTTCTTCTATTTCATAAGTAGTCGTTACTACCGAACAATCCTTCATAGATTCCACCGAGGTCTCCTGCCCGATGTATACCTGAATTCCATGCTCTTCACCGTCACCGTTTAACAGCTCGGTCAAGGTTTTCTTTTCTTCCAGTTCATAAAGCAAATCGCTTGCTACATTATGGTCACTCAGCTCCGGATATTTAAAAATATTCGTTGCACCGCTGGTATAAACCGGAATATCCTCTTCCTCACTGATAGCCTGTGCGATGGCATCCAGAAGCTCACTGATGACATTCCCCAGTCCTCCGGATTGTTCCTTCAGCTTTGCAATCACCGAAAGATTAATCTCGGACATATCCAGTCCCTGTAAATAAGTATTTAATACAATATTTAATTTTAAAATATCTTCTTTGCCGAGTCCCGTTGCCAGAGGAAGCATTTTGTTCTTTACAATATTTCCTTCCAGAACAATCACTGCCAGAAGCTGTTCCTCATCGACATCCGTAAGCTGGATAAACTTTACCTTCCGGCTGCGGTACTGCGGTCCGGTTACAAGCGTGGCATAATTCGTATTTACCGCCAGAAGCTTTGCCACCTGCTGAAGCAGGGACTCCATCTTATCTGCCTTATCATTTAAGGTATCCCACATCTGCTCCACTTCCTGCATACGGCTCTGCATCATGGTATCCACATAAAGGCGGTAGCCCTTATCGGAAGGAATGCGGCCTGCGGAGGTATGCGGCTGTACAATATACCCCAGCTCCTCTAAGTCCGACATCTCATTTCGAATGGTCGCGGAGCTTAAATTCAAATCCGTGAACTTCGAAATGGTACGGGAGCCGACCGGCTCACCGGTTTCAAGGTAGTTCTTGATAATCGCCTGTAAAATCTTAAGTTTTCTCTCGTCTAGTTCCACCGGTCCCCTCCTGTTCGCCTTCTCCATGGTTTCCGTGTTACGCGGTGTCCTTTTTCTTTTATTAGCACTCAGCTTAATGGAGTGCTAATACCTTGTGTCTATAAAATAACACCACCTGACATATTTGTCAAGTGGTATCTTAAAAATTTTTTTCCAGCATATCCATAGTCATCCGCTCCCAGCGGTATTTTTCCAAGTCTACCTTCTTGTCCGCCACTTCCACTCCTTCCTCCCGAAGAAGCTCTGCCTGCCGGTTCCCGCCGCCGAAAGCAAAGGCCTCCGACACCGCACCTTCCCGGTTCACTACTCTGTAACAGGGAATATGCGCAGGATCCGGATTGGCATGAAGGGCATAGCCTACTACACGCGCCCACCGTTTATTACCGGCAAGGGCTGCCACCTGACCGTAGGTGGCAACCTTGCCCTTCGGAATTTGCTTTACAACATCATAAATACGTTCAAATGTGGACTTCTCCATAGTGAAACTCCTTCCCTTATAAATATCAGTCAAACTGTTTTCTTCTCTCAAGCCCCCACATTACCAGACCGCTTATTACACTGATTCCAACCATCACTGCCGTTATCTCTGAAAAATTCCTCAGATATGTTTCAAAATCACTTAAGCTTCCAAGCAGCGACGTATGTGCAAGGATTAGGAATATCCCGGTCAGATTGACAAGTAACAGGCTCCGGCACATCTCATCCTTCTTTATATACCGAACCATTGCATAGCCGAACACTGCAATCTCTATTGCAAAGGCAATTCCGGTCTGGGTATGTAAAAACGGTCCCACTTTGGCAGCCTCCAGACCGAACGGCACATTATCCTGCATTGTAGCTCCCATCACAACACTGTACATCGTTATTCCATATACAATAGAGACTATAGATAACAAAAACAGCAGCTTTCTTTTTTTCCCCGCCAAAGGCTTTGAAGCCTGCTGCATCGTAGCTGCATAAGTAGCTGCCAGTGCCACCGCAAACAATACGTAATACCACCGCGGCTCTATCAGACTCGAATTGGCTGTAAAATTGTATGTGCCAAGCAGCAGTACAGCCAACATTAATCCATAGCATACCATCATCTGCAGTTTTATTTTCGTCTTAAGCTTCCGCAATCCGTCCAGCTGCTTTTCTTCCATTGCTTTCGCAGAAAATCCGACTTCCCGGCAGCTTTTTACAAACGTCCGGCACTCCTCGCACTCCGCAATGTGCTCCTCTACGCATCGTCTTGAAGCATCGGAACAAAGTTCTTCCAAATAGGAAGGAATCAAATCCTGTACAATCTCACAATCAATCTTCATAGCGCACCTCCTGTAACAGCTGTTTCTTTGCCCGGAAAAAGGTGACTCTTGCCCAGTTTTCGCTTTTTCCGAGAATTTCTCCGATTTCCCGAAAGGATAAATCACTCATCGCCCGCAGCTTTACCACCTGCACAACCTCATCCGGCATCTGTTTCAGCTTGTCAAAAACCTCCGCGAGTTCTATTTTATGTATTGCCTGCATCTCCGTATCATAAGCTGCCGATATGTCTTCCTTTAATTCTACCGTAACCTCTTTTTTTGATTTTTCCCAATGCTGATACAAAAGATGCCTTGCAATCTGACATAACCACGTGGAAATCTTACAGCTTCCGTCAAACCGCTCAATCGATTCAAATGCCTTCAAAAAGGTATCCTGCAAAAGCTCCTCCGCCAGTGCCTCATCCTTACACCTTGAATAGAGGAAATGATAGACGACTTTTGCGTTCTGTTTGTATAATTCTTCCATCGCCTCCTCCTTTCTGCTCTATTAATCCGTCCCGGCGGTAATTCGTTACAAAAAATCGAAAAAAATTTCTACCGTGACAAAATGCAAGGTTTGCTTTTCTCTCTTACTTCCTCTGCCGCTTCTCCATTCTCCGCCAGCTTACAAATCCGTACAAATCATTTATAAAAAACATTACAAAACAAACTACAACGGAAACATAATGAATATCTTTCATGATTGCCAGTACCCAAAGCACAATCAACACCATATCATTTGCCGCATATGCCACAGCGTAGTACGGACTTCTCCGGAACGTGAGATACACTGCAATGAAACTGGTTGCAACAGACAGTGTGCTCGGTAATAGATTTGCGGTATCAAATGCTTCCAATATAAAATAGAAGCAGACCGTCACCGCCGTTGTCAGAAGAAACATCATTATAACATCCTTTTTCCCGATACGGTTTACCTGTACTTCCGCCCTGTTTCCCTTATAGGGATGCCTAAGCCATGCAATCAGTGCAATTACCGCCATCGGCATAGTCATCCCAAGATAGGTTATCATCTCTCCGTAATAGGCGAAGGAAAAAGAAACGATACCATAAAGAATACTGAACACAATGATTAATGCCTGCGACACCGGATTCCCCTTCGCCGCAAAAATCAGAGAAGTTACACCGATTAAGGATGCTATCAGTGTCATATAACTTTCCCGGTCAAATAAGCAGAATGCGACAATGATTACTGTCACAGAACCGGCCCACAGAGCAAGTTCTCCTTTGGTAAAATAGTGCTTTAATCCTTTCATTTTTTTTGATTCCCTCTCTTTCAAACCAAAAGCATCCGAAGCACATCTTCTAAGACCTAACGATGTACTACGAATGCTTTGCATTCACTACCCGGTGGCAGTCATCATAAAATCCCCACTATCTCCGCACAAACTCATCCAGCAGAAACTCTGCCAGCACCACATTGCTGACATCAATGCCCCGCGGGGTCAGATACACCCTGCCCTCTGCTTCCGCAAGAACACCCTGAGCGGTCAGGCGCTTCATCACATCGCCGTAAACGGTTTCAATCTCACACTTAAACCGCCGCTTAAACTCTGCCTTTTCGATTCCCCGGCACATCCGAAGACCAAGAAACATAAATTCTTCCATCTGCTCCTTTTGTACCAGACGCTCGATATTTTCTCTGATTGGAAACAGCTCTGCGGCACCTGCTATATATTCCTCCATATCCGTGGTATTGTGGAACCGTGCATTGGACATCAGAGACGACGCCCCAAGACCAAATCCCAGATACTCTGTTCCTTTCCAATAAGAGCTGTTGTGGCGGCTTTCAAAGCCCGGTTTTGCATAATTGGAAATCTCATACCGCTCATAACCGGCCTCTGCCAATAATTTTCCGGTCAGCTCATACATCAGTCGGTCCGTATCCTCATCCGGCAGCTGCGACCTTTCCGGTCCGTTTTCTCCGTAGCGTTCCGAAAACGGAGTGCCGTCTTCAATCTGTAAGCTGTATACCGAAATATGCTCCGGCTGCTGCGCCAAAAGGAAACGAATACTTTCTGTCAAAGATTCCACTGTCTGCTTCGGCAAACCGGACATCAAATCCCCGCTGATATTTCGAAAGCCGGCTTCTCTTGCCGCCTTCACGCACTCCGCAAACTGCTCCTTAGTATGAATCCGTCCGAGACACGCAAGCTCCGACTCTACGGCAGACTGCAGACCCATACTGAGACGATTGAACCCAAGCTCATACAATGCCTGAAGCTTCTCTGCGTCCGCCGTTCCCGGATTCACCTCGACGGTAATCTCCGCCAGTTCACCGTTTAGCACCCGCTGCATGCGTTCTTCCGGTGTCTCCGCCTTTTCCGGCTCCCCGACTTTCTTTTTACCAAAACGCCGTTTTTTCTCAACCTTTTCCTGTACCATTCCACGAATCTCAAATGTATCAGAAATTGCCTTCAGAATCTTCTCCATCTGTGCCACCGAAAGCACCGACGGCGTACCTCCGCCGAAATAAACAGTTTCTACAAGATATTCTCCCGCATTCTCCGCATTTGCACGAATTTCTTCACAAAGAGCCTCTACATACCGTTCCCTTACCGCATCCTCTGCCGCAAAAGAAAGGAAATCACAATAGTCACACTTCTTTACACAAAACGGGATATGCACATAGAGTCCCAACGGTCTCTTTTCTATTATTTCTTTCTTCTTCATATCAACTACCTCATTTTTGTAAAGGCTCTACATTCTATTTCGGTATCCATCTGAAAACCTAATGATTTATAAAACCCTATCGTTCTTTCCGTATTATCCGTAAGCAAGGTCTTTTGATAAATGTTCTCATAGGTATCTAGAACACACTTAAGCAATGCAGTACCGATACCATGTCGTTGATATTCCGGTATTTCCGGTTGATTCACATAATTTAACCAACCTACACTTCGATACAAGTTTAATGTTTCTTCTTCGTTATACGTGCGATATTCTTTTATTGTAAATTCCATTCCTGTACTCTCTCCATTCTCTATCAATATTGTCCCAACTCCCCCAAAAGCCCTTGAACATTTGTTCTGATTGTGTTATAATAAACTTATGGAACAATCGTGTTACAGGGTGGGTTGACCTTCATTCTAAAGAATGGAGGTGGAGCTTATGAAGAAACAAAACAAATATGAGTTTCGTGATTTGTTATCCTTCGGACTCTTTCTTTTAGCTTTACTTACATTCGTTTTTACGTTTTGTAAGCAAAAAACACAGAAAAACCACCCTATTAACTTTGGCCGGTTACATGGGTGGTTTTTCTGCCTAATCAACCAGGTCAACCCACCTTGTGGGCGGTTGTTCCTTTTCTGATTTCAGTTTAACACATTTCTTCTGTTTTCGCAAGCATTTCTTATTCGTCATCTAACTTGAGCACACTCATAAACGCCTTCTGCGGTATCTCCACATTACCTACCTGACGCATACGCTTCTTTCCTTCCTTCTGCTTTTCAAGAAGCTTCTTCTTACGGGAGATATCACCGCCGTAACACTTTGCAAGTACATCCTTACGCATTGCCTTTACAGTCTCTCTTGCAATAATCTTGCTGCCGATGGCCGCCTGAATCGGAATCTCAAAGAGCTGTCTCGGAATCTCCTCCTTCAATTTCTCACACATTTTTCTGCCGCGCTCATAAGCGGTTTCTCCGTGTACAATAAAGGACAGCGCGTCCACTTCCTCGCGGTTTACCAGAATATCAAGCTTCACCAGTTCACTCGGCACATAGCCCTTTAACTCATAGTCAAAGGAAGCGTAGCCTCTGGAACGTGACTTTAGGGCATCAAAGAAATCGTAAATAATTTCATTTAACGGAAGCTCGTATTTTAAAAGTGCTCTCGTCTGCTCCATGTACTCCATACCGAGGTAAATACCACGGCGCTCCTGACAAAGAGTCATAATGGCACCGACGAACTCGGTCGTTACCATAATCTCCGCAGAAACAAACGGCTCCTCCATATGCTCTATCTCCGACGGGTCCGGAAGATTGGACGGATTCGTAATCTCCACTACCTCACCGTTCGTTTTATATACCTTATAAATAACGCTCGGAGCGGTAGTAACAAGGTCAAGGTTATACTCGCGCTCCAGACGTTCCTGGATAATCTCCAAATGTAACAGTCCGAGGAAACCGCAACGGAAGCCAAAGCCTAACGCAACGGAAGTCTCCGGCTCAAACTGCAATGCCGCATCATTTAATTGCAACTTTTCGAGAGCATCTCTTAAGTCCGGATATTTGGCACCGTCTGCCGGATACATACCGCAGTATACCATCGGATTCACCTTTTTATACCCCGGCAGTGCCTCCTCGCACGGAACAGCCGCATTCGTTACCGTATCGCCCACGCGGGTATCCTTTACATTTTTCAGGCTGGCGGTAATGTAACCTACCATACCGGCGGAAAGCTCATCACACGGAATAAAGCGTCCCGGTCCGAAAATACCAAGCTCAACCACCTCTGCCTCTGCACCGGTTGCCATCATACGAATCTTTGTTCCGGGCTTTACGCTGCCCTCCATAAGACGGCAGAAAATTATAACACCCTTGTACGCATCGTACACCGAGTCAAAAATCAACGCCTTAAGCGGTGCATTCGCATCCCCCTTCGGAGCCGGAATCTTTGTCACAATCTGCTCCAGCACATCTTCTATATTAATACCGTTCTTTGCGGAAATCAGCGGAGCATCCTGTGCCTCAAGACCGATAACATCCTCAATCTCCGCCTTAACCCTCTCCGGTTCGGCACTCGGCAGGTCAATCTTATTAATGACCGGCATAATTTCAAGATTATGGTCAAGTGCAAGATACACGTTTGCCAGAGTCTGTGCCTCGATGCCCTGCGCCGCATCCACTACCAGAATCGCACCCTCACAGGCCGCAAGGGAACGGGAAACCTCGTAGTTAAAGTCTACATGCCCCGGCGTATCGATTAAGTTAAACAAGTATTCCTCGCCGTCCTTTGCCTTATAAACGGTACGAACCGTCTGTGCCTTAATCGTAATGCCGCGCTCACGCTCCAAATCCATATTATCCAATACCTGCGCCTGCATCTCGCGGCTGGTAAGAAGACCTGTCTTCTCGATAATCCGGTCCGCCAGGGTAGACTTACCGTGGTCAATATGCGCAATAATACAGAAATTTCTAATCTTTGTCTGGTCCACTGCCATACAAAATCCTCACTTTCAAACAAAACGACAGCCCTGCATTCTCCTGCAGCATTTCGCCTTGCAAATTAGTCCAACCGGTTTTCACGCCATAAGGGCGTACAAACCCATGATGAAACAGTATAACATAAGGCGGGCAAGTTTGCAAGAGCGTGAAACGATGGCAAAACTGCTGCGATCTGTATTAAGCCATTCATCGACAACTATAACTACCATACGGGAACGGTTCTGACTGCCGGTGAAACCTACATCAAAATCCGTGGTATTAAAGCACTTCACTTTCTCGGTCAACAGACCATCTTAAACTTGCAAAAAGGCGAAGCCTCTGTCTGTTCTTAGATTCAGTCCGTGGGAAAACTACGCCACCGCGTAAGCGGCATGTCCTTGATAACATCATCGAACTCTACTCTCATTTTACCTAAATTAACAGCGGAAGTAAATAAAAAAGAGGATATCTCCAAAATCATTTTGATTTTAAGACATCCTCTTTTATTATCATCTTCTATGCCGGTTCCGAAATGCCATATCCTATTTTTTCATCAATTCTTTTTACTTCACATTTACCTTTACTTTTTTTACATTGCCGTTTTGTGCATATACGTAGATATAGCAGGAGCCCTTCTTCTTTGCCTTAATCTTTCCGTTTGCATCCACTGTAGCAATACTTGAATCGGTTGATCTGAAACGTAACTTTTTCGCATGAGCTTCCGACAGAAGTTCCTTCTTTTCATCCTGAAGAATAATCTCTGCCTGAATCGTTGCTGTCTCTCCCACCTTAACTGTTACTACCTTTGGCGATATCAGATTAACCCTTTTCGCATTGGTATACTTTGTATTGTCCTTTCCGGCAGCATGTACTTCGATGGACTTTGCAATCATAACCCTCTCGCCGGCTTCAAGCTTGTAAGCTTCTACAATCACTTTGTAGTTTCCCTGAGTGTTAATCTTCTCTCCCGCTACAGTCTTGATCACGTTAGTCAGCTTAATATTACCATTTTTATCGGCTTCAACTGCTATCACGTCCTTACCATATGCTTCACCGCACTTTGCAACATATACCAGGTATCCGTCTGCTTCGGCAACCTTACCCCATTTTACATTAAGCTGATTTCCAGGCTGGGTTAACCTGATTCCTTCATTAAGAGCATTCGTATTCTTTGTTACCTGTGCAGAGGTAATGGATTCATCAATACCTTTCACGGTGATCGTGAATGTCTTTGTGAAGCCGTTTACGGCAGTAATCGTAATCGTTGCTGTACCGTTTCCGACTGCAGTAACCATTCCGTTTTCATCCACAGTCGCCACCTTCGCATTGCTTGATTTGAAGGTTACCTTCTGGTCGATATCTTCCTTCGGAGTTACCGTTACATCTAACTGTAAGGTTTCGCCCTTCTTCGTAAGGGTTGTCACATTGTCCGAAGTGGTAACCGTGATGTCTATCTTTACATCAGTATAAGAAATTGCATAAGTCGAGAATCTATCTGTACGGAATGTAACCTCGCCCGTCTCATAATTAAAGACACCCGGAATTGCTACTGCAACACCATTGTGAACGCGAACGATGCAGTACTTTCTGACTTCATCCTTCTTCGTATTTTCCAACTCATCCGGAAGCTTTACGGATAGTTCCATCTCAACACCCGGCTTCGAAATATTCTTGGCTGACTGACTTCCTACCTGCTTATACAATGAAATATCCATATAAATGATATTGGCAGCACTCTCGCCAAGTTCCCTCTTTATTGCTTTTTCCACCTTATTCTTCTGCGTTTCTGAGATGTCGGACTCCTTGATATCCTTCACCTCAAGGAATACCTTTGCCTCCTCACCGTTAAGGATTGCCTTCTTTTCTTTCTCTGTAAAGATTCCCTTAGCCTCTATCAATTCAGACATGGTATTCTCGATTCCTGCATCCTCTACCGGAGCGTCCTTCGCAATAACTGTATCTGTCTGAAGCTTACCATCCGTTGGGTCTTCTTCCACCGGAGTTTTCGTCGGAACCGGTGTAGTCGTTGGCGCTGGTGCCGTGGTCGGTATCGGTTCCGTGGTCGGAGTCGGTTCCGTGGTCGGTGTTGGTGCCGTGGTCGGTATCGGTTCCGTGGTCGGCGTCGGTGCTGTGGTCGGTGTTGGTGCCGTGGTCGGTGTCGGTTCCGTGGTCGGCGTCGGAAGCTTCTCTATGCTTTCTGTGTAGCTGTCTCCGCAGAGACTACAGGTATAGGTTCTGACACCTTCCGTCGTAGTCGTCGGCTCTTTTGTTACACTGCTTGTGTATTGATGCGCTAACTTTTCAAGCTCTGTTACCTCTGTCGTTGCATCACATCTTGAGCAATGCTTTGATTTGCTTCCCACAGTCTTGCAGGTTGGCTCCGTATCTACAGTAAAGTCTGCTGCATAATCATGCCCGAGCGCTTCTGTTTCACTTCCGTACGATATCGTTTTCTGACATTCATTACAATAGGTATCTCCTGTGTAACCTGCTTCGGTACAAGTTGCTTTCTTTGCATTTATTACTTCTGTATCGGTATGAGGACAAACATACTTTGCTAAATCCTTTGCAGTAGAAAGCACAAAATCACTGTTATGCTTAACATTAATCTCAATATACTTCTTACCGCCCTGGATTTTATCCACTTGGATACTTAATTTGGTGTCTTCCAGTACCATCTGACCCTTTTTCGGATCAAAATAGTACAAATTAATGCCCTCATTTTTGGTTAATTGCGCCGCTTCTTCCTCTGTTAAATAGATTCTGACACTTGCCTTTCCCGGAAGCTCACCGTTGTCTCCGAAACCAACCTTGATACCATCTGCATTTCCTTCCTCAAGAATTGCGTCGATATCCGGAGCCTCTGTCTCATTAACGGTTACCTTCAGCTTCAAATCCTTTTGTGCGTTGACACTAATTTCCTTACTGCTGAACTTCCATTCTGCCTTATTTTTTGAATTGCTGTTCTTAATAACAAGGTAGCGCTCTTTCTCGCTTTTCAATGCCTCAACCACATCACTCGAAATGACCGGATCCGGATTATCCATATCAAGCAATAAGGATTCGTTATCCTTAACATCACTTACAACATCCTTCAGAACTTCCTCATACTTGTCCTCCGGGCAAACAACAACTCTGAACTCTCCAAAGATTTTGTCTCCGTATTTATCCTTAAGAATAATTTTTTGCTCAATTACCGCATCTGTATTGTTGAACGGCGCTGTCACAGTATGTGTGCCTTCGTCATATGCAAATTGAGTATTATTCTCAAATTCAACACCATAGCAATCCTTCCAATACCCATTCATAAAGGTAGCTAAATCAAAGCTTGCTCCTGACTTCACAGCGGTACCCATAATACATCTCACATCCATATTACCGCTTTGAACTATTAGATTAAGTTCCCTGTCATACACGGACAGATAGGAATCCGGATAATAAAAGATAATTTCTCCGGTAAATTCATTACCATAAAAAACAAGCTCAGCACCCGGTATGATTACCTCATACCTTCCGCTCGTAACGTTATCGATAAACTGCTGCTTCCGTGCTTCAATTTCTTCAGGAGTATCCCCGCTCATTCTGATATACGAGAAGATGTTATCCTTCTTATATGGTGTAATATAATAAGTCTGACCGCCCATCATATACATAAATGAATTTCTTGCAATCATAAATGTATAGAGATACTCTTTTTCATTATACCGAATTGTCAGGTTAAGGGTATCTCTCAGGGCATCATTGTCTGAATGAAAGGTAAACAAAGCCCCCTCTGTTGTCGTAGCATGGCTGACATCCATGGAAAAAGATTTGTCGTTGTATGCATATCCCTGATAGGTTATCGTGCCATCTTTCGTAAGTAGATTCTCTTCCCCATTCATAAATGTCTTGTTCCAGA
Source organism: Lachnospiraceae bacterium (assembly GCA_029012365.1). GTDB lineage: Bacteria > Bacillota > Clostridia > Lachnospirales > Lachnospiraceae > SIG307. The sequence continues at coordinate 26,215 of JAQXLY010000064.1, read as the reverse complement.
CAATCGTTGCTCCCTCAGGCAGTGCAATCCGCATCGTCAAATCTTTCAGTGCCACTGTATCTTTGTCGGAAGGAACAATCGTATACATTCCCATTTGACTACTGTATGTTTCCAGATAGGCCTCACTGTTTAGCGTAATACTGCTGTTCTTTAGCGGACCGCCCTCCATCGTAATGTTGACAGGCATCTCATAACGTCTGCCATCCTTTTTTGAATCCAATACGAAAGCCACTCTACCTGTCTTCTGCGCGAGGTACATACCACTCTCTTCGTCTTTAATGACAGCATCGTTTGGTGTGGAATTAATTGCCCCCATCGAAACCTCAAAATCGGCTTTCGTTATGCTCCCGTTATTTAGAAGCTCCTGTAAATAAGGGTGTTCAAAAATATCAAAGGTGTCTCCCGGGGTTTTATGGAGCTCTTCAAGAAAGCTTTCATCAGGTAATATTTCTACCTCAACAACCTGAGCTGCCTCGCCCTCCTTTGCCATCGAAATGTACAATGTCGTACGCCATATCTCTAAATAAATATTACGGGGAATAAAGATTGCAGGTGTACTGACATCCTTACTATTTAAGGCCGATTCTGCATCACCCGGAATCGTAAGTCCTGACAAATTGCCACGTACTTCAGCTAATGTACTTAATGTGAGTTCCTGTCTTGTTCCATCCTGCTCAAAATATACTTCCTCAACTTCATAGTCATTACGCGGCTCTACAATAAGAACACCATAATCCCATTTTGCCTTACCACCAACAGAAATTGCGCTACCTGTCGTCGCTGACACTTCAACAGGAGCAAGCGGATAATCCCCTGGGCTGGCAAAATTAATGACTGTTACCTCACACGGCTCGGACTCAGGTTCGGCTGCCTGTACCGATACCGTTGTTCCTATTGCAAAGCTGCAAACAACTAAAGCCAGTACCATAACCAGGCTTAATTGTCTTTTTAGCTTTGACATGCCAAAACATAACTTAATATGACTCATTTTTGTACGTCCTCCTCCATATTGTAATTATCGTATGCTTTTTCCCATTCGATAGCCTGATTATAATACTTTTTACGCACTAAGTCATATGCTGTCAGCATATTCTCGGATATTCTTCTTTTGAAAAAATCAGCCCCGTTGTGGAGCTGATTTCCTTATGTTTTCTGTTTTATTGTGTCAGCGTCTCTTCTCCCGCCTGGTATAACAGTGCATTGCATTCGTCCACTGTCATTTTCTGCTTCAAACAATACATACAGATGGTATCACGCTTACATCTGACGTATAAGTCACTCACTCCCGCAGCGCGAAACATTTTATTGGCTTCCTCCACAGTCAGAGGAAAACCGAAGGCTAACTGAATCAGCTTGTCCCGTCTCGGTTTCTTTCTTCCGTCAAAAATCTGGTATCCGTAAGTTGTATCCATTCCGGCATCTCTGATTACGTCTTTTTTTTGCTTTTGATATTTCTTCAACAGCTGCTCCAACTGCTCCGTCAGGGAAATGACTTCCATTTCCTCTTTGTTTTCTTTGGTAAATTCAAATACATCCTCCGCCTTCTGCAACTCGTGCAACAGTTCTTCCGTACTCTTCTCCACGATATCCAACACCTCATGATAATTTTGTTTCATGAACGTCATTCGTTCTATAACCTCTCCTTTATTTTAAAGATTTTTTTCACAAAAGTCTCGTGCCGGCAGCATAATGGACATTTTTTATTGCCTAAGGCATATTCGGAACCACCAGAATCAGTACCTGTTCCCTTGTTCCGTCGGACAGCTTGAGATAAACCTCCAATTCCCCTGTCTCCATAAATCTCTCTAATAAATACGCAGAGTATTCCACCGCCCGGCCTCCGTACAAAATCGTGTACAAAGAAGGGTCCAGATCATCCCCCCACTCCCATTGTACCGACTCAATTCTCCGGTCGAAACTGTTCCGGACAATACTATGTAATGTCACACCCTTTTCTCCCCGATATTCCATTCGATTACCTTCTACATAGCCAATCGGTTCGTTAAAGGTATCGCTTTCAGATACATAAACATAGACAGAATGCTCCCGTATTCCTTTATCTCCTTCAAATCGCATCTGTATAACCAGATGATAAAACCCATCCGGCAACCGATCCATAAACCGTCCATCGATGTGGCAAATCCCGTCTTTCTCCATAGTCTCTGTACTGCTCAGTCTCACCCACTCTCCGGTTTGATAGGAGTACAGCTTCACGCCAATAAAGGATTCCCTCGCATCGTCCATAAAGCTGACATAGGTTAATAAATCATCCTTTTGCATTCTGTCCTTGAAGTAATACTGTACATATGCATTATTAATCGCAATCTTCTTTTTTAAAACTACCACCTCCGGAGAATCCTCTTCTGACTCTCTGGCTTCGGGACGATTTACCTGAGGAAATACATTTACACTATCTGCATAGGATTCAATTTTCACCGGTTCTCCCAAATCCAAAGGAATCAATGTCGGGGTCGGCCCCGGAAGCGGGGTTGGTGTCGGCGTTATCGTGGGCAATGGAGTCGGCATAGGAGTCGGGCTCGGCTTCCTGACAGGAAACGGAGTTACCGTTGGTCTTCCCGTTGGCGTTGCTATCGGCGTAGGACTCAAGGCAGGCGTAAGACTCAAGGCAGGTGTCGGACTTAACGTTGGCGCCGGACTTAATGTTGGCATCGGACTTAATGTTGGTGTCGGACTTAATGTTGGTGTCGGCACAGGTGTCGGTGGCATCTCAGGATTTGCTCCCGACTTTCCCATTTTCCCAGACAACCAAAAAAGCACACCACAAAGAAGCAGAAAAGCAGCTATGATTCCTCCGACTTTTCCCCTTCCGGACACTCCTGTCTTTTCTATTTTCTTAATCTCCCGTTCCACTTCCTCTACCGTCTGAAATCTGCTTTCCGGTGCAAACAGAGTACACTTCTCCACAAGCTTTTTCCAGTACTTGTATTTTGCCTGGGAAGCAAACTTCGGAAACATACCGAATACAACCCCCAGAGAATAGATATCACTTCTACAATCCGTCTGGGAAAAGCCGTACTGTTCCGGAGGCGCATATCTCTCCGTACCCAGCAGCCTGGTATCACTCTCTGACTCCGCCTTATATAATCTGGAGGAATCATAATCGATAATCTTAACAATTCCTTTGGAATTGATTATTATATTCGACGGCTTGATATCCCTGTGAATCAACGGCGGAATATGGTTATGCAACTCCTTAAGTCCAGTACAAAGCTGCTTTGCAATATCCAGACACCCTGACTCTTCCGGTGCCTGTGTAACAAAATAATCCGAAAGCAGTTCCCCGTCTATGTACTCTTCTGCCACCAGCAATCCGTCTTCCGTCTCTTCCACATGATAAATCTGTGGCATATGCTCATTTTGTATTTCTTTCAAAGCGTCATATACTGCCCGATTGCCGTGCTTTAGTTGCTTTACAATAACAGGAAATACATATCCCTCCACCTTGGCAAGATACACATTTCCCTTATTCGATTCCTTGATTGTCGTAATGATCTGATACTGTATTCTGCTCATAAATCCCCTACTTATAATATGTTTCACCGTAACGCTTTTAGGGTACAAGAAAATCTCAGTGGAGTTAGTCTACTGAGGTTTTTATTCTCTGCTACCCAATTACTTATTACCACTTGCCCAGACATGTACTTGAATAACATCTTTTAGTGCTTTGGATAAAGCCACAAGATAATCCACGTAATCACCAATTTTATTTACATCAGGCCATGTAATATCACTTGCTGGATGAGCGCAACATCATTAACTCATCTACCTTTAATTTCGCACTACTTTCTACAATACCTCTGTCAATACTTGCAAAGTGTTGTTTAAGCACAGCTTGTTCAGCTAAAGATTCCCATAATTTCTTTATACCACACCTGTCAAACAAATCTTGCATAGTTGACGCTCTCGTATTCTCATTTGTACCAGAAAGACATCACGTATTTATTGCTGACACATTATTCATGTATAAATTTTGTGCAAGATTATTCACAAATGTTTTTACTGCACCTTCTCCATGGTTATATTTACGTGGTGAAGAAATAACTTCTGCTGTATACTTAATCAAATTAGTTTTCATTTCTTTAGGCAACGTTTCATAAGTTCCGCAACGACTTGAAATTCCTTCACATCCCATATTGAGCAACGCCATTTTCGTCATTGCCACATAGGTCAACTTATCTCCCTCCCCCATCCAGTCAATGTCAATAGTTTCCATGCAAAGCCTTGCTATTTTTTCTTCATTCATTTTCTTTTCTCCGTATCGTCGGATAAAATTCTGTCGCCCTCCGACTCTTTTTCCGCCTGTTATGTATCGGTTCTTCATTAGTCTATCACATTAAAAATAACGTTTCAACATCTTTTCCACCATTCGCATATCCTATTATAGGTACTTAGTAAAAAACTTATGAATCATCCTGTCTACATTTTTTATATTAAGCGGCTCCTCTTTCGTTTCAAACGTATACAATAAGTTTTCTCCGAACCAGTAATCGTTTTTCGAATAAGTCTCTATCTTTTTTAATGCTTTGGTACAATACTCCAAAGAATCCATCATTCCGAAATGCTCAAAATAAATAGTCCTTCTTGTCCTCAATTGTAATAATGCAAAATCAGGATACACTCTTGTTCCATCCTTAAATACCAGCTCCGGTTCATATATGTAAGGAATTCCCTCATGTCCAAACCGGTCTGCCAATATTTTTTCGGATTTTGACCTCACCCGCTCCCCTGTATCGGTATAGATTTCTACGTTCTTCTGATACTCATTTGCATTGCCTCTCATTGTATTCTTCCACACCCGCACATATTCCTCGTCCGGCAGTACCACTGGTTCTACCAAAGCTTTTCTCTGCTCTGTCATTTGTTCATAAACAGACATTACATTATTCGCTTCATATTCCTTTAGAAATCGCTCTATTGACCGGATTTTCCTTTCCAGACATTCTGCCACGTCAATATCATATTGTTTCTGCGCAAGTCGCTGTGCCAGTCTATTATCCTTTCTCTGAATGAACCGTCCATTTTTACATTGCCCTGTCCATCCCTTATCATAGAGATAATATTGCGGATATTTTCCTTTCGCGTTCAAAATATGTAATGTGCCTTCAGGTGCTTTTTTAATTGCTTTCTTTATTTCCGGCAACATTTTTCTGCACTCATCTTTCTCCTGCACAAGCTTACTTAACAGTTCTTCATTCATATTCATGTTTCTTACATCCTCCTAACACTATTTATACCTATCTGACTGAACTCTCTCTACCATTAGTCGTTACATTTTTCTGATTTAATGGTATGGCTTTAAATTCCACTTTCTTTCTTACCATTTTCCTTACATTTTACAAAAATCACATGGTACGTTTTTATAGTTCAAAATTTGTCCTTACCATTACTGTTTTCTTTTGTACATTTCACATGGTACTCTTTTTTTGATTCTTTTTCTTCTTACCATATCACCCTCTCTTTCTAAACTTTAAATGGCACACTTATTCATAGTATCTTGTCTTCGTACCATTTGCTCCTCAATTTACTCATTTAATATGGTACATTTTTAAAAATACTTTTATTCTCTTACCATTAAATCCCCCCTCTCTTTTTCTCAATGGTACTCATCAAAAACATTTCTATTATTTTACCATACCTATCTATTTCTATAGTATTCCAATGGTACACTTCCATAGATTCCATTTTTCTCTTACCATAACAACTTTCTTTTATATATTTTATATGGTAAACAGTTACAACCCCTTATGCTTCCTACCATGCAAAACTTGCCATTCTTATATCTCAATGGTACAATTTCCTTCCGGCCCTTTCAAAGCCGACATCAATGATACATTCACCCTCTCCCATTGCCTGAACACTCCAATAATTCAATCATCTTTTACCTTTACAAATCCCACACCAAATACCATATTACACTTTTAAACGGAAATACTGAGCGGAATACTCAATGAACTTATATCTAACAGACTAAAACTTTTACGAAGAATGTGAAAAGAACCTGCTGCCGCTTCAATGCTAATTTGCACGAAGCGACAGCATTTAATATTAACTCTCTTACTTTACCTCAACTACCCATCCTCTGGTATCCTTAATCTTTCCAAGCTGGATGCCGGTGATGGTATCGTACAGCTTCTGGCTGTATTCACCGATGGAACCATCCTTAATCTGCATTACACGATTTTCATAACGAAGCGCACCTACCGGAGAAATAACCGCTGCCGTACCGGTACCGAATACTTCCTCTAACGTACCTGCCTCATAAGCATCTACAAGCTCCTGTGCGGATACACGACGCTCCTCTACCGAAAGTCCCCATTCCTTGCAAAGTGCAATTACGGAATTTCTGGTAATACCCGGTAAAATACTGCCGTTTAACATCGGAGTTACAATCGTGCCGTTAATCTTAAAGAAGATATTCATTGCACCTACTTCTTCGATATACTTACGCTCCACGCCGTCAAGCCACAATACCTGAGAATAGCCCTCGTCATGTGCCTTTACCTGTGCTGCCATGGAAGCCACGTAGTTACCGCCGGTCTTTGCCTCGCCGATACCACCCTTTACCGCTCTTACATAGTCGTCCTCAATCCAGATTTTTACCGGGTCAAGGCCTTCCGGATAATACGGTCCTACCGGAGAAAGGATAATAATGAACTGATACGTGTCTGACGGACGTACACCTAGGAACGGGTCGGTTGCAATAATAAACGGACGAATATAAAGGGAAGTACCCGGCTTTGTCGGAACCCATGCCTCATCCATCTTAACCACTGCCTTTACCGCCTCTACAAAATCCTCCTCCGGAAGCTCCGGAATACACAATCTCTTGTTTGTATTGTTCGTACGCTTTGCATTCATATCCGGACGGAACAAAAGAACTCTGCCGTCATCCGCGCGGTATGCCTTTAAGCCCTCGAACATCTCCTGCCCGTAATGAAATACCATTGCCGCCGGATCCAAAACGATCGGCTGATACGGTACGATGCGGGCATCATGCCAGCCCTTTCCTGTCTCGTAATTCATAATAAACATATGATCGGTAAAAATCGTACCGAACTTCAACGGGTTTTCCGGAGTCGGAAGCGGCTTCGGGTTTGTTGTCTTCTCAATTCTGATGTTTAACACTTTAATATCCTCCTGCTCACTTTTTCTTACGGACATAACGGCGACGCTCGTAAATCAAATCATAATAGGTCTGCTCATCCGAAACATCCACTAAGTCCCAGTCCGGATCCTTATCCAAATTCGGAAGGTACTTGTCCGCATCATAATCATAATCAATCTTCGTAATAAAGGCTTCGTCACAGTAAGGGAGAAACTGTTCGAACACCGACGCTCCGCCGATAACATATATCTGATCGGCCGGATACGGAGCGGCTGCTTCCATAGCTTCCTCAAAGCTATGCACCACCGTCACATCATTTAGCTTCAGCTCCTTCTTTCTCGTCAGAATAATGTTGTTGCGGTCACGCGGCGGCTGCCCTGCCGAAAACTCTTCCTGCACCAAACGGCTCATAATCACAGTCTTATACATCGTCTCAAAACGAAAGAAACGTTCATCCGTGGGAATCCGTACCAGCCGTCCTCCCCGGTGCCCTATCGCCCAGTGATTATCTACCGTTGCAATCAGTTTCATCTGTTTCCTGCCCTTCTTACTAATTTCTCAAATATTGTAACGCTTCTTTATTCATAATGCAAGCACTTTTTTGAAGTAACGTATAGAAATCACTTTCCCTTTACATCAGCTGCTGCCCATTAATAATAAGCCGAAACGCATGGTCCAGCCGCTCTGCCGCCTTCTTACATAGAATCATACGATTTAAGAAAATCTCGAAATAATTAGCCACCGAGCATTCCTTCGTATCAATCGTCAGATTAAGCTCAATACATTTCCCCTTGTGAACCGTCACAACAGACTCTTTTACCGAATAATTTACCCGGTCGTGAATGTCAAAGGATGCAAAATCCTGATTTCGCACACGGGTATAACGCACATCGGTCTTATCCGCAAGAATCAACGCCGCTGCCACAGGATTTACCGGAAATGCCGTAGACTCGTCGTGATTTCCGATGGCAGTAATAATAGTGGCAATGTCCTCATCCTCCGCTCCCATCTTATCCAGAATACGGAATGCCATAACAGCGCCGCTTTGCGCATGGTCAATGCGATTAATCACATTCCCGATGTCGTGAAGATACCCGGCAACCTTTGCAAGCTCTACTTCCCTCTCGCTATAGCCGAGGGTCTTCAAAATATCACTTGCTGTCATGGCTACCTTTGTCACATGAGCAAAGCTGTGTTCCGTAAACCCGAGTGCCATTAACGACTCATCCGCCTTTTTAATATAGGTCTGCACACTTGGGTTCGCCTTAATTGCTTCATAGGTAATCTTCATTCTATTACTCTCCGCTCGGTCCCAGATAAGATTCCTTCAGTGGCTTTGCAAGCGGGTATACAATAATCTTCTGAACTACCACTCCGGCATCCACCACACCTACGGTCAGGCGGTTTTCCCCTTTCATTAATTTTACGGTCAGCTTACACTCTCTGATATTATCCAAAACATTGTTGTTCCATTCCGCGTTATAACAATTTCCTGCCAGGAAATGTTCCGGAAGGGTAGTAAACACCGTAGTCTCATCCCCATTTACAGTGAGTGCCAGACGCTGTGCATCTCCCGGATACAACGGATTGGTCGGCGCCACATACACAATCACACCGTACTCGCCATCCTTCGCAGCCTCTAACAGATAGGTCAGTTCCGCAGTCTCATGCCTTGCCGCCTGCTCTTCCGTAAAGCTCACGGTAGTCGGATACGCCTTTACGGAATCCTTCGTGCGGCCGTAATTCGTTAAAAGCCTATACTCTGCATTACCGCCCTTATGACTTTCTACAAAATCTCCTGCTTCAAATGCAACATAATCACCGACACCCTGTACCTGCTTTGCATACTCTGTCATAAAGCTCTCCTTCTTAAGCTTTACCAGTACCGGAGCCACACGCTCTACCTTAAGCTCAAAACGTCTGCCGTTTGCCGAAATTACAACCGTACCGGCAGCTCCCGCTTCACCGCCCGTAACCGTCACGGTAAGCCATGCATTCATCTCATAAGAGCCCTGTGCCGCATCTACCGAACACTCGCCCTCTGCAGCCGCGGTAAAATCAACTCTTTCTACACCGCCGTTTAACAGCTCAATCCGAACATCGCCGCCGGCACGCGGTGCCTTAAGCGTTACGCTTCCGCCGAGATAAATTCTTTCCTCACCAAACAGGCGAAGTGCCGGTCTGGCTCCCTTTACCCCGTAAACCGTCTGTGCCACCGGATACTTCCAGCCCTCGTCGTTCCATGCACAAAAACCGATGTGAGCGGAAGACATCATATGATTCCACTTGCCGTCCGCTGCCTTGTGATACTCTTCCGTAAGCTCCGTATCTCGCACAATAGCACTTTCGACTTCCTTTGCATAACGATTTGCTATCGTCATGCCGTTCATTGCATAATACTGATTTAAACCTGCTGCAGTCTGCATCTGAATTACGTTTGCGGAAGCTACTGCCGGGAAATACACAAGCTCGCAAAATGCTGCTTTATACTCCTTTCTGCAGGAAAGATAAAGCTTTGTTGCAGTCTCGGCAAGCCTCTGTGCACGGGCACGAAGCTTTTCTGTCTCTCCGTAGTGAACCGGATGATACACATTTGCCGCCATTACTTCCGGACGACGCATACCGTTCAGTCTCGTATACTCCTTCAAAATATAAGAAATCTCGTTTAATTCGCTTTCCCCGAAGGCACCGCCGAACTGCTGCTTTACAAACACGTCCGTAAACTGTTCCGTCGTATTCGGTGCTGTTGTACCGTTCTTTTCAAAGTCATATGCAAGACTCATAAAGTACGAAAGAGGAAACTCCTGTGGCTTTAAATCACCCACATTCACAATCCAGATATCCCGGATGCCGTAATCATATGCCATGGACATCTGCTCCCAGACCTTTGCAAGCGGCGTGGAATTCACCCATTCGTAAGAAACCGGTCCTCCGTGATAATCGAAATGGTAGTACATGCCGTAGCCACCCTTGTGCCCGCGGAGCTCCTCTTTCGGCAAAGTACGCATATTACCGAAATTGTCCTCGCAAAGCATTAAGGTAACACCGTCCAGACCCTCCCAGTCCTTTAAACCGGAGGTTGTCTCATCACCGTAATAATATGCCTCCACTTCCTTATACAGTGCAAGCATCTGCGGCACCTTCGCAGTATCCTCGTTTACATATTTTGCAATGAGCTTTCTCTGCTCCGCAATAATATCCTTTAACAGGCTGATATTCTGCTCTAACGTTGCATCCGGTCCAAGCATGGAAGTGTCACGTTCACCGCGCATACCGATTGTAATAATATTCTCGAATTTACCGCTGCGTGCAAGCCCGCCTTCCCAATACTTTAACAAACCGTCCCGGTTCGTATAATAGTTCCAGTCATTACCGAACTCTGTCTCCGGACCTCTTACCTTGTCCCACTCCTCACTGGCACGAAGACACGGCTCATGATGTGAAGTACCCATGACTACGCCGTATGTATCCGCGAGCTCTGCGTTTGCAAGTCCCGGTCCGTCGAGCGGGAAGGACGCAGACCACATGGCCGGCCATAAATAATTACCCTTCATGCGGAGCAGTAATTCAAATACATGGTCATACATTTTTGCATTAAAATCACCGAACTTTTCGCAGGTCCAGCCACCGAAGGACGGCCACTCATCATTGATAAAGAACCCTCTGTACTTCACCGAAGGCTCCTTTGACGTAATCATCTGCGCATCCGCCACTACCGGCTCCTTACAACGCACCGGGGGCACATCCGCCCAGTAAACAAGCGGGGACACACCGATACTCTCGGAAATGTGGAACAAACCGTAAATCGTACCGCGCTTATCGCTGCCGGCAACCACAAGCACCGCTTTATTGCCCTCACCGATGACAGCAATCTTATATACTTCTCTTTTTCCCTTAATCTCCGATAAATCAAGCAGCCCTTCGCTCTCATACAAATCCAGAATCGGGCTCTTCCCAACCGTAGCCGCAAGCACACACCCCGACGGCTTCTTTACCTTCTTCGGCTGTTCCACCTTCGGCAAACGTCCGGAAACAAGCTGCACATCCTTACAAACCTTTCCCGCAATCAGACGTACCCCTTCAAACGCTTCTTTCTCTACCACAAACGGAACCGCACTGCTTCCGTGAACCAACTTAAAATCCATCGTGTCTCCTTTCCCTGCTATCTTTTGCAGACAAACCTATTACAGTTATAATAGCATAATTAACACAAGGAAACAACCTGATTTTTGAATAAGCATGTTATCGAAAGAAAATACAAAAACATTGGAAAAAAACAGAATACTGATATACAATAGTATTGTAGTTAAGCAAAGAAATAAAATGAAAGGAAACAATTGGGATGAAAAGCAAAAACAGAACAGTATTTATTGCAGTAGTCGCATTACTCGCCTTATTTCTTACGGGATGCAGCAGTACAGCTTCAATAAATACAAAAGAACCAACAGACACACCAACTCTGACAGCTGTAGACAAATCGTCTCAGATGCCGGAACCAACTGCTACCTCTGCTCCGACAAGTACGCCGGAGCCTACAACCACTCCGCTTCCGACAAAAGCACCGGATTCGCCTTTCGAGCTTCCTACCGAAGCCAAAATAGCGGCTTTTGATGAAAACGGCAGAATCAATGCGGTATACGGTACGCCGGTAATTGACGGCACTCTGGATGATGTCTGGAAGCTGTCCTCTCCGGTATATCCGGAAATCAAATCCTCGCCTTCGGTAAAAGCTGCACCCGTGTTTAAGGTAATGTGGGATGAGGAGTATCTTTATACATTATCTGTTGTGTCAGATGATGTACTGAACAAAGCAAGCGGAAACGCTTATGAGCAGGATTCCGTAGAGGTATTTTTAGACGAATTGAATGACAAAGCCGGTACCTACCAGGCAGATGATGTACACTACCGTGTCAATTTTGACAATGAACAGAGTACTGATGCCGGCGACCCAATCCGTTGGGTTACCGCCTCTAAAGTAGCAGTCAATGACACCGGCAAAGAAATCGGATATCTGATTGAAGCAGCGGTAATGTGGAGCTCAATCCCTGCAAACGGGACGGTATTCGGCTTTGATTTACAGGTGAACGAGGCAGGCAGCAATGGTTCCCGCGTAGGTACCGTTAATGTTTTTGACAAAACCGGTTCCGGCTGGGAAAAACCATCTGTCCTTGGAGAGGTCATTTTGTGCTGTAAAGAAGATACCGAAAAAAAGGTGGTTAAGAACCGTTTGGAAGGTTATTTGAACCTGGTGAAGGGATATAATCTTTCCTCCTATGCTAATCCTGAGGTACTTGATGCTCCAAAGCAGAAGGCTGAATCTGTTCTCGCAAACACGGCCGCCTCCCAGGAAGAAGTAGATGCGGCGCTGGCGGAGCTAAAGGCAGCAGTAGAGCAATTAAACGATGGCAGCGGCTACGTATCCGCAAAAAAACTGCCGTCAAATGAAAACCTGCCGGATCCTTATCAATTTCTGGACGGCACCTATGTTAACACTGTAGATGACTGGAGTAAACGTGCTGAGGAACTCTATGATATGTATCAGTATTATATGTATGGCGTATGGCGCGATGGCACAGGAGAGAATCTATCCTATAATTTAAGCGGCAATCAGCTGAAAATTACCGTTGAAAGAGAAGGAAAATCTGCTTCCTTTACAGTAACCGTGTCCGTTCCGGATGCTGACAAATGTAAAATGCCGGAAGGCGGCTGGCCGGTCATCGTCGGCATGCATAGCGGCATTCAGGAGCAGGTAGCTCTGGACAACGGATATGCCACCGTCATTTTAAACACCTACCAGATTGCCTCCGATGACAATAAGCATGTCGGTGCATTTTATGATCTTTACCCGTACGGCAAGAGCTGGCAGGAGCAAACCGGCGTGCTTATGGCCTGGTCCTGGGGAGCTTCCAAGGTTCTTGATGCATTGGAGGCCGGTCTCGGCGACGAGCTGAACATTAACGGTAATAACTCAATTATCACCGGTGTTTCCCGTTGGGGCAAGGCAGCAGCAGTGTGCGGCGCATTTGAAACAAGATTCAAGATGGTAGCTCCATCCTGCTCCGGTGCCGGAGGACTGGCGGTATACCGCTATACCTCCACAGGAAACCAGTATGACTTTTCATCTAAAACAGGACCTGCAGCCTATACCTATGGAGCAAATGAGCCTCTGAGCAGCCTTCAATCCTCCGGGGAGCAGGGATGGTTTAACGACATGTTCCTGAATTTTTCGGATGTAACCTATTTGCCGGTAGACCAGTATATGCTGGCTTCCCTATATGCGGATAAAGACCGCTACCTGTTTATAATAGGTTCCTGTATTAATGAGGACTGGGTTAACGCTCCATCCATGTATCTGTGCTATAAGGCAACAAAATCTATATATGATTTTCTCGGAATAGGAGAAAACATTGCCATAAATATTCATAAAGAAGGGCATGCCGTCATAGCAGAGGATATGAATTACATGATTGATTACTTTAATTACCATGTGTACGGCAAAGAGCCATCTCCGGATTTATCGAATTTGACTACCTCTGTATTCGAAGAAGATAAAAACTATGACCCGATTTTTGATAATTTTAATGAGAACTGGTATCGTTAACAGTCGCATTCGTCGATTTTCTGACTAACCGGTGCCGTACCGGCACCTAAGAGGGCTGCCGCAGCTCATCCTTCAGGCATATATGCACTGTTCGGAGCTGCAGCAGCCCTTCTTGTATTATCAAGCCGACTTCTGATTTTCGCTTTTCGGCAGTGTCACACGAAACAATCTCTGCACCAGTTGTTTTGGCTTTAGCGGCACCAACGGATACAAATAGCTTCTGCCGCCGATGGTCTTGTTACAGGAAATCGCAAGGATATCAAGTACAAGCCCGGCGATATAACCCCATAAACCAAAGCAATGCGTTAAGACAAGCAGCAGAATCCGCATGAATTTCAGCGCGTAACCAAGCTCCAAGCTGACCTGGGTATAATTTGCGATTGCCACAAAGGCCATATATAACATGGCTTCCGAGTTGAACCAGCCGGACTGCACCGTAAAGTCTCCGATTACCACACCGGCAATGACACTCAGTGGAAGGCTCAAGGTTTGCGGAGTATTCAGTGATGCCAGACGTAAACCGTCAAGTGCGAATTCCAAAATCAGAAACTGTAGCAATAGCGGAATATTCATTGGGTCCTTCACTACAATAAACCGCCATTTTTCAGTAATCCATTCCGGGTGCTGCATCAGCAGCATGAAGGTAGGCGTTAAAATCAGTGCCAGAATATTCGTGGCAAAACGTGTTAAGCGGAGATACGTACCTGTAATCGGCGGAAAATAATAATCATCCGCCTCCTCGATAATATCAAAAATTGTCGTAGGCAGCACCATTGCCTGTGGTGCATTATCCACAAGAATAATGATATCTCCCTCCAAAATTGCAGCCGACGCCGCGTCCGGCCGCTCCGTAAACTTAAACTTTGGAAACGGATTACACCATTTTCCGTGATACAGACACTCTGCCAGACTTTGCTGATTCATAGAAAGGGATTCTACGGTAATCTTTGAAATTCTGCGTTTCAATTCCTCCAAAAATTTTTTCTCTACACGGTCTTCCATATAACAAAGCACAATATCTGTATGAGAAACTGTACCCGCCTCCGTAATGTACATGGTAAGACGCGGGTCACGAATACGTCTTCGGATTAATGCCGTGTTAAATACCAGTGTTTCCACAAAGCCGTCTCTGGAACCGCGCATCACCTTATCCTTTTCCGGCTCCTCCACACTTCTCGCAGGATACGTTCTGGCATCAATCGAAATAACCTTCGGATATCCGTCTAAAATCAGACACGGTACGCCGGACAAAATATTTCGCACCGCTTCCTGTTCCGACTCAATTAAGCCAACCTCCACATAAGGCATAAACTTCTTTAATACACCGTGAATATTCTCCGGCATATCCTCTGCCTTCAGCCCGAAAAAGTATTGCAGAAGCTTTTGCATTACCTCATCCTTTACCATTCCGTCGATGAAATACATGCAGGCCTTTTTTCCACCCATTTCAAACACATGATACAATACATCAAAATTTTCCGTTACCCGGAGCGTCCCGTTAAAATATGCAACGCTCTCTTCAAAATTCTCCTTTAAACCGGTCAAAACACGCCTCCTATCCTTCCGCATTCTTCTGTATTACGCTTTGCCCTTGTCCGCCTAACCCGGACGCCCTTCAAAACCAACCATGATAAAGAAGCGGAAAACACTATAGTAGCGTGTCCCTTTTTTTTAAAATCATTCTATTTTATCAAAATATTTCGGACTTCCGACTCATCTGCCCTTTCGTTCAGGCAGATGCTCGTCCTCTATTTCTGTTTTGATTCTTCCTGCTCTTTTATATATTTTTCCAGAATATCCGCCGCCTCTGCCGCGAGATTCGGACAAGGACGCTTTTTATAATACTCCGGCGTACGTTCCTCAGGTGTCGGTAAACTTACCTTTTCCTTAAGTCCGAGAAGTTCCCTGCATACAATGGAACCGTTCCGTTCTTCAAACCTTGCCGCAAGCTCCTGTATTCTGCCGTAAAGCTCTGTCTTTCCCTGTAAATCCTTCGGTTCCGAATAACCGAAAAGCTTTCCTGCGATAAAAAACATACCGCTGACCGTTCCGCACACTTCACGAAGTCTTCCCATTCCTCCTCCGAAGGAGGAAATCATACGCGCCAGTGTCTCCGGACTTTCTTCAAAATAATCTGCATAAGCAAGCACCACCGCCTGTGCACAGTTATAACCGTTTATAAATAACTCCATCGCCTTCTTTGCACGTTCGCCGTATTCGTTTTCCATTACTTTTCCTCCGTTTTCCTTCCGGTCTGCAAAGTCCTTTCCTCCGTCACAATAACATCCACCCGCTTGTCATGCCTCTCCCGCGGTACTTCCTCCACAAGCTGTTCCTCATAAGCAAGTGCCACCCGTTTTAACTCCGGATACTTTTCCAGAAACCTGTCATAAAATCCGCCGCCATAGCCCATACGGCCACCGTTCGCATCAAAGGCACAGCCCGGCAGAAACAGGACCGCTTTTTCCGGTGCAACTTTACAAAAGTCCACCGGAACCGCTTCGTCTGTCACAGACTTCGTATCCGGCTCTAAAATCCCCCGGTATCCTTCCACGAGCCGGGAAACTGCACCAATCCGGTAAAACACAAGCTCCGTTCCTTCCACCTTTGGGACTGCAACATCACGTCCTTCGCTTAAAGCCTGTCTTATTAAAAACAGGGTGTCCGCTTCGCTTCGGAAGCTTACATAAAAAAGCAGAAGCTCCGCATCCCGGTAAAGGTCAAGCGAAAGGATTCTCCTGTTCCGCGCCTCATCCGCTGCTCCGCGCTTTTCAGGCGGCATTGCATCCCGCATTTTAAGCATCTGCTTTCGAAATGATTTCTTATCCTGTTCCATATGTGCTCCTATCCACGTAAATTCTATGAACAGCCCACCTTTTTCTGCCGTTTTCACTCCGTGCGCCACATGCTTACCTTTTCTGTCACAAATAGGTTTTCCCCGTCTGGTGACCTTCTCTGGCAACAATATACATCCGCTCGCACTGCGATCCCGGTGTCTCATGCGTCAGCACGTCATATGCCGCCACAAAGGTCATCCCTGCCTCCGAAAGCAAACGCTTCACCTCTTTCAGGGAATACGCACGCTGCAAATGCACCTCCTCGTACTTTTCATACAAAGACGCGCTGCCTTCTTCCTCCCCTTCCGTATCTGCCTTTGCAAACAGGGTCAGACTATATTCGTTCAGATGCTTTTCCTCATCATACAGGTTTTCCCAGATAAAGCTGACATCCTCTCTGTTCTCTGCAATGGTACTGTCCCCAAGCAACTCCTTATACTTGTACTCCGTATTCAAATCAAAAATGAATACGCCGTTCTCATCCAGATAATTGTTCACAAGCTTAAATACCGTAAGCAAATCTTCCTCTGTCGTAATATAATTCATGCTGTCACAAATGCTGACAATCGCTGACACTGTACCGTAAAGCTCAAAGGAACGCATGTCCTGCTGTAAATAGAGGATGGAAGGCTGGCTACGGTCATAGACAACTTCATCCTCACCTTCATCTCCGCAACCGGATTCTTCACCTTCACCTATTTCAGCCGCAAAGTATTCTTCGTCATCACATGCTCCGTACTCCTGCTCTCTTGCCACCTCCAACATATCTTCCGACAAATCGATACCAATCATATCATAACCGACAGCCGCAAGGCGTCGCGTCATCTGGCCAGTCCCGCACCCCAGCTCGCAAACCAGCCCGTCTGCTACTCCGTTTTCTTTTAATAGCCCGATTAAATACTCCGCCCAGTCATCATACGGCACATTATCCATAAGCTCATCATATACATATGCAAATGCGGTGTAACTGTACTTTTCCATAGGAACCTCCGCTAAAGACTTCTCTCTTTTTTCCTATCTGTCTCTTGTAATACCTGATGATACAACGGAAGGATGATATCTGCCGATTCTTCCAGTTCATCGGCAATCCGGGCAAGCGACTTTCCTTTCATAACCTTTTTTCGAATCTGGGAGAGCAGTGTTTCCAGCCTACCTTTTTCTATACCTCTTTCTTCTACTAAATCACTTAAATTGCACATTTGTCTCAGGCCTCCTTCCAGCTCTTTCGAAGTCTCTATATTATATTCATCGGATAAGATTTTTTCCTTTTCCTCAGGTCGCAGTTTTTCGGATAACAGCGTACTCAGCAGGCCATGAAGTTTGTTTGCTTCATTCCTTTGTCATTATTATAGGGTGATAGGTAGAAAAATGCAAGGTTGAAGAACATTTTTCTTTCTTTTTCTGCGCTTTCATAGTGAAATCACGGTGTGAATCCACCGAACATCAGTTACAGCATAGATGGTATTAAACCGGAAATGTGGTGAGGCCTCACCGGAACTACATGACAGAAAAGAAGAAATCTCATGAACTGTCTGTAAGTAAAGTGTAGCAGAAAAAGTGAGAGATTGCAATAGAAAATAAAATGTGCACAGAGTGTAAAACAGACCAAAAAACCTCTAAAATCAATAGATTGAGAACGGTTAGAGTCAAGAAAAAGTTTGTACAAAATTACCAAAAAAGCTGGTTGAGTTTTGGTAATTTTTCAAGAGAAAACTTGAAGGGAAACTCCATTCCACAGCCGACTCCGCGTAAATATATCCTGACCGATACAAATTGCTTCATCAATAATCCGGTGCCGGATACTGACGCCTACGCGGAGAAATACGGCGAAAAAGCGGTACGTAAAAACATCACCATCCCTGCATGGCTCAACACCTATGTAGAGAATACTCATGTTAATTTTCTAAGATGTTACAGGATGCTTTACCGGAAAGGGTGAAATCTAAAGCATTTAAACAAGTGTCAAAGTAAGCCAAAAAGCATCTCGGGAGTCAATTTTCAAAAAAGTGAAACCAGACTATTCACTATACTCTTTATAATAATCAATAACGTTGACAAACGGAATCACTATCTTTCCATTATTAAAAACATTTGCAGAAATTGCTTCAATCTTTCCACGTGCAACTCCGATAAGTGCAGCTGCACCATTCACAATTACCAGTTCCTTAAACTGCTTTTCCTCCATATTACGCTCAGACAAAAAAGCTCCTTCCAGCACCAATTGAAGTTTACAAGTCTGGCTCTCAGATTGATTTATTTCCACTTCAAAATCTATCTGCATCTGTCCCAGAAATCCATTTTCTGTTTTTTGAAACTCAGGCTCATTAATACATAATCCAAAATTTCTTTTACCGTCTTTCTCCACATCAACAATCGTATTATCTATGTTTAATTTTCGAACTGTTACTCCCAACAATTCTATACCATCTACCACGTAATTTAGCTCCATTATGCTATAGCCTCCTTACTATCATATGAACTCATCCAACGCATCACATTACTATTGGATTTAAGTTTCTCTTAATCCCATTTAATCGTTTTATAATCGTTTTTTTGCGCATGATTTATCTATACCTACAGACATAGAAAGCCCTAATTTCTCACATATCTCGTTGAGCGACCTAATCGTAAAGTTATACTCTCTGCTTTCCCATCTCGATACCATCCCCTGTGTCACACCCATGTACTCTGCAAACTCCTTCTGCGTCATACCAAGATCCAGCCTGCATCTTTCTATTTTTGCAGAAATCTTTGCCAACTCGACTGTAGTCTTTACCTCCGCCGCAGAAATACCTTCCGATACCCAATTTGTCTTCTTTGCACCATTTATCTTCTCTGTAATACCCATTTTCATTCCTCCACATTCACTCAAAGGATTAGCTTTCCAACCATTTCAATCGACTCTTGGCGACACGTATTGCTCTTTGATAATCTCCATCATTCTTTTCCAGAAAAGCCACTAATAATATAACTACATCTTCTACAATCGTATATATCACTCGCACATTTTTCTTTGACTCGGGATGCCTTATGCTATAAAGATTCTCTTCACCGGATAATTTCTCATATTACGGAAAATCAATTGCACCTTCTTTTTCCTCATCTAAAACCGCCAAATCCTGCATCAGTTTCTTTTGATATCTTTGCCACGGTTGTTCCTCTTTCCAACGCTCTGTTACAGCTTTTTCAAACTCCTTTCGAATAGTGTTTAAGGCATATATGCCATTTAAACCCTCGATATCTATTTTCTCTAGTTGCACACCCCGACCTCCTCCTTTGTATACATTATATTACTTATAAGTAATAATTTCAAGTCTTTTTTACTAACTAAGCATTTCTATAATATATACCTATATTCATAATTATATTCAGCATCGTTCAAAAAAAGCAAACTCGCCAACGGGCTAATTGTATTAATCTTAATTATATCACTAATTTACTATAAGTCAACTTTTTTCTGTATTTCATACTCCGGTATCATCTCTAATACAGTATTGGCACTGCACCTACGCTCTTTGCTTTATGCTAAGTACGCCTTATTCTTTTCTAACATTCGAAATCTCTTTCTTTTTGACCTTTCTAGAATCCGCCTTAACTTCGCGGAATTACTGATTGTCACTTTTAGTGTTAGCATTGATTCTCCTTTGTAAGTTCTCTTATGTCGTTTTCCTATAAAAGCTTCGTAAAACCTTGCATACTTGAATGATAAGACAAAAATAGTGTATCAAACAGACATTGTAAACACTCTGGGCGAACTGTTCCGCGCAAAAAATACTCTGAATGCTCCGGCGCCGACCCCGGAGCAATACGAAATTCTTGGAAAAATTGTGGCTGAATTTTTAAAATAACCATGTGTTAAAATTTCTTAACATCCTGTAAAACTACTGGTATTTCTTTCAGATATGTTATATAATACCACTGTAACATTCCCGATAAGCAGAACGGATTCGGAATGTTACACTATCAATAACTCAAAAGGGAGTAGCCGGCACTCGTTGTATTCCGCTGCGTCAAAACGATTAGAAATAATCCGCTCGGAATTGAAACGGCAAGACTTTTGTTACAACATTCGTTGTAATGAAGGTCTTTTTCTTTTTTTAGGCGAAGTCACGACTACACCCCTACACAAAACTACAAAAAGGAGAGTACTTATGGATTTCTTAATCGAAGGCATCACTTCTGTCACCTGGCAGCAGTGTGTCATGTACGTAATCGGTGCCCTGCTCATCTGGCTCGGTATCAAAAAGGAATATGAGCCGTCCCTCTTAGTTCCGATGGGCTTCGGTGCGATTTTAGTTAATTTTCCGTTCACCTCTGTATTAGACCAGACGATTGAGGGCGTGGAAGCGACAGGTATCATCGAGTGGCTGTTTGATATCGGAATTCATGCTTCCGAAGCCATGCCGATTCTTCTGTTTATCGGTATCGGTGCAATGATCGACTTCGGACCGCTTTTATCCAACCCGTCCATGTTTTTATTCGGCGGTGCCGCACAGTTCGGCATTTTCTTTGCCATCTCTCTTGCCGCGCTTTTTAACTTTGACTTAAAGGATGCTGCGTCCATCGGTATCATCGGTGCCGCGGACGGTCCGACCGCAATTCTGGTTTCACAGGTATTAAAATCAAAGTACGTAGGCGCAATCGCAGTTGCGGCTTACTCCTACATGGCTCTCGTACCGATTATCCAGCCGGCGGTAATCAAGCTTACCACCACAAAGAAGGAGCGCCGTATCCATATGGAGTACAACCCGGCAAACGTTTCAAAAGTAACCCGTATTTTATTTCCGATTATCGTTACCTTTGTCGTAGGCTTTGTTTCTCCACAGTCCGTATCCCTCGTAGGGTTCTTAATGTTCGGTAATCTGCTGCGTGAGTGCGGCGTACTCGGAACGCTTTCCGATACGGCACAAAATAACCTTGCAAACTTAATCACCCTGCTTCTCGGCCTCACGATTTCCTTCAGCATGCGTGCGGAGGACTTCGTAAAGGTTGATACTCTGTTCATCATGGTAATCGGCTTAATCGCCTTTATTTTCGATACAATCGGCGGCGTCATGCTTGCAAAGCTTATGAATCTGTTCCGCAAAAAGAAGATAAATCCGATGGTCGGCGCAGCCGGCATTTCCGCATTTCCGATGGCTTCCCGCGTCGTCCAGAAGCTGGCACAGAAGGAAGAGCCCGGCAACATCATCCTGATGCACGCCGCAGGAGCTAACGTAGCGGGTCAGATTGCCTCCGCAGTAGCGGGCGGTCTTGTGATTAAGCTTGTTCTCGGAATGTTATAAGGAGGTAGAACGATGAATATAAACTGGAATAATTTTTTAGATACACTTGAGATTATGGGAAAAGGGATGCTTGGCATTTTCGTTACCGTTATCATTGTGATGATAGTGGTCTTCCTGCTCTCTAAGATTGGAGGCAGGAAAAAGGGGCTGTAAAAAAACAATGTCATGATGCCGAGGTCAAAACATAGTGTTTTCTATGCTTGAATCTCCACATGAACCTTGAAAACTTAATATTTTACAGTATATATACCATAAGAGGCTTCATTAGCTTAGAATCACTGGTGTGCTTCTGGCTCATATCTACGCTAATACCGGATTCTGGGCATAGTTCCCTAAACCCTTTCGGAACCCAAAGAGTTTCATTTTTTGAGTTAATAAACATAGCAACTTTTTTATAAATCTTGGGGCAGCACTGATTCTGATATGGACAGCCGACACAATGATTTCGGTCAAATAAAACTCTGCATTGCCTTGTTGTTTTGGTGTAAGACTGGCTTATAGGCTCATGTCCTGTAGCATATTTCAAGAGGCGAGTTCCATCTTCATTGAATTCGAAATCAACCAAAGCATCCGGAGCTTCTTTACCGATTAATGCGGTAGTTACCAGCTTGACATTCTTCTCTTTTGCGAGAGCTACATTGTCCTGACCGTCATAACCGCCATCTGTAACCAGAATGATTTCTTCTTCGAAATCTGTTTTACACAGTTCCAGCAAGCAGTCACTGTCTGTCAACAAGGTTTGAACAATTGCCTCCATGTCATCATTTCTCTGATGATAGAAGATACGGTTATAATCATTAGGGTCTGCGTAATGCTTTAGCGGTTCAGAAACCATATCGTGCCGCTTCTTTGTAAGATAAACAACCAGTTTGGATATTCTCAACGATTTCATCGTCAAAATAATCAAAAAGTTCCTTGATGATGAGTGCACCGATAATAACATTTACAAGCGCATTAGGTCTGGAGGCTTTATCACTATACAAAACAGAAAAGCGCTCTTCATCTATTGCAGTTAAAATCTCCTGGGCGAAGATTTTCGCCCAGGATTTTTCCAAAGCTTTTCTTTCTCGTTCAGTCAGAGTTATAAAACTGTCATCTAATGATAACTGTTGGCAATCATTTATTTTATATGAACAGAGTTATTTAGACTATTATGAAATAGAGAGGCAGTTAAGTACAATGTTGCTTAACCGCCTCTAAAGAGCTTTGTTGTGTTATCAAACCGAATTGATAATGATTACTTTTCAATTAAATCCAATAGAGTCAATGAAACGATATTCTTATCAATTGAATTTCGGAGATTTGTTACATTATCTTCAAAAAGTAAAATATTAATCCTGGAATTGTCGGTCTGAGTTCTGCCTATTAAGGCATAAGGACTATTCTCTTCTTCAACATTAAATAAAGAAATTGTTTTGTTGCCTATGCTGAGAGTGCTCACAACATCTTTTTCAGAAACTAAAGTCTTGTTTGAAGCGTTTTTTTCATCAGTAGCGCCGATATAACATATAAATTGGATGCGTTCGCGTTCGTTTCCATTTGAATAAGTTGACACGATATATTTATAGCTTACGTAGTATGATATGTGTTCCAAGCTATAACCAGAAGACGGATCCATATGGAACATATTTAAATCATCAATATCGTTAAAGAGTTTGGCAATATCGTCTTTTGAAGATAGGCCATTCATGCGATAATTGTTGTTGTCCAAATAGTTGTCTACAGTGTCATTGTCTTTTTCCAGCATGCTTTTTAATTCGGCGATTCTTTCAAAGGAACCAAACTCCAGTACAAGGGGAGGTTCAGGTCTTTCAATGTTTGTTTCATCGTTTGTCTGAATCATTTCCTCGATTCGATGGTCATTAGCAGTTGTGTCATTTGTGGAGCAACCGAAGCAACATAGTAATATACATAATACCATAATGCTATATAATCTCTTCATCATTGATACCTCCTGTTTATTGATGATGTCCTGATAGGTGGTTGTTAATATCTGCAAGACATGATGAACAGTATAAAGTGCTTTCGCTCTTTTCTTCAATATCATATCGATATGTCATCATGCAATTCCTGGCCACAGTCATTCCTCCTTGACAAGTATCGCAGTCAGGATTTATACAAACTCCGGTGTTGGGATCACGGCCATAACAATAGTGGTCAAGAGCATCAAGTTGATGGGAAAGCTCATGCATTAGTGTGTAAATACTTTCTTTTCGAATTTCACTATCGCTCTTGTTTGTGTAATTATTTCCAGTAGTAGTAATTCTTGGTGTAATGACTACGGAATGTCTGCCGGAGTTAGAGCCAGATGAAGGATTACCAGGCAGTATGTGTCCAGTCCATAATACACGTGAATTCGTATTCGTACCGTTTCCCATGCCATCGCGCAGAGCAGTAGTTGTCAAATGTCCAACTGAATGAGGGCAAGTCGCTGTTAAATTATTGTTTGTAACACCACCGAACTGATTGATTTTACAAGTGTCGGCTGAAGAAGTGTGCGATGTGAATTGGGTCGTGGTGTTCAGGGCAAAGAACTGTTCAAGTTTATTTACTACAACAGAATTATACGTTTCTGGACCAGTAGAACCACCGAATCTTACCTGGTATCCCAGATCAATATAATTCCTTACAGTATATGTAGGCCGGGAGCCTACGACAACAGAAAACACAAATTGCAGGTCTGTAACCTTGTGGGTTGCGATAATTGTGGTGACACCGGATGTGTTACCGGAGAATACACCATTTGATTCAGTAACATGCGAAGTTACTTGACGCGAATAATTGAAATCACTTGCCGTTGCCCAAATAGCATTTGATGGAGATTTTGACATAGAAGGGGAACCAGTTCCTCCGATGGATAAAACTAATGTTTCGAAATCAGAAGATTGGTTAAGTTCTTTTCCACTTATATAACTGAGAGAACATATTCTCCATACACGTGACTTGTATGTGGAAGTTCCGGAAGCTCCTAAGGAGTCGGAGGTGAAAAGATTAGTTCCTGATGTTCCATAAGTATACAAATAGCGTGAGTTGAATGCATTTTGCAATAAACAGCCCCCTTCACCAACAGACACATTCCACAAACACTCAGTAGGGATAGTTGAACCATTTACTGTTACTAGTTGTACATCAGAAATTGAGGTGCTAGATGTCGGCACTGCGAGGTACTTCGAGGTGTCATTTTGGGGTTGAATTGTTATCTTATTGTTCACATTTGTTATTTGCCACTGAATCGATGTTCCAAGCGATGATAAACGCCCTGAACTGGCAGTAGGAGAAGATGAACTTATTCTTAGATAGTCGCCACAGTGTTTATTATTTAAATAATAAATACCGTTTTCAAGCAGAGGGGTGGCGGCTATTGCCCTAGTCGTTGTTTCAGTCAATTGTGAGAGGTCAGCCACACCCGCGAGTACATCTTCTAATGTGACGGAATCTGCAACACTTTCAGTAGCATAGACAGTACGAGGTGTGCAATATATCATGTTTGACATGAATAAGCACACAACAAGAAAACAAGATATTGATTTTTGCCCAAGTTTCATAAAAGTCCTCCTTATTATTTATTTGTTGTTGTACAATCGACATAATAATTATACAATATTATAATGTTAATTTTCAATCTAATTTTTTTAACACGAAGAGAGATGGGTACAAAAGAATAAACCACATGATTTATAGATGATACACCATGAGTTTATGTCTCTTATTAATAAGGCATGCATTATAATATGAACATTATATAGGAGTTATATTGTTTTTTGAAGAATTGGGCGATGCTTGGGAAATATTATATCGATATTTATCATCATTTAGAAGAACTGTCTCCGTGATGAAAAAATGTAAAATGTTAGAGTGAGATGTAACGTATGGGGCTGTAAAAAACCAACCATAAAGGAATGCTACTGTGATGCCAAAAGGTAAACAGTAGCATTTCTGCTCTTGGTACGTCATTCTGCATGGTTTTATGCTGCAATGCCGGCAATACGCCTCTTTTTGTTATGGCATTTATATAGGTTATAACCGCAATAAATCAGGGTTAATTCCAAAAGAACGCTTTCTTTTCCTCTTCGGAAGAGTCTTTTATAACTTCTATATCACGCTTGAAATTTACTGCACGATAAGGATTTAAGTGATACGTTTCATTTTTGGTTTCTTTTTCAAACATGGTAAACTTCATATACTTTTCCATACCGTGTTCTTCACGGTACAGATAGTTGTTGTAAGAACCATAGCCTGCATCAGCCGCCGGGTGGTATAATTACTATTGATTAGTCGCATAACTAATTATAATCGGGTAGGGGGTAGATAATTATTTTATCTACCGACCTCCCACACCACCGTACGTACGGTTCCGTATACGGCG
>JAQXLY010000063.1 GCA_029012365.1 Lachnospiraceae bacterium | reverse complement strand
CACTCAAAACGAAGCTTATAAAACTGCTGTACCCATTCAGGGTATGTTTTATATATCTCGCTATCCTGCATTTGTTTAATTGTTCGCCGTCCTACTCTTCTATCTAAAATAGCAAAAATGCGTATAAGGCAGTTATCACTTATAAGTGCATCAGCAATTGGCATTTGCAGAAAATCCGTCGCGGCTTGTAGGAAATCCCAATCAGAAAGAGTTCCTTCCTCTTGCCATTTGTTCCTCAAATCCAGTGTGTCATCCCAAACTCCTGTCTCTTCCCATCGCTCATTCATATCGCTATCTTGTTTGTACATATCAATCCATGAGAAGACAACAAGTTCCCTCCCATCCAACTTGATTGATGCTCGTCCATATGAATTATGAACTTTATGATAACGTGTTAGGAAATAAGATACTCGATTCCTTAACGAATCACACAAACATTCATTTAATTGCTTATTAAGACCTGACCATGATTTATAATGCTTCATCTCTAACTCCTCTACAACTTCAAATAATCACGTGCTTTCAGACTCTCCGCAAGCCTGAAAGTTTGCGCGCAGCAATGAGCCATGCGCAGATGAACCGAATTGGCTAACGGGAGCTTGCTCACAGGCAGACATATTCGAGTTCAGATGCATACGGCGAACGCCGCGACAACGAACAAGCGCAAGCTTGTGAGTGTCGGCATGGCGATACACCTACTAACTGAAAGTTACATCTACACTTATCTTGCAGCTATTCTTTTACTTCACAAATTGATTTCAGAACATCCAACGCCTGACTACTTTCACACTTAATATCTGGCTCAATAAATTCATCCAAGCATTCTGTATCAACTCTATACCATTTTTTTGTAGATACCTGCATAACCAATCCTGATTTTGGCAGTTTAAATACAGCAATATCTCCGTAACTGCCCGGACGATTTCCTGATGCCTCGCCAATTATGGTTCCAAGATTATTATCCGCTAAAAGCATGGCAAAATCCATAGCGGAACTATATGTAAAAACGGATGTCAATGCATATACATTTCCTGTAAAAAGCAATTCCTTACTGCGTTCATTATTAATGGTACTACCTTTTGACTTTATGATAAATGGTCCCAATCGCCAATCCTGTCCCCAGCTTTTGTAAGTATCTATGTCCAAATAACGGATAAATTCATTTGCCACCAGGGAACTTCCGCCACCATTATTCCTTAAATCCACACAAACATTATTTATTCCTTTTTCCTTTACCTCTGTGAACATGGACTTAAGGCACTCTTTGTATTCGTCATTATAATTACAACTGTACAGCTCAAGCACCGCAAGATTACATTCGGGAATGATTTTATAGCTTACAAATTCATACTCCTCGTTTTCTTGTGAATCGTCAGTAATGTTATTAAAGGTCATATATTCATCATAGGTCATAAAATCTTCCCGATAATAAGTCCAATCCACCCTTTCACCTTCTGGCGTCACATAGGTGTAAATTATGCCATTCTCTAAATTAATTCCCAGATAGTCCAAATCCTCTACCGTATACAAATCACTTTTCAACCTGTTTATTCCATAGATTTCAGTCTCATAGCTAAACAAGGCTTTCTTTTCCTCAAAAAGCTCCTCAATAGAACGATTATTAATTCCTACCAGAACATCCCCTGCTATATCATGATGATATATGGATTTTAAATAATGATAATCCTGAAAATTAGCAAATATATAGGTGTGCCCATCCCCCATACTTGAAAAAATCTGCTGGATTTCTTTACATAAAACATTTGCAGTAATTCTTTCATAGCTTTTCAGATTTTCACGAGCCGTTTCATACAAAGCCTCCATATCATCCGATAACCCCGAAATGAATAAAGGATGGCATTCTTCCAGATGCTTCATTGCACAGTCGAGGTCACACATCGAATCCTCATATGTAATAACTTCATCATAATTCACACAATAATAATCCGCATTCTTTCTAAAGCTGATACTATTCCAATAAGGATTACAATAAACTCCCACTAAAACTATTACCAGAGTAAGCACATTTACTATAGTCATTACTATATTCATAACTAATTTCTTTTTCCCAATCCATAGCCAAATGTCTAAACCGATAATTGCAAGCATTAATACAGCCCCAATCCACCTCGGCATATCTATGATAAATAGATTAAAAAGGATTATTGCTACTGACAGAATAATAAAAATAAAATTAATTATAAGCTTTTGTTTTTTCATACACCTCACCACCAAATTCAAATTTCTAATCCCTATATTTTCGTATTTTCTTCGAGTTCTAACAAATATCTGTCATAGTCCGACATAAACAATCTGTCTTGAATCACACGATATTTTTCAAACTCAGTTTCCGCTTTGGATTTTGCAATTTCTGCTGTGATTTTTCCTGCATCCTGTAAAACCTCTCGCTCATCCGCCATTAAAAACAAATTCATATACTGCCATAAATTCTTCATGGTTCTCCTGCACATAGGACACATTATTTTCCTTTTTTAATGCAAGCTCTAACTTCTTTGCCATATCTGATACACCCATTGCTCCGATATTAGCCAGATTCGACTTAATCGCATGAATCTTGATGCGATAATTTTCAAAATCAGACTCCTCATAGTACCGCCTCAGCTCAATAGCAGAAGAAGACCACTCCATTTCGGTTGGCTCAGAGCAATCGTCCTCCGGACGATTTGAGCCCCTCCTGATTGATGCGCAAAGAAGGGACAACCCGGAGGGGCAGGTTACTTACCCTGTACACAGTATCATTCCACCCCTCTTTAAAATACCACAAGCCTCATAAGCAGATTTTCCTTAAGAGAACCATAAGGAGACGTCGGTACTTGGTGAGGTTCTTTCGAACCTAGTACCCGCTACGTCTCCGCATGAGCGAGAGCGCGTTCTCGTAGGAAAACTCTGCTTTGGGGCTTGCAAATTTCAATAGAAACGGAATGATACGTCCCTCTTAGAACAGTCCCGTGATTTTTCCTGCTTCATCCACATCAATGCGCTCCGCAGCCGGTGTCTTCGGAAGTCCCGGCATGGTCATAATCGTACCGGTAATCGCAACCACAAAGCCTGCACCTGCGGAAATATACGCCTCACGGATATTAATGTTAAAGCCCTCCGGACGACCGAGCTTTGTCTGGTCATCGGATAAGGAATACTGGTTCTTTGCCATACATACCGGCACATTTCCAAAGCCCATTGCCTCAATCTTCGCAATCGCCTTCTTTGCGGCCGGGTCATAGGTTACACTACCTGCACCGTAGATTTCCTTTGCAATGGTTTCAATCTTCTCACAGATAGAAAGCTCATCCTTATAAAGTGGCTCAAAATGACTTTCCTTTGTTTCGAGAGTAGAAAGTACCTTATTTGCAAGCTCGATACCGCCTTCGCCGCCCTTTTCCCATACGTCGGAAAGTGCAAACTCTGCACCTCTTGCTTCACAGAACTCCTTTACAAAAGCGAGCTCTGCCGGAGAATCGGTAATGAAACGGTTCAGAGTTACCACTACCGGCACCTTATACTTCTGTAAATTCTCGATATGCTTTTCAAGATTTACAATGCCCTTCTTCAATGCCTCAACATTTTCGGCACTAAGGTCAGCCTTAGCCACGCCGCCGTTATACTTAAGTGCACGTACCGTTGCAACAAGTACCACCGCATCAGGCTTTAACCCTGCCATACGGCACTTGATATCAAGGAACTTCTCGGCACCAAGATCCGCGCCGAAGCCGGCCTCTGTAATCACATAATCAGCAAGCTTTAATGCGGTTTTTGTAGCACGGACACTGTTGCAGCCGTGTGCAATATTGGCAAACGGTCCGCCGTGAACAATGGCAGGCGTATGCTCTAAGGTCTGGATTAAATTCGGACGGATGGCATCCTTTAAGAGAGCCGCCATTGCCCCCACAGCCTTTAACTGCTCTGCCGTTACCGGATTGCCGTCATAATCATATGCAACAATAATACGTCCAAGGCGTTTCTTTAAATCCTCCATATTTTCGGCAAGACAGAGAATTGCCATAATCTCGGAAGCAACCGTGATGATAAAATGATCCTCTCTCACCACACCGTCTGCCTTCTTGCCCATACCGATTACGATATTACGAAGGGCACGGTCATTCATGTCAAGACAACGTTTCCAAATCACCTGCTTAGTGTCGATACGAAGCGCATTGCCCTGCTGGATATGGTTATCAAGCAGCGCCGCAAGCAGATTGTTTGCGGAAGTAATCGCATGGAAATCACCAGTAAAATGGAGATTTAAATCCTCCATCGGAACAACCTGCGCATAGCCGCCGCCTGCCGCTCCGCCCTTAATACCAAAGCACGGTCCGAGGGAAGGCTCACGAAGTGCAATCACAGCCTTCTTTCCAAGCTTTCCGAAGGCCTGACCTAAGCCCACGGTAGTCGTCGTCTTTCCTTCTCCAGCCGGGGTCGGATTAATTGCGGTTACAAGTACCAGTTTACCGTCCGGATTATCCTTTACTCTGTCCCAAAGCTCATCCGTAAACTTTGCCTTGTACTTTCCGTAAAAATCAAGCTCATCCTCCGTAATTCCAAGCTGCAGTGCAACCTCTTTTATCGGCTGCAGCTCCGACTCCTGTGCGATTTCAATATCTGTCTTCATCTTACCGTTCCTCCTTATTTTTACGGTAGTGTCAATGACTGGCACTCCGATTATTATTTTTCTTCATTCTTCAGACTCTCTTGTGCGGCCTCCAGCTTATCTTTATGCTCTTCCTTGATTTCCCAGTGAATCAGAAACGTAAGAGCCGCTCTGAGCGCTATAATTGCACCGACAGTTACAATTTCCTGCCATTCTCTGACGACAACGGTCTTTAAAATCTCACTGCCGAGCTTAAACTCAAGACCGATTGCAAGTCCCTGTGCCAATGTCAGCTTCACATTCGGATTTTTTGTTATATAATACACAAATCCTTTGATGCCGGACCAAATAATGACGCCCACTCCGATAAACTCAAAAATAAGAATGGCAACCTCCACCAGATTCTCCATGAGCATATGCATCAGTTCCAATATTTCCATATAAAGTCCTCCTTAGTTTTCCTGCAGTCTGCTTACAAATACTTATACATAGTCCCCGATATACTGCTCAAACTCCTCCGCTGTCATCAGCACCTTGCGCGGCTTTGTGCCCTCTTCCGGACCTACTACACCTGCCTCCGCAAGCTGGTCCATAATCCGTGCCGCACGGTTAAACCCGATTTTATAAGCACGCTGCAGCATACCGATGGATGCCTTATCCTTTTCGATAATCAGCTTACCCGCGTCTGCAAAATACTCATCGTAACCGCTTGAGTTACCGGAAGCCCCGGCTGTATCCGCACCACCGGCCGGCATACTGGTAATCTTCTCGGATACCTCTGCGTTATAGGCACCGCCTTCATTATTTGCTTTCAAGAAATCTACCACCGCACTCACTTCTTTGTCGGAAACAAAGGCACCCTGTACACGCACAGGCTTCGAATAGCCCGATGGGAAGAATAACATATCTCCCTTGCCGAGAAGCTTTTCCGCCCCCGCACCGTCAAGGATGGTTCTGGAATCAATCGCCGAAGATACCGCAAACGCAATACGGGACGGAATATTTGCCTTAATGAGTCCTGTAATGACATTTACCGAAGGACGCTGTGTCGCAATCACCAGATGTAAGCCTGCCGCACGTGCAAGCTGTGCCAGACGGCAAATCGAATCCTCGACTTCGCCCGGTGCCACCATCATAAGGTCCGCAAGCTCGTCCACAATAATGACAATCTGAGGAAGGTGCTTGTACTTCTCTTCTTCCATCCCCTGCTTTGCAGCCTCGTCCACACGCTCGTTATATCCCTTTAAATCACGTACTCCGAGCTCCGCAAACTTCTGGTAACGCTCGGTCATCTCAATGACCGCCCAGTTCAGCGCGGCACTCGCCTTCTTCGGGTCGGTTACTACCGGAATCATCAGATGAGGAATACCGTTGTACACCGAAAGCTCTACCACCTTCGGGTCAACCATAATCAGCTTTACCTCCGACGGGTCTGCTTTATATAAAATACTCATAATAAGCGTATTGATACATACCGACTTACCGGAACCGGTAGCTCCCGCAATCAAAAGGTGAGGCATCTTTGCAATATCCGTTACCACAGTCTGACCGCCGATATCCTTGCCGACCGCAAAAGCCACATTGGAGGCGTGTCCGGTAAATTCGGAGGACTCCAGCAGCTCACGTAACAGTACCGTGGAATTTTCTTTATTCGGCACTTCGATACCCACAGCCGCTTTTCCCGGAATCGGCGCTTCGATACGCACATCCGCCGCAGCCAGATTCAGCTTAATATCATCCGCAAGACTTGTAATCTTACTGACCTTCACACCCTGCTCCGGCTGAAGCTCATACCGTGTAACCGCAGGACCGCAGCTTACATTCGTGACAATAACACGTACTCCGAAGCTATCCAGTGTATGCTGCAGCTTCATTGCCGTTTCCTGTAAATCCCGCTCGGAGACACCTTTTGTCCCCTTTGGCTTTGTGAGTAAATCAATCGGCGGAAACTCGTACCTTTTTATCAGTTCACTCTCCTCAATTATCAACGGCTCGGCCGCACTAGCATTTTGAGAACTATCGGATTTACCGGTATTATTTATATTGCCTGCATTCTCCTGCGGCACATTCTTCACGCTCTTCTCATCATCCGCGGAAGCAGCCGCACGAAACCTCTGTCCGCCGGAGGTCTGCCGCATCCCGTCATCCCCCATGGCTTCAAGCTGCTCTGCCACCGTAGGACCCTTCCGTGGAGTATTCATCCTATGCAAAGAACCGCTTTCCGTAACGGATAGATTCTCCTCCGTACTCGCAGGCTCTGTTATCATCTCACGTTCTACATATGTAGTATTTTTGTATTCACCCGTTTCCGGAGATATTTCCGTCATACGAAGTCCTGCCTTCTGTGCCTTTCTTTCCTCTCCATACAGCGCATTCACTTCGGAAATCGTCTGCTCCGGCAAGGTATACTGATTATTCAAATCAATGGTAAAATTCCCTGTCGGTGTCTTGCCGCCAAAGAAATTCCGTTTTTCTTTCTTTGCACGTACCGATAGTGAATTATCCTGTACGGGTGTCTGTGCTACAGTTGTAGTCCCGACTGCAGACTCCATCTTTGCCTTCTCTTCTTCCGATAATAAAAAGGTCTTCGCTCTTCGTTCTCCAAGCTCTTTGCGCTTTTCTTCTATAAGACGTGCTCTTTCTGCCTGACGTTCTTCATAAGACTCTCTTCGTTCCATAGCATGCACTTTATGTAATGCATAACGCTCATTGCTGCGCTTTGCAATCCACGCAAAAATAGCCTTTCTGGAAAACAGCATAAAAAATACCAAAAACAGTGCTGTTACTACAACATAAGAACCGACTTTTCCGAAAAGAGGTTCAAACAAATAGCATATCAGTCCTCCGAAAATACCGCCACCCTTTTTATAAGCCCTCGCTAATGCAAAATACTGTCCCGGCGTAATTTCCTCCCCTGCCTTTACCGCACTTAACTGCTCAGGCAGATAGGTTGTAAGTAACTGAATAAATGCGGTAAGCATAAACAACATTCCGATAGCATATAACATTTTCGACGTTAAGGTACGGCTGCCTCTGTTTGCAAGGAAAAAAGCCATGCCGAAAAACAGAATAACCGGAAACAAATATGCTACGATTCCGAACAAACCAAACATAATTCCGTTGATTGTGCTGCCGACAGCCCCACCGAGATTAAAATGACTTAAAAACAACAATACCGCAACCACAAGGGTAATCATAAGAATTATTTCGTTCTGAATCTCAATGGACGCAGTATTTCTCTGATTCTTACGATTCTGCGTGGATGAGCTGCGTTTCGTGCCGCTTCCGGTACTTCCTGCTTTTTTCGTACCCGTAGTACGCTTTGTACCGTTCCCGGAGTTTACGCGGGAGGTACCTGTACCGGTACTCCGTCTTGCCCCTGTTCCTTTACTTCCGGATGCCATCTTTTCCTCCTTACGCCTATATCAAAAAGCTGAACAATACTGCAAATGCTCCCATTGCGAAGCAATAATAAGCAAAATATTTAAACTTCTTTCCCTTTACAACAACAAGCATTGTCTTAATACAAACATACCCGACAATTCCCGCAATTACCGTTCCAACCAGATAATTCACCGCATCCGAGGCGGACAAAAGCTCCGGCGTAAAATCAAGCAGTTCCAGAACAAGAGCTCCGAGAATCGCCGGAATCGACATAATAAAGGAATATTTTACCGCAAATTCACGTGAAAATCCACAGGCAAGACATGCCGTAATTGTTGTTCCCGAACGGGAAATTCCCGGAAAGGTTGCAATGCCCTGTGCTACACCGACTACTGCCGCCTTCGTATAAGAGGCATTCTCCTCCGTAAGTCTTCCGTCCGGCAGCCGGTCGGAAATCAGAAGCTGAACACCGTTTATAAGAAGCAAAATCCCCGGCACAATAAGCGTTGCCGATGCAGCATTAATAACATCACTGAGCAAAACACCCAATATGCCGGTAGGTATGGTAGAAATAATCACAAGCATAACAAAACGGCGGTACGGTGTTGTCACTACCGGCTGCCATTTTTTCTTCTTAAAAAGACTCAAAAAGACACTTTTGAAAAACTGACCGATAATAGCAAAACCTTCCTTAACCAACTCAAAAATATCCTTCCGGAACGCTACAAAGACTGCTGCAAGCGTTCCTAAATGTAACAAAACATCAAACAGCAGCCCTGTATCCGTATCAAACCCAAGCACATGCTTAAAAATTGCCAGATGTCCCGAACTGCTGATTGGCAAAAACTCTGCTAATCCCTGAATCAGCCCTAAGACAATCGCTTTAATTAACTCCATTTCTATCCCTCTTTCTACTATCTTATCCTTTTATTATATAAGATAGGAGCAAAAAACTCAACCCTCTATTCAAAACTTTTCACCCTGAGATAAATAGTCTGCGTTAAAAAGCGACATAATTTTAATTTTCAAACTGTGCCATATACAGCTTATAATATTCTCCTCTTTTTTCCATAAGTTCCGCCGCACTTCCCTCTTCTATGATTCCGCCATGGTCTACCACAAAAATACGGTCTGCCTTCTGAATGGTAGATAGACGATGTGCAACGACAAACGAGGTGCGTCCTTTTAAAAGAGTTTCGATTCCCTGTTGTACCAAAAGCTCTGTATGCGTATCAATACTTGAAGTAGCCTCATCCAGAATGAGGATACGCGGTGCACAAACCATGGTTCTGGCAAAGGCAAGTAACTGTCTTTGACCGATGGAAAGCCCGGCCCCACGTTCCTTAATCTTTGTATCGTATCCGTTCTCAAGCTTCATGATAAAGTCATGGGCATTTACTGCCTTTGCCGCAGCTTCAATCTCTTCATCCGTGGCTTCCAGATTTCCGTAACGGATATTATCCCGTATCGTACCGGAGAACAAAAAGTTTTCCTGTGTCATTATACCCATCTGCCTGCGCAGACTTTCAACAGAAACCTTCTTAATATCATACCCGTCGATTCTTATTTCGCCCTCCTGCACGTCATAAAAGCGGGAAAGCAGGTTCACAATGGTTGACTTTCCTGCACCGGTCGGACCGACCAGTGCAATGGTTTCACCCGGATTTACATGAAAGCTCACATCTGACAATACATCCGGGTCCTCATCATAATGGAAAGACACATGGGAAAAAGAAACCTCTCCCCGTACCGTCGGAAGGTCTATCGAATCCTCTGCATCCGTTATTTCCGGCTTAGTGTCAAGAATCTCAAAAATTCGCTCGGCTCCGGTAATATTTGTTACAAGCTGATTGTAAAAGTTACTGAGATTCATAAGAGGCTGCCAGAACATGGCAATATAACTGCCGAAGGCAATCAGTGCACCTACCTGCACTTCCCCTTTTCCGATTAATGCCACACCGACCCAGTACATCATGATTCCTGCAATTCCCCAACAGATATCTACTACAGGGCTGAATGCATCCGCATAACGCACTGCCATGTCAAAGGAATCATAATGCTGCTTTAACAAATCATCAAAGGTTCCCTCTGTCTCTGCTTCCGCATGAAAGCTCTGAATCACACGGATTCCCGAAATATCCTCGTGCAAAAAAGCATTCAGATTGGAGGTTTTCTTTCGGAAAACCTGCCAGCGCTTATGAGACTTGCTCTGTACAAACCATACACCGATTTCCATCAGCGGCAGGGCACTCATAGAGGCCAGCCCCAGCTTTCCGTTCTTTGCAATCATTATAACGATTACCGCAAGTAACGTCACCGCATCCGGAATAAACGTCGTCACACTGTTCGCGAGTACATCCTTTAAAGAGTTTACATCCCCCATCAGACGTGCCAAAATCTTTCCTGTCGGTCTGCTGTCAAAGAACTGAAATCCGAGTGTCTGAATATGTTCATATAATTCCTGACGTATCTTTACCAGAACATCATTCGACACCTTTGCCATCAGATACATTCTGAGTTTAATCAAAAGAATCAGAATTACATTCAGAAGAATACCGCAGCCACAAAGCTTCATTAACCCTTCCGCATCCTTATTCTTGATATGAACATCAATCGCACGTTCTAAAATCAACGGATTCAGTAATACTATCGTTGTACTTCCTGCCATCAAAAGCATAACAACCGCAATCGTCTTTTTGTACGCAAACAAATACCGAAACAAACGAATTAACGTTTCCCGTTTTGTCTTTGTCACAATCTGTTCATCCTGTTTTGTTGCATTTCTAGCCATAGCTTCTCACCTCTATCCTTCCGCCGGAACCGGCTCATACGTTCCCTTCTCTTCTCTCTCGGAATCCCTTTGGGAATCTCCCATATACTCACCATACTGTGCCTGATAGGTCTTATAGTAGTATCCTTTTTGGGCAAGCAGCTCCTCATGGGTTCCCCTCTCAGTGATTTTTCCTTCCTCCAGTACAATAATCTCATCCGCATGTCGTACCGATGAGATTCGATGCGCTATAATAAGCTTCGTTATCCCCGTAATATCGTTCAAAGTCTTTTGAATCATTCGCTCGGTTTCCATATCCAGTGCCGAAGTAGAATCATCCAGAACCAGTACCGGAGTATTCTTAGCAAACGCTCTTGCCATACTGATTCGCTGTTTCTGACCGCCCGAAAGGCCGACACCCCGTTCACCGATAACAGTCTTATCTCCGTCTTCAAGACGGGCTACAAAGTCTGCAGCCTGAGACCTTTCTAATGCACTGCCGACCTCCTCGTCCGAAAGAATATTTTTCTTTCCGAGCTTCACATTTTCACTCACCGTATCCGAAAACAGAAACACATCCTGCATTACTACCGAAATGCTCTCACGCAGCTGTCCCAGAGACAATTCCTTAACATTTACTCCATCAAGACAAATACTTCCGCTGTTTGCATCATACATACGAAGCAGCAGATTAATAACAGAGCTCTTTCCGGAACCGGTAGCACCGATAATTCCGAGCGTATTTCCTGCCGGAAGGCTGAACGAAACATCCTTTAATATCTGCTTGCCCTCTAACTCCAGAGAAACCCGGTCAAAGGTAATCTCACCCTTAACCTGTTCCAAAAGCGCAGGAGCTTCCGTCTCCTGAATCATCGGTGTTTCATTATAAATCCTGTTAATCTTTTTTGCAGACGCGAAAGCCGCTGCAAGCTCATTGGAAAGCCAGCCTAGCATTTCAAGCGGCCATACCACATTGTTACAGTATTCAATAAACGCTCCCAGTCTGCCAAGTGTCATTTCCCCGTTCATTACCATAATTCCTCCGAACATAACGGCACTTAACGGTAATACCTTCGTAATCATCTGAAAGAACGGATTATACCGAATCCACAGCTTTGACTGACGCATATTTAAATCATAGTACTTCCTGTTATGTACCAAAAACTTTGCAATCTCATGTTTTTCTCTTGCAAATGCCTTTACGGTACGCACACCTGCCAGATTTTCTTCCGCAACCGTATTCATCTCTGCGTTCTCTTCGCTGATATCCTCGTATACCTTATCTAACTTTTTCTCCAGAACAATTGCAAGAAACGCACAGACCGGAATCGCAATCAACGGAATTACAGACAGCTTCAGGCTTATCCGCACCATACAAAAAACTACCATGGTCATATGAATTACAACCATAATCATAAGCATTCCGATATAACCGAACGAGCTTTGAATCCGGTCAACATCATCCTTTACTCTGGACATGATTTCCCCGGTATTACTCTTATCAAAATAGTTTACCGAAAGCTTCTGGATATGTCTGAATAAATTTTTCCGGATATCCACTCCGATTTTAAAACTGGTCACGTCAAACAGATATTCCTTCGCATATCCGAATATTACCCTTCCGAGAGCAAACACAAAAAGCATCAGAAGAGAATACTTTAGCATCCAAAGCTCTCCCTTCCCGATGACATCATCGATAATCCGCACCGTTACCAACGGATTTAACATGTCGATTACAATTTGTGCTACCAGACAAATAAATGCAATCAGATATGCAAACCAATACTTTCTTAAATAAAAACTTACCTTCTTCATAACTCCTCCTAAATACCTTCATCTTCCCCTAACAGCAGAATTCATTTGAGCTTTGCATGCACGTAAAAGAACCCGTAGCACATCACACTACGGGTTCTCATTTATACGCATATTTTACTGTCCGAACGACATTCTATTGCGGGTAAGATGAGGTAATACCATATGTTCTCTGCACAAAACTCATATAACCATATTCAATTTTTACATGCATTATGTTTGTTACTTTGTTTATCATAGTTCTTACCTCTCTTTCTTTTATATTTCGGAATCCACCGATTTCGTTTTTATGTAACAGTTGTATTATATCGTCTCAATTTTAAGTTGTCAATCCTTTTTTTCACATTTTATGCATTATTTGCATTATTCCTGTAAATTTTTAAAAACTGACTTACAGAAATTATAAATTCCGCTTGAAATTGCAGGGTCTCCGTGGTCAGAACCCGGAATCTCCCACCAGATATGATTCACCTCATTTTTCGTTAAGATATTGTGATAGCTCTTCGGAAATTCACCAACCACACTGTCCTTATCTCCGCTGCAAATCATAAGCAGATACGGGCTCTCGTTTGCAAATGCAAGCTCCTCCTCCTTAAATGTCCCGATATGGTCCAGGTACATATCTTTTCCCGGAGTAAGACCAGGCGCCGGAGCAATCGCTCCTACATATCCGAACAAATCCGGACGAGAAAAGCCGATACAAAGAGACTCGCGTCCTCCCATGGAAAAGCCTACCACTGCAGTATTCTCACGTCCGGTAGCAACGGAATAATTTTCCTCAATAAACGGCATCAAATCATCTGACATATCATTTACAAAATTGTCATAGGCTGCCATATTCTCATGGTCAATTGCCGTACAAGCAGGCTGCGTTTTACTGGAATACATATACGGAAATACTAAAATCATATCCTCAGCTATCCCCTTTTCAATCATATTTCCTACCATAATACGGATACCACTGTTTCCGTCTCCAATCATTGACTTCTCATCGCCGAATACGCCGTGTAATATGTAAGTAACCGGGTATTTCTTTTCTTCCGTATACCCGGCAGGAAGCAGGACAATTACATTTTTATCTCTTTCACAGGTTGTAGAATAATACTTGGTCTTCACAATTTCCCCATACGTAACGTCCTTCTTTTTATACTGATACGCAGCAGGAGCCTTTATCTCAACCTCATTTGCAACACTCTCCATATCAGCTCCGTTTCCAAAACCAAACCATGCATCCTTTGCATACTCAGGCACCGGTGTAGGTGTAGGCTCCGGCGTAGCTGTCGGTTCCGGCGTTGCTGTCGACCCAGGAGTAGCCGTCGGTTCCGGCGTGACTGTCGGTTCTGCTGTAGGTTCAGGGGTAGCCTCTACTTGCTTTGTCGGTTCTGACATTGTCTCATCCTTCTTTCCGCAGCCGGCAATACAAAGCACACCGCAAAAGACAAGCATTGCCACACATCCGCTTTTTTTTAAATACCTTCTCATATCCATTCCCTTTCTCTAAAGAAAACTGTATTTCCGTTGACAATTATATCCTATTCCATTCTCCTCGTCAATAAATTGA
The DNA here is from genome assembly GCA_029012365.1 of Lachnospiraceae bacterium. Lineage (GTDB taxonomy): Bacteria > Bacillota > Clostridia > Lachnospirales > Lachnospiraceae > SIG307. Next base: position 57,609 of record JAQXLY010000063.1, on the reverse strand, counting down.
TTCAGTAAATAATTCCATCATCTCTTTTATCTTTTTCATAGCTGCACAAATACCGCCCACTTCATCAATAAAACCTTCTCTTACTGCATCCTCTCCCACCAAAATGGTGCCCAAATCCTTCGTCAGTTCTCCTTCCTTTAGCATCATCTCCTCAATACGCTCTTTCTTTACCCTGCTGTGCGATGCCACAAATCCGGTAATCCTGTCCTGAATTCTTCTGAAATAATCATAGGTCTGGGGTGCCCCGATTACCATACCGCTCATACGTACCGGGTGTACAATCATAGTGCCGGTAGGCACAATAAAAGAATAATCCGTGGATACGGCTAACGGTACTCCGATGGAATGTCCGCCGCCAAGTACAAGTGAAACCGTCGGCTTACTAAGGGATGCTATCATCTCCGCGATTGCAAGACCGCTTTCCACATCACCGCCTACCGTATTCAGAAGAATCAAAAGGCCTCCGATGCTTTTGTCATCCTCTATCTGCGCCAGCTGCGGAAGTACATGCTCATACTTCGTAGTTTTCATGTTCTGTGCTAAGCATTCATGTCCCTCGATTTCCCCAATAATTGAAAGCAGGTGAATCCGCTTGCCCGGTTCCTCGGTATTCAAAACGGTCTGACCGTACTCGGATATTTTCTCATCTCTTTGCTTATCGGATTCCCTCTTTTCCTTCTGCTCATCAGCAGATTTGTTTTCCTCTTTATTTACGTTATTATTGTCTCCCGAAGCCTGATTCATGTTGTTCTCTTCATTTTGTTCCATACTGTTATTGTTTCCCTTCTTTTTTTAACAGTATACCCCGATTTAAAATGACTTAATCAGCCGTTTTCCGCAGTAGTTTATATATCACATATAAATGATTGTCAATGTGTTTTATGTAAAAAGGTGCTGTCGCATTCCATTCATGCACAGCACCTTCACGAATAAACATTACATTACTTTCAGAATCAAAAAATTCTTTTCATCAAATCTTATCCAACGCCTGCTTAAGATCCGCAATCAAATCCTCTACATTTTCGATACCGACGGAGAGACGAATCAAATCCGTTGCCACACCTGCCTCTGCCAGCTGCTCATCGGTCATCTGACGGTGCGTATGGCTTGCCGGGTGGAGCAGACAGGTCTTTGCATCCGCTACATGGGTTACAATAGAAGCAAATTTTAGAGAATCCATAAACTTAATGGACTTCTCTCTTCCGCCCTTAATACCGAATGCAAGAACACCGCAGGTACCCTTCGGAAGGTACTTCTTTGCAAGGTCGTGATACGGGTCGTTCTCAAGGTCTGCAAAGCGAACCCATGCCACCTTTTCCTGAGACTGTAAAAACTTTGCAACCGCAAGTGCATTCTGGCAGTGACGTTCCATACGAAGATGCAGGGACTCAAGACCGAGATTTAAATAGAATGCGTTCTGCGGAGACTGAATGGAACCAAGGTCTCTCATAAGCTGCACGGTTGCCTTTGTGATATAAGCTCCCTTACCGAAGCGTTCCGCATACGTAATACCGTGGTAAGACTCATCCGGAGTGGTAAGTCCCGGAAACTTCTCCGCATGTGCCATCCAGTCAAAATTACCGCTGTCTACGATACAGCCGCCGACACAAACTGCATGTCCGTCCATATATTTTGTGGTAGAATGGGTTACAATATCCGCTCCCCACTCAAACGGTCTGCAATTTACCGGAGTAGCAAAGGTATTGTCTACAATCAGCGGCACACCATGATCATGCGCCAGCTTTGCAAACTTCTCGAAATCAAATACCGAAACCGTCGGGTTAGTGATGGTCTCACCGAATACCGCCTTTGTATTCGGGCGGAAATATTTCTCCAGTTCCTCTGCCGGAAGTTCCTGGTCCACAAAGGTACACTCAATTCCCATCTTCTTCATCGTAACACCGAACAAGTTGTAGGTACCGCCGTAAATGGAAGAAGACGCAATAAAGTGGTCTCCGGCTTCACAAATATTAAAAATTGCAAAGAAATTTGCAGCCTGACCGGAGGATGTAAGCATTGCGCCCACACCGCCCTCCATGGAGCAAATCTTCGCCGCAACCGCATCATTGGTCGGGTTCTGAAGTCTTGTGTAAAAATATCCGTCAGCCTCTAAGTCAAACAGCTTTCCCATAGCATCACTGGTATCATACTTAAAGGTAGTGCTCTGATAAATCGGAAGCTGTCTCGGCTCACCCTGACTCGGCTTCCAGCCCTCATGGATACATTTTGTTTCGATATTAGAATTCATAAAAATCTCCTTTCATTTAAACGGTTCCTTTGTGCATTCGTCCCTCATCCGTCTTTCCTTCCTTATCAAAGGTTCCGTCATTATTCCAACGCATATTTTAGCATGTTTTTATATTTATGTAAAGAATTTCCTTATTTTATAGCTCTTCCTCCCAGACGTTCAAACTTCCTCCGAAGTCTCCTTCCGGCACTTCCCATCTCACCTACCAGGCAAATACTCATTTTTTCTGTGCAAAGCACCTGTCTTGCAAACTGTTTTACCTCCTCTGCCGTTACCGCCTCGATACGTACCAGTTCTTCCTCCTGAGGAATCACCCTGCCGCGAAGAAGCACGCTTCTTCCGTTGCCTTCCATACGGCTTTGCACACTTTCCTTTGACAAAATCGCTTCGGTACGAATCAGCGCCTTATGAGTTGCCAGAGTTTCTTCCGAAACTACCGTTTCCCGAAGACTTTCACATACCTCCATAGTGTAGTCAAATACTGCTTCTGCCTGGTTCGGAGCACTTACCGCATCAATATGTACCAGTCCTTCCCTTGCATACGGACATCCATAGGAATATACTGCGTAAGCAAGTCCTTCTTCCTCACGAATCTTTTGAAACAATAAAGAATTGTTGCTGCCACCGAATATCGACTGGAATACAGTAGCTATATGCCGTTTTTCATCCATATAGGAAATCCCCGGAAATACCAGATTCATGTGGAGCTGGGATGTATCCTGCACGGATTTGGAAAAGCTTCTCGTATACTCTGCCGGCTGCCTGTCCTGTACCGGCACACCCTCCTGCCCGGCTCTCTTCTTTGCCTGATTGCCGTAATACTTTTGATAGCGGCCATCCGGCATAAGACCTTCTTTTTTCAAGCTTGCCGAAACACTTTGTCCTGCCGGGCAGAACGTCTTTTCCAGACTCTCCATTATCTCGTTTTTATCAAACGCTCCCGCGACGGAAAGCACCATCCGCTCCGGCCGGTATTCCTTCCGGTAGTAGGTCAGAATCTTTTCCCTTGTCATTGCCCGTACCACGCCCTTTGTACCGGAAATCTGAAAGCTGAGCGGATGCCCCTGCCATGCCCGTTTCTGTGCCAGTTCGTGAACCAGATCATCCGGAGAATTATTATACATATCAATCTCTTCGCAGATAACTCCCTTTTCCTTGGAAAGAGCTCTACTGTCAAACACGGAATGCTGCAACATATCGGCAAGAACTTCGATAAGTCGTGGCAGTTCCTCAGCAATAGTCACTCCGTAATATGCAGTATACTCCTTGCCGGTATAGGCATTTACCGTATCACCGAGCCTTGCCGTAATATCTGCCAGTTCCTTGGCACTCCTGTCTTCCGTCCCCTTAAAAAGCATATGTTCAATCATATGAGAGATACCGTTATTTTCTTTTGTCTCACAAACGGAGCCGACACCTACAAAAACGCCAAACGCTGCCGTTTTTACATACGGCATAGGCTCTAATACCACCCGGATGCCGTTGGGTAGACTGATTAACTCAATTCGATCCATACAAACAAAACCTTTCTGAACTATTTTATCTATAACAAATGTGAAATTTCAAATAAGCGCGCGCTTTCAATCTCGCTTTGAGACTGAAAGTTATCTTTGTAATATCTTCTTAACGGTATTTGCCGTTCTAATAGTGAGTCTTTCAGCAATACCGTTTTCAGCAGTCTTCTTCCACCAGTGACACTTTTGGTATGTACTTCGTTCAAATGTCCAGAAAATAACACTTTTGTATATTTCAACCCTTTCAAGATTGTCAGATGGATTTCCGATAATAGCAGATATATCTTCGGCAGAATCGGAAGACAAAATAAAAATCAGATTATCGTATTTATCTTTGCTCCCGGAATCCCACCATATCGGCGAATGCGCCAGTATATCTTTTAGTTCTTCCATTTCAATTAGATAAACAGGAATATCCAACTTGAATTTTTGCAAAATAATGTTCTCTATTACCGGTTTACAATTAGTCATTTCAGAAACAAACACGATGTTTCCGCTATTCAAATAAGCAGATACCTCCCTAAAACCTGTTGCCTCAAGTTCTGATTTCAATTCCGACATATCTATTCTATTTTTTCCGCTGATATTAATTCCTCTTAAAAGCGCAACATATTTATTCATCTGATTCTCCAATACAAATTCAAATTCATCTCTCAGTTAAACTCTCCGGCTTACTGAAATTTGTTGTTGCCTTTGTAACGATAAAATAACAATTTAACGGGCTAGCACTATCGTTTCCTCCTCTTGCCCCCACCACCAAAAGCATACAAAGCTAATAGTGCTATAAAAATTATTCCTGCAATTCCTATTACCAACAATATCTGTGAAACTGCAGCATTTATTTTCATTCCAACAGGAACATCCGGCTTAAGCAATCCTCTTATTATCCAGATCAGATTTAACAGAGCCGATACTATAATTATTGCTAAAGACACTTTATATTCCCATCCACTTGGCACTTCATATTCAAGTGAGAACCACATTATACCGGTCGCCAAGATAGCTGCCAAAACATAAGACAACCCTCTTCTGCCATAACGCTCTGTATAAACTTGTTGAAACAAATAGGTATATATCGCACTCACAATAACGCCAATAATCACAAGTGCAACTATTATCATTCCCTTCACAACGCCACCCCTTTATAAGTTTATCGTATTATTATGCAACTCAACTGGAATATCATACTTTTCATACCAGCCTGGATTCTCCGTATGAACTGGAATAATCATCCCCGGAGATACCTTCCTAATAAGCCTATCAATTGTATCAACATCTGCATGCCCACTCGTATGTAATACATGAATCCTAACTCCTAAAGAAGTCATATAATCTAAAAAATTCTTTATATCATCCTTCTCTTGATATCCTCTCCACATACTGTAAAACAAAATACCATTCTCAAATGACATTAATTCATTCAGCTTACTTATATAATTTTTCATTGATGGTCTTATACACATAAGAAATCTTGTTTTAGATATTTCTTTCTTGCCAATTTTACTTGATGGATATTTTTGTAGCATTTCATATTGCATATCCCCGCCAGTCATAAAAACTCTAATATCATTTCGTTCTTCTGTATTAAAACCAACAGCATTTAATATCTCTGCGGAATAAAGGTCTTCCAAAAACAAACGATGATCTCTATGTGCAATATTATAAGCAGTAACCATACGCTCCACATTCATTGCTGATGTCATAAAAAATACAGGTCCTGGATAATCTCTAATTTTAGACATTGCAATATTTTCTAGTTCTTCTTCCTCAATGTTGTTTTTATAAGTCTCTCTTGTTAGTGTAGTTCCTTCGACAATCAATGCATCTACAGCAGGTAACTTATTCAAGAGTTCCTGGTAGTCCATTCTACCATTTGCTCTAAAATCCCCCGTATAAAGAATTGTTTTCTGCCCATCTGTTATCAAGAACATATAGGAATCCAAAGCACTGTGGTCGCATCTATACGGATAAATAGCCAAGTCCCCAATCGCAATACTTTCATTTTCCTCAAACAAATGAGGCTCGTACATAATTTCACGGTTGGTATAACTACTTGCTGCCTGAACAACAGAGAATGCTTGTTTGCCAATATATATCGGAATTCCACCAAGCAGATAGTTAAGCAATCCAATATGGTCAGAATGATAGTGTGATATTATAACGGCATCATATAGCGGATCCCCTTGAAACAATCCTTCGATAGCCGGAATTTTCACACATTCTGGTTCATCTAAATTAATACCTACATCAAAAACCACTCTAGTTGATTCTGTTGAAACCTCTATAATAGAACCACCTATTTGGTTTTGACCTCTATGAACAGTAATCTTCATTATTTCTTTGCCCCGTATTTTGCAACGCATACAAGCAATACACAGTCAACTATATTAGCCAAAAGAATAGCCTCCTCATCACTACTTAATGATTTGCTAAACTCTACTACAACTTCATCACCTTTGACAAAAGATTTCTCTATATAATCCCTGTATATAAGAAGCAGCTTTGCAATAACTGATTCTGCAACTTCTCCCTTAAAATCTCCAAATACTGTCTGTGTAACCTTAAATGATATAGATTTTACTTCTTTTTCATTATCTACTCTAAAGAACAAATGATATGCACCCGAAGCATTACCACCAATACAATCTAATTTTGATGCTATATCACAACGATAAAAGCTGTCTTTTTTGTCATCTTTGTTTTCAACAATTGCCGGGTCATATTTTGCAATTACTTTATCCATTTCAGTACGAAAGACATTACCAAACCCTTTTACATTTTTCTTCCTAATTCCGCTTGCAGCAATGATAAATACAAGAACAGCTACTATCGTTCCAGAAATATCTTTTACTCCTCCGGCAATAGCCTCTTTTGAAAAACCTCCAAGCGACATCTCACATATTATTGCTATAATAGCAATTATTCCAAAAATAGCACCTAAAATTATTTCTTTGTCAAGTTTATTCTTTTCCATCACTAACCCTCCAATATTGTATAGCTGTCATTCTCTTCTTTGATGAAATAAGGTTTTATTCCTAGTATTCGACAAAGAGAATGCAATGCAGGTCTATCTTCCTGCCATTCTATCCACTGATTTGCTTTCCAAAACACAAAAGGTGCTGCCTCCACAATAGTCTCTGATGGCAAACCAAAATCAGTAATCAACTTCTTTTCATCAACCGTTTTTAAATAAGTGTATCCTTCTAAAACACACCGTAACATCGACTCCGTACTCGATGGTTTCTTTAATTCTAGAATCCTTAGTACCTTCCCATCATATGATAGTAAATCAATCTTACCTGCCACATCAGTTCTTTTCAATTTCAAAGGAGTCTGATAGTCGATTATTTTTCCTATGTACGGATATGTGCAATTATCCATCTGGCTTTTTCTGAACATTTTTATAGCAATGATTTCTTCATCTCTTCCTGTGCCTTCACGATATGAACCATCGTGTTTCTGGTCATAATCTTTCATCCGCGTAATTCTGGGAATATTATTTAAAAATGAATCAATATTATTGAGAACATAATCTGCAACAACTTCTGTATAAAACCGATTGGTGTCTGCCGTTCTTCCTCTATAATTTATAAAATCTTGTTGATAAAATGTTTCGATACTCTCTAGTGCTTTTTTACACATTTCATTTATTTCAATTGATGTATATTGCACTTCATCATCTCCTTTGCACGAAAAATTGGAATTTAACAATTCTGTAAATTCAAATAATCACCTGTGTTCCTATTCGTTTATTACCATCCAACATACAATGATTTTTTATTAATCCATAGCCAAGACGCGTACCTTTCGCTTGTATCGTTGGATATAACTCTTCTCCATCAAACACTTGAAACGGTGTCTCAATAGCCGACTCCAACAAATTGAAGTCTCTTACCCCAAGGGTTCCGCCAGTTTGTTCTATGAGCTGTGAATGGAGCATCAAAATTTGCTCTTTACTCAATCTTTTCATTCAGCAAGCACCTCGTAAGCTTCTTTATTCTGTGCAAGTAATCTCCTTGAAATCTCGAGCACATCTTCATTCTTGGCCACAGCGCTTTCATCTGCTTTGCTAAAATCGATTACCAAATATCTTGGTGCATTATTCTTAAGTATAACAACTGAGCCGAGCTCATCTACTAATCTTGCAACTTTTGAAAAGTTCTGATTTGCTTCCGTAATCGAAACCATTGTATTTGTATCTATTGTCATGTGAACACCTCCATAATCTTATATGGATAGTATATCACTTTTTCTAGGATAAATACAACCTATTTTGTATAATTTCTATAATACCTGCAAACCAGCAATACCTGCATCGCACCCAGACCTATGAAATATATTTTCTATGCGACAACTTCACATTTGACAATACTATAAACACGCAAATGGCAATAAGTCCTTGATGCCAACTTTAACTAAATTATTTTCATAATCATTAAGAATAACCTTAATATCTGGGCAATACTCTATTAGCATTTGTCTACAATTTCCACATGGTGCAATTACTTTATTGGGAAAATCTTTATGGACCGCTACAATAGTGTCGAAATCTCGTTCACCTTCGGAAATTGCAATACCCATAGTGATATATTCCGCGCAAGAACCATGTATCCCATCACAATTCACACCTGAATATATGTTGCCGTTTTTACATCTAATTGCTGCTCCTACTGTATGGTTATACTTTTGACTATCAAAATATTTGTCTATTTTGGATAATGCAATTTCTATCAATGCTTTATCTTCTTCTGTTATATCATAGAAAATCATACTTACCCTCCGTCAAATTCAAGTTTCTCTAACTGTTCTTATAAATTCTAATTCACCACCGACCTCATTGTAGCAAATTTCCTACCTTGTATTCACACCGGCTCTTTCGCACATAAGGGCGAAACAAAAGTCGGAAAATGAAATGTTTCTTTTCATTTTCCGACCAGTTAAAAGCCCTCTTGTGCGAAAGAGCGGTCCTTTATTTTACATCCTTAATGCTGAAGCTGATTCTTCCCATCTTGTCCTTACCGAGACATACTGCCTTTACCACATCACCAAGAGTAAGAACATCTTCTACGTGATTGATACGCTCCTTAGAAATCTTAGAGATGTGAACCATTGCCTCCTTGCCCGGTGCAAACTCAAGAAAAGCACCAAACTCTTTAATGCTGACAACCTTACCCTCAAGTACCTGACCTTCCTCAAAATCGGTCACAATAATCTGAATCAGGTCAACTGCACGCTGCATACCTGCCGGATCGGTACCACAGATGGAAACAGCACCGTCATCGGTAATATCAATCTTAACGCCGGTCTCTTCGATAATCGCATTGATAGTCTTACCTCTCTGACCAACTACATCACCGATCTTTGCCGGGTCAATCTGAATCTGGATTATCTTCGGTGCATACTTGCTCACCTCAGCTCTCGGTTCAGCGATTGCCGGCTTCATGCAATTTTCCATAATGTACATTCTTGCTTCGCGGCATCTTGCAATCGCACCTTCCACAATCGCTCTGGTCAGACCGTGAATCTTAATATCCATCTGAATAGCGGTAATACCTGCATCTGTACCGGTCACCTTAAAGTCCATATCACCAAAGAAGTCCTCAAGACCCTGAATATCAGTTAACAATACATAATCATCATCGGTCTCACCGGTCACAAGACCACAGGAAATACCCGCAACCATCTTACGAATCGGAACACCTGCTGCCATTAGAGACATACAGGACGCACAGGTAGAAGCCATAGAGGTAGAACCGTTGGACTCAAAGGTCTCGGATACGGTACGGATTGCGTACGGGAAAACATCCTCCGGAGGAAGTACCGGAAGAAGTGCTCTCTCAGCAAGTGCACCGTGACCGATTTCACGACGTCCCGGACCTCTGGAAACCTTTGTCTCACCTACAGAGTAAGCCGGGAAATTGTAGTGGTGCATATAACGCTTGGAAACTTCGTTCTCATCAAGTCCATCTAACTTCTGTGCATCGGAAAGCGGAGCTAACGTACATACATTACAAATCTGTGTCTGACCTCTGGTAAACATAGCAGAACCGTGTACACGCGGAATAATATCAACCTCTGCAGCCAGCTTACGAATCTGGGTAAGCTCTCTGCCGTCCGGACGCTTGTGATCCTTCAAAATCATCTTACGAACGGTCTTCTTCTGATACTGGTAGATTGCTTCTCCGAGCACTGCAAGCCACTCTTCGTTCTCCGCAAAAGCCTCTTCCAATCTTGCCGTAATCTGACGGATATTCTCCTCGCGCTTCTGCTTCTCGTCGGTAAACACTGCCTCTTCCATCTCTGCCGGCGGAACAAGCTCCTTAATTGCCGCGAACAACTCCTCCGGAACCGCACAGCTGGTATACTCATGCTTTGCCTTACCGCACTCCGCAACAATTTTATCGATAAACGCAATTACCTGCTGGTTAATCTCGTGAGCAGCATAAATAGCCTCAATCATCTTTGCCTCCGGTACTTCGTTTGCACCGGCTTCAATCATAATAACCTTGTCTCTTGTAGAAGCCACGGTAAGCTTCAAGTCGGAAACCTTATTCTGTGTGGAATTCGGATTAAAAACAAACTCTCCGTCAATCAGTCCGACCTGTGTAGTAGCACACGGACCATCAAACGGAATATCGGAAATTGCTACTGCGATTGCGGAACCGAGCATGGCGGTTAACTCCGGGCTGCACTCCGGGTCTACGGACATTACCATGTTGTTTAAGGTTACATCGTTTCTGTAATCCTTCGGGAATAACGGACGCATCGGACGATCAATGACACGGGAAGTAAGGATAGCATTTTCAGAAGCCTTACCCTCTCTGCGGTTGAACCCCCCCGGAATCTTACCGACTGCGTATAACTTTTCCTCGTATTCTACGCTTAACGGGAAGAAATCAATCCCATCACGCGGCTTCTCGGAAGCCGTAGCGGTGGAAAGCACCGTTGTGTCACCATAATGCATGAAAGCTGCACCGTTTGCCTGTGCGGCAACTCTGCCGATATCTACAGTCAGAGTTCTGCCTGCAAGTTCCATTGAAAAACTCTTGTACGCCATTTTAAATCTCCTTTTGTCGTTTTGCGGAGATGGCCGAAACAACTGAAAAACACGCCGTTTTCCGTCATGCTTTTCAGTAGTCTCGGAATATATCTCCGCTAAATATATATGATACCACAACCTATGGAAAAAGAAAAGCACTTTTTTCGAAATAGCACAATTCTACCGTTCGATATGAACTTTTGGCACTCGCCACAGAGTGGTTGACCTTAGACAATAGAAAAAAACTTCCCTTTCTCGTCAAAGCACAGGGAAGGTTTTTATTGCTAAACTATTGACAACTCTATTTGCTGTAAGCGTATTTCCTTATATCTCAATGGATCCTCTTGTCTTTAAAAACATTCCCGAAACAAAAGCAAACAATGGCATATGTACTGCATAAATCAACCGTTACTGCCATAATAACAATGCGCTGTCGTTTATTCTCGGTTCTATGAAATAAATGACCATAGATGACCAGATACAACAATATCACTTTCACATTACAAAAAAACGCTTTGCGTTTACCGATTTGTATCTCCACTGCTTCATGTCCTTTTGACAGTTAGATACACGTAAACGCAAAACGTTACAAATTTTGTTATTATATTTTACAGCGTCTCAAACTTTTTGCCGCCCCACTTCGTCATTAAAAGATAGCACAGGTAAGTAATAATTGCAAAAAGAACATCTACCAGCAGAATTGCCCATACACCCTCTGCCGTTCCGCCAAGCAGTTCTGAGCCTGCAAAATAAAGCAGTACATAAGCAAGACTGACAAACATCATTCCAAAAATGGCAAAGAAAACAGCCATGGACTGTTTGCACGCTGTTGCCTCATTAGGCCAGTCAAGACGAGGAAAACACATATTGAAAACAAGTCCCAAAACGCCGCATAAAACAAACAGCAAGACTGTACCTATCGTTGCGGCAACAATTTCAGGCACCGTGAGCCCATATACAAAGCCTAACACAATCGTACCGATAGCACTAAGCGGCACCGTTGCCACGCAATGAAACCTAAACTTCGCCTTCAGTACCTGTACCCCACTGACCGGCATCGAGCGTAAAATCCAGATATGTTTTCCCTCCAGTGAGACAGACGGTGCCGAAATCGGTGTCATGGCAGCTAAAAGCCCCATACCGCCAATCAAAAATACCGGCACAAATTTCTGTGTTTCTTCGGCAAATATCTGAGTCATTACCGAAAGCAGCTTTTCCTTTAACATAATTCCCGCTCCCACAAAGGCTACAATCATAAAAAGTCCCATACCGATATTCACAAGATAGGTCGTACTTGTAAAAAAACGCTTTGCTTCTTTCTTACAAATCGTTCCTTCCGCAGAGCGAACCCTGCTGTCACGCTTCTGTTTTACCGCACGCTTCGACTTCCCGCCTGCAAGCATCGCCTTTACAAAGGTTGCATTTAGTATCACCGTTACGATTCCGAATGCACCGATGCAAAGAAGCACCAGTAAAATAAACTGTCCCCAGTCTCCGAGACATGAAACGCCAATCGCATAAAAAGGCCATGCAAAGCTCTGAATTGCCGAAGCTATCTTACCACCGTTTTCCACCAGTAATATCATCAACGTCTCAACCTTATTAATGCCGACAAAATACAAAATCATAACCGCTGTCATAAATATTGTTGCAATAATCGCCTTGTGACGGAATCCGGCAAGTAAAAAGTGCAGCACCCAGCCAAGCAGGCAGGTCACCGCCTGAGTAAGCAGACTAATTAACACCATCATCATCAGGAAAACAGCCAAAAACGATACCGACACACCGAATTTCAGGCAATACACCACCCCGGCCGGCAGCATTACAACCGCAATGAAAACAAATGTCATCAAATACAGTACAATGACACGGCTGCCCACAATATTTCCCGGCTTTATCGGCATGGCGAGCAGCAATTCATTATCCTTTGCCTGATACATCTGGCTCTGGGTCGTAAACACCGTACCGAAAATACCTAACGCAAAGGCAAGAAGTCCTGCCAATGCAAAATACAGCCATGCAAAATCCGTTTCTAAATAAGCAGATAACATATCCCAGCCGCCGAACAGCATCATCTCTACGGAAAACAAAAGAAACAGCATTATAACGGCAACCAGTGCCCCCATCCCTTTTTTCTTTCCGCCGAACGACTTTTTCATGTTATAGAATAAAGACTTCAAACGAATACCGATTAATAGCTTCATGCCTGTGAAACCTCCAATTCCAGGAACACTTCTTCCAGAGAGGAATTCCCCCTTACCTCATCCATCGTACCGGATGCCACTAAGTTACCGCCTTTAATAATTGCTACCTTATGACAAAGCTTCTCTGCCACCTCGAGCACATGGGTAGAAAAGAAAATAGCGCCGCCCTCTTCACAGTGCTTCTTCATTAACTGCTTTAACTGGTGGGATGCGGACGGGTCAAGGCCCACAAACGGCTCATCCATCAAAATCAGCTTTGGTGAATGAACAAGTGCGGAGATAATTGCAACCTTCTGCTTCATGCCGTGTGAATACTCCGAAATCGAAAGTGCGAGTGCGTCGGTAATGCCAAGCATTTCCCCGTATGTATCAATGCGCTCATTCCGCTCCGTTTTCGGTACACCGTATACATCCGCCACAAAATTCAGGTAATCATATCCGGTCAGGAAGTCATACAAGTCCGGGTTATCCGGAATATATGCCATCTCCTTTTTACAGGCAATCGGCTCATCCTTGATTGACTTTCCGTTAATTAAAATTTTCCCTTCCGTAATCTGCAGCAAACCGCAGCAGGCTTTCAGCGTTGTTGTCTTTCCGGCACCGTTATGACCGATAAAGCCATAAATCTCACCCGGGGCGATATGTAGATTCAGATTGTTTACCGCCACCTTTTCCCCGTAGCGCTTGGTAAATCCCTCAATTTTAAGCATAAAATAAAACCTCCGTTGTATTCTTGTACTAATTACTTAATACAAGAATACAGCGAAGGCTTCTTTTTGTCAATCCTTTTTTTTAAAACTATCTTTGTACTCTTCCGCTTCCGTCGCCGCCGACCAGATTGTCTACGTCTGCTCTGGATACGAGGTTGAAGTCGCCCGGAATCGTGTGCTTTAATGCGGATGCCGCTACACCGAATTCAAGAGCATCCTTGAAATTCTTTCCGTCAAGGAAGCCACAGATGACACCGCCCGCAAAGGAATCACCGCCGCCTACACGGTCTACAATCGGAGCGATTCTGTACTCTCTGGAGTGATAGAACTCCTTCGTATCTCTGGAATAAATACATGCGGACCAGCCGTTATCGGATGCGGAATGACTGACGCGCAGAGAGCTGATGACATACTCAACATTAAACTTCTCAAACATCTGCAAGAACATGCTCTTGTAGCCCGCAAGCTCCAAATCACCGTTTGTTACGTCGGTATTGCCCGGCTTGAAGCCCAGTACCTTCTCGGCATCCTCTTCGTTACCGATACAAACGTCAACGTACTGCATGAGATTGCTCATCACCTTCTGCGCTTTTTCGGAGGACCAGAGCTTTTTCCGGAAGTTCAGGTCGCAGGAAACCTTTACGCCCGCCTTCTTTGCTGCCTTGCAGGCAATCTCGGTAAGCTCGGCTGCCGCATCAGAAACCGCCGGAGTAATACCGGTAAAATGGAACCAGTCCACACCGTCAAAAATCTTATCAAAATCAAAATCTGCTGCCGTAGCGGTAGAAATTGATGAATGGGCTCTGTCGTAAACCACATTGGAAGCACGCATTGCGGCACCGGTTTCTAAGAAATAGATACCGAGACGCTCTCCGCCGTAGGCAATATGCTCGGTGCCTACGTTCATTTTACGAAGTGCAGCCACCGCACACTCACCGATCGGATTCTTCGGTACCTTGGTAACATACTGCGCATCATGTCCGTAATTTGCCAGAGAAACTGCTACGTTTGCTTCGCCGCCGCCGTAGCATACATCAAACTCATCTGCCTGAATAAACTTCTCATTTCCCGGTGTAGAAAGTCTTAACATAATCTCACCCATGGTTACAACCTTTGACATTGTTTTACTCTCCTTTATACTGCAAATTGTCGCATTACGTTTGTAAGCGTTTACATGCCTATTGTACACATTTTACCTAAAACTGTCAATCAATTTTTCACTGATATTCTCACACTTTTTTCTTAAAAATATACTTGCGATAGTTCTTTGCCTAGTGTATAATTAATTTATAAAAGCGCTGCTTTAAGCGTTTTATTTTACTACTTTTTGTAAGGGCTTTCATTATGAATATTTACGATGTTTCAAAAAAGGCAGGCGTTTCCATTGCAACGGTTTCCCGCGTATTAAACGGAAATCCGAACGTCAGCGAAAAAACAAAGGACAAGGTTCTCTCTGTTATGGATGAGCTCGGCTATACACCGAATGTATTTGCCAGAGGACTCGGCTTAAATACCATGCACACCATCGGTATTCTCTGCTCCGATTCCTCGGATACCTTTCTGGCAAATGCAGTTTACTATATAGAACAGGCGCTTCGTAAAAACGGTTACGAATCCTTTCTCTGCTGCACCGGATATGAATTGGAAAACAAGAAAAAGTATCTTCATCTTCTGCTTTCCAAACGTGTCGATGCGGTTATTCTGGTCGGTTCTCATTATCTGGAAGCCAACAAATCGGATAATGATTACATTTTATCAGCGGCCGAAAAGGTTCCTGTCATGATGATTAACGGATATCTGAACCACCCGAATATTTTCTGCACCCTCTGCGATGATTATCAGGCTGTCTATGATGCCGTAATACGGCTTGTCTCACACGGAAAGAAGAACTTTCTATTCCTGTACCGTTCAGACAGTAGCAGCAGTCGCAGTAAAATCAAAGGATTTAAGGACGGTATGACAGCGGCCGGTCTTCCGTTCTCCGAGGATACCGTGTGTCTTTGCTCTAATGACATCATTGCCACAAAGGACTTTCTCCTCTCTCTTTATAAAGAAGGACATATCTTCGATGCTATTTTAACTGCCGAGGATGTACTTGCGGTAGGAGCCGTCAAATTTGCGGGAGCGTCCGGCATCCGTATCCCGGAGGACCTCGAAATCGTCGGATACAATAATTCCCTTCTCGGTATCTGTACCGAGCCGGAACTGTCCACACTGGATAATCATGTCGAAACCTTAAGCATCACTACGGTCAATACCCTGATGCGGATACTAAAAGGTGCAGACGTTCCGAACAAAACTACGATTTCAAACGACTTTATTGCCCGCGGAACCGCTTATTAAAAGCTACCGATTATTTACGTATTCCACCGGTGCCGTGCCGGATGAAAAAACATATTTTGCACGAAATTATAAGAAAGAAGGTTATACTATGATACCGTTTATGGGAAAAGATTTTTTACTCTCCACTGAAACCGCAAAAACACTTTATCACGACTATGCCGCAAAAATGCCGGTTGTCGACTACCACTGCCACATTAATCCGCAGGAAATTGCCGAAGACCGCAGGTTTGAAAATATCACGCAGGTATGGCTTGGCGGTGACCATTATAAGTGGCGCCAGATGCGTTCGAACGGTGTGGAAGAAAAATACATCACCGGTGATGCAAGCGATTATGAAAAATTTGTTGCATGGGCCGGTACTTTACAGAAAGCAATCGGCAACCCCCTCTATCATTGGAGTCATCTGGAGCTTAAGCGATATTTCGGATATGAGGGCACTCTCTCCCCTGAAACAGCCGATGAGGTCTGGAATCTTTGTAATAAAAAGCTTGCGGAAGCGGATTTCAGCGCCCGTAACCTCATAAAAAGGTCTAATGTTACTGTTATCTGCACCACAGATGATCCTGCCGACTCTCTTAGCTGGCACAAAATGATTGCAGCCGATGATTCCTTTGATGTCAGGGTGCTTCCGGCATGGCGTCCCGACAAGGCGATGAATCTTGAAAAGCCTGATTACCTTGACTATCTGACCAAGCTGTCCGCTGTCAGCGGCGTTAAAATTGAATCATTTGCGGATTTAAAGGAAGCACTTCGTATACGACTTGATTTCTTTGCATCCATGGGCTGTAAAATTTCCGACCATGGTCTGGAATATGTAATGTACGCTCCTGCTTCCGAGGAAGAGATTTCCGCAATCTTTAAGAAACGTCTTTCCGGCGAAATGCCGTCTCTCGCGGAGCAGACTGCATTTAAGTATGCTTTCCTGTTATTTATGGGCAGGGAATATCACCGCCTTGACTGGGCAATGCAGCTTCACTACGGTGTCCGCCGCGATAATAATACAAAGCTTTTTAATGCCGTAGGACCGGATACCGGCTTTGACTGTATCAATTCCGTCAACTGTTCCGCAGAGCTTGCCGCTTTTTTAGATGCGCTGGCACAGACCGACGAGCTCCCTCGTACCGTATTGTACTCCATCAACCCGATTGACAATGCAGCCATCGATACGATTATCGGCTGTTTTCAGGATTCTTCCGCCGTCGGAAAGATTCAGCACGGCTCCGCATGGTGGTTCAACGACAACAAAACCGGTATGGCCGAGCAGATGACCTCTCTCGCAAACCTCGGACTTCTGGCTAACTTTATCGGAATGTTAACCGACTCCAGAAGCTTCCTTTCCTATACACGACATGAATACTTCCGACGTATCCTGTGTAACCTCATCGGCACCTGGGTGGAAAACGGTGAGTATCCGGCAGACATGGAGTTCTTAGGCAAAATGGTACAGGATATTTCCTACAACAACACAATGCGCTATTTCAAATTTATCGATAGATAAATCCCTCCTCTCGAAAATAGCTGCCCAGATTTATGCGGCAGCTATTTTTTCATTTTCCGGACATATTGAAAATTTTTAGGTCTTGCCAACCTACCCGATATACTGTATAATAGTTGAAAATGTTACTTCACATTTATAACTATTCAGGGAGGTATCTATGAAACACTTAATCAGCCCGTTAGATTTATCACCGGACGAGCTTTCCGATTTGCTCGCACTTGCCGAGGATATTTATTCCTCACCGGAGAAGTATTCCCATTGTTGTCAGGGCAAAAAATTAGCGACTTTATTTTATGAACCAAGCACACGTACCCGTCTCAGTTTTGAAGCTGCAATGTTAAATCTCGGCGGTAGTGTTCTTGGTTTTTCTTCTGCCGATTCTTCCTCCGCAGCAAAAGGCGAGAGTGTGGCAGATACGATTCGTGTTATTTCGTTTTATGCTGATATCTGTGCAATGCGTCATCCGAAGGAGGGTGCTCCGCTCGTAGCTTCCATGCACTCTTCCATTCCGGTCATTAATGCAGGCGACGGCGGTCACAACCACCCGACACAGACCTTAACCGATTTACTTACCATCAAAAGCTTAAAGGGACACTTAGACGGTCTGACCATAGGCTTCTGCGGCGACTTAAAATTCGGCAGAACCGTACACTCTCTCATTAACGCAATGGTTCGTTATCCGAATACGCGCTTTATTCTGATTTCTCCGGAAGAACTGAAGATTCCGACCTACTTAAAGGAAGAAACCCTGAATCCGATGCAAATTCCGTATGAGGAAACAAACAACCTGGAGGCAGCGTTGCCAAAGCTTGATATTCTTTATATGACCAGAGTACAGAAGGAACGATTCTTTAATGAGGAGGATTACATTCGTCTGAAAGATACCTTTATTCTCGATAAGCAAAAGCTTCAGTATGCAAAGGATGATATGCTGATTCTTCATCCGCTTCCACGGGTAAATGAGATATCAACGGATGTGGATGATGACCCGCGTGCCGTATATTTTAAGCAGGCGAATTATGGTGTCTATGTCCGGATGGCACTGATTATGACACTGCTCGGAATCACTGTAAATAACTAAACCCACACAAAAAGGAGACGGACTATGTTAAATATCGGAGGAATTAAAGACGGTGTTGTTATGGACCACATTGTAGCCGGAGGCTCTATGGACATCTACCGCTATCTGGAGCTTGAAAAAAGCGATGCCTGCGTGGCAATTATAAAAAATGCGAAAAGTAACGCCATGGGTAAGAAAGACATTATCAAGATTGAAGGAGCGATTGATATCGACTTTGATATTCTCGGAGTGCTTGACCCAAATATTACGATTAATATAATAAAGGACGGAGTAATTGTGGAGAAGAGGAAACTGAATTTGCCGGAACGTGTAACCAATATCATCCGTTGCAAAAATCCGCGTTGTATTACCTCCATTGAACAGGAGCTTCCTCACCGTTTCAAATTAACAGACCGTACCCGTGCAATCTATCGCTGTGAATACTGCGAACAGAAATTTTCAAAGGAATAAAATCGAGTAATAAAGGAGCTGTCGCATAAATGAAATGTGACTGCTCCTTTTCTTTATAGACGATTCTCTATATCCTTTTTTCCATTACTACAAAACCGTCTTCCTGCGGGCGTTCGTAGCATTCATAATCCTCTATTCCCTCAAAGGCTTTCACCGGATGCGTCCCATCTTCTGCAATAACCTTATACTCTGTAGGAATATAGCCGTTTTTAAGGTAGAACTTTTCTGTTTTCCCGCCTGCCGAGCCTAAAGAAACACTAGAAAACCCGTATCTGCGGGCATTTTTTTCAAACGCACGGAGAAGTTTCGTTCCATATCCTTTCTTTTGAAAACCTTCTTCCACTGCAATCCCATCCAGAACAAAGGAAGTATCCTCCGGTGCATCCAGTGCCCGTGGCCAACCGTAAGCCACTCCCACTACTTTTCTACCGCACATGCATACCAAAAACGTCTTAGGATACTGCTTTTCACGAAGCTTCATCTTATCCATGTCACTATCAGGAAGGTATTCTCCTGCCAATGAAAAAAACATATCCTCTGTATTTTTCGTCACACGCCGTATTTTTCCTCTTCTCTTATCATGCTCCTCGGCAGACTGCTTAAGTACATCCAAAGCCTCCCTGAACCGTTCCGAATGCATGGAAGGATTATGAATCAGCAAATGCTTTCTATATCCGTTTTCTACGGTACGAAGCTGTTCTCTTTTACTTTTAAGTTCAACAAAGCGCTCCCTTAATTCTGCCAGCTCACCATTTAGCATATCCTTTCCACGAACCTCGCGAAGCTTCTCAAAGCGTTCCTCAATGATACCGATTAATTCTCCGGAACGTATACTACGCTCCTGCCGCTTCTTCTCTATCGCGTCCTCTGCAAATGCAATCATAACATCCAGACGTTTTTGTAACAGCTCCATATCCCGTTTTGCCTTTTCGAGTTTGAGTAAAACATCCCTCAAATCAAGAGCAGCCTTCACGGATAAGGCAAAATCTACCGCAACAATGACTGTAACCAGATACGTGCAGGGCGTCAGCACCTGTTCGGGAATTGCTGTCACCAGCTTTTCCACAGGTTTATGTAATACACGTGTTAAAAATATGGTCAGAACACCCCACGCAATAGAGGATGACAGACAAATATGTCCTTGAAAATTTAACTTCTGATCCGAATAATCCCAATACCGTACCTTAAACAAAGCCTCCATTACTACACCTGTTACATATTCCAGTATTGTTGCCCCGATACTTCCTGCAAGAAAGGTAAGGATAAGGCTGTTCCGGAACGGCAAAGATACAAACAGCATCACAATTGCCCCCGAACCATAGAGCGGAAGATACGGGCCTCGCATAAAGCCCCGGTTCACCGGTTTATGCTTTCGAATCGAAACATAGGTGCTCTCAAAGCACCACCCGACAAAACAATATAAATAAAAAAAACACAACCATTGCGTAGCTGAATAGCTGTACACAGATTTCTCCTTCCTGCTTCTGCCATGCATGTAACACATCCGAAGCAATTACAAACCAACATCTATTGTAAACCATAAAAAGAAAAAGGGACGCTTCCGTTTCGGAAACGCCCCTGACCGGTCTTGCAGTTCAATTACTTTCTTAAGCCCAAACGCTCAATCAAGGAACGATATCCTTCCAGATCGTTCTTCTTTAAGTACTCTAACATACCACGTCTCTGACCAACCATCTTTAAAAGACCGCGACGGGAATGATGATCCTTCTGATTCACCTTTAAATGCTCAGTGAGCTCATTAATTCTTGCAGTAAGAATGGCAATCTGAACCTCCGGAGAACCGGTATCGTTTGCATTTCTTCCGTATGCTGCAATAATTTCTGCCTTCTTTTCCTTGCTAATCATAATAGCAACCTCCTAATCATTATAATCGCCTGCCACTAAGTAAGAGGCTGGAGTATCCGTCTTCTGAGCGGCGGCTTGCCTACAAGCTTATTTAATATAACACATCCATGCTTAAAAGTAAAGTACTTTGCTAAAAAAAGAAGAAACTTTTTTCGTGCTTTTGTCCCACCCACAATATATGCCCGGATATCCTCAGATTAATATCTCTTCAATTGTAATCTCCGGATGCTCTCCGAGATTAATAAACTCGCTTCCGCATAAAATAACCGGTCTGGAAAGCTTTTGCTTATTTAGCATTACTATCTCTCCTTCACGACCGTTACTCAGTCTGGCCCAGTTTCTTAAATAAGTCTGAACAATATTCTCAAGAAAAACGAGCATATACTCAGGATCAAACATAGTGAATCCTTCTTTTTCAAACATTTCAATTACTTTAAACGGACATAACGCGCCACGATAAACCCTCGCAGCAGTCATCGCATCATAAACATCCGCAATCGCAACCATCTTTGCAAACTTATCGATTTGATTTCCCTTTAATCCCAGCGGATACCCCGAACCGTCACTACGTTCATGATGCATTAATGCAGCATTCTGAACACTGGAAATAAAACGTGACTCAAACAATATATTATATCCCTCCATAGGATGGGTTTTAATAAGCTCATATTCCTCGTCTGTCAAACGAGCCGTTTTCTTTACAATACGATCCGGTATTCTGAGCTTGCCGATATCATGTAAAAGACCGCAAACAGTAGCAATCTCCTTTTCCATGTCAGACATATGCATCCAGTCCGCAAATACGTTACAAATCAAAGCCACATTCATAGAGTGATTAAAGGTACTGTCGTCATAATCCCTCATGTTATGCAAAATATCAAACACATGAATTCCTCCACGTGTATCATCCAACATATCGGTAGCCTGTCTGCATAGCTCGGAAATACCGATTTTCTGGGACTGCATTGAGATAATATCCTGAAATGTAGCCTCCAGCTTTACTACCGCTTTTTCATAGCTTTCCCTGAATGCTTTAAACTCTGCCGAATCCTTCACTCTTGAGTGGGCAAAACTTTTTTCGTTTTCCGGCTTCTTCTGCTCCTGTACAACTTCCTCCTTAATGTACACAGAATAAATGCTGTGAAAGGTCAGCTTTGTAATATATTCGTCCGTCAGAACCGTATTCTTTCCTATAACAAGAATATTGTTTGCGTTATGAACATCCTTAGCTATTACCATTCCCGGTACCAAAAGTGCTGTTTTTACTCTTTTCACCAGACTACCTCCTCCGTTGTATCCCACCTCTAAGATAAATTTCTTATCTTAAATTCCTTCTCGGCTTCTCTCCTCTGGTCCTTCTTTGCTAATGATTCCCTCTTATCATAAAGCTTCTTACCCTTTGCCAGACCAATCTCTACCTTCACAAGACTGCCTTTGAAATAAATCGAAAGAGGAACCAAGGTATACCCTTTCTGGGCTAGCTCACCGGATAACTTCATAATCTCCCGTTTGTGCATCAACAGCCTGCGGGCACGTAAAGGGTCTTTATTAAAAATATTTCCCTTCTCATAAGGACTGATATGCATACCGTAAACAAAAACCTCTCCGCGCTCAATTCGTATAAAGGACTCCTTCAGGCTGCACTTTCCCATACGCAGCGATTTTACTTCCGTCCCGAACAATTCAATTCCCGCTTCGTATTTTTCTTCTATAAAATAATCAAAATATGCCTTCTTATTGTTTGCAATCAGTTTAACCGTCTGCTTTCTATCTGCCATACATTTCCCCCCTGTCTTCACTACATTCAGTTTACCGCGAAACAGGCAAAAAATCAATAGTCTTTAGTATTTTATCAACACGGTCAATCCTAACCGTAAGCCTCTGACCCATTCTGTAAACCCTATGAGTTCTTTCTCCTATCAGACAATAGTTTTCCTCGTCAAAAAAGTAATAATCGTCTGTCAGATCCGAAAGTCGCACCATTCCTTCCAAAGTATTCGGAAGCTCTACATAAAGCCCGTAATTCGTGATTCCGGAAACAATCCCCTCATCTACGGTACCGATTCGTTCTTCGGCGTACTCACACTTTTTCATCTTTTCCAATTCACGTTCCGCCTCATCTGCTCTTCTCTCGGCTTTTGAAGAATGCTGTGCCACTTCCGGCAAACTGTTTTTGTAATGAACACGTCTGCTCTCATTTAAGCACCCTCTCAGATTTTCCTTAATAATACGGTGAATCTGCAAATCGGGATAACGGCGAATCGGGGAGGTAAAATGACAGTAATATTTCGTTGCCAGACCGAAATGTCCTTCACAATCGGTACTGTACTTTGCCTGCTTCATGGAACGCAGCGTAAGCCTTGCAATCAATGCTTCCTCCGGACTTCCGTCCGACTTTTCCAAAAGACTCTGCAATGCCTTCGGATGAGGAGCGGTTTTGGAACCGCGCAGATGATACCCAAAATTTTGAATCAAAACTCCGAGCTGCTTAATTTTCTCTTCATCCGGACTTTCATGTATACGATAAACAAACGGGAGTTCCTGCCAGAAAAAATCCTCTGCCACCGTTTCGTTTGCCGCAAGCATAAAATCCTCTATCATTCTTGTTGCATCGTTTCTCTCATACGGTTTTATCTCTGTTGGCTTTCCTGTCTCATCCAGACTGATTTTACTTTCCGGAAAGTCAAAATCTATCGCACCGCGCAGCTTCCGTCTCTGACGAAGCAGGCCTGACACACGCGCCATAAGAAGAATCATCGGGTAAATCTCTCCGTACTCCGCTTCCGAGCCCGCTTTGCTCTCCTCTCCGGCAGAAAGAATCCCTGCAACCTCCGTATATGAAGTTCTGCGGTTTACATGAATAACGGTCTCCGCCAGACGATGTCCGACAATCGCTCCGTCCTCTGCCAGCTCCATCAGACAGCTTAACGCCAGTCGGTCTTCCCCGGCATTTAGAGAACAGATTCCGTTTGAAAGACGGTGCGGCAGCATCGGCACAACACGGTTGATCAAATACACACTTGTCCCACGATTTTTTGCCTCCGTATCTAACGCACTTCCTTCTCTGACATATTCCGTCACATCCGCAATATGCACTCCTAAAAGATACCCGTTTTCTGTTTTCCTTAATGAAACCGCATCATCCAGATCCTTTGCATCCTCTCCGTCGATCGTAATCATGACTTCGTCACGCAAATCCAGCCGTCCCATACATTCCTTTTCCGAAATTGTTTCCGGCACCTGTTCCGTCTCCTTCAAAACCTCCTCAGGAAATGTCTCCGGAATACCGAATGCTCTTAAAATTGTGACGATATCACTACCGGGATCATTGATATGTCCGAGAATTTCCGTTACCTTCCCCATTGGATTTTGTTTTCCGTTTCCAAAATCTGTAATCTGAACTGCCACCTTATGACCGCTTACCGCTCCCTTTGTATATTTTCCGTCAATAAAAATATCGCTTCCGAAACGCTTGTCATCCGCCACGACAAAACCGTATTCCTTTTTTCGGAAAAAAGTTCCTACTACGGTTTCATTTGCCCGCTTTACAATTTTTACAATTCTTCCCACACGGCTTCTTCCGGATTTTCCGGACTCATCCTCAAATATAACAGCCTGTACAATATCTCCGTTCAATGCACCGAGAGTTGACCCTGCCTCGATATAAACATCCGGACTGTTATCCTCCGGTGACATAAAGCCAAAGTCTCTGGTAGTTCCACGATACTCTCCCTGTAAAACCGTCACATCCTCAACATGATAACGCCCTCTTGTATCCATCGTGATGCTCCCGTCCTGAAGGAGTAACTCCAGCACATAAGCAAGCTCCTCTCTTGCTTCTGCCGGTACTCTGAAAATAGAAGCTATGTCCCGTTTGCGCATGGGAACATACCCCGGCTCTTTCATAAACTTTAAAATCTGCTCTTTTCTCTTTTTTAAATCCTTCTCCGTCATAATATACCCCAGCTTTCCACACGCCTCCTTTGCGTGCAGGCTCCGCGCTTTGCGTTTCCCCACGCACGTAAAAAATACCCGAAGAACAGCTTTTGATGCAGTGCTCTTCGGGTATTCTCCGTTTGTATTACCAATTCATATTTAATACAACTGAAATCACAATGAATAAAGCTGCAAGAATTTTGGTTGACAGTTCCAGCTTACCCTCAATGGAACGGCCTTTATTCTTTCCCCAGTAAGTATCTGCCATACCGCTTATCGCACCGAGACCGGCAGATTTTCCTTCCTGCATAATCACCACAATTATCAATGCAATACAAATCACTACATATAATGCTGTTACTATGATACGCAACGTTTCCACTTATTACACCTCCAATACAGAGTATTTCCTTTTTTCAAAGAATAACGCAACATTCATTATAAAATATTTTGTCCTCTTTGTAAAGACCTTTTTTTATTTCTTAATCAGGAGTGACTTACCGGTCATTTCCTTCGGCTGCTCCATTCCATCATCTCAATCAGTGTCGGAACAATATCGGCAAGACATCCGCCTTCACGAAGCGTATATGCCTCATCGTAATTTACAAGCACAAACGGTACAGGATTGGTGGTATGTGCCGTAAACGGAGTACCGTCGGCATCAATTAATTTTTCCGCATTACCGTGGTCTGCACAAATGAACATCTGACCGTTCTTTGCCATCAGTGCATCATAAGCCTTGCCGACACACTCATCTACTGCTTCGATTGCCTTTATGGCAGCCTCCATAATGCCGGTATGACCTACCATATCCGGATTTGCAAAGTTCACAACAATCACATCATATTTTTCGGAATTGATTGCTTCAACTAACTTATCGGCAACCTCGTAAGCACTCATTTCCGGCTGCATATCAAAGGTTGCTACCTTCGGAGAATTTACAAGGATACGATCCTCGCCCTCAAACTGCTTTTCCTCACCGCCGTTAAAGAAGAAGGTAACATGCGCATACTTCTGGGTCTCAGCCAGACGAAGCTGCGTCTTGCCGTTCTTAGCAAGATACTCACCGAATGTCATGGTAAGCTCTTCCGGCGGAAATGCAACTAAAACATTCGGCATCTCCGCATCATACTGGGCCATACATACGAACGTAGTATTGAAAAAGCCGTTTCTTCTGGTAAAGCCTGCAAAATCCGGGTCCACAAAAGCTCTCGTAATCTGTCTTGCACGGTCCGGACGGAAATTGAAGAATACTACACTGTCATTTTCCTTAATCATACCGTCCTTTTCGATTACGGTCGGAAGCATAAACTCATCGGTAACCCCGTTTGCATAAGAATTCTTCACAGCCTGTACGGGACATGTTTCCTCAACACCATCACCGAATACCAGCGCATTATATGCCTTTTCTACTCTGTCCCATGCATTATCACGGTCCATTGCATAAAAACGGCCTGCAATGGTAGCAATCTTACCTGCACCGATTTCTTTTAACTTCGCTGCTGCCTCTTCCATATATTCCGCTGCGGAAGACGGCGGAACGTCACGTCCGTCAAGGAAACAATGAACATAGACCTTTTCCAGACCGTTACGCTTTGCCATCTCTACAAGACCATACAGATGCTCCATATGGCTGTGTACACCGCCCGGAGACAGAAGTCCCATCAGATGAAGTGCGGAACCGTTCTTTTTACAATTATCCATTGCGGCAACAAGTGCCTTATTTTCAAAGAAATCACCGTCTTTAATTGCCTTTGAAATCTTTACAAGCATCTGATATACAATTCTGCCGGCACCGATATTGGTGTGACCCACCTCGGAATTTCCCATCTGTCCGTCCGGAAGACCCACAGCAAGACCGCTTGCTTCACCCTTAACAACCGGATACATCGACATAAGCTTGTCCATGACCGGCTTCTTTGCCTGTGCGATTGCATTGCCTTCCACCTTGCTTTCCATACCGTAACCGTCCAAAATCATCAGAACCGTTGTCTTTTTACTCATCGTACTGCTATCTCCTTTTCTATGAACATTTTTTAACAATCTTTATTGAAATCCTTACATAGTTTCTCATACTTTACAAAAATTTTCAAGTATGTTTTTAGAAAAAAGTAGAAAATCCATGTATTTCATCGGTTTTTTCTTGTAAACACTTCCTGTCTCGGCTATAATAGAGCCGTATGAAAATAAGGATGCCGAAAGCTTACGTGTCCTTTCTCTACTATTTTAAAGGAGGCATTTATGATTATCCTGATTACCGCAATTTCACCGGAAGCAGACGCAATACGTTCCGAATATCCGATGAAAAAGTCCGCGCACGGAACGTTCTCTCTCTATGAGTCTGAACAGCTTCCGCTGCGCCTTCTTGTCACCGGCTCCGGCAAATTAAATGCTGCCATGGCGGTCACGGAATATCTGACAAGCTATTCCTTTTCCGAACAGGATGTTTTCTGTAACCTCGGCATTTGCGGTGGTTCAGAAGCTACCTCCGTCGGTGACGGCTTTTTTTGTGCCGCCGTTTCAGAGCTCACAACAGGAAGAACCCTGTATCCGGAGCTATATACCCACCCTTTTCCGGAGGCACGGCTATTTACCTCGGATGTCCCTGTTACGAATGCTCCCCCTGCTTTTGAAAAGGAAGGGAATCTTCCGGTTATCTTTGATATGGAGGCATACGGAATTGCCACTGCGCTCTTTCGCAGAATAATGCCGTCCCACTGCTTCTTTTATAAAATCGTTTCGGATACATGTGACGGAGCCTTTCCTACACCGAAGACCGTTACCGCCTTATTACGTGCACATCTTGAGAAGCTGTTAAATTTTCTGAGAAAAACCGAACAGCAGCTCCTCTGTCACGTAACATGGCAGAACGACGAAAAATCAAGAATCGCTTCACAGGCGGAACAGCTGACCTCGGAATACCCGTTTTCCGCCACTATGAAATATAAACTGAACGGGCTCCTCACCTATGCCGCCTATGCCGGTTTTGAAAAAGAATACATTTTACGGGCATTACCGAAAAAATGCGGTACCCCGCATAAAAAGAAAGAAGCACTGGCATTGTTACAGGCATTGGAGGATTCTGTATTACAGCCCGAAGGTACTACCGGAACAAAAAGCTACCATCAGCCCGCAAAAGAAACGCTTCATCCGTTCCGGCATATTTATATAGAACGTAAGGTTTTCCGTCATCCGGTTACCGAACGTATTCTGGAACAGTTTCCGAATGCTTCCGTAGTTCCGGTGGAACACTACAAAGATATATTTAACCGGAGTCGACAGGATTTACACGCCGAAGAAACCGAACCGGCTCTTATCCTCGCAGCCAACCGGGGGTCTTATTTTTATCCCGGCGCGCCTGTATGCCAGAGCTTCGGGGAGGAACACTTTATGTACACCTCCTGTATCATGAACTGTATTTACGATTGTGACTATTGTTATCTGCAGGGAATGTATCCCGGCGGAAACATCGTTGTATTTGTTAATTTGGAGGATTATTTTGCCGAGCTGGATAAGCTGCTGAAAAAACACCCGGTTTACCTTTGTTGTTCTTACGATTCCGACTTAACCGCATTGAACGGTTTATTTCCGCATGCGGAAGAATTTTGCCGGTACGCTTTGAGTCACCCTGACCTGCGCCTTGAACTTCGGACCAAAAGTGCCGCCCTGCCTTTCATAAAAAAAATACCTGCGGCAAAAAATATTATAATGGCTTTTACCTTGTCGCCGCAGGAGCTTATTACACGCTACGAACACTACACTCCGTCCCTGCATGCAAGGCTTACTGCCGCAAAAGAAGCAGCATACAAAGGCTTCTCCTTACGGTTATGCTTTGACCCGATTCTGGATGTTCCGAACGCTGAGCTACTATATACTACACTTGTAGAAGAATCGTTTTCCGTACTGACACCGGAAGAAATTACAGATATCAGTCTCGGCGTTTTCCGGATATCCAAAGATTATTTGAAACAGCTGCGCAGGGCAAAACCGTCCTGTGCCGTTTCCCATTATCCTTACGAATTAACGGACGGTGTCTGCCATTACCGTTCCGAACGTTGTGACGTGCTTCTTGACACCGTTCGGAATGCCCTGCACCGTCACGGTATACCGGACGATAAAATTTTTATCTGGACTCCCGAGGAGTCCGTGAAAGGAGAAAGTAATGCTGAATAATAAAACCGTTTTAATCACAGGGGTGTCCTCCGGTATCGGAAAAAGTCTTTTACTTGCCCTGTCGGGGAAGGGCTGCCTTATTCACGGTATCGTTAAAACACCTGTGCGTAAAGAAGCCTTACTGACCGAGCTATCATCCTCCTTATCGGTAAAGCAATTACAAACGATTGAGCTTCATGTCTGTGATTTACGAGATGCCTCGGAGATAGAAAGGCTTGCCAAAGCCTTACACAGCCGAAAGCTTTCCCCGGATATTCTGATTCTGAACGCCGGTGTAGGATTTTACGGTCCTCATGAAGAGCTTTCTGTCAAACATATTACGGAGCTTGCCGCAGTTAACTTTACCGCACCGTTATTACTTGCGAATCTGTTTTTACGGGATTTAAAGAAAAACCGCGGTCAGCTGCTCTTTATTTCCTCCGTAACCGCCGCAAAAACGAACAATACCCACGGTTGTGCCTACGGAGCCACCAAGGCGGGTCTGTCAAGCTTTGCTAAAAGCCTGTTTGAAGAAGTACGAAAGTATGGTGTTCGTGTCACGGTACTTGCTCCGGATATGACCCGGACGGATTTATACCGAAATGCTTCTTTTGAAGCGTCGGAGGAATATGATGCCTCTCTTACCCCGGAAGAGGTGGCGGAATATGCATTATTTGCACTTACCGCAAGGGAAGGACTCAACCTCACGGAGCTTACCATGCAGCCGCAAAGGCATCGTTTAGAACACGTTAAAAAAAATGTATTCCCGAAAAGCTCCCAAGATTCCTAGTGACATTTTCCGATTCTCATGGTACACTGATGTGGAAAGATATTTTGCAAACGGAAGGAGTTTTCCTATGAAAATCATCATTGCGGGCTGCGGCAGGGTTGGCTATGCTCTTGCCCAGCAGTTAAATGACGAGGGACATGAGCTTACATTAATCGATAATTCAGCGGAACGTTTACAGCCGGCACTCTCGAATCTGGATTTACAGGGTGTGGTAGGTAATGCTTCCAGCTTTTTCACCTTACAGGAAGCCGGTATCGGACAGGCCGACTTATTAATTGCTGTCACCAATCAGGACGAAATTAATCTCATATCCTGTCTGATTGCAAAAAAGGCAAGCCGTTGCCGTACCATCGCAAGAGTAAGAAATCCGGAATATTTCAGGGAAATCAATTATTTAAAGGAATGCATGGACATTTCTATGATTATAAATCCTGAGTTTGCTGCCGCAACCGAAATAGCACAGCTGATTCAGGTGCCGGATGCAATGGAAATCGACTCCTTTGCAAAAGGTAAAGTAGATTTGATGCAGGTGGTTATTACAGAAGATTCCCCTCTCCACAACATGAAGGTACAGGATTTTTCCAACAAGTTTAATCACGAAATCCTTATTTGTATTCTGGTACATGACCATCAGGTCTGCATTCCGAACGGACATTCCGTATTAAGTGCAGGCGATACCATATCCATTATCCTGCCCAGAGAAAAGATTAACAGCTTCTATCGTCTGAGCAGGCTTGCCGCCATTCGTGAAATTCATGATGTTATGCTTGCGGGCGGAGGCATGATTTCGTATTATCTTGCAAAGGCACTGCTTCGTTCCGGCATCGAGGTAAAAATAATTGAAAAAAACCGCGATCGTTGCGACTTTTTAAGCGATGCCCTTCCGAAGGCAACCATTATCCATTCCGATGCCACGGATCATGAGCTTTTACTGGAGGAGGGGCTTGAAAAAACCGATGCCTTTGTTTCCTTAACCGCATTAGATGAAGAAAACATTTTCCTCTCTCTTTATGCAAACAAAATGAATATAACCTGCAAAAAGATAACAAAGGTAAACCGCCTTGCACTTGATGAAATCATCAATGACCTGCCGATAGGAAGTATTATTTCGCCGAAAAACATTACAACCGAATACATTCTCCAATATGTACGTTCCCAGAGCAATTCTTACGGGAGCAACGTGGAAGCTCTCTACCGCCTGATGGATAATCAGGTAGAAGCTTTGGAGTTTCTGGTAAAAGATGACTGTGCGGTAACGGATATACCGTTTATAAATTTGAATTTAAAGAAAAATCTTTTAATATGCTGTATTGTTCGAAACGGTAAAGTAATCACACCGACCGGTCGTGACTTCATCCGCAAAAACGATAAAGT
Source organism: Lachnospiraceae bacterium (assembly GCA_029012365.1). Lineage (GTDB taxonomy): Bacteria > Bacillota > Clostridia > Lachnospirales > Lachnospiraceae > SIG307. The sequence continues at coordinate 26,404 of JAQXLY010000063.1, read as the reverse complement.
TATCGTCGTAACCACAAACAAGGGACTACAGGACATTTCCGATATTATGGACGACCCTTTAAAATAGGAGCAGCTGCCATGAATTATTCTATTATTTTAAAAATTATCGGCTGGGTTATCCAGTTAGAAGGCATTTTTTTCCTGCCACCCGCCATCACCGGTCTTTTCTTCGGTGAACAATATGATGCTCTTATTTATATGATACTCGGTGCTTCCGGCATTCTTTTGGGCGGACTGATACGTCTGCATAAAAGCTCCAAAACAACCTTCTATGCAAAGGAAGGCTTTGTTGCCGTTGCCTTAAGCTGGATTATTATGAGTGTCATCGGTGCCGTTCCGTTTGTACTTACCGGTGATATTCCATCCTACATTGATGCATTATTTGAAATCATTTCCGGCTTTACCACGACCGGTTCCAGCATTTTAAACAATGTAGAAGCACTCTCCCACGCAAATCTCCTTTGGAGAAGCTTCAGTCACTGGATTGGCGGTATGGGAGTGCTTGTATTTATTCTTGCCATCCTTCCGATGACCGGAGGTTCTACCATGAATCTGATGAAAGCGGAAAGTCCGGGACCGTCTGTAGGTAAGCTGGTTCCGAAAATGCAGCGGACCGCATTCCTGCTCTATGCGATTTATCTGGCAATGACCGTTGTGGAAATCCTTCTGCTGTTAGCCGGCGGCATGCCGTTGTTTGACTCCGTATGCCACGCATTCGGCACTGCGGGTACAGGGGGCTTTGGTATTAAAAATGACAGTATCGCGGGTTACTCCGTTTATCTGCAAAACGTTATTACGGTATTTATGTTCCTGTTCGGTGTGAACTTTACGTTCTACTATTACATTTTAGTCCGCAGAATAAAGGATGCCTTTCGTATGGAAGAGGTTCGCTGGTACTTCCTCATTTTTCTCGGTGCGGTTGTACTTATTACCATTTCTCTCGTAGCAGCAGGCGGTGCTCTCGGAGAAAGCATTCGTATTGTGGCATTCCAGGTAGCTTCTATTATGACTACCACAGGCTATGCTACCGCAGACTTTAATCTCTGGCCGCAATTTGCCAAAGCCCTTCTGGTGTGTCTGATGTTTATCGGAGCCTGCGCCGGCTCTACCGGCGGCGGAATCAAGGTATCCCGTATCATGATTTATATCAAGCAGGTTCGTAAGGAACTGATGCAGCAGATTCATCCGAAGCGTATCCGCGTTTTAAAGATGGACGGAAAAGCACTGGAGCATTCCGTCATTCACTCCTGCAATACCTTATTAATGACCTACATTGTTATTTTTATTGTTTCTTTATTGTTAGTCTGTCTGGATGGCTTTGATATGACAACAAGCTTTACATCCATTGCAGCTACATTAAACAACATCGGTCCGGGACTGAATGTTATCGGTCCGACCGGAAACTTTTCAGAGTTTTCCGCTTTGTCAAAATTTGTACTGATGTTTGATATGCTTGCTGGACGTTTGGAAATTATTCCGATGATGGTACTGTTCCATCCGGCTACATGGAAAAAGTAACTCTAACAAAACACGAACTATATCAGCATTATCTAAAATACTTAAAAGAAAGCGTGATGTCATGAAATCATTTTTATTCAAAAAAGCAAGTACTTATTATTTTATTCTGTTTTTGCCGTTTTTATTTTTCCTTACGGGCTGCAATTCTGTATCCTCTCAGAACCCGTTGTCTGTACCGGGCTCTGTAACTCCGTCGGCAGCTTCCCACACCCCCGCCCCGACATCCTCCTCAGACGTACATGAGATGCCGGAGGTTACTCTCCCTGCCACATCTGCTCCTTCCCCTACCTCCACTCCTGTTCCGCTTCCGACTCCGACCGGAACGCCGGGTGAGGTTTGCTTTTCCGAGGCAGGGTATTTCTTTTCCAAGGATACCCGGATAGAGTTGTCCGTTGCCTCTCCGGCAAAGAGCGGCTATATTACCTATACCTTAGACGGTTCGGAGCCGACCGCAACCGATACCCTCTACACCGAGCCGATTCTGCTTGTCACAAATACCGGAGACTTTCCAAACGTCTACTCGATTCGTGCTAAAATCTGGTATGATGACGGCACCGTTTCGGACACTTATGTCCACACCTACTTCTTAAACGAAGCCATTGACGGGCGTTACACGACCATAGTCTTTTCCATAAACGGTAATCCGGCAGAACTGACCGACGGACCAGACGGCATTTTATACGGGGAAAATTATAAGTCAAAGGGACGTGCTTCCGAACGTAAGGTTCACATAGAAGCCATCTCCTCCGACGGCTCCCTTTTATTTGAACAATTTGCGGGTGCCAGAGTGTTCGGTGGTTCTTCCAGAGAACATGCCGTAAAATCTCTGAAGCTTTTTGCCAGAAAAGAATATGAAAAGGGAAAGGGGTCATTTAATACCACACTTTTCGGTTCTATGACCATAGACGGCTCGAAACCGATTATAAAGTACGACAAACTGGTACTCCGCAACTCCGGTGATGATTTCCAGAGTGCCTTTCTTCGTGACGAACTGGTACAACGCCTGGCAGGTACCGCAGGCTTTGCCGCTTACGAAGCTGTAGTTCCCGCCGTTGCCTATATTAACGGTTCCTATTACGGGTTCTACTGGCTGCATGAATCCTACTGTGATAAATACTTCCAGAGCCGTAACGGAAAAAGTGCCGGCGAATATGTAGTTCTGGAAGGGACCGAAACAAAAAAGTCCATCACCGATGATGCCATGGAGGCAGCAGCCGCAAAGGAATATAACGCGCTTTATAAGAAATACGCCTATGCGGATTTAACTGTGGATGCTGTCTACGCCGAGCTTTGTGAAAGGCTTGATGTAGAAAACTACATGGAGTACATGGCATTTAATATGTATGTGGCAAACTACGACTGGCCAAACGGCAATTACCGCTGCTTCCGCTATTATGCCGCAGAAGACGAAGCCTATAGTTCCGGCGAGATGGACGGCCGCTGGCGTTTCCTGCTGCATGATGCGGACACAGGTTTCGGTACATACCAGTCAACACCGGATTCCGGCGCTATCCGGAATGATTTGGAACAGGTTCTCGGTTCTCCGAACAGCAGTCGCTATGCCCCGCTTCTTGCCGCACTGCTGAAGCGTGAGGACTGCAAACAATACTTTATTTCTAAACTGCTCGAGTATATGAACGGCGCCCTTTCCTACGATAATGTGTGCCATGTGTTAGATGAGATGTGTGCGGAACGCGATACGGAGTTGACATACTATTTTGCATACTTAACTACGTTAAAAGACACAGAAGAAATCTATTCAAATCCGGAGCGTACCGCACAGCACATTGAACGCATCCGCTCCTTTGCAAAGCAGCGTCCGGTATATATGACACAATACATAGAGGATTTCTTTAAGGTAGATTTAAACGAAGAAACCGAAATCGAATAAACCGAATAAGTTCATGAAATTTTAAAATACATCTTGCCAAACGCAAAAAAATATGGTAAACTATCTTCTGTTCGGCGAAGCAATATCGCTGATATGCGGATGTGGCGGAATGGCAGACGCAGCAGACTCAAAATCTGCCGGGTTCACGCTCGTGCGGGTTCAAGTCCCGCCATCCGCATTCTTTTTTTATCTGTGAAATCGCTGATACAGCGGTTTCACAATTTTTTTATCTAATAGGATGATGTTGGGGTCAAAAGCCCCTCATGGACTACAAGGAACCTGCCTTGCGTATAACTTACCCTTCCGAAAGGAGGCGCACATGATTATCCACCCCATTCCCCCTGTCTTTGACAGCAATTCAAAACTCCTTATTCTCGGAAGCTTCCCTTCTGTAAAATCCAGAGAAGTGCAGTTTTTCTACGGTCATCCGCAAAACCGCTTCTGGAAGGTTACTTCTGCCGTTTTTAATGCACCGGAGCCGCATACCATGGAAGAAAAGCGCTCCTTTCTACTCTCCCACGGCATTGCGCTCTGGGATGTCATTGCCTCCTGTGATATAGAAGGAAGCTCTGACAGCTCCATCAAAAATGTGGTTCCGAATGACTTAACACGGATTTTGGAACATGCTGATATTAAAACCATCTTTGTAAACGGAAAGACAGCAGAAAAATATTATAAGAAATACATTATGGACTCCATCGGTCGCAAGGCAGTCTGCCTCCCCTCCACTTCTCCCGCCAACGCGGCATGGTCGGCAGAACGTCTCATAAACGAATGGAAACAGATTCATATCTCTCCTAAAAGCTGATTTCACTAAATCGGAACCTCTCCCACTCTTAGACGGACCGCTTTACCGGCATCTCCATCAACAAAGAAATCACAGAAAGGACACTTCGTTTAAGCGGACGCGGCTGTCGGTGTATTGATACTTCAAGAATGCTGTGTCAGGTACAGCAGCTCAATCGCCGGGCTTTGCAATTACTGAACGGATTAATTTCATTTAAGGAGACTATATTGGAAAAGGTTCTGTCTTGTGATATGTTTACAATGAACTACCCACTTTTAATCGAACATATTCTCCGTGAAGCAAAGCATTATATTCGTCTGTTACAGTGCTGATTCGGTATTACTACGGGCTGACCACGTTCCTGTCCTCTCCCTGTTTAAATGCCCGGATATTTTCATACACACCTTCTACGCATCTGGTACGGGCCTCTACACTGCCCCACGCCAGATGTGGTGTGATAATGAGTTTATTACTGTCCTTTATTTTACTTAAAGGATTCGACAATGAAAGCGGTTCTTTTTCCAGTACATCCAGCCCTGCCCCTGCAATTTCTCCCTGCTCTAAAGCATCATAAAGATCAGTATTATTCACCACCTGACCTCTTGCTACATTGATAAGAATTGCCGTAGATTTCATCTTCCGCAAAGCGTCCTTATCAATAAAATTCCTCGTCAGGTTGCTAAGCGGGCAATGCAGGGAAAGAAAATCACTTTCTTTCAATAAAGTGTCCTTATCCACCCTCTGCCAATCCGTACAGGTACTCTGTCCGGTTACGGAATAAAAAACTACCCTGCAGCCGAAAGCAGTCGCAATCCTTGCCACGCGCCTCCCGATATTTCCCATACCGACAATTCCCCATGTCTTTCCGTCAAGCTCATAAAACGGCAAATCAAAATTAGAGAAACGGTCCTGTGCACTATAGGCACCGGATTTTACATAATTGTCGTAATGAAACAGCTTCTGGGACAGTGCCAGTGCAAGCGTGAACGTATGCTGTGCCACCATTGCGGTACAATAATCCACCACGTTGGTCACGCGGATGTCTCTGGATTTACAATAATCCAAATCACAGTTGTCATAGCCGGTGGCAAACTCACAAATCATCTTTACGTTCGGCGCATCCTTTAAGCTTTCCTCACACATCGGGGACTTATTTGCCACAATGATATCCGCATCCTTCACACGCTCTTTTACCTCTTCCAGTGTCACCGTGTTTCTGTAATACGTCACATTTCCCAATTCTTCAAAGCAATCCACCGGAATATCCGGTCCAACACTGTTTCGTTCCAAAACAACGATATTCATACGATTCCTCCAAAACTATTTCATATTATATATTTTCTAAACTACCTCTTATGTTTTTCTTTACATTCCTCCCAAAACATGTTACCATAAAGCTATACAAATGAACGGAGGTTTCGCTATGGAACTTATTTTACGAAATATCATGGAAGAATATGTTATACTAACTCTTGACGAAATGTTAGCAAATCTGGACGGATGTAAATGTGAACGCTGCCGTCTGGATATTGCCTCTTATACCTTAAACCGGGTAAAACCGAAATATGTTGCTACGACACAAGGAGAATTAATGTCACGTCTTTGTGAATTCGATGCCCAGTTTAAAGCCTCCATTATGGCAGAAATCACACAGGCACATGCTGTTATCAGTAAACATCCCCATCACTGATTATCCTACCGGATGAATCCGAAAGTCGGCTTGTAACGGAACCACACCTTGCATTTGATTTTTTCTTCCGAAACATATTTGTTCTGCCACTTTCTGGAATCCCATGAACTATTCCGGTTATCTCCCATCATAAAATAACACCCCTCCGGAACTTCGTAAGGTCCGTATGACCCTACCGGAGTTTCTTTTAAATAATCCTCCTCCAGCAGCGTCTTACTCTCGCCGTTTCCGTCATTCCAGACATAAACTTTTCCATCTACGATTTCCACTGTTTCTCCCGGCAGCCCGATGATTCGCTTTACATACAGCGTACTCTCATCATCCGGAAAGTCAAACATTACAATATCTCCTCTCTCAGGCTTTGAAAACAAATATGCAAGTCGAAATCCAAATACACGATCCCCGACCTTCAGGGTGTTTTCCATAGAACCGGACGGAATCTCCGCCTTCAGCAAAACATATTTATTCAGACAATTCCCTATTATAAAAGCAAGCACCAATACAACTGCCCAACTGATAATCTCTTTTATTACCGCTCTCTTCTTTGTCATACGAATCTCCTGTTTATCCTGTTTTTACTTTTACTCATATAACCTTTTTCTTTTCCAGACGCCTTTCGGTCATTTCACGAAGCAGTGTGTACAATACGGAAGCAGTAGGCACCGCAAACAGCATACCGACAACACCGCCGATACCTGCTCCCACCGTAACCGATGCAAGCACCCACATCGCAGGGAGTCCCACAGAGCTGCCCACTACCTTCGGATAAATAATATTTCCCTCTATCTGTTGAAGAACAACAATGTAGATGATAAACATCAACGCCTGAAACGGGTCATTCATCATAATCAGAAATGCACCCACACCGGCTCCGATAAACGCTCCTACCACCGGAATCAATGCCGTCACTCCTACCAGCACACCAATCATTGCCGCATAAGGGAAACGGAAAATAAGCATGCCTACCGCACAAAGACTACCTAAAATCACGGCTTCAATGCACTGTCCCGTTACAAAAGCACAAAATATCCCGTGAGCGGTTGATGCTACATGCAGTATCCGCTCCTGTATCCGCTCCGGTAAAAATGCCAGAAGAAGCCTTTTTATCTGCCTTGCAAGCGTTTCCTTATTCAGAAGCACGTAAATGCCGAAAATCAATGCAATGAAAAAATCCACAATCCCGCCGAAGGTATTGATGATACTTGCAAATGTGCTTCCGACCACACCGATTGTACCCGTACCTATCAGACTTAAAAGACTTTTCGCAGTTGCTTCCCAGTCGATATTAAGCTTCGAAATCACCTCACTGATGAACGGATACTCCTCAGCATATTCCACACACCATGCTTTTACATTATCTAACCAGCCCGGCACACCATTGACAATCAGCATTACAGCATTTCCTATCTCCGGCAAAATCACTGCTACCACGGCAGATAATATCGCCAAAATAATAAGAATCGACATCAAAAGACATACCGGACGCCGAAGCAAACGACTCACTTTACTTAAGCCTGCTTTCCCCGTACCGTTGCCGCCCGGTAGATACGGTACTTTTTTCTTTCTTCTTCTCTTTGCGGAAAGATTACTTATACCCGCTTCACATTTATCCCACATTTTTTCCAGACCGCGCATCGGCAGATTCAGAACAAATGCAATAATAAAACCCACAAAAATCGGTGAAAAAATGCCAAACACCCAGCGGATTCCCGCCCCGACAACCGAAAGCTTCTGAAGCAGACAATAAAGCACAATCAAACCGGCTGCCGCAAAGAAAATACTCCAAAACCGTCTTCTTCCCATTTCATTCCTCCTTCCCACCTACGAAAGGAAAATCCTTACTTGAAATTCTTTCCGTATTTCTATATAATCATAACATAAAGAGGAGGAAACTTCAATGACGAATCAAACAACTATTGTAAACAACACACAACCGCTCAAGGGCTTTCCGGCAAATTTTCTGAAGATATTTGCCGCACTTACCATGTTAATTGACCATGCAGCACTGACTCTGGTTTACGCAAAGCTTTCCGAATTTCCGGAATACCGTGATATCATCTTTTCCGCAGAGGCTGCAGCAGAAGAAATTGCTGCAATTCCCGCAAATTACTTAAGTATTTACTCCATGTATACCGTAATGCGTCTTGTAGGCCGGATTGCATTTCCGCTTTATGCCTTTTTATTGGTTGAAGGCTTTCTTCATACCTCCGACATAAAGCGTTACCTGTTCCGGGTGGGGCTTTGCGCGCTTGTTGCCGAGATACCGTTTAATTTGGTCGTTACCACGGCGGCTCCCGCTCTGAAAATACAAAACGTAACCGCTTCCGTCTTCTGTCCGCAATACCAGAACACGGTATTCACCTTATTTCTGGCTCTTCTCATGCTATGCGCCATGAAGCATTTTGAAACGTCGCAGACAAATCCGCGAGGCGCAGTAAAACAGTTACTCGGACAGTTTTTCAGTGTCATGCTTGCCTGTCTTCTTGCTATCCTGCTCCGGACGGATTATAGCTACATCGGCATTCTTTTAATTGCCGTGTTCTACTATTTCCGTGGCTCAAGGAAAATGCAGGTCATTTTAGGCTGCATCTTATTCCTTGGAATCAATGTTGCCTCTTTGCTTGCCTTCATCCCGATTGGCATGTACAACGGCATACTGCTCCGCTCCAAAAAATGTAAATATTTCTTTTACATCTTTTATCCGGCACACTTACTTGTACTATACCTGTTATCTTTATTGATATAACTATCCGATGAAAAAAGAACTTGCCTCGGCAGACCGCCGGGCGCACATAGCAAATGGGGCTGATACATATGAATGCAACAGCCCCATTTTATTATTCTTCTCTTTACAGTGTAATATTCTCGCCCTTTAAGCCGTTAAATGCACCTGCAATCTTCGCATCCTCGTGTGCGATAAGCCATTTATTTACATGGGTAATCAGCTTATCCTCCGGGGTCTTAGAAGGCTTCTTTGTAAGTTCATAGTTCGTTCCCTTCGGAAGCACTACAATACCGCGGAAACCGCTCTTTTCGGAATTACAAGGAGCATAGTGAAGTGTCGTAGCATAAAGCTCTACCGCAACGCCTGCCGGTACTAAAAATGCCTCAATATTAGCGGTATCATAGGTATAGTCATCCTCAATATCCTCTTCCTTGCCGAGAAGTAAAATCATACCGTCAACGGAAATATTTACCTCTGAATCTCTGTGATACTCCACTGCGTTTAACTTGTTATTGTTACCGCTGCAATGACCTACCTGAATCGGCATACCGCCGTACACGCTCTCGCACAAATCCTTTGCGGAAGCACATGCCTCAAGCTCCGGAAGACCCGGCTCATAAACAACATCTGCCGGAATTTCCTTCTGCTTCATTACTGCAAGCATATCGGAAAAATCGATTCCGGTTACAACCTTACCGTACTTCTTAAATGCCTTGTCTGTTACGTTTTGAATTTTCATTGAAATACCCCACTTTCTCTTTAATATGCTTAACTTTATGTATTAAAGCACCGACGATACAAAAATATCGTAGATAGCCTTAATTGCAAGATCAAAGTCCTCGTTACGTACACCGATAATAATATTCAGCTCACTGGAGCCCTGATCAATCATTTTGATGTTGATGTTGTTATGGGCAAGTGCTGCAAAAATTCTTGCTGCAGTACCACGATTAGACTTCATTCCGCGACCCACGACAGCAATCAGCGCGAGATTTGCCTCTAAATCTATGGAATCCGGAGCGGCCAGACGGTGAATCGCACTTAAAACATTCTGCTCTTTTCCTTCAAATTCCGGCTGATGTACAAAAACAGTCATAGTATCAATACCTGACGGTACATGCTCAAAGGAAATACCATTTTCTTCAAACGCCTGAAGAACCTTTCTGCCAAAACCGATTTCTGAGTTCATCATATCCTTTTCAATATTAATTGCCACAAAGCCCTTCTTACCGGCAATGCCAGTAATAGTGTATTCCGGTGTACGGCAAGTGCTCTCTACAATCATGGTGCCCTCATCCTCCGGGGCATTGGTATTACGGATATTAATCGGAATACCGGCCTTTCTTACCGGGAAGATTGCATCCTCATGGAATACGCTTGCTCCCATGTATGAAAGCTCACGAAGCTCTTTATATGTAATTGTGGTAATCGGCTTCGGGTTCTCAACAATACGCGGGTCAGTTACAAGGAACCCGGAAGTATCTGTCCAGTTCTCATACAAATCCGCCTTTGCTGCTCTTGCAACAATAGAACCGGTAATATCGGAACCACCACGGGAAAAGGTCTTTACCTCTCCGCCCTTCTTAGCACCGTAAAAGCCCGGAATTACCGCACGCTCCGCCTTTGCAAGACGCTTACTAAGTACAGTGTCCGTCTTTTCCGCATCAAAAGAACCGTCACTGTGGAAGAAAATAACCTCTGCCGCATCAATGAACTCATATCCGAGATAAGATGCCATAATACGGCCGTTTAAATACTCACCGCGGGATGCTGCATAATCACTGCCGGCTTTTAACTTAAAGTTCTTCTCGATTACCTCGAATTCCTCCATTAAGGACAGCTTTAAGCCCAGACCATTAATAATCTCATTATAACGTGCCTCAATAGCAGCCAGTTCGGCAGAAAAATCCTTGTCTGCCTCTGCCAGTGCATAACAGCCGTACAGCATATCCGTTACCTTCGTATCTTTCGAATGACGCTTTCCCGGTGCAGACGGCACGACATACTTACGACTCTCATCCGCACGTATGATGTCTCCTACCTTCTTAAACTGTTCTGCGCTTGCCAGAGAACTTCCGCCAAACTTTACAACTTTTTTCATAATACTTCCTACCAGCCTTTCAGTTTATATGGAACCGGAATATGCTCGCATTCGTTTGAGCAAAATCCATACTAATAGGAAAACACAAAACGCGAAGATAATCAAGTCTTTTTTTCATTTTTTTGTTTTTTTTCGTTTTTGCTGTTTTTCTTTACGAACCATAGCTTATGTGCTAAACTTAGGGAAGTGCTGAATACTCAGTGTTTTCTTCTTGATAACAACCAAAGGAGACTTGCTTATGCTAAAAGGTGTTATTATTGACATAGACGGAGTTATAACCGGTACGGAACCGATTTTTTATCATTTGAAGACTGTGGGATTAAAACTCACCACTGCCTCTTCTCTTGCAAATCCGAAGCCGGCACCGAACCTCTTTTTAACGGCCGCAAAGGAGCTTGGTATCTTGCCGGAGGAATGTCTGGTTATTACAGACTCGGAAAAAGGAACCATAGCCGCAAAGGCAGCCGGTATTCCGTGTATCGGTTTTATCAATCCGGCTTCCGGGAAAGAAAACCTCTCCCGTGCGTATGCCTTATTAGAAAGCTTTGCTTCGGTTGATGCAGCGTATCTGCACCGCACCCACGCACATGCCATGTCTTATCCTGCCGAGATTCTGACTACAAAGCGTCTCCTCATACGGGAGTTTTCAAAAGAAGATTTTCCTTTCCTCTATCCTATGTGCAGCAATCCGGAAACAGCATCGTTTATGGAGGAGACACCCGCCGATTATGAAACGGAACAGGAAAAGCATCTTTCCTATCTTTCTAACATTTACCCGATTTTTGACCTTGCACTTTGGGGTGTCTTTGAAAAGAATACCGGTACCTTAATCGGCCGGGCCGGCTTTTCTTTACCGGAGGATGAAAACGGAGCATTTTCTCTCGGATACCTGATTGATGTTCCGTATCGTAAACGGGGTTATGCAAAAGAGTGTATTCCCACACTCCTTGCTTATGCAAAGGACTTGGGCTATACAACCATTTCCGCGAAAGTAAAAACAGACAACACCGCTTCACAAAGGGTACTGAACCAATGCGGATTTCCCTATCACTACACGACTGATGACACAGGCAGGCTCTTTCTCTATACAATCTGCTTAACGATATAAAGTAAAAGATGCCCCGACCGTAAAAGTCGAGACATCTTTCACTCTTTCCGTTTATCTTGCCGCACCACCGGCAGCTCCGCCTGCTGTTCCGCCTGCTGTTCCGCCTGCGTTATTTCCGGCAGCACCGTTCCCCGCATTTCCGCCGGTTACGTCATCTACTGCGTTTCCGACACCGTCAATCACATCATTTACGCCATTACCGACACCATCAATTACATCACCAACGCCATTGCCGATATCATTAATAACGCCATCATTACCGTTCGTATCTCCGGCACCGTTCAAATCCGTTGTTCCGTTATTTCCGGTACCGTTCATCCCGGAATTGTTATTATTGTTGTTATTCGGTGCAGTTGACGGAGACGGCGTTCCGGTATTATTGTTCGGTTGCTGTGTCCCTGCCGGGCTTGGAGAAGCTCCGTCATTGTTCTGGGAATTTTCTCCGCAAGCACACGCCATCAGAAAAAGTGACATCAAACAGCACATTGCCATAAGGCATACTGATTTTCTTTTCATAAAAGCCTCCTTACTTACGCATCATGCTTATATTAAGTTGCGTTTTTAGTATTCCGCATGACTTCCCGCTTATACATGGAAGGCTTTTCCGATAATTTATACCGACACTCATCCTCGCGGAGCTTTTTTATCAAATGGGACGCACTTTCCTATTCGTTAAAAAACAGGCATCGCGGAACATATTCCCAATGCCTGTTTCATACTCATTTGTCTATAAGAAGTTATACTCTCTTCATGTACTCGCCGGTTCTGGTGTCAATCTGGATAGTCTCACCCTGCTCAACAAATAACGGTACATAAACAGTTGCTCCGGTCTCAACTACAGCCGGCTTGGAAGCTCCGGTTGCCGTATCTCCCTTGAAGCCCGGCTCTGTATCCGTAACCACAAGCTCTACAAACAACGGCGGCTCAATCGCAAATACCTGCTTGTTATGAGAAAGCATCTTTACCATCTCATTTTCCTTAACAAACTTTAAGGAATCACCAACCTGATCCTCCGTCATGGCAATCTGGTCAAAAGTTTCCACATCCATGAAGTGATACATCTCTCCATCAGAATACAAATACTGCATGTCCGCTCTCTCAATATGTGCAGCCGGGAACTTTTCCGTCGGACGGAAGGTTTTCTCGACAACACCGCTACTCTTAATATTCTTTAACTTCGTTCTGACGAACGCAGCGCCTTTTCCCGGCTTTACATGCTGAAATTCAACAATCTGGTAAACATTACCCTCAATCTCAAGCGTAATACCGTTTCTAAAATCGCCTGCAGAAATCATAAATAATCCTCCTTAGAATTCACTACTACTTAGTTTATCGCACTCTGACATTTTTTTCAATACTATTTTTTCAAAAAAATAAATTTGTTTCATCATATTTTCCCGGTTTTTCCGTGAAAAAGCCCGAAGTCTGCTATTTTTCCATATGCAGTGCCTCGATTGCAAGGAGATATCCCTTAATTCCGAGACCGACAATCTGACCGTCACAGACCGGCGCCGTCACCGATGTATGACGAAATTCTTCCCGCTTATGAATGTTGGAAATATGAACCTCAATCTTCGGTACGGTAATTGATGCAAGCGCGTCCCTGATTGCGTAACTGTAATGAGTATACGCACCCGGATTAATAATAATTCCTTCCGTACCGTCGCTGTACGCCTCCTGAAGCCTGTCAATAATTGCACCTTCGCTGTTATTCTGGAAAACAGAAAGCTCGTCTCCCTTCTTGGCTGCAGCCTTCTGCAGCTTTTCACAAAGAGAGGCATAATTCTCCGTTCCGTATTGTGCCGGCTCGCGAATTCCCAGAAAATTTAAATTCGGCCCGTTAATTACCAGTATTTTCATTTTCGTTCTCCTTTATTTTAATTCTTGCCTTTTCCGGTATAACGCTCTATTTCTTCAATAATACCGTAAAAGGACTTTCCGTCCGTATCCAGACATACCTCTGCCGCTTTTTCATATATCGGCAGACGCTTTTCATAAAGAGTCCTGAGCCTCTGTTCTCTATCCTCTCCGGCTGCAAGCGGCCGTTCCGTATCATTTTGCAGCCGCTCTAGCAGCGTCTCTATCTTTGCCTTTAAAAAAATAACCGTGCCGATTTTATGCAGATAGCGTACATTTTCCTCCCGCATCGGCATTCCGCCTCCGGTAGCGATTACCACACCGTCCGCTTCCTTTTCCAGTCTTTCCAAAAGCCTTGTTTCGGCCTTACGAAATGCCTCTTCTCCATCCTCTTCAAATATCCGGGATATCTTCTTCCCATAGGTTTCCTCAATTACGGTGTCGGTATCCATAAACTCGTAATGAAGCGAACCGGCAAGCTTTTTGCCTACCGTACTTTTTCCGCATCCCATAAATCCGATTAATATGATATTATTCTTTTTCATCTTATTGTTGCTGCCTCTTCTTTAATTTTTTTTTGTAAAAATGTAAAACAATCTTTTCCAGATACCGTTTTAATACAATCTGAATTTCTTCTCTTTTTCCAATCGGCTTTACCAAAACCGTATAAATGCCTGTACGTTTCGCTCCCCAAACATCCGTAAAAATCTGGTCTCCGACAGAAACCGTCTGTTCCTTTGTCGTTCCGATTAGCTTCATTACCGCTTCGTAACCTTTTGTTCCCGGTTTTCCTCCCTTATAAATATATGCGGCATCAAAAGGCTTACAAAAACTCCTGACTCTCGGCTCAGCATTATTGGAAAGAAAGCAAACCGCAAACCCCATTCTGCGCAGCCGCTCCACCAGTGCAATCGCATGCTCGTCCACATCATCTCCGTGTTCCACCAGTGTGTTGTCAATATCAAAAATAATTCCTCTGAATCCGGCTTCATATAAACGCTCATATTCCTGTGTATATGCAGACTCCCAGTACTCATCCGGATAAAACTTTGAAAACATCACTCTACCTCCAATTCAACTATATCCTGTAACCGGTTTACTTATTATTCTTTTTGCTGTGTACATTTCTAATAGTCTTTTTCCGGCTTCCGTTTTTCTTTCCTCCCCCAGTCCCCGGTAAAGCACTCCGGCCTTCCTCCTGCCGTCTGTGCCCTCTCGGTCTGATCAGACACTTTTTGTCATATCCGATTAAGTCCTCTCTGTGTGCAAGGTGTAGTGCTTCCTCCACCAGCTCATAGTTTTTCGGATTGCGGTATTGAATCAATGCCCTCTGCATTGCCTTTTCATGAGGCGATTTCGGCACATACACCGGCTCCATTGTACGTGGATCCAACCCCGTATAGTACATACAGGTTGATATGGTGGACGGTGTCGGGTAAAAATCCTGCACCTGCTCCGGCATATAGCCGAGATCCCGCAGATACTCCGCAAGCTCCACTGCTTCTTTCAGAGTCGAGCCAGGATGAGAGGACATCAGGTAAGGCACAACGTACTGCTCTTTTCCAAGTCTTTCATTCATTCTCCTGTACTCCCGGATAAATTCGTCATAAACCGCACGGCTCGGCTTTCCCATCCGTTTTAATACTTCATCGCAAACATGCTCCGGTGCCACCTTTAATTGTCCGCTGACATGATGCTCGCACAGCTCTCTCAAAAATGTTTTGTCTTTCTCATAAATCAGATAATCAAACCGTATCCCCGAACGGATAAATACCTTTTTAACCTTCGGCAGCTCTCTCAGCTTTCTTAACAGCGCCAGATAATCCGCGTGGTCTACCTTCAGATTTTTGCAAGGGGATGGGAACAGACACTGCTTATTCGGACAAACACCCTTTGTCAGCTGCTTTTCACAGGCAGGAGCACGAAAATTTGCCGTAGGTCCTCCTACATCATTAATATATCCTTTAAAATCCGAATCCCATGTCATAAGTCTCGCTTCTTCTAATATAGACTCATGACTTCTCGTCTGAATGATACGTCCCTGATGAAATGTCAGCGCACAGAAGCTGCAGCCTCCGAAGCACCCGCGATTGCTTACCAGACTGAACTTCAGTTCATTAATAATCGGGATTCCTCCCTGTTCCTCGTAAGACGGATGATAATTCCGCATATACGGCAGAGAATATACCCGATCCATCTCCGCCTGTGTTAACGGAGCTGCCGGCGTATTCTGTACTACATATTCTTTTTCGCTATACTGTTCCACCAGCCGTTTCCCCGAAAACGGGTCTGTATTACAGTACTGCGTGTAAAAGCTCTTTGCAAACATCCGCTTATCTTCTTTGATTTCCGAATAGGACGGAAGCATAGTTGCATCATACACCGCATCCAGAGAAGAAGCACGAAAGACCGTTCCGTTTACAAATGTAATATCCTTTACCGCAATTCCCGAAGCAAGGGCATCTGCGATTTCCACAACGGAATGCTCTCCCATACCGTAGGAGAGCAAATCCGCACCGGAATCCAGAAGTATGGAACGCTTCACTGTATCCGACCAATAGTCATAATGCGCCAAACGCCGCAGGGAAGCTTCGATTCCTCCAATAATAATCGGCTTTCTTTTATATACACGACGAAGCAGGTTACAATATACGATGGTTGCCCTGTCCGGACGTTTGCCGATAACACCTCCCGGCGTATATGCGTCCTGTGAACGTCGCTTTTTTGCTACAGTATAATGATTTACCATTGTATCCATGTTTCCGGCGGAAACAAGAAAGCCGAGCCTCGGTTCGCCGAGAACCTGTACACTTTTTTCATCCTTCCAGTCCGGCTGTGATATAATACCCACCTTATATCCGTGGCTCTCCAAAACTCTGCTGATAATGGCCGGACCAAATGAAGTATGGTCCACATATGCATCCCCGATAATATATACAAAGTCACATTGTTCCCAGCCACGCCGCTCCATATCAGCCCTGCAGATAGGCAAAAAATCCTTCATCCTGTCTTCCCCGTCTTTCCCTGACATCCGTTACTAAACTGCTCTGCTCTTCATTTTATAACAAACTCTCTTATTTTTCAACGCTTCTTACAATTTTCTTAACGTTTTTTCACTGTTTTTCAAATTTCCACTTTAAACCGTTGCGCTTTAAAGTAAAAAAGCGTTGACAAATAAAAAAACCGGAGTTACAATACACTTGAAGAAAAAAATACACGTTACCATAGAGGAGATACGCAAATGATTATTATTATGAAACCGGATGCTTCCACGGAAGCAATTAACAATGTAGTTTCGATTGTACGCGAACAGGGGCTCGACACCCACCTTTCCCACGGACATGAAGTCACCATTATCGGTGTGGTAGGTGACAAAACCGTCCTCGCGGATAAGAACCTTGAAATTGCCGAAGGAGTTGACCGTATTGTGTCAGTTACGGAAAGCTATAAACTGGCAAATAAAAAATTCCACCCGGAACCAACCGTTGTCAAGGTCGGAAACACCGCTATCGGCGGAGACAATCTTGTAATCATGTCCGGTCCTTGTGCCGTTGAATCGGCAGAGCAGGTACTGGAAACCGCCATTGCGATAAAAAAAGCCGGTGCCCGGATTTTACGAGGCGGAGCATATAAGCCGCGTACCTCTCCGTATTCCTTTCAGGGAATGGAGGAAGACGGCCTCAGACTGATGAAAGAGGCTAAGGATGCCACTGGTCTTCCGGTTGTGTGTGAGGTCACAAGCCAGTCTGCCGTGGAAGCAGCAGTAAAATATGTTGACATGCTGCAAATCGGTGCCAGAAATATGCAGAACTTTTTTCTGTTAAAGGAAGTAGGCAAAACCGGTCTTCCGGTTTTATTAAAGCGCGGACTTTCCGCCACAATCGACGAATGGCTGAATGCCGCCGAGTACATTCTTGCCGAAGGGAATCCGAATGTTGTACTTTGCGAACGCGGCATCCGTACCTTCGAGACCGCAACCCGCAATACACTTGACCTGAGTGCTGTCCCTGTTATTCGTGCAAAGAGTCATTTACCGATTATTGTAGACCCAAGCCATGCCACCGGTGTCAGAGACTATGTAGAGCCGTTAGCAATGGCAGGAGTTGCCGCAGGAGCGGACGGACTTATGATTGAAACTCACCCTTGTCCTGAGAAAGCCCTTTCCGACGGCCCTCAGTCACTTACATTCAGTCAGTTTGAAGAGCTTTGCGACAAGCTCCGCCCTCTTGCCTCCCTGATGGGAAAAACACTGGCATAAAGGAGCAACACCATGAATATACAGTTTGGTTTTATCGGTCTTGGGCTAATCGGCGGATCTATTGCACGCGCTTTACGTGAAATTCATCCTTCCTGCCGTATTTTCGCCTATTCAAGAAAGCCTGAGCTTTCGGGCGATATCCGCGATGCCATAAACGCAGGCGTAGTGAATCACGCTGTTTTTTCTCTGGAGGAATTATCCGCCTGCAATTATATCTTTTTATGCGCACCGGTAGATTGTAACATTACCTATCTTCCGAAGCTAAAAGCTATCATTTCCGAAGATACTGTGATTACAGACGTAGGCAGCGTAAAATCCGGAATCCATACTGCCGCCGAAACTCTGGGGCTTTCCGCTAATTTTATCGGAGGGCATCCTATGACAGGCTCGGAACGTACCGGCTTTTCAAACAGCAATGCACTTCTTCTGGAAAATGCTTATTATGCCATAACCCTGACAGACGATTTTCCTAAGGAACGTTTTCAACGCTTTCTTTCTCTGGTAAAGGAGATGAAAGCGATTCCCGTACTGCTTTCTCCGAGGGAACATGATGATGCGGTTGCAGCAATCAGCCATGTCCCGCATCTGATTGCCGCACAGCTTGTAAATCTGGTCCGTACCTCAGAAGATGCAGATACCATGCGTATGCTGGCAGCCGGAGGATTTAAAGACATTACCAGAATCGCTTCTTCCTCTCCGTCTCTTTGGGAAAGTATTTTATCCGCTAATACCGAATTTGTTCTCCCTGTATTGCGCCGTTATATTTCCCTTCTGACCGAAGCGGAAAATGCACTCTCCTCCTCCGACAGGGATACCATCCGCTCACTTTTTTCCGAAGCCGGAGAATTCCGAAGCTCTTTACAGGAGCGAAAAGGTGTTCTCCCCGAAGCCTTTGTTCTTCATGCGGATCTTAGGGATGAGGCCGGTGCCATTGCAACCTTTGCAACCATTTTGGCAAGCCACGGAATCAGTATGAAAAACATCGGCATCGTACACAACCGTGATTATGAGCAGGGTGCCCTTCGCATTGAGTTCTATGACAGAGATTCTCTTGAACGTGCCTATACTCTTCTGTCAGAAAACCGTTTTTCCGTATATCGTTAAATAACAAGTTCAAAACCTCCCGAATAGTTCATCTGCCAAGTGCAAATACTATGGCAAATGAACACTTCAGGAGGTTTATTTATGCGTCTGTTTCGCCCTTTCCGCCGCTTCGGCCTTGATTTCTTCCGCTGCGGTCTCATCGGCTGGTGTATCGAATGCTTTTGGACAGGTCTTTCTTCTTTGCGGGAACATACAAAGGACAAACGTCTGCTTTGCCATACCTCTGTCTGGATGTTTCCGATTTACGGACTTGCAGCCTTTATCCCGTCCGTTTATAAGCTGATAAAGACAAAGTCTGCTCTTTTCCGTGGATTTGTCTATGCTTCCGCCATCCTTGGCTGCGAATATGCCAGCGGAACTATATTAAAACGACACAATGCCTGCCCATGGGATTACAGCAAGGCAAAGCTGAACTATAAGGGACTCATCCGTCTGGACTATGCACCATGCTGGGCTGCGGCAGGACTGCTGTATGAACGGATTTTGTGCAAAAAATAACTACAGAGTCACTACAAGCGTATCATATCCAAGCTGTTGCAGCTCCTGCTGCAGGGCAACTGCCTCATTCAGACTCCCGGTTCTTCCGGCACGCACCGCAAAAAAGTTACCGCTTCTTGCAATATCCGAAGGAATACCAAGTGCCACCAGCTCCCGGTAAAGATTATCCGCATTCTCCGGATTGCGGAACAGTCCCACCTGTACTGCATAAACATCACTCTCCGTAGTTCCCGTCCCGGTATCATCCCCGGTATTGATTTCGCCGGATAATGTCTGTAATACTCCGTTTGCGATTGCCTGGGCTACATCATCAAAACGTGAATCAAATAATGCATTATCAGCATCCGTATTTATAAATCCGACTTCTACTAACAATGCCGGCATCTGAGTACGCCGAAGTACCGCCAGATCCCTGCGGATATTGATTCCGAGATTATTAAAGCCCACCATTTCCAATTCGGCATTAATTGCTTCCGCCAGCTCTGCTTTTATTCCGTTCTCATCATAGAGCAATGTTTCCACTCCGGAATACTGGTTATCCATCGGACTGGAATTCCGGTGAAAAGAAATAAAATAGTCTGCTCCGGACTCATTTGCAATCTGCGCCTTCCGTACAGGAGAGTCGTATATATCCTCCGTTCTTGTGTATACTACATCTACGCCGTTGTTCTGTAAGATTTCTCCCACTGCAAGCGTCAGTGCAAGGTTATCGTCCTTTTCTTTTCTGCCTTCATGTACAGCCCCACCGTCATATCCTCCGTGTCCGGCATCCAATGCTATTCTTACTGCCATACAAACCTCCGTTTTCGCATTCTACCTATATAATACGACGAAAACGGATAATGTTGCACCCTATCCCTACTTTTTTGATGTCAGAAGCATAATCCATTCTCCCAATGTTTCTGCCAAATCGCTTTTTTGCACAATTTCTCTGGCATATGCAGGATTATCCGTAATGATATTGTCCACACCGATTGCCTTCATCCGCTTAAGTTCATTCTCCCGGTTTACGGTCCATACATGAATCTCCTTTCCGAGAGAATGTGCCTGCTTTACTACCTGTTCCGAAACATAGCCCGAATGAATACTGAAAAAATCGGCTGCCTCACTCTCATAGAAATCCCCATATACCATCGAAAGAATATAGCCGGTTTTCAGCTCTCGGTTAATTTCCTTTACCCATATAAGCTGTATATACGATGCAGAGGTAATAATACAGCTTTCTTCCAAACCGTATTCTTCTATCAGCTCCGTCACTGTCTGCACCAACACCTTATCGTTATTATTCTTTAACTCGATATTAAAACCGATTTTTCCGCCGAACCGTTCAAATACATCCCTAAGTGCCGGTACTCTTTCTCCGGCATATTCCGCCGAATAACCATATCCCGCATCATACCCGGAAAGCTCCTCGTAAGTCACCTCATCCACATTTTTTAAAACTCTGGTAGTACGAAACAACGCCTTATCATGAAGAAGCACCGGTACTCCGTCCGCGGTCAGCCGGACATCAATTTCGGTATAGTCCGCCCCTTCCTCCACAGCCAGTTCGATTGCTGCCATTGTATTTTCCGGTGCCGCCCCCGATGCCCCGCGATGTGCCGTAATACACAGCCTTTCAATGGCTTCGGAAAGTAACACGGTTCCGTTTCGTAAAAACGACACCGCTCTTGTCCCCGTAACAACCATTACAACAACAAAAACAAACCAAAGGCAGATTTTCTTCAAACGCTCCTTTTTTGACAATCCTGTTTCCGCTTCAAAATCCGTGCTTCCGTATTTACGAACAAAGAGTCCTGCACAAAAATACTCGTAAATTACCGTATTGACCGACACAAACAATACACCTAAAATCAAATGATAGCGGCTGAATATACGTAAAAGCAAACTACCCGATACCGTCGAGGGCACTACATGTAATACGATTATTATAAGCAGGACCAGACCTGAAAAATAAATAATTCCTTCCGATATATATAATAGAATGCTTCTCTTTAACAGTCCGAAAAACATACTTCCGCGTCCGGTAACAGCAAACCATATTATTTCAAAAAGAAATACACAAAGCAGTACAATAGCAACCGGACGGAGTATGATACGCACCGCACCCTCCGTCTGTCTCAATCCGAACAGTATAAAAAGAAGTAACGGCAGATTTACCGTAACAGCGAATAGAAAACAGCGAAATGCAAGAAAGCATGCCTTACTCTTTTTATGAAACATCCGTATCGTTCTTCTGACACTACCGAAAAACAACCCGGCAAATGTCATACAACTCTCCCGATCCTCCTGCTGCACCGCAAGACATACTGCATTTACTTCAAACAATACAAACACCGCACACATCGACACAATAAGCAAAACGCATAAGAGAAAGCACGGAGATGCCAAAAAAGCAGCCAGATTTTCTTTTGTGATATAGCTATATCCGACTACCCTCATACAGAAATCGAACATCTTTCCGAACAAAGGGAAACAAAAAGACAGACATGCCGTTTTTATGAAAAGCTCAAATCCGATTAACGCACGGATATTACCTCTTCTGACTGTCTGTCCCATTGTAATTCCTCTCATTCACTAATTCATATAAATCAAATGTTCTTTCGGCTTTTCGGTATGCACCATATCCTCTAAATAGAGCACCGGTCCCTCTCCGCCGTATTCCTTCTGATACTCTACGGCAACCTTTGCCGTCACCTTCACCCAGTCTCTCAGCTTAAAATTATCAGCCTGGGCTCCTTTACAGAGCATTCCCACAAATCCTATATCATCCGCACAACACGTCATGGCAAACCGACCCGGCACAAAATAACCCTTCGGAATATCTCTTCCCTTATAGACCATCGCGGTAAAACGTACTGTCTTTCCGGCGTATTTTTGCGGCTGATCCAGTGCGTCCAGATAGAAAATACCGTAATCATCATCCTCAATGTCAATGATATCCGCATTCAAATCATACGGCAAATCAATCTCATCATCAAATCCGTCTTCTCCGTCCTCGGACTCAAAAACCACCTGTGCACGACGATTTAACGCACGCACCGCCTTACGGAAGGTATTACGCTTCGTATCCTTTGTACAGCGGTTGAAAATCACAAGCTCGGTGAAGTTTATCTGCTCTGCCATCATCTGACGCATATTACTCAAATATACTTCAAATGTACCGGCATCCGCAAGAGTAATCATCTGTGCAAGCTCCCAGTCCCTCGGCATTCCTCTGTCAATAAATCCTGACATGCTCCATGTACCGTTGAACTCAATCATAACACGCTTCGGACGATAGTCATTCTGACATTTCTTTAAAAATCCGGGTGACAAATCTTCCTCCGACTCCACCGGAATCACAAAAACGTTTTTCTTTTCCAGAGCTTTCTCATCATATTCTTCCATCCCCTCTTCGCAAAGCAGAAGAATGGTCTTTTCTCCCGAAGCAAAGTCCGGGTCTTCCAGTGTATTTTTAATAAAGGTTGTCTTCCCGCTCTCTAAAAAGCCGGTTATAATATATACAGGTATCTCCATTTTAAGCTTCACTCCCTTATTGCCGATTTATGCCAGCTCAAATAATGCTTCCAAGGCCTCTTCCTTTAATGAAGAACCGATTACACAAAGTCTGCCGGTATAATCAGGTGTTCCTTCTCTAAGCTCAAACTCCCCCGGCGTCAAATCAAAATAAATCCATGTACCGTCCACAGCCGGAACCATTCCCTTTGCACGCAGAATCACACCATAATCCTCTGTATTTGCAAGCTTATTTAAAATATCACGCATAGCTTCACGCTCATACTTGTGCGGCGTTTCTTTTCCCCAGCTGGTGAAAACCTCATCCGCATGATGGTGATGATGCTCGTGATCATGGTCATGACAGCCACAGGTACAATCCTCACCGTGCTCATGATGATGGTCATGCTCATGTTCGTGGTCATGGTGATGGTGCTCATGCTCGTGGTCATGGCAGCCACAGGTGCACTCCCCACCGTGTTCATGCTCGTGATGATGCTCATGTGCCTCATGAAGCAGCTCCTTCTCCATACTGGACTCCTGCTCCATTGCGGCAAGAATCACTTTGCCGTCGATTTCATCCCACGCGGTAGTAATTAAGACTGCCTTAGGATTCTGAGCACGCAGCTTCGCCACTACTACCTCAGTCTTGGCAGCATCATACTTCTGTGTGCGGCTTAAAATAATGGTCTTTGCGCTCTCCACCTGATTATTGAAAAATTCACCGAAATTCTTCATATACATCGCAGCCTTGGATACATCTACAACTGTAGAAAAGCTATTCAGCTTTGCATCCGGCAAATCTGTCTGAACATCCTGTACTGCCTTAATGACATCAGAAAGCTTACCTACTCCGGACGGTTCGATAATCACACGGTCCGGAGAAAAACGCTCCAGCACTTCCTTTAAGGACTTTCCGAAATCACCGACCAGAGAACAACAGATACACCCGGAATTCATTTCCGTAATCTCTACTCCTGCATCCTTTAAGAAACCGCCGTCGATTCCGATTTCACCGAATTCATTTTCAATCAAAACTACCTTTTCGCCTTTATATGCCTCTTCTAAAAGCTTCTTAATCAGCGTTGTCTTTCCGGCACCGAGAAATCCGGAAATAATATCAATCTTTGTCATATCAAAAGCCTCCTAAATTATTTTTCAGCTGCCGGCTGCTCGGATGTACAATGCGGGCAACGTGTTGCATCAATCGCAATTTCGGACTTACAGAACGGACATACCTTTGTAGTCGGAGCCTTCACCGGTTCCGGTTCCTTATTCATATTGCGGAGCTTGTTCATCCACTTCACAAACAGAAATACAACAAACGCCATAATCAGGAAATCAAGTACCCCTGCAAGAAATGCACCGTACTTAAAGCAGGCCGCACCGGCCTCTTCTGCCTGTGCCAAAGTCTCGTAAGACTTTCCGTCAAGCGCAATAAAAAGCTTTGAGAAATCAATTTTACCTGTCAGAAGGCCGAGAAGCGGCATAATCATGTCATTTACCAAAGATGATACCAGCTTGTTAAACGCAGAGCCGATAATCATACCGACTGCCAGATCAATCATGTTTCCCTTAATTGCAAATTGTTTAAACTCTTTTAACATAGTATTTCCTCCTTAGAACCTTCCGTATTCCGACCAACGGAATACATTTTTCTTTCCAATAAAGTATAGCACATCCTACTGATTTTTCAAGCCTTGTTGTAAAACCTCAAAAGAAATCTTACACTCGATGAGTCCATAGGCATACGGTGCGACATCATACGGGTTAGCAAAAATCACAAGTGCATCCTCCGTCAGATACCACTGGTGTTCATTCATAAAACCAAGAACAGCATCCGGCAGACTATCTACAAACATAAACTCCTCCGGATTAACCCCTGTCTCCGCACACATCCGCTCTGCCGCATAGGCTGCAACCGCCTCCTTCGATACCCCATAGCCGGAAAGAACCTCTTCGATTGACAGCTCTTCGGCATTCTCCTTCTTTACCGTATATGCCTCACAATAATGATTTGGATGAACGCCGCCCGCATCGCTGTACCACTGGTTAAAAAACGAAATCCATTTATCATTTTCCATGGTAATATTTACCGTTAACTCCTCGACCTCCGGAAAGCGGAAAATATCCTGACCGGTATAATCACGAAAGTCAAGTAAGGCACGTTCTTTTGCTCCCGGCAAATACTCACGGAACCGTGTTGTGATAGAATATACATAAGAATTTAATACTTCCGCTCCTTCCCCTTCAAAGAACGGATAGAAAATACCGGAAGTAAAGTATACGCTCCCCTCTTCCTTTGCCTCATCTGACTCTTCCTTAAATGAAAATGACAAGCCTTGTTCATCCTTTTTATCAGGCTCATCTGTAATATCCGGTTCTCTTGTACTTTCAGGCTCCTTTGTACTCTCCGGCTCCTTTGTACCGACGGGCTGCATCGTCGGTGTTGTTTTATCTATCTTGCTTTCATTTGCTTCCCCATTCTCTGTATTTTTATTGCATCCTGTCATAAGCAATAAAAGTAATAGTCCAAAAAACCAAAAAAAACGTCTATTTTTCATTTGTTTCCCTGCCCTTTCCGTATAAAACGAAGTAAAAATCAAAACGGAGAGCCTATGCCCTCCGTCAAAAGCCATAAAGTCCTCATATAATCCGTTACAGATTAATGCTTCCTGCTGCCTTTTCATTAATCACATAATATGCCTTACGTTCTTCCGGCTTAATATACAGACGTAATGACTTGATTGCAGACGCTCTGTGCCCTTCAGCCACATATGCAGCCTTTGCCTTTTCCATCACTTCTTCTACAACAACTTCTTCACCGGCAAACTGTACATAAACCACTTCCTGCTTTTCGTTCTTCTTCTCCACAGTATTCTTCTTTACAGTCTTAACCGCATTCCCGGAACCAGGCTTTCTTCCGCGCTTCTTTGGTTCTTTTGCAGCCGCATCCGCTGTAACCTCTGCTGTCTCTGCTACCTGTACAACTTCCGCTGCCTTTTCTTCTGCTACCGGTGCAACTGCTGCTGCAAATTCTTCTGCTGTAGCAGAAATAACCTTCTTCACTTCTTTTGCTACTGCTGCCTTGTTCTTATTCGCTTTTTTTGCCATAATCAATCCTCCGATAAGAAATTCGTAATACTGTGACTCTTACTGTACAAGACTATATCACAAGTTTTCCATATTTGCAAGGGGTTTGGTAAAAAAGAGCGGGGCTGCGGGTAACAGTTCAGCCTTTTAGTGTGTAATCGTTGTGGCGACGGAGTATTCTAAAGGGAACCCGCTCTCGCTCATGCAGCAACGTAGCAGTACTAAGCTCGAAACCACCTCGCTAAGTACTGACGTTGCCTTATGGTTCTCTTTAGA
>JAQXLY010000062.1 GCA_029012365.1 Lachnospiraceae bacterium | reverse complement strand
AATGAGCAGAAATGCAGAGGAGGGCTATAAGCTCTATGAGGAGCTGTATAACAAGGGGATCTCCTTAGTATTCCTTAAGGAGAGGCACATAGATACAGATACCTATAAGAAAGCCATAGAGGGCGGTATAGAGCTTACTGGTACTAATGTGGATTATATCCTAGAGGGCGTAAATAAGTATATGCTGGCACTTGCTAAGGAGCAGATCCGCCTAGCCTTTGAACAGGCAGAGAAAGAGGTAGAGGATCTACACCAGCGTACTAGAGAGGGTATGGAAACAGCCAGATTAAACGGTAAGCAGATAGGGCAGAAAAAAGGAGCTAAGCTCACTACTACTAAGAGCGTGGAGAAAAAGGTAATAATCCATAAGCACTCTAAGGATTTTGGAGGTAATCTCACAGATGAGGAGTGTATAAAGCTCACAGGCTTAGCCAGAAATACATATTACAAGTATAAGAGAGAGCTTAAGGAGGGGCTGGAGAGCAGAGATATAAAGAAATTCTTAGGAATATAGGCAGATCGGAGGGGCTAGGATCAGATCTTAGCCCTCTTATTATATAGGGGCTATCTAAAAAATAGAGCTCTATGTGATTAAGTTATGTATAAGCCTCAAAGTAGAGGCAAAAACAGGATATTAAACAGTAACAGGATCATAAAGGAGGGTACAGGATGGCTAAGAGAGCTGTATTTTATGCCAGAGTATCTACACAAGAGGAGGCACAGCTTAAAGCCCTCCCTAAGCAGGTAGAGGAGTGCAGGGAGCATATAAAGGCTAAGGGCTGGAAAATTGTAGATCAATATGTGGATGAGGGTAAATCTGGTACTACTACAAAGCATAGAAACGAATACCAGAGGCTCTTAGATGATATGGAGCTTAATAAGTTTGATGTTTTAGTAGTAAAATCACAGGATAGATTACAGCGTAACCCTAGAGATTGGTATATCTTTGTGGATAAGCTCAATAGTAACGGTATAGAGCTGTATTTCTATCTGGAGGGTAGATATTTTAAGAGTGATGAGGATGCTCTGATTACTGGTATTAAGGCTATTTTAGCTGGGGAATATTCCAGAGATCTTAGTAAAAAGCTCAATAACTCAAATAAGAGGCGTATAGAGAAAGCCAGAAACGGAGAGGCGGTAAGTGCTATGGGTAATAGCCAGATGTACGGATACCAGATAGTAGATGGTAAATGGGTAGTGAATGAGAGCCAGAGAGAGGTAGTAAGTAAGATGTATGAGCTATATCTGGAGCTCCATAGTATCCGCAAAGTAAGAGATGCCCTTAATGAGATGGGCTATAGAAATCAAAAGGGAAAGCTCTTTACTGAGGAGATTATAGCTAGAGTTATAAGGAATGAGAAACATAAGGGCTGGGTTATTCTCAATAGATTTCATAGGAATTTTGATACTAAGGAGATAGATGAGCTACCAGAGGAGGAGTGGGTAATAGTGAAAGACGATCACGAGCCGATAGTATCAGAGGAGGTATGGGATAAAGTGAATAATGAGATTGATAGTCATAGAAATAAAGGCAATACTAAGCAGAGAGCTAGAAAAGTAGGAGATGATCCTTTAAGCTGTAAAATGTTTTGCGGATGTTGCGGTAGAGTGCTCTGGAAACATACTACCAGAGGATCTTATAAGATAGCCAGCGGAGAGAGGGTTAATCAGTATAAAGCTTATTCTCAATGGTACTGTAGCGGTAAAATGGGTAGAGGAGAGCTGGCGTGTGAGGATCCAGCTACTATATCTGGAGTACAGCTTAATAAATATCTCTTAGAGATGGCGGATCGGTTCCTAGATTTTAGTACCATAGAATACAGTAAGAGCCTCTTAAAAAAGAGATCTATAGGCTGGTTACAGGATCTTAGAGCTCAGCTCACTATACCTAACGATAACTCCAAAATTGAGGCGGAAATAGATAAGCTGGAGGTTAGAAAGAGTAAGTTGATAGATTTATATACAGATGAGCTTATCAGTAAAGAGGATTTTATGGTAAAATCAAGAGAGCTGGATAGTAAGCTGGCAGATAAGAGAGCCCTCTTAGTACCTGTAGAGGATAATCCAGATATAAAGGCTATTGATGATACCATAGCTAACATAGATCGAGAGATCGAGGAGCTTTTTGCGGATGAGGCTATGGTAGAGGAGAAAAAGATCCAGTTTATCACAGATCATATTAAAAAGATTGTTGTACTCAGCAATAAGGATATTTTTATTATCTTAGATAATGTGGCTGGAGCTTTCCTGTTTATAGATAAGGGGGAGGCTATGCTGGATGTAGTACCTGTAGAGGGATTTGATGCAGGGGATATAGAGGATCTGGGGATTACAGAGGGAGAAATTGTACCATTTGATAGGGAAAGTATGCCGTTCCACAATGGCGCAGAGCGTCATGACCCACTTAGTGAAGGAGGCTCACTTAGAGCATTTATTTGAGATAGAGTCCGCGGCAACCAGCCGCGAGGAGATTGGCAATTCACCGCACTACGGGACGGTGAATGAGCTGAAGTACAGGGGTATACCGGTGGTGCCGCACCGGGCGGTGCAGATGACCAAGGCGGATTATGAATACTATGATTATCTGATTGGCATGGATACCGCCAATATCCGCAATATGAACCGCATTGCGGAGGGTGACCCGGAAGGGAAGATTTATAAGCTGCTTTCCTTTGCGGGAGACGGAAGTGATGTGGCGGACCCATGGTATACCGGAGATTTTGCTACTACGTACCGGGATGTGCTTCGCGGATGTCAGGCACTCTTACAGAAATTAACAAAAAGAGAACTATAAGGGCTCCGTGAAATATATGAGACAAGTAAAAGAGTAAGGTAAGCGGAAAGTAAAGAGGTAAGTAATAAACTCCGGTTATTATGAAAAAGATATACTGTGAGAGATGCCGGAAAATATGAAAAAATAAGAAGGACAGAAGCAGAAAAACAGAAAACAAAGATAGAAGGGAATACTACCATGATTTGTAAAAAGTGCGGAAATCGAATGCTACCGGGAGAGCGTTTCTGCGGGAAGTGCGGAGGTAACGTTGGGATAAATGATGCGGCCCACAGTGTGATAAGTGAAGTGAAGAAGGCAGTGACGGGGAAGGATGACTGTATCAGAAAGGCGTTTGCTACCATTTTGGCAGGCGGTCATATTTTAATTGAGGACGTGCCGGGGGTAGGCAAAACGACGCTTGTGATGTCGTTTTCAAAGGTTCTTTCCCTTGAGACCCACCGGATGCAGTTTACTCCGGATGTGATGCCGGCAGATATTTTAGGCTTTAATATGTATCAAAAGGAAACCGGGCGGTTTGTGTATTATCCCGGAGCTATCATGTGTAATATGTTTTTAGCGGACGAAATCAACCGGACATCACCGAAAACCCAGTCGGCACTTTTAGAGGTAATGGAAGAGGGAAAGGTTACGGTGGACGGAGAGAGCAGAAAAGTGCCGGATCCGTTTGTTGTTATGGCAACACAGAACCCGAAGGGAAGCTCCGGTACTCAGCTTTTGCCGGAGTCGCAGCTGGACCGCTTTATGATTTGTATGAGTATGGGATATCCGGAGCTTAAGGATGAGGTCGAGATTTTAAAAGGAAAGAGCGGCGCTGCCGGAAAAACGGTAAACCCGGTGCTTAGTAAGGAGCAGCTGGTGCGGATGAAGGAACAGGTGGATGCGGTGCAGGTAAGCGACGCTCTGTATTCTTACGTAGCGCTTTTGTCGAAACATACCAGAGAGCATGCTTATATTGAGCTGGGGCTGAGTCCGCGCGGTTCCATTGCTATCGTTCGGATGGCAAAGGCATGGGCGTATCTGGAGGGCAGGGATTATGTGCTGCCGGAGGACGTGGTTCATATTTTTCAGGATGTGGCAAAGCACCGCATTGTGTTAAATACGAAAGCAAGAGTAGCGCATATCACTGAAACGGGTGTGCTGGAAGAAATTCTGGCGCAGACAAGGCAGCCGGCATCATACATGAAGAAGGATGAGTATCGTGTGTAGTTTCATCATTTTAGGCGTAAGCATTCTCGCAACCGGATATCTTGCGATGATGTATGAAAATATGGAATTTATGTTACTTGTGTATTTGCAGGCAACACTTTTTTTGCTGTCCTTCTTTTTTGTCTGGTTTCGGAAGCTTACTATCCGGGGGACAATAGAGACTCCGGTAGGAATTGCCGAGCCGGGGAAGGAAAGTCTGGTAAAAATGGTTATTACAAATAAAGGCTTTTTACCTATGGCGCGGATGAAAGCTTTGCTTGTGACGGAGGATTTGTGTACAGGAAAAAAGAAAAAGCAATGGATGCGTCTTCCGGAAATTCCGCGGGGAGAGGAGGCCTTTCTGCGGATGCTTTCCTTTGACGGTACGGGGACATATCGGTTGAGTCTGAAAAAAATGCGGGTATATGACGTGACCGGGCTGTTTTACGGGAACATCCGGGGAAAAAGTAAGACACAGATACAGGTATTACCAAAGCTCTATGATATACCGGTACGTCTTAGCCTTGCGGTACGGAATTTCTACGGAGAGGCCGATGTCTATGACGAGCATGTGCCGGGGCATGACAACAGCGAGATTTTTCAGGTACGGGAATATCGAAAGGGAGACCGTCTGCAAAATATTCACTGGAAGCTGACGGCAAAGCAGGATGACATTATGGTAAAGGAAAATTCTCTTCCGAAGGCATGTCCGGTAATTCTCTTTTTGGAGTATTGCCCGAAAAAGCACAAAAAGAAGCAGCAAAGGGTTATTCCTTTCTTAGAGGCGGCGGCAAGTCTGTCTTTTTCTGTCATGGATGCAGGGTGTCCGCATTATGTCGTCTGGTACGATGAAGCGGAGCAGGACATTGTCAGGATTCGTGTGGATAATGAGGAGAGTTTATTTGTTTTCCTTGGAATGCTGATGCGGGTTCGATGGAAAAGACCGAAGGAAGCGATGCGACTTCGTTATCGGGAAAAATACCGCATGGAGCCTTATGTGTGGGCACTGTCCCTGAATGAAAGGCTTGTGCTAAAGAAGGAAGACGAGGTACTTGCAGAGCTTTCGGCAAAGGAAACAGAGCAATCATTGGCACAGATAGAGCTTGTATTATAGAAACGGGTAGAAAAGAAATGAAAAGAAAGCGTAAGGTACGATGGAGTGAATCCGTCGGAGCAGGACAATTTCATACGTCTTTTTTGGGGACGGGGAGTTCTCCTTCGGGAGAATATTCCCTATTTGTGCTGTGTACCCTTTTGTTTTTCGGGGCATCAGCCGGCATGCTTCGCAGTGTGTTTGAATGGAACATCGGAATGACCGGTATGCTGTTTCGGTTACTTTTGGTAACGATACTTGTGAGCATTCTGACGGACGGAGCCTCCCTTTTTCTTGTGCAATCTGCTAAAAAGGTGTTTGGCAGGGGTGTAAACGGCGAAATGCGACCTGAGAAAGCGGCACGGTGCGGGAAAAATTCATGGCTTCAAACCGTTATCGGCCTTGGTATCGGTGTGGCAGGCAGCCTTGGCTTTGTGCTCTATGTACTGCGGACGGCAAAGGGTGCGCGGATTATTGCGGGATTACAGGCAATAGGAACCGTTTATTTAAATCGTTGGAATGCTTATTATAAGACGGGATTTCGGTGTCCGGCGGGGGATTTTAATGAAATTGAAACCGCACTCAGCTTTTCTCTTACCGCGCTTTGCTTTCTGCTTGTATGGTGGGCGCGGTTTAGGAAGCGTTCCATGACACTGGTGTTTGTTCCTGCTTTTGTACTGACAGCGGAATTGCTCGTTGGAGAAGCGCCTACGGGACTCAGTTTGTTCATAATGACTGCCGGAGTGCTGCTTGCCAAAGGGACAGGCTTTCGGAAGCCGGAGTTTGCGGCAGGGGCGTGCAGAAAGGAAAAGAGCGGATGGAGAGGCAGACTATCCGGCTGTGTATCATGGATGCCGGCAGGCATTTATGTTCTGGTACTCTGTATGGCAGTGAAGTTTGCGGGAGGAGCTCGTGCAGCCGAGGTAGTGGAGAACGGCAAACAGAAGATAAAGCAGAAGCAGAAGGAAATCGGAAATGAAATTGCGGACTGGGCCGGCAGACAGGAGTTTAATGTGGCAGAGTCCGTGGAAAAGGCAATCAATGAGCTCTTAAAGAAGAAAGATAGTAATGCAAAGGATGTGCCGGAATCGAATTATGCCCGTCTGGATAACAGTAAGCCGGAGTATAATGAAGAAACGGTACTAAAAGTAGCACTGGAAATCAAACCTGCTCACGGGATATATCTTGTCGGCTTTTATGCGGATGAATATCATAACGGTGTGTGGAGTACGGATGTGGAGGCATTTGAAAAAGCATCCGGGAGGGCAGGCTTTGAACCGGAGGAGCTTGCACGCGAGCTTGCTTCTCTTGGGGCAGAGCGTGTTGCCGAATATTACGGTAAGACATCTTTGTCGGAGGCTAAGGACCGGAGTATCGGAGGCTGGCTGTATTATGCACAGGCAAATATGAGAAAAGCTTATCTGCCGTATTTTTCAAACCCGGAAAGCACGGAAATCCGTGCAGAGGGAGACAGCCGGTACATCAAGGAGAAAAATCTGACAAAGGTAGCGTTTACGGTTTGGAATTATAATGTAAACGAGCTTACGAAGCTATTGTCTGAGCATGTATATGACGGAAAAAATCCGGAAATAAGGAAGGACTGGGAGGATTGGTATGAATCCTATGTCACGGAGCATTATCTGGATGTGCCGGACGGGATGGAGCAGGTAAAGAGAGTAGCGGATGAAATCAGAACCTCCGGAAAGAGCTTTTTTCGTGCAGAGGGTATGGAATCAGTGAACCTGACCCGTTTAAATTTCGCGTATCTTGTGGCAGACTGGATGAGGAGAAATACATCCTACAGTCTGGAGCTGCCGGAGCTTCCGGCAGGGAGTGAGCCGGTTGAATATTTTCTGGGAACGGGTCGTAAAGGCTACTGTATGCATTATGCGAGTGCATCTGTGATGATTTTACGGGAGCTTGGGGTACCGGCAAGGTATGTATCCGGCTATGTGTCGGGAGGATTTGCACAGGACAGGCTCACGGGAAAGTATGAAGCTGTAGTTCTTGACAGTAACGGTCATGCATGGGTGGAAATTTATCTGGAGGGACTGGGCTGGATTCCGGTGGAGGTAACAAATGGGTACAGTGTCCTGTTATCGGGAGAGACGGTATTTGAGCCGGAATCCGGAACGATAATGCATTCGGAGAGTCTACCGACGCAAAAGCCTGTCGAAGAGGGGGATGCGGACAAACCTACGGTAACACCGGAGCCCACCGGGATGCCTTCGCCTGTTTCAGAGGAAGGTCAGTCTGTAACACCGGTGCCTGATGATACCGAGCTTCGAAACAGCGGTACGGAACAAAAGGAGGATTCGGAAGGTACGGGGAAGGTTGAAACAGACATAGAGGGGAAAACGCGGTATTTCGATGTGAACCCGGTCGTGCTCATTTTCGCTTTTGCCGGACTGGGAGTTTTGATTATTCTGCCGTTTTTTTCGGGGTATCGGAAAGCGAAGCAGGCTGTGGATGAACGCCGGCTTCGCAAAAAGATGAAGCGGAGAGGAAACAGGCAGAAGATTAAGCTTTTAAACCGGAGACTTTACCGTAAGCTTCGTGCCAAAGGGAAAATCAGAAAAAAGTATGTCTGGGACGAAGAATATGAAGAAGTATTAAGAAAGCAGTGCAAAGAGCTTACGGAGGAGGAAAAGAACCGTTATATGCAGCTCGCTAAGGAAGCAACCTTTTCCTATCATGATTTTACGGAGGAGGATGTGACATTTTGCAGGAAGGTATATCGAAAGGTGCTGTATGAAGGAAAGAAGCGTGTGAAATAAGAGAGTAACAGGAAAAACCTGCGCTGATTTCCAGTGTTCCACTATGTACCTTTCCGGGCTTTTGTGTTAGGATAACGGTGTGGCGGGGTACCCGTGCCATATAGGGGGATATACGTAACAGGATGGAAGCAAAGAAAGGAGAAACGTATGAGAAAGGTAAGCGTATGTGCAATGGCGGCAGCGCTGTTAATTGCAATGGGAGGCGTATCGGAAGCACAGGCAGCGGTGATTCCGGTAAAGGGAAACAAAATTGACTGCAATACCATAGGAGAATTGAATGATAAGCTACAGCAGATGAATGTGGAGTGTGACCGGATTTGGGAGATACTTTTGAAGTTCGGTTGTACGGAGTTACCGGAGACAGAAAGACCGGAGCAGCCGGAGGTACCGGAGGAAAATGTGCCGGAACAGCCGGGTACGCCGGAAGAGGAGCAGCCGGAAACTCCGGACGTAATTTTACCGGAGCAGCCGGAGACACCGGAAAATGTGCCGGAGACACCGGAATCAAGTCCGGAAGAGCAGGATCAGGCTTATGTGTACGGCTTACGGATTACAGAGCTGGTAAATGAACACCGCGCAGCAGCGGGACTTAGCCCGGTGAAGTATTCCGCCAAGTTAAGCGAAGCAGCACAGGTACGTGCACTGGAAATTGAGAAATCCTTTTCCCATACCCGCCCGGACGGAAGATATTTTTCCACCGTGCTTAGGGATTACGGCATTTCTTACCGTTATTCCGGTGAAAACATTGCCTGGGGGCAGAAATCTCCGGAAGAGGTAGTAAATGCCTGGATGAATTCCGAAGGACACCGCGCAAATATTTTAAATGCAAGCTTTACGGAGTTAGGTGTAGGCTACCACAGGAATGCAAGGGGCGTTAATTACTTTACCCAGTTGTTTATTTACAAATAAGATAAATAGGTTTTAAGAGGAATCACAGGGACCGTCTGTCGGAATACACTGTATTGTAAGTGTAGGAAAGGGCGGTCCCTTTTTATGTGTATGAGAAGAAAAAAGAAGCGGCTTAAGGTAAAAACGTCAGAAAACCGGATTATGCTTGCGTTTCTCTTAAACCTGTTTTTTACCTTTGTAGAGGTGTGGGGAAGTATGGTGACCGGAAGTGTGACGATATTGTCGGATGCAATTCACGATTTCGGGGATTGTATCGCACTGGGTATGGCGTGGAGAATGGAGAAGTTTTCAAAGCGTCCTCCGAATGAGAGGTACCATTTCGGTTACCGGCGGTTTTCGGTGGCAGCGGGGCTTGTGAATAATCTGATTCTGCTGACCGGTGGCGTAATTTTAATTGTTACTTCGGTTCAGCGTTTTTTTTCACCGAGAGAAATCAACGGAAGAGGAATGCTTCTGTTTGCAGTATTCGGTATTCTGGTAAACGGTATGGCAATGCTTCTGACTGCTAAAGGGAAGAACATAAATGAGAAAACAATCAGCATGCATATGTTGGAGGATGTATTGACATGGATTGCGGTATTTATTGTGGGATGTGTGATGTGCTTTTTTGATATGCCGGTGCTTGATTCGGTGCTGTCCATTGGGATGACCATGGTGATTTTTTGCGGAGTGGCAAGAAATTTGAAAAAGATTTTTGCCGTTTTGACTGTTCGTTCACCGTTAGAAGCAGAAAAATACAGTCGGATAAGAAGAGAGCTCGGAGAGCTGTGTCCGTCCGGAGAGCTTCGGAAGCTGCGGCTGTTCAGCATGGACGGAGAGGATATTTATGCCGAAGTGTTCTTTTGCGTTTTCGGGGAAATTAAGGCGGAGGCTGCCACGTTACTTTTGGAGCGGACACAGGAGTGCTGCAGGGAGTACGGGATTAGTCAGACAATAGTACAGCTTCAATATGAGATTATGGGAAGTAACCGGTAAGCTGTTATAAAATAGGTCGTTTTTTGGTGCTTTTGGAATTGAATTTTTCCTGAAAATTGTGTATAGTAAAAGAAGTGAAAGCGTTTACATGATTTAACGGAGTGGAAACGCAGGATTCTTTCCCGAAAGGAGAAATAAAATGAGTTTAGGCGGACCGAAAGCACCGAAAGACCCGACAAAAAAGCGTCCGAGTATTTATGTTCTCTATGAGAAGTCAATAGAGGCATATACAAAGCCGGACGGCGGCAGTGCGGGGGCGGTGTTCTTAGACAACAAGAGGTTATCAAATTATGCGCGGGGCATCGGAAAAGTAACGGATGAGGAAATGCTATCACTTCTGGATACGGCAGAAGGCTTTAAAAAGCTGGTTCATTCCGTCGGAGTGTCAGTGACCTGTGAGAACACGGAGCAGGAGACAGAATTTGTGCTCCACATGTACGGTAAGACGGATATGTATCAGAGCGGGACAAGATTTACAAAGAAGATACAGACGAACGGCTCCGAATACGAAATTCCTCTTTCGGAAATCACATGGTCTGAGGACGATAATGTGGTTGGACAGTTTGCGTTTGAATTTGAAGCAGACTGGGCGGTTGCTGTTGTAAATGTGCGTCTTTACCTAAATGATGGATATACCGCACCGGAGTTTGTTCCGGATGCTCCGGTTGATTTTGAAAGCGCAGGGTACAGGGAAATGATTGCAAAGTCCTTTGTAGCTCTCGGCAACAATGTACGATTAAAGCGTGCCATAGAGAAGGCAAAGGCCGGAAAGGATGTAACGATAGCCTTTATCGGAGGCTCCATAACAGAAGGAGCCGGAGCGATACCGAGCCAGAAGACCTGTTATACAAAGGTGGCATATGATTCTTTCTGCAGGCGTTTTGCTGTAGGAGATAATGTGCATTATACAAAGGCCGGAGTCGGAGGTACCTCTTCGGAGCTCGGTATGATTCGCTACGAAAGAGATGTACTTGGCAGAGGGGCAAAGCCTGATGTGGTAGTCGTAGAATTTGCGGTAAACGATGAAGGAGACGAGACAAAGGGCGATTGCTACGAGACGTTGGTGCGTAATATTTTGCAGGAGGACAATGCACCTGCGGTTATTCTTTTGTTTTCGGTGTTTGAAAACGACTGGAATTTACAGGAACGCCTGATGCCGGTAGGCGTTCGCTATGATTTGCCGATGGTAAGTGTTAAGAACGCGGTTGTAGAGCAGTTTTATCTTCCGGCAGATAAAGGGCGTGTAATTTCAAAGAACCGCTTTTTCTATGATGTTTATCATCCGACCAGCGACGGACACCGCATTATGGCAGACGGTCTGGACTATTTGTTTGCAAAGGCGGATGAGACGGAGGCAGGAACGGAGCCTGATTATAAGACGTTGGAAACCGTATTCAAACCGGAATTTAAGAATGTGCGCCTGTTAGACCGCAAGGAGGGTTATGCGGAAGCAGAGATTTCCTGCGGTTCCTTTACCGGTACGGACCCGGATTTACATTACGTGGAAATGAATCTGGATAATTTCCGGACACCGCAGTTCCCGAATAACTGGATGATTGAGGGGGATGCGGCGGATGAACCGTTTGTGCTTAAGATTAAGAGTCCGTATCTGCTTGTGATTACGAAGGATACCGGCAGTATGGAGTTTGGTAAAGCGGATATTTATGTGGATGGAGAGTTTGTATTCACGGCAGACCCGCATATCGTCGGCTGGACGCACAGTACGGCGCAGATTGCATACAGAGGAAAGGAAAATACGGTACATACAGTGGAAATTCGCCGCAATCCGGAGACAAAGGATAAGAAATTTACGATTCTTGGCTTCGGCTATCAGGGAGAATAAGCTATACAGAACGAATAAAGGAAAGGATTTATCAGTATGAAAAAGAAATTTGCAGTAATGGCTGCATGTGTGGCGGTTTTGGCACTCGCAGCATGTAACAAAGAAACAACTGTAGACGCGGAACCGACTCCGACCGGGGCTGTGGAGGCCACTATGACACCGGAGCCTACCGTTACGCCGGAACCTACCGCTACTCCGAAACCGACCGCTACCCCGAAGCCTACGGCAACTCCTACCCCGGATGTGGACTGGTATCAGGAAATGCTTGAAAATTCTGTTATGTCTACCGGAAACAATGCCCGCATAAAGAAGGTTCTTGAGAAGGCAAGAAGCGGAGAAACAGTAAATATTGTTACGCTCGGTGGTTCTATTACAGAGGGTGGTAACGCAAATCCTATGAGCAAAGGGTATGCGTACTTATTTGCAGAAGCCTTCGGAAAGACCTATGGTGTAAATGGCGGTGAGAACATACATTATGTGAATGCGGGTCTCAGCGGCACGCCTTCCTCCTTAGGTGTGATCCGCTTTGAACGCGATGTTTTGCAGGCATTGGGAGCAGAGCCGGATTTGCTGCTCATTGAGTTTGAGGTGAATGATTATGCGGAAGCTACCAAGGGACGCGGATATGAGAGCATCGTGTATGATGTTCTTTCACAGGATAACGATGCAGCCGTGATTATGATTTTTGCGGTAAGAGATGATATGTGGAATGTGCAGAACGAGCATATTCCGATTGCAAAGCATTACGATATTCCGATTGTATGTATTAAGGATGCGATTTCTCCGGCTATTAATAAAAAATATATGGCAAAGACGAAGTTTTATTCGGATTCTTATCATCCGAATAATTACGGCCATACCGTTATGAGTGACTGTATTATGCAGCTGCTTAGTGAGATTGATGCGGAAGAAGCAGAAGAGATGAATGAGGTTCCGGAAGCTCCGGTTAAGGGAAGAGATTTTTCGGGGATGAAGATGATTACGTCGAAATCCGAAGATGTTACAATCGACAAGGGTGCCTTTACGAAGGTAGATACCGCGGTACAGGGCTTTTTAGTAAAAGGGATTTCCTCCTTCCCGGACAACTGGATGCGTGACAGCTCGGCAGAAAATGACAGCTTTAAGATGACGCTGACCTGTAAGAATCTGCTGTTAGATTATAAAACAGGCGGAGACGAGTTTGGTAGTGCCGATGTGTATGTGGACGGAAATCAGGTTATGACATTGAACGGGGCAGGCGGCTGGAATAATTCCAATGTAGTGCTTCTGATTGATGAGAAAGAGGCATCCGAGCATACCGTAGAGATACGTATGGCAGAAGGACAGGAAAGTAAAGCATTTACTGTTTACGCATTCGGTTATACGAAGTAATCAGGAAGCAACCGGAAAGTGGGGCTGTCGCATGTGAATTGCGCAGCCCCACATCCTGTCAGGCTTCCTCTATTTTATGTAATTCCCAGACATGGATGTTAATCGGTATGATTTCGGAACCGCAGTAGTCACAAAACTTGCGGCCCAAATCCGAAACGGCACCGCCGCAGTGCGGGCAGGTCATACTGAAGCCTTTGGCGTAGCCGTATTCGTCTGCATCCTGTATATACATCATGTGGGTGTTGTAACGGGCCTGCACTTTTTTTGTACCGGTCAGATACTGGACACCGGACTGGAAAATAATAACGCAGGTGCCTTCTTTTTTTGTGTAGTTCAGTATTTCGGTCTTATGAATAAGGACACTTACATAGTCCTTTTCTTTCAGGTATTCTTTCAGATAATTTTCTGCAATGCCTTCTAATTCTGTCAGGTTGAGTTCCGGAAAGTCCTTCTGTATCATAGGGGAATATATGGTTGTCATTCCGGAAACGGACTTCGGGGTGTTGGCAACCTCCGCTTCCCGTGTTTCAATCAGCTGTCCCAGATTGTCGGTGCCGAACAGGTCCTTCATTGTATTCTTTGCTTTGCGGTAAAAATGCCGGATGGTCCCGGCTAAGAAAAACAGCCCCGCGCAACAGAAAAGCAGCGGAATTCCTATGCCGAATATTTGTCCCATAATATCCTCCGTGTGAAAAGAATTTGTATCGATAAAGCTTTAGGAAAAGTATAACAGAAAAAAGATTGTTTTGCACGCATTTTTACAGAAAAATAACGCAGCGGAATATTGACACTGTTTTAAAAATCGTGTAGACTAGAATTTATGTTGCGGAGGGTTTTCTATGAGTATTTTGGACTTATTTTTTATTGCTGTGGGTCTTTCCATGGATGCATTTGCAGTATCGATTTGCAAAGGTCTTTCGGTAAAAAAAGCGGAGCTTAAGCACGGGCTGATTACCGGTCTCTACTTCGGAGGATTTCAGGCTGCAATGCCGCTTATCGGTTATCTTCTGGGCAGCAGCTTTGCAGGGTATATAGAAGCATTTGACCACTGGATTGCATTCGGGCTGCTCGGTATCATCGGAATCAATATGATTCGTGAATCAAGAGAACAGGAGGAAGAATTAAATGCTTCCTTTGGCGTAAAAGCAATGCTTCCCATGGCAGTTGCAACGAGTATCGATGCGCTGGCAATCGGTGTTTCCTTTGCGTTTATGAAGGTGCAGATTGGCTGGGCGGTAACCTTTATCGGGCTGATTACCTTTTGCCTGTCGGCAGCCGGCGTTAAAATCGGCAATCATTTCGGTGCAAAGTACAAATCCAAAGCGGAGTTGTTCGGAGGAATTGTGCTGATTGCACTGGGCGTTAAAATTTTGGCGGAGCATTTGTTGTAGAGGATATTCCGGTGGAAGAAAGAAATGAAAAGAGAGGGTTCTTATATGAAAATCGGATTTGACAATGACAAGTATTTGAAGATGCAGTCTGAGTATATTATGGAGCGCATCGGAAAGTTTGGTGACAAGCTGTATCTGGAGTTCGGAGGAAAGCTGTTTGACGATTATCACGCATCCAGAGTGCTGCCGGGTTTTCAACCGGACAGCAAGCTTAAGATGTTACTGAAGGTGGCTGACAAGGCAGAGGTAGTCATTGTCATCGGCGCGGATTCGATTGAACAGAATAAGAAGCGGGAAGATTTAGGGATTACGTATGATGAAGATGTTGTGCGTCTTGTTGAGGAATATAAAAACTGCGGTCTGTATGTAGGCAGTGTGGTTGTGACGAAATACGCGGGGCAGGCGGCAGCGGATAATTTTAAGGAGAAGCTTGAAAAACGTGGGATTAAGGTATACCGCCATTATGTGATAGAGGGGTATCCGACCAATGTGGCACAGATAGTAAGTGACGATGGTTTCGGAAAAAATGATTACATTGAAACAAGTCGTCCGCTTGTGGTAGTGACTGCGCCGGGACCGGGCAGCGGAAAGATGGCAACCTGTCTTTCACAGCTATTTCACGAAAATAAGCGGGGAGTGAAGGCAGGGTATGCAAAGTTTGAGACGTTTCCGATATGGAATCTGCCGTTAAAGCATCCGGTAAATCTTGCGTATGAGGCGGCAACGGCGGATTTAAATGACGTGAATATGATTGACCCGTTTCATCTTGAGGCATACGGGGTAACTACGGTTAATTATAACCGTGATATAGAAATCTTTCCGGTGCTAAATGCGGTGTTTGAGGAAATTTACGGTGAAAACCCTTATAAATCCCCGACTGATATGGGTGTAAATATGGCGGGAAACTGTATTGTAGATGACGAGTTATGCTGCCAGTGCTCGAAAATGGAAGTGGTTCGTCGCTATTACCGGACACTTAATAAGCTTGCAAAAGGCGAAGATGTGGAAAATGAAGTATATAAAATTGAACTGTTGATGAAACAGGCAAAGATTAACACGGATTATCGTGCGGTGACAGTGGCGGCCAAAAAACGTGCGGAGCTTCTCGGTGTGCCGACGGCGGCGATTGAACTGACCGACGGTACAATAATCACATCAAAGACAACGGATTTGCTGGGGGCATCGGCTGCACTTCTGTTAAATGCGCTAAAGTATCTGACGGGTGTGGAGCATGATACACACTTGATTTCTCCGAGTGCCATTGAGCCGATTCAGGCATTAAAGGTAGGATATCTTGGCAGCAAGAATCCGCGCCTGCATACGGATGAGGTTCTGATTGCCCTTGCTATTTCTGCTGTTGATGATGAAAATGCAAGGCTTGCAATGGGAAAGCTTCCGGAGCTTCGCGGGTGTCAGGTGCATACCTCAGTCATGCTTTCCGAGGTGGATTTAGGAGTATTCAAAAAGCTTGGCGTGGATTTGACCTGTGAGCCTGTGGCAAAAAAAGGAAGATAGCATAAAGCTGACCGAAAAAATGAGTGTACGGGGAAAGCAGAGGGAGTGCTCTTAGCTTTACATTTATCAAAAAAAGAAGTATAATGGTAGCAGAAAGGACGGTGAGTGTCGTGAAGCATAATAAGTACGTAGGTGCTATAGCCTGTGCGTTTCTTTTGACCGTGACGGCAGGCTGTTATGAGCCGCTTGATATTACAGAGGAGGAACTGGATATGGTAGCGGAGTATGCTGCGGGAGTTCTGGTAAAGCATGGCACTCAGACAACTGAGGCACTACTGAATCGTGAGGAGCAGGAGGAAGCATGGCTTTTGTCAGCAACACCGACTCCGCGTCCGACTGTCGCTCCGGAGAAGGATGAGCCGTCAAAAGCAGACGAAGAAAAGCCGGATGTGACAGCAAAGCCGACTGTTACGGATAAGCCGGGAAATACAGAGCTTATTATGAAGGATTTAACCGAATTGCTTGGAAAAAACGGGTTTGAGTTTCGATATACCGGATATACATGCACACCGCTCTATCAGGGAGTCGGCGATTTATTTGCGGCAGCCGGAGAAGGAAAACAGCTTGTGGTATTGGAATTTGAGGTGATAAATCAATCTTCTGTCAAGGAAACCCTGACACTGAACAAGGGGGCTGCCAAGGAGTTCGTATTTACATTACATATAGGCAGTAAGACGGTGAAACCGAGCCTTACACTTTTGCAGGAGGATTTTTATACCTCATATGAAGCTGTATATGAGCCGGGGGAGAAGAAAAAGGGTGTTCTGGTATTTGAATGTCCGGAGAATGTAGTGACGGAGGATATGACGCTTGCCGTTCTGAGAGATGTGGACGGAAAAGAAGATTCGGTTCTGGTAAAAGTGAAGTAACTACATGAATAATGCTGAAAATTCAGAAAATGTTTGATTTTTATATGGATTTGAAGTATAATATAATCATTAAATGTGTCATGTGTCTTTAATCATGAAACGGAGGTAGTACATATGGAAACGGGTATTTTATTAGAGAGCGGAACAAATGAGTTGGAAATATTGGAGTTCTGTATCGGAGCAAATCATTATGGTATAAACGTGGCAAAGGTAAGAGAA
The DNA here is from genome assembly GCA_029012365.1 of Lachnospiraceae bacterium. GTDB lineage: Bacteria > Bacillota > Clostridia > Lachnospirales > Lachnospiraceae > SIG307. Next base: position 25,216 of record JAQXLY010000062.1, on the reverse strand, counting down.
ATTCTTTTGTATAAGGCGCCGACACCGATTCCGAATGCACATCCTTGCATTGAAGGAATATTCATGCCGCGTGACGAGATCATTACTATTGTGGATTTGGCAAAATGCCTTAATATCCCGGTATCCTCCGCTAACGGTAAGGATATGTATATCGTAACGAATTTTAATAAGCTGAACATCGGATTTCATGTACATAGTGTAGTCGGCATTTCCCGTGTGTCCTGGGCTGATATCTCAAAGCCGGATGCAACTCTAAACGGGAATGGGTCAGGAATTGCCACCGGTATCATTAAATTAGAGGGTAAGCTAATAGTAATTCTTGATTTTGAGAAGATTGTTTCCGATATAAGTCCTGAGACCGGGTTAAAGGTTTCTGAGATTGATGTTCTCGGACCGAGAGAACGAAATGCCACTCCGATTTTGATTGCGGAAGACTCGCCGCTGTTAGGAAGACTCATTTGTGACAGCCTGTCGAAAGCCGGTTATTCCAATCTCGTCATGACAATGAACGGTCAGGAGGCATGGGATAAATTGAACGAGTATAAGGCAGAAGGAGTTTTGGATGAGAAAGTTAAGATGGTGATTACCGATATTGAGATGCCGCTGATGGACGGTCATCGTTTGACGAAGCTTATAAAGGATTCGCCGGTATTTTCTCATATTCCGGTAGTTATTTTCTCATCCCTCGTAAATGATGAGATGAGAAGAAAGGGAGAAGCACTCGGAGCGGATGCACAGCTTTCCAAGCCGGAAATCGGAAATCTTGTTACAGAGATTGATAAAATTTTAATGAAGTAGAACCCTACCTGAAAGGTGCAGTATATGGCAAAATGCAAAAAATGTGGCGCAGAGATTCCGGAGGGAACGGAATATTGTGCTGAATGTTTGAGCGAATTAAATACTGCAAAGGATTCGGAATCATATCTGGATAGTTTATTAAATGCAGTTATGAAAGAAGAACCGGAACAAAGGGAGATTGTTTTTCAGAAAAAGGAAGCAAGCTCTCTTGTTTCTGTACCCGAAAGTAAGCCGGAGCCGGAGAAAACCGCAGATGAGGTGCCGGAGACGGGGATGGTTGCAGCTGAAGTGCCGGAGCCGGAGAAGACCGTAGCCGAGGTGCCGGATTTGAAGAACTATAGCATTTTTGATGATACGGATGAGGCAATGGTAAACCAAATGCTGGATTTCGATTTGCAGGATGCGTCGTTTTTTGAAGAGGATGCGCCATTTTTTGAAGCCGAGGAGTCTGCCGGGGAAACGGGAGAGCTGTTTTTTGAAGAGGATGAGCCGGAGGAAAAAGAAGCAGAGTCGTGGGAAGCAACAGAGGAGTCTGCGGAAAAAGCGGACGAGCCTTTTGGGGGAACCGAGGAACCGGTGGAGGAAGTAATGGAGCAGGAGAAAATGATCGGAGATGTACAGGAAACCGAGCCGGTACAGGGTTTTGATGATTTTGCCGATTTGTTCATCGGCGGTGAAGAAGCTGTGTCCGACAATGTGGCTGCAGAGGAAGAACAGGAAGCTGTTTTGGAAGATTTTTCCGATTTATTTAGCGGTACAGAAAATGAGCCGGCACCGGAAAAGGCATCGGATTCGGAGTATGGTGATTTGGCGGATTTCTTTTCGGGAAATGCAGAGGACAGCGATTTCTTTAAATTTGATGCGGAACCGAAGGAATTGGAAACACTGCTTTTGGACGAGGATAAGGAAAGACAGGCGGAAGCCGTAAAAGAGAAGGCTGACGATTTAGTCGAGAAGAAGGAACGTAAGCGAGAACGCAAGGGACGTATTGCTGCATTGTATCACAGATTATTTGACAATGTAAAGATAGATCCGTCAAAAATCAAGCCTCAACCTACGAAAGAAGAGATTGAGGCAAAGAAGAAAGAAAAGCAGGAAGCCAAAGAACACGCAAAAGAAGAAAAGGAGGCCCTGCTTGCGGAGAAAAAAGCCCAGGAGAAGCAGGAAAAGCTGGAGAAGCAGCGTGTTCAAAGGGAAGCGAAGGCAGAAAAGAAAGCCAGAAAGCTGGAAGAAGCAAAATTATTGCTTGAGGAAATGGAGAAGACGCGGATTAACCGTGCGGGAGCGTCAATTGTTCTTATTTTCTTTGCGATGATTGCCGTGGTGATTATAGTAGGTACAAGTATTTTTTCCTATTCTGTCAGTATCCGGAATGCAGAGTATGAATTTAACCGGGATGAGTATACACTTGCTTTTAATGAGATTTACGGTCTGGACATTAAAGATGAAGACATTTTATTATATGACCGTATTATGACGGTAATGTATGTGCAGAAGCAGTTGAATTCCTACTACAATTATTATGGAATGAAGGATATGCCGAAAGCACTGGATTCTTTGTTAAAGGGATTACAGCGGTATGAGAAATACATTGAACTGGCAGTGGAGCTGGATGTTGACAGTGATTTGGATTCTGTAAGGAAAACGATTCTTTCGGAAATCAGTGCCAGCTTTTCAATGTCGGAGCAGGAAGCAATGGAGATTATCCAGTCGGATTCTCAGGTAGAGTACAGTAAAAGGGTGTATGATGCGGTGGAAAATATGCGGGAATAAAATAAGGAAATCTGGATTGTCGGGGCGGTGTCCCCGACAGTGCTTTTTGATTAAAGGTTTTTGAAGGAGAGAATTATGATAGCAATTATTGATTATGATGCCGGAAATCTGAAAAGTGTGGAAAAGGCATTATTGCGGGTAGGTGCAGAGTCTGTTGTGACAAGAGATGCCAAAGTAATTGCAGAGGCAGATAAGGTGATTTTACCGGGCGTGGGAGCGTTTGGTGAAGCAATGGAGAAGTTAAAAAGCTTTGACCTTATAGACCCGATTTATCAGGTAGTAGAACAGGGAAAGCCGTTTCTTGGGATTTGTCTCGGCTTGCAGCTTTTGTTTGAATACAGTGAGGAAAAGGAAGGCTGTAAAGGTCTTTCCCTGCTAAAAGGCGGAATTAAGAGAATTCCTGATGCACCGGGGTTAAAGGTGCCGCATATGGGCTGGAATTCTTTAAAGGTGAAGGAAAATGCAAAGCTGTTCAGGAATCTTCCGGAGAATCCGTATGTATATTTTGTTCATTCCTATTACCTGCAGGCTGAGGAGGAAGAGATTGTCGCAGCAACTACGGAGTATGGAGTAACTGTTCATGCTTCGGTGGAAAAGGGAAATATTTTTGCATGTCAGTTCCACCCGGAGAAGAGTGGGGAAACAGGACTTGCCATTTTGAAAAATTTTGTTGAGCTGTAAGGAGAAAACTATGTTTACAAAGCGTATTATTCCGTGTCTGGATGTACATAACGGCAGAGTAGTGAAGGGAATCAATTTCGTAAATTTAAGGGATGCCGGAGACCCGGTGGAGGTTGGTGCGGCATATGACGCGGCAGGAGCGGATGAACTGGTTTTTCTGGATATTACGGCTTCCTCCGATGCCCGTGCGATTAAGCTTGATATGGTGCGCCGTGTGGCGGAGCGGGTGTTCATTCCGTTTACCGTAGGCGGCGGTATCCGTACTGTTGATGATTTTAAGGAGATTTTGCGTGAGGGTGCCGATAAAATTGCGGTAAATACCGCGGCAATTTTAAATCCGCGTCTTATTGCGGATGCAGCGGATAAGTTCGGAAGCCAGTGCGTGGTTGTTGCCATCGATGCAAAGCGGAGAGAAGACGGCTCAGGCTGGAATATCTATAAGAACGGCGGGCGTGTGGATATGGGAATCGATGCCGTTGAATGGGCGGTGCAGGCACATAAGTTAGGTGCCGGAGAGTTTCTTGTGACCAGTATGGATAAGGACGGTACAAAGGACGGCTATGATTTGGAGCTTACAAGGCAGATTGCGGAAGCGGTATCCGTCCCGGTCATTGCTTCCGGCGGTGCCGGGACGAAAGAGCATTTTTATGATGCCTTGACGGAGGGAAAGGCGGATGCGGCACTGGCAGCCTCCCTGTTCCATTATAAAGAGCTTGAAATCAGCGAAGTAAAGGCATACTTAAGAGGCAGGGGAGTCAGCGTCCGTCTGTAGACATAAAGCCTTAGATATTTAAATGAATTGGTTTGTATCGGAATTGTAGTGGTAGTCAATTTTTTCCAGTATGCGGATGATATCTTCCGCAGAGCAGCCTGCGGCGTTGCAAAGCTCCGAAAGGCTTGCATAGTTATCGCGTAATTGGGTATTAATATAGCTTAACAGAATTACAGGGTCTTTTGGTAAATTCATAGGAACTCCTTTCGTTATGCTGCCAAATATGCAACTGATGGATACGGATATGGAATAGTAACGCGTACCCGGTGACAATGTGGCTAAATTGTAGCATAATAACAGAAAAATGTAAAGAGACGGGAAAGGAACGTATTAAAATGGAACTGGCCGGAATACTTTCAAATCAAGTGATTGTAATGTTTTTGCTTCTGGCAACCGGGATGATTTTATATAAGATTGGTATGATAACCGATGAGGGAAACCGTCAGATGGCGGGTGTGGTTTTGTATGTGGTGGCACCGCTCCTTATTTTGGATACGTACAGCATGGAGTATGATGCTGCGGTTACAAAGAATATGTTACTCGGTTTTCTGTTATCGGCTATCAGTATTGTGCTCGCAATTTTAATTTCAAATTGTCTTAGGCTTGGAGGTAAAAAGGAGAGCTTACCGGCAGAGCGGTTTACCGTGATATTTACGAACTGTGGCTTTATGGGAATCCCGTTGGCGGATGCGGTGTTCGGAGAAATCGGTGTCGTATATTGCACTACCTATCTCACGATGTTTAATTTATTTGTATGGACCTACGGGCTTGCACTGATGCGTGGAAAGAAAAAGGAAAAGTCAGGTTTGTTAGAAACACTGAAGCCGTTTTTGACACCTACGATGCTCTGTATTGTTCTGGGGCTTCTCGTATATTTCTTTCAGATTCCGCTTCCGGGACAGCTAAAATCAGCGGTAAGGTATATTGCTTCCATGAACACTCCTCTTGCCATGCTTGTGTCAGGTGTTTATATTGCTCAGGGGGATTTATTTGGCGCTCTGCGAAGAGGAAGGGTGTATGTGGTCAGCGCGGTTAAGTGTCTTATTGTGCCGCTTGCTATGGTGTTTGTGTTGGTAGCGCTTCCGTTTGACGAGGAGCTGAAAACCACCATTCTTATTCTTTCAGCCTGTCCGAGCGCAGCCAATGGAATGTTATTCGCAAACCGGTTCGGCGGAGATGCCAAAACGGCATCGAATGTATTTACTGTGACTACCATTGCCAGTGTGTTTTGCATCCCTCTGGTCGTGCTTATATTCGGATGGTTTGGAAGACTGCTTTAAAGGAAACTAAAAACAAAGTGGAAAATGTTAAATTGTACAAAATATTTAAACTTTTAATTTTTTGTTGACAAATTCATGGAAAGGGTGTATAGTATGAGAGTACCAAGCAGAGAGCGTTGGTACTCTCATAGGAAATGCACGAGTGGCTCAGTGGTGGAGTATCGCCTTGCCAAGGCGAGGGTCGCGGGTTCGAATCCCGTCTCGTGCTTCTTTCAATTTTTTACCCAGTAGACTTTTCTACTGGGTTTTTATTTTTTTGATTCTTAGGGGTAAGCCTTTGGCTTACGCTGCGCACGGCTGTAGTGAGCTGTTTGCCGGATTGCACCGTATGGGGTGCAATCCTTACCGGGGAGCTCCAAATAGGCTCTTGAACTTGCGTTCGCTACATTATACTTTAGCCGTTGCATCCGGCTAAAGTATGCCACCTAGCTTTTCAATACTCAACCTAACTTATAGCAAGATTGATTATTGGTTTCTGCTGCATCACATTCCGCACCATGTCGAACGATTCCGGCGAAGTAATTATATAGTTCTGCTCCGTGGTTCTCATTTCAGCATGACCCATTAAATCACTAATTACCTTTGTCGGTACTCCGTTCTGGTGTAACTCCGTGGCGAATGTCTTTCTTATCCGGTGAGAGTTAAAAAGCGGTATTTCACAGAGGACACACAACCGGCGAAGAGTACGCTCTAGGCTTCTGGTAAGAATAGAACCGTCTCCGTCATAGGCGAGAAACTCACTCTCATAACTCTGCAGCTTATGCCATTCCTTTAACTCATTAAGTATAAAGATACTTTCATTAACCAACGGCACCCGGCGGACGCTGTTTACCGTCTTTGTCCTGTCCTGTGCGTAATATGACATACTACCTATACGTTCCCCGTTCTCATCCCGTCCGAATGACTTAACCTCGGTACTATGTACATAAATATAGCGCTCTTTAAAGTTAATATCCTGCCACCGGAGAGAAGCTAATTCACCAATCCGGAGACCGAGATAAAAGTTAAGCAGCAGAACCAGAGATGCAGAACGCTTTTCCGGATATACATTATCTATCAGTACAGACCTTGCAAATCGTTCCCGGTGTTCAGCTGAAACGGCATATTCTTTTGTTTCTGACTCTTTTATATTGTCAAGAGCTATATACCGCTTCACAGAAGACCAATTCACGCAGTAACAATGCCCCATATTAATATCAAAGGCATACTGCATGACATTATTTGCAATCTGATAGATTCTGCCATATTCTTTTTTTGTGATATTCCCCCTTTCAACGAGTATTTTATTGAGAAACGTATAGATTGCAAATTCATTAAGACAGTGAACAGGAGTCTTTACAAAATCAGTACCGGCATAATACTTGTTATATGTAACCTCTATCCGGTCGACGGACTGAGGGCGTATGCGGTTGATTTTTGTTTTAAACCATGCCTTGTAAGCTGATTCAAAAGACACCCATTCACTTTCAGATATATCATCAATTAGACCTTTTTCATACCCAATGGAAAGCCATTCTTCCTTTAACATTTCAATTCCCCCTTTGGTACACGCACGGCGGAGCAGGACGGGAGATAAACTCCCGTGTCCTTATGCTCCGGCCTTGCGTGCTTTCTTTAACTTCCGTGAAGGCTTAACAATACCTTCGACACCTACAGCTACATTACCCTGACTTGCAAGTATTTCTTCCTCTGTCATCATCTTACCCTCTTCGCAATCCTTGACGAGGTTATCGACACAAGCAAGCGTGTTATAATTTGCATAGTCCTTATTCGTAGCAAACCAACATTCCCGGCGGAACGGTTTTAAAAGCATTACATTCGTTGCATTTTCCATTTCCCACGCATCATAGCAATAATTACGCACATACCGCCATACCTTAGCACAATCGACACAATAGCTAGTCACCTGCCGGAGTAGTGCATCCACATGACCAAAGCGCTGCGCTGTATAAAAAAGTGATATATTATGATGCCGGCATGTCAAAATCGTATTAAGAAGCAAAGGATTTATATTCCGCTTAAAGTCCCGGCTATTCATTTGGACACTGAATTCATCCCCGAGTACTAAAGTGATTGTAAGAGTACCGCAGATTTCATCAATAAACTGCCGTTTCTTCGAAACGTCAACAATCTGCTGCATACTCTTAAAATGTTCATGCGGTATAGCAAGCTCCACGTTCGATATTACCTTGACCTTCTGGAGAACCCAGCGCTTCCGGTACTTGTCATACACCCTTTTATTATTGTACTTCTTATACATCCGGCAAACCTTATGTACAGCTGAAAGCGTTTTCCCTTTACCAAACAAACCGAGATATGCGACTATCTCACCCGTTTTGCAACGTCTCCACCCGGCGTGAAAAAGCCACTCGAAAAAATCACCAAAAGAACAAAAGACTGACTTGAACGGATGAAAGAGCAAACACCGGAATACCGGAGAGCAGATAAAAGCAACTATAAAAACTATACCAAGTAATAAGCTCAATACTTCGCCCCCTTTCCGAAAGTCTGAATTAATGTACAGATAATGTCAAAAAACAACAAAAGAAGAAGGATGCAGAGTATATAGTCCCAGTCAGAATTACATCCGGCGAAAACTACATCAAGCCATTTCTGAAACATTTAAGCACCCCCTTTCTTACGCGCTCTGGAGAGCAGACCATAAAACTGGAACAGGACGAGCAATATTAAAAATGTCGTTGCATGTCCGATTGATGTATTGACCGTTTCCAATTTGTCATTAATATGCCGCATACCGGTAGTAAGTTCCGTGAACTGCTCCGTATCGAGAATAACGTTATATACAGTGACATTAGAAACGGGATTTTCATTTTCTAAATTTTCTAATAACATTAAAAAGTCCCCCTTATTCAAGAAATTTGTGTAAAAACCAAACAGCGACCGCGCCAACAGCACCCCACAAAAACAAATCATACAAAGTAAAATCAATATCAAAGACATGAAGTTCTACTTCACGCATAAAATTGTAAATACCTAAAAAAAGTTCCTTAAAAGCTTGAATAGAACCGTCAGAATCCGAAATAAGATATAACATAAATTACCCCCTTACTGCGTGATATACTGCAAGTCCTAGAAGTCCTATAAAGACAAAACCAAGACAAGCAGTAAATTCTACAGGTAGAAAGCCTAAAGCATTACCTACCGCACGGGCAATAGATAAAAAAGAATTACTTGCGCTTTCCAAGCCTGAAGCCAGAGAACCAAAACTAGCCCAGAGCCCACCAGAATTAATAGCTTCAAGTTCTGCATTAACCTTTTCCAATTCAGCTTTTAAATCTTCAACAACTTTATTCTGTTCTTTGAGTGCGTTTTCAGATTCCGAAACTTCCTTATCAATCGTGCTGCTATTTTCACCAATTATTTCATTCATAGATAGACCGTATGTATTTTTATATATAACAGTTTCAACATAGCCGTCTAATTTATTCAAATCTTCCGCGTACTCTGACGGATTGAGATACAACCTAACCGGCAAAGTAACAGTTGTTGGACCCACAGTAACAGTGTTGCCATTTTGGAATTGAGAACGAACAGCAACGGCAAAAGGATAAGCATACCGCAATACATCAGATAAATAGGAATTTGATATATTACCATAAAGCTTTTCCCAGTTATCCTCAATAAACTTATCAAGCTTACGTGCATAGTTAAAACCGGCTATACCTTCAAGTTCCGTCTGTTCATAGTCTATATAGATAGAATCTGATTTTGTATCAGAATAGCGCCACTCATTAACTGCGGACTGTGCAAGATAATCCGACGAGTCACCAGAATAAAAGTTTGCTTTAATATAATCAGCAGACGGCAATACCACACGTGAAATAGTATAAATAGAAGTCGATTGCAAAGGAGTAGTATTATATGTGAACCTCCAATTATACGAACCATCACTATATTGTTCTTGCTTCAAACGTATAGTATCAAACTTCGATTTATCCCCGTTATATGTAACTTGCGGTGGTAAAGGTGTAGGTGTGGGTGTAGGCGTAGGCTTAGCCGTGCCTGTTAAAGATTCATAAGCCGGAAAAGGGACAGAAACATGTTCGTATTCATACGAACCATAAAGATACTTATCATAAGCATAATTACTATATAATGCATAATTACTAGAAGTATTCACACCTCTACAGCACGGATAACTTTTATAACCATCTAAACTGTTAAAAACAAACTCATTGTTGGAAAATGAAATACTTATATTAACTACGTCACCATTAAAATATGGAGAACCTTTACTGCCAGCTTTTAATTCCACGGGAGAACTATACAAATACAACGAAGCATAATCCGAACAAATCACAAAATCGTAGTACGGATAATTTTCAAAAATGACATTTTGACCTCTTGCATACATTAACAGCATAGCAAAGGCAGAACATGCTCTATCCGGCGAAGATTCAAACCGTATGTCATTTCCGAAAGATTGATTTGTGATATATTCCTGTCCGTCATAATCAAACTTGAGAACTACCTTATCACCCACTTTTTCAAGAGTTTGAGTATATGAAGAAACATTTGTCCAAGCATCATGTATGATAAAAACATCACCACCAACAGCCTGTAAACAAACCTTTATAGTATCCGTTCCTGTATGTTCCGACCTATCGACATAGGCAGAAAACGGAACAGTTGATAAGACGACTTTTCTACCCTGTGAAGGTGTACTTTCGAGGACAAAATAATAATTATAATCAGGGTAGACATACTTCATCCACGGCGTAACATTATCATCCACAAAAGCAACAGCAGCTTCCGCCCTCTGCACCTTTGCACATCCAAGCGCCGTAATTATACCAAACGCAAGCACCGCCAGTCCAACTACAATATACCAATATAAACGCTCATGTGCCATAAGCCAGTTTTTTAAACATTCTTTAATCGATTTTACCATAATTCCACCCTTTTCCTTTCTAAAATAAAAGGGGCTGACCTCTTATCAGCCCCTACACCGGCGAGCTTAAAATTAATGCTTTAAGCTCTTATAGATTCCGACACCAATACCGATTACAGATGCACCGATAAAAATGTTGAGCGGAAACTCCGTACATACAGATAATACAGCCTGGATACCTTCGGTAATCCAGCTGAATACCTGCGTGAAACTGAATGCTGCGCTATCCATACCTTTCTACCTCCACACTATTATTTTTTTAGGCTCCCTATTATATGCCTAGACGGGGGAACGGGGTCGAACCGTTCAGCGCCCTGATGCGCCCCGTGTGTCCTACCTTATTTCAGGACCCTGAACAACGCAAACACCGTTGTTATAGCCGATAAAGCCGACAAGCTCTTTTCCGATTGATTTCTCATTGATTACTGAAACGGAATCACCATAAATCATTACCGTTTCAGTTTTGATGCCGTGCTGTATAACCCCTTCCCGGCTCTTATAGTCCGTTTCGGTTGATACGGCGCAACAATCTGTACCTCTCTTGCTTTTGAATTTCTCAAAACCTACAATTTTTCTCATTTTCTTATACCTCACTTTCTTATAAGCCATTTCCGGCGAAGAGTGCAGAAGGGACTCGAACCCCTCTTTGATACCATTACAGCGATTAGCGCCTATGTACCTTTTCCTATACACTCATGGGGGAATAGCGGGAACGGTTCATACCTGCCACGTGCTGGCGTCTCACCGTTCTTTATCTGCACGAAGACCGCTATTCTGAGGAGAAAATATATCAAGTCTTAGTCAATTTGCAAAATGAATTTACAAGCACTAATATTGCCCTTATGTAATAAATGACTTACTTCGTACTCATCAAAAGTTATTTCGTTGTTTTTCAGTCTCTGTTCTAATTCCTTATCTTCTTTCATGTGATAATTTAATAACCATTCAATATCAGATTTTTTACGCATTTAAGTTTCCCCCTTTGACTTTCTGCACGTTTCCGTGCTATAATTAACTTTGTATGGTGCTTTACGTAGAAATATTCAATTACTGAATATTTCCAAGAACATAATATAATATATATGAATATTTGTCAAGTAAAAATATTCAGTTTTTTAATATTTTTTTGGGGGAATATATAATGGAGATTGCAGAACGCTTATTTTCTACTATGAAACAAAAGAAAATAACACAAGAACAACTTGCAAAAGCTCTTAATACCAACCAACCTACAATAGCTCACTGGAAAGCAGGGACTACAAAAATTCCAATCGAATATATAGGAAAGATATGCAAATTGTTAAATATATCAACAGAATACCTCATAACCGGAAAGGAGGAAGAGAACCACTTAACACCAGACGAAAAGTATCTGGTGGAGCAGTACAGGAAAGTGAAGCCAGAGGGACAAAAGAACATTCTAAAATACGTCGAATTTGAATTATTCAAACAATAAGGAGAAAAAGCACATGAAACAAATAATGGAATTATTAAATATCGACATTATGCAAATTGTTATATACTTGATAATGGGAATATGTATATGGTTGTTAATACGTGATATTAGGTGTTGGTACTTCAAAATAAATGAAATAGTTGATGAACAGAAGAAACAGACAGAGATACTTAATAATATACTTGATAAGATAAACCCTAATACATTAGAAAAAAATAAAGGAGACGGCAAATAACCGCCTCTTTTATATTGCGCTTAAAAAATACTTTCCCTAGTCTCAGAAAAAACAAATCGGTGATTTTTCCTGTTCCGTATACGTGCTATGCACTCCACGGAAAAATTCCCGCTTTGCTTAGCACGCTATTCCCATGCAAATGAACTTTGTAAATATTTCTGCTGTGCCGGGGAGATTTCTACAAAATCGTCATGCCCAGATAAACTTTTCAAGTCCTTATAACTTGTATACTCCTTCATGTCCTGCTCATATGTTTTATACTCTGCTCCGTCCTTATAATGGTATACTACTTTGTTGATACGCCGGAAAAGCTGCTTCATGCTGTCATTTTCTCTATCGTCTAATGATACCATTTTCTTATAGACTTGTTCCGGCGGAAGAGGTGATGTGATAAAGACTTTCGTCCACAGACCGACTATATTGGTGTACCGGGCATGGAACTGTGACTTGTACCCTTGCAGCATGGACAGCAGCGTGTTAAATCTTATCTGCCCTCGAAACTCATCAAGAAATAAGACTTTTTCGCCGTTATACTTATCAAGTCCGCCAGCTTCATAGTCGGATACAAAATATATTTCTTCCTCCCCATATGCATCTATTAAGTCCTTAATAAAGTATGTCTTTCCTGAGCCGGATTCTCCACAATGCCACTCTACGTACATTTCACGCAGAAACGGAGTATCCGCAGAACACTTAGCAAAGTATGCGTCACGAATTATTTTATCGTGCTTGCGATACTTTATATTGATAGACATAATTTCATTCGGACGCAAACCCTCTGTTATATATGCACCAATTTTATCTAAATCACTACGCATACCTTGATTATCTTGAATATCGCCTATATTGTATTCACATACAACTGTTTCTCCCTTTTCTTCATACTTTCCTTCTTTCCGGATGTATGCGAGGGCTTGCTTCTTCGTACCTCGTGTACCTTGTATATCACCATTTACCGGTATAGCATTTTTTACAGCACTCCACCGGAAAGATGTATCTGCAGAAAATACTGTATGTACATGGTGATATCCGTTTTCGGATATGCAATATACACAAATTGCTTGCCTTGACTGCATACCCTGTACCCACTGTTCGCAGAACCATTTACATATATCTTCTTCCGTCATGTCCGGATGATTTTCTTTTTTCACTGGAAACTCACAAAATGCAGAACGCATTGTAGTATCTTTTTTCGGTAAATTTTCAATTTTCTCACTCATAAAAACCCCCATTTTCAAGTTTGTATCAGAAGTGTATCATTTTGTATCAGAAGTTACTTACCTCAAAAAACACAGTATTTTCAATGGTTTGATAGCTCTTTGTATCATGTATCAGAAGTCGGGGGTAATACTAGCCCCGACTTCCTCCGGCTTCGCCGTCGCTTAATACTTTCCATAGATAGAAAGAATATAATCTTCAAATTCTTTCATATCTTGCTCATTAGGTTCAGTATCTTCCAAGCCATATATACAGCCACTTTCAAAACAACAATCAAAAGTATCCTCATACGTTTCTACCCAATCGGGGTACTTAATCCACCCATACTTACATTCTTGACAAAGTTTCATACAAGGCGAAATACACCTAGTAGGCTTTTCCATAAAAAAAACTCCTTTCTTTACTCAAGATTCTCCGTCGCTTATTGAACAGCCTTAAAAGAAAAAACTACGTAATCCGGTTCAATTCCCCAGCCGGACAATACGTATAAAATTTGAAATCTCATGTTATTTATAACATGGGGTAATGCTCGTCCATCTTCATCAACACATTGAAAAGTAATGATATCACCCTTTTGAAATCCTCGGAGATTTCTTCTTACTTCAAAAGTTTTATTATGCATTAATACCTCATCACAAAAACAATCCCTTAATTTTAAAACATGACTATTTGAACTCATAATTTTCCTCCGTTCTATCGAAAATTTCTTACATTTTTTTTGCAAATGGACAATCATTGAATTGTTTACATTTAAAACGACAGCAATTACTTTCCTTTCGTTTACACCATTTGAACTCATTATAAGCTATGAGTTCAAATACACATGATACTAAACAATAAAAAGCCATTACTAAAACAATACGTAAAATTAAATTCATAATAAAAACTCCTTTCTTTCCTCCGGCTTCGCCGTCGATTATTCATCTTCATCACCTAAATGAAAAAAAATCATCATAAGAAGAATAAAAAGCAGGAGACATAGAATGAGACATAGAAACCGCATTATATTAAAATAAATAAACATAAAAAATCTCCTTTCTTTGTTTTTCTGCAGAAGTTTTGTAATACCTTTACACGTGCAAAAGTATTATTTTTTTCCAAATTCATGCACTATAGTTTCGTAATCAGTAACTAAATTACGAAGCTTATCTGAAAAATTTTTCCCATTATGTTGTTCTATTAATTCGTATGTATAACTGTCAATCTTTATTGTTTTTTGAATATCACATACCACACGAACCAAATTAAGACCGTACTTTGTAAAACGTACTGCACGCATAAAAAAATCTCCTTTCTATCGAAAGAAGCATATATTTTTGACTTCGACCCGCAACGGCTTTCTTCACTTCGTATAAAAAACATACTCAGTTCCGGGACAAAAGCCTAGCTTCCGGCAGACGAATTTCTTAAATCGAAATTTTGAAATATCAAAATCAAATATTATATTTTGAAAGACGGGTTCGAATCCCGTCTCGTGCTTGAAAATAAAAGGGGGCTGTCGCATAAATGAAATGCACAGCCCTGCTTTTATGATTTAAGGATATTTCGTTCCGGAGTAATGCTGAAAATTCAGAGTTTCCTTAGAATTCTCTGCCTGATACACACAGATTTGCATAGGAAATTGCTGCTTCTAAGTGCAAAGTCAGTGTGAGAAACTCTTTCAACCTGTAGGATTTTCGGCGCTTCCTTACCTTTACCATTGCATTTGCAAAAATGTTCTACTTAACGGTAAAGAATTCATCTATCTCCAAAATTTTACCATTGGTTTTACAAAAAACTTCATTCTAATGGTAAGGAATCCATCTAACACAATAAATCTTACCATTGGTTTTACAAAAAACTTCATTCCAATGGTAAAGAATCCTTCTAGCACAAAAAATCTTACCATTGATTTTCGAAAAATGCTTCATCCCAATGGTAAGGAATTTATTCAGCTCAAAAATCTTACCATTGATTTTCCAAAATGCTTCATCCCAATGGCAAGAAATTTATTCGGCTCAAAAGTCTTACCATTAGCTTTTCAAATATACTTCATTCAATGGTAAATGCGACAGACCCTTTTTATTTTCAAGCGCGACCGCGCTCCGAAGGGTTTGAAGTCGTCTTTGTTTCACTCCGGTCTGCCCTGAACCAAGGTCTACATTTCATTTCGGTCCGTCCAGTGCCAACATCCACCGGACGTTGTGGACTCCCAACCTCATGCTTAAAATGAAAGAAACAGGCTTTTCTTTTTCGGTTAATTGTATTATAATGAGAATCGCACAGGAGGAATACCGAAATGTCAGTTATGAAAAGGATACGCTTTGCCACGAAAGAGGATGCCGCGGCATTGCTTGAGATTTATGCAGTATATATTAAGAACACGACAGTGACGTTTGAAATCGAGGTGCCGACGGCTACGGCTTTTGCAGAGAGGATTGAAAAGATAACCGAAACATTTCCGTGGCTCGTCTGTGAAGTCGAGGGAAAAATTGCAGGCTATGCATACGCCTCAAAGCACGGCGAGCGGGCTGCGTACCGGTGGTCGGCCGACCTTTCGGTGTATGTAGACGAGAAGTATCACAGGTGCGGGATTGCGACCGCGCTGTATACCGCATTGTTGGAGCTTCTTCGAAGGCAGGGATATTATACGGTCTATGCCGGAGTGTCTACGCCGAATCCCAAAAGCGAGGCATTCCATACGGTATTCGGCTTTCGGAATCTCGGCGAGTTTAAGAATGTGGGGTACAAGCTTGGCGCATGGATGGGCGTTACATGGTTTGAACTGCCGCTTGCAGAGTATGTGGCGGAACCGGAAGAGCCTGTAACGATTGATACTTTGATGAGGAAGGAACAGAGGAATGAGTTCAAAGAAGGGTAAAAGAAAAGAGAATCAGGTGGTAACAGAAGCAAAGAAATCGGCAGAGCTGCAGGGAACGGATGAGTTGCAGAAGACGCAGGAAAAACAGGAGGTGCAGGAGAAGGCGGAGGTACAGGAAAATCAGGAAGTACAGGAAGTGTCCGAAATTCAGGAGATAAAGGAAGTACAGGAAGAAGTGTGTGTACCGGAGAACAGTCAGACAAAGGTATTAAAGAAAGCTCTGCTGTGGCGTTTCGTTTTCAGCGGGATACTGACGGCAGCGGTTGTATTTCTGGCGGTCTGTTTATATAAAACATCTGCGGATTTGCGGTCCGTGCAGGCGTTTTCAAACGGATTACAGACGGAGTTAAATAACACAGAGGTGAGGTTGAATGAGGTTTTAAAGAAAGTAAACGAGAACCGGGCATCTGTAGAGGATACGGTAAATCCGGACGATACAACGGATGAACCGGTACCGTCAGTTACCTCAAAGCCGAGACCTACTCCGGTTCCGGAGGTGTATACCGTTTGTATTGATGCGGGACACGGAGGCTATGACGGAGGAGCGGTATTAGTATCGGAGGATGGGACAAAGAGGCAGGAGAAGGATGATAATCTCCGGCTTGCAAAGCTTGTTCAGGCAGAGCTTGAAACATACGGCGTGAAGGTAATCATGACCAGAGAGGATGATACGTTTATTGAGCTTTATGACCGTACACTGATGGCGAATGCAATGGATGCGGATGCACTGATTTCCTTGCACCGAAATGCATATTACTTAGGCGGTAAGATGAGTGAACGGGTAGGCGGTGTCGAAATCTGGATTCACAGCAGCAGACCGACTCAGGCACGGCAGCTTGCAAACCGGATACTGGATGCTATCCTTGACGTGGGTGGAATGGAGGACCGGGGAGTGCGGTACGGTTCCATGTCGGATGGGGAAGAGGACTATGCGATTAACAGACGTTCTCTGATGCCTAGTATGATTATAGAAATGGGATTTATATCAAATGCGGGGGACAATGAAGCATTTGACACCAACTGCGAAGCCTATGCAAAGGCTATAGCAAAAGAAGTGTACGAATGGCTGGAATCACAGAGATAGACTGCCTGTCTGTAAACGGGAATTCTTGCACTTTGGGGCGGAATATGATATGATTATAGAATAATAAGCAAAGGAGAGAATGGTATGAGTGTTAAGTTTCATCTTCCGGGACTACGTGCGAATTTCCCGATTAATATGTTACTTGTAAAGCTGATGCAGCATTCCCCGGAGTATTTTCGTGAGGGACTTGAAATAGCATCATTTTACGGTGAGTTTCCTACCTCCAAATGGAACGGAGGACGTTTCAGTGGCGGAGACCAGTGCAGTACCGAGTACATTCGTCAGGTAATAAAGGCGGTAAATGCGGAGGGGATTCCGATTCGATTTACCTATACGAATCCGTTGATTACCGAGGAGGATCTGGCAGACCCGTATTGTAACTTCTGCCTGCGTGAGGCGGATAACGGCTTAAATGAGGTAATTGTATTTTCACCGATTTTAGAGGAGTATATCCGTGAGTGGTACCCAAGCTACAAGCTTACCAGTTCCACCTGCAAGGAAATCAAAAATGTGGATGCAATCAATGCAGAACTCGATAAGGATTATAATATTGTTGTTCTGGATTATAATATGAATAATAAGTTTGATTTACTGGAGCAGATTAAGAAAAAGGAGAAGTGTGAGCTTCTGGCAAATTGCTGCTGTGTGCCGAATTGTCCGCGCAGAGGCGAGCATTACCGGTTTATGGCACAGCAGGAGCAGATTGTTCTGAAGAATCGGGAGCTTCCGGCTGATAAGCAGATAGAGGTTCCGAAGTGGTATTGCGAGTACGGTGAGCATACCTCTGTGTACGTGTTTAAGAATTACGAGACGCATATTTCTCCAGATGATATATGGAATAAGTATGTGCCGATGGGCTTTAATCAGTTCAAGCTTGAGGGCAGAACGGCAAACCTGTTCTTATTGATTGATACCTATGCATATTATTTCGCAAAGCCGGAATATCGCGATGAAATGCGCTTTGTTCTGACGACGAATCTGCAGGCAAACAAAGTAATTACTGTGAACAAACCGAGGAAAGAGGTTTGGCCGTAGGCGGGAGGTTATGGCATATGCGGATGCGTTTTTTTGCGCTAATCGTGGGAATCGGTACGGTACTTTGTTTCGGTGGCTGCGGGAAGGCACAGGAATACTTTGTAAACGGGCAGGAGGCATTTCGCCTGGGACAGTACGAGGATGCTCTTATGTATTTTACAAAGGCAGCAGAGGAGAATCCGGACAAAGCGGAGTACTATATTGAGCAGGGACATACCTATGCGGCTCTGAGACAATACGAGGAAGCCAGAAAGGCGCTGGAGCATGCCGTTGTAGAACAAAATCTGGAGCTGACAAGAAAGAATAACAAGCGGGCATGGCGTGCTATCGGGATTACATATTATGAAGAGAAGGATTATGACAATGCCAAACTTTATTTTGAAAAGGCATTGGCGGAATCCATGCTGCCGGAGCTGGATGCGGATATTCGTATGTATCTTGCGGATACACTGGAATGTGAGGGGGATTATGAGGCGGCGATTGCGGTGTATGATACGCTGCTTTCGGAGCGGAAGGAGTATGCTGCCGGATATCGTGCCAGAGCGTATATGAGCTATGTTCTCGGTGCATATGAAGAAAGTCTTGCGGATTATGATGCCGCTATTTTGCTTGAGCCGAAGAATTTTGATTTATATTTCGGAAAGTATAATGTGCTCGGAAAGCTCGGAAAAACTTCGGAACAGTTGGAATTGCTGGGACAGATTACCAAAATTGAGAATCCTACATCCGAGGATTTGTATTTTATTGCGAAGGCGCAGTATTTCAGCGGGGAATATGACACGGCACTCGACGGTCTTATGACCGCAGCGGAAAGCGGCTATGAGGACAGTTATTTTTATGCCGGTGAGATTTGCAGGATGCGTAACGATTACGGACAGGCAATTCATAACTATGAAAGATATATCGAGGGAAGCGGGGCAAAGGATGCGGCTGCATATAATCAGATGGCAATCTGCCAGCTGCGGCAGGAGCGTCTTTCGGAAGCACTGGAAACGGTGCTTGCCGGACAGAAGCTTTCGGATACATTGCACGGAAAGCAGCTTTTGTTTAATGAAGTAGTAATACTTGAAAAAATGGGGAACTATAATACGGCATATGAACGGGCTGCAGCCTATATAAGACAATACCCGGAGGATGAGAAAATGCAGGAGGAATTAAGGTTCCTGTCTACAAGGGTACGTGAGGAGTCATGAGGTGGATATGATTGAAAATAAGGAAGAAAAGGAGCGCGTGATTCTTGTCGGAGTACGGGTATCCGAGGGAGATGACACGGAGGTTTCACTTGCTGAGCTTGCGGAGCTTGTAAAGACCGCGGGAGCAGATACTGTGGCGGTTGTGGTTCAAAACCGTGAGGCGGTACATCCCGGTACTTATGTGGGAAAAGGAAAAATTGATGAGCTTGCGGAGCTACTTCTGCTGCACAAAGCAGACGGTATTGTGTGTGACGATGAGCTGTCTCCGGCCCAGATGAAGAATTTAGAGGATGCCTTAGAGTGTAAGGTGATGGATCGTACTATGGTCATTCTGGACATTTTTGCACAGCATGCGAGAACCGGAGAAGGTAAGCTTCAGGTAGAGCTTGCCCAGTTAAAATATCGTGCCACACGCCTAATCGGAAGCTACAGTGCAATGTCGCGTATCGGCGGCGGAGCTGCGGGGGCATCCGGAGGTATCGGGACGAGAGGACCGGGTGAGAAAAAGCTGGAGATGGACAGACGTTTGATTAAGGCAAGAATCACCCAGTTGAACAGGGAGCTGGAGCAGGTAAAGAAAAATCGTGAAGTGGCACGTTCCATGCGTGAAAGAAACCGTACTCCGGTGCTTGCCATTGTGGGTTATACCAATGCGGGAAAGTCGACCTTGTTAAACACACTGACGGATGCAGGCGTTTTGGAAGAAGATAAGCTGTTTGCAACCCTTGATACTACCACACGTGTGTTAAAGCTGGAAAGCGGGGAACAGGTGCTCATGACAGATACTGTAGGGTTTATCCGTAAGCTTCCGCATCATTTGATTGATGCGTTTCGTTCCACACTTGAGGAAGCAAAGTACGCGGATATGATATTGCATGTGGTTGATTCTTCCAGTCCGGATGCAGATGCCAGAATGCATATTGTATATGATACTCTTACAAGACTCGGAGTAAAGGATAAGCCTGTGATTACGGTATTTAATAAGCAGGATTTGGTAACGGAACCGGAGATATGCAGAGATTTTCGGGCAGATCGTTCGGTACGCATCAGTGCAAAGCAGGGTATGGGACTTTCGGAACTGTTGGAAGCTGTTACAGAGCTTTTGAGGGAACAGAAGATTTATCTGGAATGTGTTTTAGGATATTCCGAAGGAAACAAGCTGGCATTGATTCGGAAGTACGGGGAGCTTCTTTCGGAAGAGTATGTAGCGGACGGAGTTGCTGTAAAAGCGTACGTACCTAAGGATTTATACGGGCAACTGAAAAAAACTGAATAGGAATTTTGTACTAATTTTTTGCTGAAAACCACTATATCTTGAAGAAAAAAATTTTTTTGCATAGATATGGTGGTTTCTTCTTGACTATAACAGGATATAATGGTAATATTATGAATGTACCGGCAGTGTGCTGCTTACACAAATCACAAAGGTCATTTAGCATGTTACGAAGGGGGATTTTGAAATGATTCATGTAGTTAAGCGTGACGGAGAGATTGCAGAATTTAATCTTTCCAAAATAAGTGATGCGATTACAAAGGCATTTCAGGCTACGAAAAAGTCATTTAATGATGAGATTATTAATTTGCTGGCATTGCGTGTTACTTCTGATTTTCAGGAGAAGATAAAGGATGACACGGTAACGGTAGAGGATATTCAGGACAGTGTAGAGCATGTTCTGGAAAGTACCGGATATACCGATGTGGCAAAGGCATACATTTTGTATCGAAAGAACCGCGAGAAGATTCGTAACATGAAGTCTACGATTTTAGACTATAAAGATATTGTGAACAGCTATGTAAAAGAGGAAGACTGGCGTGTAAAGGAGAATTCTACCGTTACCTATTCGGTCGGTGGACTTATTTTGCATAATTCCGGTGCGATTACCGCAAACTATTGGTTATCGGAGATTTATGATGAGGAAATTGCAAATGCGCACCGTCAGGCAGATATCCATATTCATGATTTGTCCATGCTGACGGGATATTGTGCGGGCTGGTCTTTAAAGCAGCTGATTAAGGAGGGACTCGGAGGAATTCCGGGGAAGATTACCTCGTCTCCCGCAAAGCATCTTTCTACGCTCTGTAACCAGATGGTGAATTTTCTTGGAATCATGCAGAACGAGTGGGCGGGTGCACAGGCGTTTTCTTCCTTTGATACTTATCTTGCACCATTTGTAAAGATAGATAATCTGACGTATCGTGAGGTAAAGCAGTGCATCTCCTCCTTTATTTACGGCGTAAACACTCCGAGCCGCTGGGGAACTCAGGCTCCGTTTTCCAATATTACGCTGGACTGGACGGTCCCGACAGATTTAGCGAACCTTCCGTGTATTGTGGGCGGCATGGAGCAGGATTTCTGTTATCGGGATTGTAAGAAAGAAATGGATATGGTCAATAAGGCATTTATTGAAGTGATGGTAGAGGGAGATGCAAACGGACGCGGATTCCAGTATCCTATTCCGACCTATTCCATTACAAGTGATTTCGACTGGTCCGATACCGAAAATAACCGTCTTTTGTTTGAGATGACATCAAAATACGGTACTCCGTATTTTTCTAACTATATTAACAGTGACATGCAGCCGAGTGATGTGCGCTCCATGTGTTGTCGTCTGCGTCTTGATCTTCGTGAGCTGCGTAAGAAGACAGGCGGCTTTTTCGGCTCCGGTGAGAGTACCGGTTCCGTGGGTGTTGTTACGATTAATATGCCGCGTATTGCATATCTTGCTTCGGACGAGCAGGACTTTTTCCGTCGTCTTGACCACATGATGGACATTTCGGCGCGTTCCTTAAAAGTAAAGAGAAGCGTGATTACGAAGCTTTTGAACGAGGGTTTATATCCGTATACAAAGCGTTATCTCGGCACTTTTGAAAATCATTTCTCCACTATCGGTCTGCTGGGCATGAATGAAGCAGGTCTTAATGCAAGGTGGATAGGAAAAGATATGACTTCCGTGGAAACACAGGAATTTACAAAGCGTGTATTAAATCATATGCGCGAGCGCCTCAGTGATTATCAGGTAGAGTATGGCGATTTGTATAATCTGGAAGCAACACCGGCAGAGTCCACGAGCTATCGTCTTGCAAAGCATGATAAAAAGATGTATCCGGATATTATTACTGCGGGCAAACCGGGAGATACGCCGTATTATACGAACAGCTCACATTTACCGGTTGATTATACGGCTGACTTATTTGAGGCACTTGATATTCAGGATGAGCTGCAGACGCTTTACACCTCCGGAACCGTATTTCATGCATTTCTCGGAGAGAAGCTTCCGGATTGGGAGGCAGCGGCAAAATTGGTTCGCACCATTGCGGAGAATTATAAGCTTCCGTATTACTCCCTGTCGCCTACCTATTCCATTTGTAAGACGCACGGCTACCTTGCCGGGGAGCAGTTTACCTGTCCGCATTGCGGAGAAAAGGCAGAGGTATATTCAAGAATTACCGGGTACTATCGTCCGGTACAAAACTGGAATGAAGGTAAGACGCAGGAATATAAGAATCGTAAATTGTACGATTTGACGCAGTCCAGAGTAATGGATAATGCCGGAGAAGAAAAGATCGGAAGGATAACCTTACAGAGTGAGGCTTATACGCAGACGGAGGAAATCTCCGCATCGGAAAAGACGACGGACCGTATTTACCTGTTTACTACCAAAACGTGTCCGAATTGCAGAATCGCAAAGGAGTTCTTAAAGGATGTGGATTATGAGTCGGTGGATGCGGAAGAAGCATTGGATATGGTAGATACCTACGGTATTATGCAGGCACCTACGCTTGTTGTTCTGAACAACGGCGAAGTAACAAAGTACGTGAATGCGTCCGATATTAAAGGATATGTGGAAAGCCTGCGTTGTAAATAGCGGAAGATGCATCAGTATGCATCGGTGATACCGGGGATTTTTTTAGGACAAAACGGGAGAACCGAAATGAGAGAAGCTATGGAACGGACAGCATATTTAATCGGAGAGAGTGGTATCAAACAGCTTGCAAAAAAGCATGTGGCACTGTTTGGTGTCGGCGGTGTCGGGGGATATGTGGCTGAAGCTCTGGGGCGTGCCGGTATCGGAGCGATGACTCTGATAGATAAGGATACGGTTAGCGAAAGTAATATAAATCGTCAGATTATCGCAACTTATAGTACAATAGGACAGAAAAAAACAGAGGTCATGAAAAAGAGGCTTTTGGATATTAATCCGGATATACATGTGGAATGCAGAGACTGTTTTTTTCTCCCCGAAACAGCGGACGCTTTTGATTTTTCCCTGTATGATTATGTGGTGGATGCTGTGGATACCGTGACTGCAAAGTTAGAGCTGGCAGAACGTGCAGTTGCTGCAAAGGTTCCGATTATCAGTTGTATGGGAACCGGAAATAAGTTGAACCCGTCCCGTTTTGAAATCGCGGATATCAGTGATACTTCGGTGTGTCCTCTTGCTAAGGTGATGCGAAGAGAGCTTAAAAAGCGGGGAATTATGCATTTAAAGGTGTTATTTTCTAAGGAAGAGCCTTTAAAGCCTCAGGTGCCGGAAAAAGCTGTTATGCTTTCCGAAGAGGAAGAAATACAGACAGGATGCAGGAAGAAGGCAGTACCGGGAAGCATTTCCTTTGTTCCGCCGGTTGCCGGACTTCTGATTGCGGGTGAGGTAGTAAAAGATTTACTTCGAGAGGAGAAACAGTATGGGCTGGATAAAGGATTTATTCGGTAAAAATAAGGAAAACGAGCAGCCGGAAGTACCGGCCAAAAAAGAGGATTCATCATCGAAAGCTAAGAAGGGCAGAGAAAGACGTTATAGCTTTTTGGCAGAGGATGTGTTTGAAACAAGCCGTATGCAGGGTGTATTTGTGGTCGGAACGATACACGGTAAGATAAGGGAAGGGGATATCGTGTATGTGTATCAGCCAAAGAAGCCGGTAAAAGAATTTCATGTGCTGGCAATCGAATTAAAACCGCGGGAAGTGGCGGAAATGGCAAAGAATGAAAGGGTTGCTCTTTGCCTGGATGCCGAGTCTGTAGATGAAATATCAAAATATGCGGTTTTGAGCAGTGTCAATGCACAGGAGATAGAGAAAGCAACCGGTTCTGTAGAGAATCCGCGTTTGTTCGGTTTAATGATGGAGTATGCAAGGTTGTTTGAAAATTCGGGTTATATGGACTCTTTACTGTATGAGCTTTGCCAGGCACGGTTTGTACTTCCGTTATATATGGATCGTCCGCCGATGCCGAATCCGGACGGAACACTTTCTTTCGGAGAGGATGCAAAGGTCGGATTTCGTTCCATAAAGAAATGGGATGATACGGAAAAAACAGTTTTTCCTGTTTTTACGGACTGGGGAGCTCTCTGGTACTGGAAGGATGCATTTTATGAAGGGCAGCCGAAACAGACAGTGACATTGAGACTTCCGGAAGTGTTGTCCTTTGTTAAAAAAGGACATGCGGGACTTGTAGTAAATCCATTCGGGCCGGTACCTGTTTATTTTCCGATAGAACTCCTGGAAAAAGTTGAGGAGTCAGAGCCGTATAAGGAAATTCTGCTTGCAAAGTAGAAGAAAGTGCGTTATAATGAAAAAAACGGCAATGATAAAGACTAAGAATTCAAAGCCTTTTCAGAGAGTCTGCGGCAGGTGTAAGCAGACAGAGCAGGAATTCCTTCCACCTTTTGAGCCGGGGTGAAAGCCCGGGGAACGCCCCGTACAGCGTGCATGAGAGGTCGGGAAACCGGCAATTTGGGTGGCAACGCGGATTTTTCTCCGTCCCATGGCTTAGGCTGTGGGGCGGATTTTTCGTGTAGGCAAAGTGAGCATGCTTGAACATTTTGAAAGCTTGCTTTAAAAAATTTCCAAGCAGGCGACCGCGCCCACGACCGAGCGACAAAGGTCGCGAGGTTGGGGGAAGCGCGAAGCGCGTGCCTACAC
>JAQXLY010000061.1 GCA_029012365.1 Lachnospiraceae bacterium | reverse complement strand
TAGAATAAAACCTCTTCTTTTGTTTTTTGTGTAAAAATTTCCTGTTCCACTTAATTCCTCCTCCCAAGTATTTTAACAGTAAAAAATGTAATGGAACTTTGGCGAGAGACCGCCGTAAGAAGACAGCGTAGAATTGAACATCAATTAGGAAGCACTGAATTAATCAGTGCTTCTACTGAACTGTCTGTAAGTAAAGTGTAGCAGAAAAAGTAAAAGATTGCAATAGAAAATAAAATGTGCACGGAGTAAAAAAGTGCCGGAAAAGCCTTTAAAATCAATGGCTTGAGATGGGATAGAGTGGAGAAAAAGTTTGTGCAAACTGTCCAAAAAGGCAGCTTAAGATTTGGTGGTATTGCAAAGGGAAAAAATGCCGGTTCTATATGCTTTAAAATCCAGTTTAACAGGATTGGGTTCGAATTCTACTCACCCTGTAATGAAGTGTTATACTTCATTACACTCAAATATGTGCCAAACAGGCTGTCGAATTTTGCGACAGCCTGTTATTTATTGGTTCTTACGTGTGTTAGTTTTATCTCTCCACCGTATACATAAACCGGCATATTGCAGCAGATTCCTTATGATTAATTCCACTGAAGTTAAAGGTCAATACCGCTTTTTCACTACAGTCGTAGAATCTCTTTTCGGAAAACCTCATAGCCTCCTTCGGAATCGGAATCAATACATCATAATACTCACTTTCCTGATGACTTTCCGGCACTTCTTCATAAATGGTCACATCTCCTGCGGTGATTTTTATACCTTTTCCGACATCTGTCCTCTTAAAGGTAACAAGCAGACTCGTTCCCTCCGGGTTTACAATCATGGTATAAGAGAAGCTTCCTCCCTGCTTTGCATAACGCGAGGTTTCCCCTTCGGTTGTTCCCACGGAACCGGTTCCGTATTCCGTCATATTATGCAGCGCATCATTCTCATACTGCCCATAGCCCGGTTGTACCGTATCAATGCGCTTTAACTCCTTCTCCCCATCGCCCGCCTCAAAAAAGTCTCTGTCGGTGAAATGAAAATAAATTCCATAACGCTCCTTGTACTGGGAATAGTGTGGTACATAGGTGAGTGCCGCATCTGTACCCGTAAGGGCAAATTTTAACTCATCCCCCTGACGTACAAGATGCTCCTCAATCTTTTCCATATATTCCTCCACACTTCCCTCCGTCACGGTAATCGTTTCTTTACCGGATGGAATATATGTCTTTTCTATCATTCGGTTGCCCGGTATCGTGACATTTACTCCGGTGGTGGCGTCCGCCATGTCCTTTGTCCCCAGAAGGGCACTTAAAACTACCGGGCCATACTTAAATCCGTATGTAGCCTCTCCGTCAGGGAGATTGTATGCCACAACCTTCATCGGCAGAACCAAATCAATCCGGGTATCTGCCCCAAACGGTCCTTCTACAAGGGCATATCCGCCTCTCTCCGCAACCCGGTACGCATACGGCAGCCCATTTATCCGGATTTCCGCCTTGCCTGCTAGCCAGTACGGCAGACGAAATGCAAAATTCCCGTCAAATGCACCCCTGATATAGAATGAGACCCTGTCAGACTCCGGTATTTTCGCATCCTGCGTAATCTCTGCCCCGCGAAATTCAACCGAAGAGGAAAAATACTGATTTATAATCAGTGTGCTTCCCTTTTCAAAATAAAAGCTTTCCTGCAATTTAGAAAAGTTCTCCATACCTGTTCCGGTACAGCACCAGAATTTAGTAAAACGCTCACCATACACCTTATAGTACCCGCTCGCCATCGGCTGAAAATACGTTGTCATCCCCGTTTCCGGATTCTGGGAGGATAAAATTGAATTGATAAAAGTATTCTCATACCAGTCCGCATACTTCACATCCCCGGTAATTTGAAACAGTTTTTTCGTCATTTTCAGCATGTTATATACATTACAGGTCTCACAGTTGCAGTTGGTCCGCTCTTTATCTAAAATCCTGTCCTCACCGAAATGCTCCCACTCACTGTTACCGCCGGTAATGTAGGTATGATTCTCCGTTACCAGCTTCCAAAAGTGTGCGGCATATTCAAAATACTTATCCTCTCCCGTAACAACATAACGGTTAAGTGCACCCATAAATTTCGGTATCGTAGTATTGGCGTGGTGATTGTTCAGTACATTATCACCTGTTTCGGCATTCAGAACTCTCTCAAAAAGCTCCGTCTGGTCAAAAGCATGGGCTGCTTCAAGATGCTCCTTTTTCCCTGTTATCAAATACACATCATAAAGACAGTCATTCATTCCGCCATATTCAATGCCAAGAACCGTCCTGTGGGTTTCCTCACTCCACCCGGATGTTCTGCCGTACACCCAGTCAGCCAGCCTTGTAACGACTTTTTCCGCGGTTCTCCTGATTTCCTCTGCCGGTTCCGCTTCCACATCCATATTCACCACGGACACAAGCCCCTCAAATAATTTGTGCATTGTATACCACGGTACCCATGCCTGTGTAATAATGTTCGTCTTATTTTCCTCGACATAATCAAACTGAAGCTCTACATTATTCTTATCCGTAATAACAGCTCCGAACAAAAAACCTGTTTTGCCCGCTTCCTGACACTCGCTAAGACCATCGGCCAGTCTCTTCAGAATCTGTAACAGCTCTTGTCTGTCTGCCTCACTGCAATTTGCGGATTCACAGCACCTCACACAGGCAGTCATATAATGTCCCAAAGTATGTCCGCCGATTAACATATTCTCCCAACCGGTATACCGTTCTTCCCCACGCATATCCACACCCGCCGTCTCCCGGAACCCGGCAAGCAGCTTATCCGTATCAAATGCAGTCAGATATGCCACCTCTTTTTCAAATGCGTTTACCAGATAAGAATCCTTCAGTGTCACCTGCCCTAATGAAAATGCTTTATTTCCTCTTAACATCAGCTTTCCCTTCCTTTCCCTTAGCAATTACTTTTTCTTTAAGCTTATTATGACATCCTGCAAGCAAAATAGGAATCTGTAAATGTCATAAAAGGTGTTAAAAAGTTAGTTTCATATTTCATTTTCTTGTGTTATACTTGAGGTGAAGGAGAATTTAAAAGCAAATGTCATACTGTAAAAAGAGGAAAGGAGAAAGCATGATTCTTCACTTTGACGCGACAAGGGAGTTTATATACCACTGGTGTGGAAAATTCACATCTCCGAATAAGGACTGGATTCATATGGCCCGCAGCCGTGACGACTATGAACTGATGATAGTTACGGACGGAATCCTTTACATTGCTGACCATGAACACGAATATGCGGTAAAAAAAGGGGAATACCTGCTTATGGCACCTACACCTTATCAGCACGGAACAAAGTCCGGTGATTGTGAATTTTACTGGCTGCATTTCGGATATAATAATGAACGGCAGGATCATGTATGCCTCCCGGATAATAAACAGCAGGATGATGAATTCATATCCAATTCTGCCGATTCCGGACCTGAATACTTACAGCTTCCCGTTACCGGCTCATTATCTTTTCCGGAACGCCTCATCATTTTGATGAAGCAATTACAGGATTCCGATAAAAGATATAGAGAGAGCACCTTAAACCGGTATCTGTGCAGCACCATCCTTGCCGAAATCAGTGCACAGTGCAGACACCGTCTCAGGAAAGACAAAGAACTGAAGGAACAGCTCTATGGTGATATTTTAGATTATATCTCATGGAATGTACAAGAAAACCTGCGCATTCCGGAAATAGCGGCCCATTTCGGTTACAACGAAAAGTATCTGACCACTCTTTTCAAAAAATACGCAGGTATTACATTAAAGCAACAAATATTACAGGCCAAAATGGAAGTTGCCAAATCCGCTCTCTCCGAATCCACACACCCGATTTCACAGATTGCGTATAGCCTGGGATTTTCCGATGCACACAACTTTTCCAATGCATTTCGAAAAATCACCGGGCTTTCCCCTTCGGAATACCGGGCAAGCTACAACAGACATAACATATTCCGGAAATAGCAATATCTACATTACCTTCAGCACTTCTTCCATCCGCTCCTCTTCATCATCCTCATACATGCCGGCAGGGTTTAAAAGCAACACCAGCTTTCCCTGCTTGTTTGCGACTGCACGTACATATCCTGTTCTGGAATTCACGGTGATTACCGGCGGAGCGGAAATATCATCCGGACCGAAATCATGCATTTCCATTACTTCATCCACCTTAAACGCAATCGACTTTCCTTCATAACGTGTCACAATCAGCTTCGTTTTTACAGCATCATTATACTCCTCCAGCATAAAGCGCTTGCGCAAACTGTACACCGGAATGACATCCCCTCGCAGATTCATAAGCCCCAAAATACAGGCAGGTGCATTCGGCACCGGTACAATATCCGACATTGGCTCGATTGCGGTTACAAGCTGTACATCAAACCCGTATTCTTCCTCTCCGATGCGGAAAATAATATTCCTCTCTGCCATACAATTTACCTCCTCCGTTTTTCTCACTCTTTTGTTTTTCCGGTTGCATTCCACCTTAAATACGCATTGATAAACGGGTCCAGATTGCCGTCCAGAACCGTCTGGGCGTTGCCCACCTCTTCATTGGTACGGTGATCCTTCACCAGTGTATATGGCTGTAGCACATAGGAGCGAATCTGATTTCCGAAATTAATATCTCTCACCTCACCGCGAATCCCGGATTCCTTCTCCGCATTTTCCTGCTGCTGTAAAAGGTACAGCTTTGCCTTTAACATCTGCATTGCCTTGTCCTTGTTTTGAAACTGTGAACGCTCATTCTGACACTGTACCACAATACCTGTCGGCAAATGAGTGATGCGAATTGCAGACGATGTCTTATTGACATGCTGTCCGCCTGCACCGCTGGAACGGTATGTGTCAATGCGTAAATCCTTTTCATCAATCTCGATTTGCGGTGCTTCCTCCAAATCCGGCATGACATCACAGGATACAAAAGAGGTCTGCCGCTTTCCTGCCGCATTGAACGGAGAAATCCGTACAAGACGATGCACTCCCCGCTCCGACTTTAAATATCCGTAAGCATTCTCTCCATGGATTTCGAGCGTCACCGACTTAAATCCGGCCTCATCACCATCCAGAAAATCAATCATTTCCGTTGTAAATCCCTTTTTGTCCGCCCAGCGCTGATACATGCGGCACAGCATAGATGCCCAGTCACAGCTTTCCGTTCCGCCGGCACCGGCATGGAGTGTAAGAATAGCATCATCCTTATCATATTCTTCACAAAGCAACGTCCCCAAATGCAGCTTTTCATAATGTGCCTTAAAAAGCTCCATTGCTTCTTCGGCCTCCGGTATCAGGGAAGCATCCGAGGTTTCATATCCCATCTCAAGATAGGTCTGTACATCTTCATACTCCGTCTTTAAATCCTCGTAATCCGCCACCGAATCCTTGAGATTTTTCAGCTCCTTCATATAGTCCTGAGACTTGTCGGCATCATCCCAGAACCCCGGCTCCTGCATAATCGTTTCTATCTCCTGAATCTTTTCCCGCTTGCCATGGAGGTCAAAGTGAATCCCCCATTTCAAGCAGCGGTTTCTCATAGCCTGCAAGCTCATACTTTATTGCATCCAGCTCGACCATCTGCTCACCTTCTTTCTTAATGCGTCAGGATGTTTTCATCCGTCGGCTTTTTTGCTTACCGCTTTCCGCGTTCGGTATCCTATGCATTCCTTCCGCAGCACTTCTTATACTTCAGACCGGAGCCGCACGGACACGGATCATTCGGCTGTACCTTCTTATCGGAACGCTTTACAGGTCCCTTCGCCACGGAATCATCACGGTTCGTACCCGTAACCTTAGCTACCTGTTCACGTTCCACTTTCTGCTCAATACGTACATTCATCAGTGCTTTAACAGTATCCTCACTGATAGCCTCTGTCATGGCAGAGAACATTTCAAAGCCCTGAAACTTATACTCTGTCAGCGGATCTCTCTGTCCATATGCCTGTACACCGATTCCCTGACGCAGCTGGTCCATATCATCAATATGGTCCATCCACTTACGGTCTATCACTCGAAGCAAAATGACCCGCTCAATCTCACGCAGATGCTCCTTCTCCGGAAACTCGGCTTCCTTTGCCTCGTAAAACTTTACCGTCTCTGCCTTCAGCTGTTGTACCAGCTCCTTCTTTTTCATGTGCTTCTTCTGATCTTCCGTAAGCCGTATCGGTTCAAGAGGCACAATAGGAAGCAGGATACTGTTCAACTCATGAAGATCCCAGTTCTCTGCATCCTGGTCATCACTGATGCAGCTGTCTACGCAGCCCTCGACCACATCACTTGCCATCTTGAAAATAGTTTCACGCATATTGGCGCCCTCTAACACCTTTCTGCGCTCTCCGTATATTATTTCTCTCTGTTCGTTATTTACACGGTCATATTCAAGCAGGCTCTTACGAATTGCAAAGTTATTATTCTCTATCTTTTTCTGTGCCTTCTCTACGGCAGAGCTGAGCATCTTATGCGTAATCTGCTCGCCCTCCTGGATTCCCAGGGAATTGAACATGGTAATCAGACGCTCAGAACCGAATAAACGCACCAGGTCATCCTCAAGGGAGATATAAAACCTCGACTCACCGGGATCTCCCTGACGTCCGGCACGTCCGCGCAGCTGATTGTCTATGCGTCTGGACTCATGCCGCTCTGTGCCGATAATCTTTAAGCCGCCTAACTCCTTTACTCCCTCTCCAAGCTTAATATCCGTACCACGTCCTGCCATGTTGGTTGCTATTGTAACCGCTCCCGCCTGTCCGGCATCTGCTATAATCTGCGCCTCCATTTCATGGAACTTCGCATTTAATACCTTATGAGGAATATTCCTTTTCTTAAGCATTTCACTAAGCTCTTCGGAGGCCTCGATGGTAATTGTGCCGACCAATACAGGCTGACCGGTCTTATATGACGCTATAATCTCCTCCACGATAGCCGCAAGCTTCTCGTGCCGTGTCTTGTATACAACATCATCCCTGTCTATACGTGCAATCGGCTTATTTGTCGGTATTTCTACAACATCCATTCCGTAAATCTCACGGAATTCTTTTTCCTCAGTAAGCGCCGTACCGGTCATACCGCACTTCTTGTCATACTTATTAAAGAAATTCTGGAAGGTAATCGTTGCAAGTGTTTTACTCTCTCTTTTTACCTTCACGTGCTCCTTTGCCTCAATTGCCTGATGAAGACCGTCGGAGTAACGTCTTCCCGGCATAATACGTCCGGTAAAATCGTCCACGATAAGTACCTCATCGTTTTGAACAACGTAATCCTTATCCCGTGCCATAAGGTAATGGGCACGTAAAGCAAGGATAATGTTATGCTGAATCTCCATATTTTCCGGGTCAGCAAGATTATCAATCCTGAAAAAGCGTTCAACCTTTTCCACACCCTGCTCGGTAAGGTTTACATTCTTATCCTTCTCATTTACAACAAAGTCCCCTTCCTCCTGAAGCTCTTCACCCATGATGAGCTCCATCTTGGTAAGCTCCTTTTCGGTTCCCCTGACAAGCTGTCTTGCTAAAATATCGCACGCCAGATAAAGACTGGTAGACTTCCCGCTTTGTCCCGAAATAATAAGCGGTGTACGCGCCTCATCAATTAAAACGGAGTCTACCTCATCTATGATGGCATAGTGAAGCCCGCGCATAACAAGCTCTTCCTTATAAATAACCATATTATCACGCAGGTAGTCAAAACCGAACTCATTATTTGTACCGTATGTGATGTCACAGGCATATGCCGCCCTGCGCTCGTTATTATCCATATTATTCAAAATGCAGCCTACCGAAAGTCCAAGAAAGCGGAACACCTGTCCCATCCACTCCGAGTCACGCTTTGCAAGATAATCATTGACCGTTACAATATGAACCCCTTCACCGTCCAACGCATTTAAGTACGCCGGCAGAAGCTCGGTCTGCGTCTTTCCTTCACCGGTACGCATCTCTACAATACGTCCCTGGTGTAAAATGATACCGCCTAAAATCTGTACATCATAGTGACGCTGTCCCAGCACACGTTTCGTTGCCTCACGTACTACCGCATAGGCCTCCGGCAAAAGAGCATCCTTTGTCTCTCCCTTTGCCAGACGTTCCTTAAACTCTGTTGTCTTTGCACTAAGCTCTTCATCCGACAATACCGATACTGTCTCTTCCAGTTTATTTATCTTTTCCAAAAGCGGACGAATCAGCTTTACTTCTCTTTCACTATGTGTTCCGAAAATTTTCTGTACTAAACCCATCTGTTCTCTCCTGATAAATTCATTCTATGCTTCCATTTCGTACATTGTATATACGAACTCCATAATAATGACATTGTACCATTACTTTTCGATTTATTCAACCTTTTCCTGTACATTTTATATTCTCTTAACAACTCACGGAGCGTTTTTTTGACACTCGAATCCTTTAAGCGGAAAAACCGCCGCGTGATTTTAACCACGCGGCGGCCTACTTAAAGAAGGGGAACGAATGCGGCCTGTCGCCGCGACAATCAATACTCCGGCTCTATCAGACCGTATGTATTGCCTTTTCTCTTATACACAACATTCACTTCATCCGTTTCCGCATTACGGAACACGAAGAAATCATGTCCGAGCAGCTCCATCTGCACACAAGCCTCTTCAATATCCATCGGCTTTATCGCGAATCTCTTGGAACGTACAATCTTAATCTCATCCTCGTCACCGGTCTCTTCCTCCAGGAATACCTGACTGAGTGCCTTTGCGGACTGCTTCTGATCCACAATCTTGTTTTTATACTTTCTAAGCTGACGCTCCAATACCGCTTCTACCAGATCAATGGAAGCATACATATCGTTGCTTACCTGCTCCGCACGGATAATTGTTCCTTTAATCGGAATCGTTACCTCAATACGCTGTCTTTCCTTCTCCACACTCAAGGTAACATTTACCTCCGTATCCGGTGTAAAATAACGCTCCAGCTTAGACAGCTTATCAATCACGGCCTCTCTTAAACCGTTTGTAATTTCAATGTTCTTTCCGCTTACTGTATAATTCATATAAATCAGCTCCTTTTCCTGTTTTTCGTTCTGTCTTACAGAAATGAAGCAGCTCCTTCTCTTCTCCTGCCTCTTGGGTAAATTATAACACATCCCGTCCGAAATAGCAAGTACAACTTCAAAAAAATAATTATATTGTACATTTATTTTTGTCATTTTTTTAATAATACATCACTTTATTTCATGGAATAGTTTTAACTGGCAACTCTTTCCATTATCTTTCTTTTGTCCAAAAATGTCGCATTCTCTTAGATGATTTCTTTTTCTCCCTTTTTTGTGATTTTATCACAAATCCCAAAACAAACTTTCGAGCTTGACAATACTTTTCTCATACCACACCTGTGGAGTGTTTTTGTGCATATTGTGGATAACTTCGTGTATAACTTTGTTTTCCACGCATTTTTTCCTTTTTTTCTGTGGATAACTTTATTCTTTTCCACAGCGACATTTGCGGCCCGGTTATCATTCCCTGTTTCATTCGGTTCCTCTTTTGTACAGTTTGCACAAAACGCGTCTTGTCAATACCGCTTTGATTTTTTTTAATTTTCTTTATTTTCAAAATATTCTACCACGGAAACTGATACGGTTTCCGATATTGTAATGTCATAAAAGTGTATCCTTCGTCTGTCAATTTCTTCAAAATCTCCGGAAGCACTTCTGCGGTCAGGTCACTGCACGGAGAATCGTGTAACAGGATAATCGGCTGTTCCTGCTTATATACCGAGTCAAAAATATTCTTTTTAATCGAATACGCCGTTGGGGTTCCCACGGCATCTTCCCCGCTTACATTCCAGTCATATCCCATAAAGCCCCGGCGTTCCAGCTCTTCTCTCAGCTCCTTCTTTATGGGATTGATGTACACGCTATAGCTTCCTCCCGGAAAACGAAATGCCGCCGGACATTCCCCGAACGCTTCCACAAATCTGGAAGCTAACTTATCATAATCCGTCAAAAAGGCTTCCACCGAACGATATATTTTCTCATACCGATGCGTTTCGGTGTGCATACCGAGCATATGTCCCTCCTCCAAAGCACGCTTTGCGATTTCTATGCCGCTCTCTGTCAGATTCTCTCCGATTACAAAAAATGTAGCACAGGCATTATATTCCGCAAGCGTATCAAGTATTTTTATCGTATTTTTGCTCGGCCCGTCGTCAAACGTTAAAAATGCTACCTTTTCCGGCAGCTTCTTCTCCTCTATACTGCCGGTCGCATACAAATACGGGTAGTGCTCCGTTTTACTTACAATGTCCTCCTCACGCCCGTTGTTTTCTTTTTTCTTTTGGCTCCCATCCGCTGTCATGTTCTCCGCCAGCACATTTTCCAACAGATTCTCTGCCTGTATTTCTCCATTTTGTGCCTGCCGTATCTCTTTTTTTGCCGTTCCGAAAACTGCCAGATTGGCAAGAAGCAACGCAGCAACCAGTGTCCCTCCCCTGATAAGTCTTCGTTTTAACATAAAACAGCCCCACAGTGCTTTGTTATTTCATCTTATGCACTGTGGGGCTGTCTACTGAACAACTACATTTCTTTTAAATACATTTCGTAGCCGACACGCTCTATCTTTTCTTTCTTCTTTTCAACGCCGGCTTTCAGTTCTTCCTTGTATGCCTCGATTTTGGCAAGCAGGGCATCATCCGATACCGCTAACATTTTTGCGGCCAGAATACCCGCATTCTGCGCCCCGTCAATCGCAACCGTTGCCACCGGAATCCCGGACGGCATCTGTACAATGGAATATAAAGAATCCACACCGCTGAGTGTCTTTGTATGAATCGGTACGCCGATTACCGGAAGCGGAAAAATAGCTGCACACATACCCGGAAGATGTGCCGCACCGCCTGCGCCCGCAATAATCACCTTAAATCCCTTGTCCTTTGCCGTCTTTGCATAATCAAAGAACGTATCCGGCATCCGGTGCGCGGAAATCACCGTTACTTCATAAGTAATACCAAACTTGTCTAATATCTGCGCTGCCTTGCTCATTACCGGCAAATCCGAATCACTGCCCATTACAATACCAACCTGTGCCATAATCAACCGCCTTTCATTTTTTTCTAATGGTAGCATACCCTGTCCCAAAAAGCAACAGAATTTCCCATGTTTCTTTTCCGGCACGCCGCGACATATCACCTAAAATGCTACTTGGTTAGCGCCTACTGCTCCAGAGCCTCATTTAAAAGCTCCGTGCCCGGAAGAACAAACCTTCCGTCCTTTATAATTCTGATTTCGGTACCGTCCGGACAAAGCGCCGTAATGGCATCCAGTTCATCATACGGTATCGTAATATCCGTATGACAATTAAAATATGCCTTATCCGGCTCTTCCTTACGTAGTGCCGAACACTCATTTTCCCGTGCAACGATTTCCTTTCCGTCCGGATTATACACCTTATGGTCTTCGCTGTGGGAATAACAGGTATCTCCTACCGCAAAATGAGGACCGGTTTTTTCCGCAATCAAAATCGGAAGCACCTCGGTAATTCCGTATTTCTTACCCATCGTATACGCCGTTGTATTTGTGCCGATGGCAAATTCACCAAGCGGAAGCCAGTCATGATTTTTTAAAAGATTTTCCCGGATAAATTTCTCGTTTTCATCCCTTGCGGCATAGTTTTCGCAGGAATATTCCGTCGTCTTTCCGTCGCAAAACTTAATCTCCAGATTTTTATACTCCGTGCTTCCCAAAAATACCGAGGATACGTGTAATACCCCACAGGTTCCCGTAAGTACCGGTGACGTAAATACTTCTCCTGCCGGAATATTTACATCCGCCGTACAATTTTCAAAAATCGTCTCTTTTTCCGGATTATTTAATTTTCGAAGCTGTACCGTAATGTCGGTACGGTTTTTCCCTCTGCCGGTCACATGCACTGCCTGTGCCTTATCCAAAGCATCAATCATACATTGCTGTACCCTGCGGTATACCTCATTATCCAGACAATTTAGCCGTAATGTTTCCTCGAAAATCTCCGGAAATTTTTCTCCGATAGACGGGAGAGGATAAGCCACAATCGTAAAGGATATCTTATCCGAAGGAATGTATTCTTCCACCAAAGCACCTAATCTTCCCGAAGACTCCACCTTTAACCTCTGCTGACGCTTGTCTAACTGGATTACCTCCGGAGCATTTACCGGAAGCGGCAGACGCTCTCCAAAGGTCTCCAGCACTAAAGGCCCGGCATAACGGGAAAGAAGCTCCTTCTTTTCTTCGTATACCCGGTGCACCGCGCTTTCCTTCCTCACATACCACTGCTTATCCGCAAGCAGCCCTTCATCATTGCGATGGTCGTAGTCATACTGCAAATTCACATTGGTCACCGTATATCCGCTTTTCCTTGCATGGCGTCCTCCCGCCGGAGTCCGTACCGAGGCTACACGGAGTCCCTCCTTTTCCAACAGGAGAATTACTTCCTTCATCACCCGCTCAAAGCCTATGGCATACCGGATTCCTACCGTTTGTCCTTTCTCTAGCGGAACGCGCATCACCCGAAAGCCCCTCAGATAACCGTCAACCACATTCTCAGCTACCGCCTTGATTTTTTCTTCACTCAGCCCCCATAGAAACTCTGCTACCCGGAATTCATTTTCTGTAACATACTCTCCATAGTGATAAAGATATTGAAGCTTTTCCCCATCCGACTCCATTATTATATCCCTTACAAAGGTGTACTCCGGATCAAACTGTTCTCTGGTCCTCCACTCTGTAAACAGTTCGGCATTATCTGTTTCAAAGGAATAGAGTGCCGCCCTGCATTCCTTAAAGGTATACTCATGAAATTCCTCAAAATAGTTGTACAGCTCAATCAAAAGCTCGGCAACCATGACAACCGACAGCAGATTTCCCTCTGCTGCATGAAAAATCCTTGTATTCAGCATTGCAGCTACATAAGAAAGAAGTCTGCCGTATTTCTTTCCGAACAGCTTTCCTGTATAAACCGGATTAGAAAAGCTCTCCTTATAATGCTCCGGAAGCACCTCCGAATAAAGCTCATCAAACAGGCTGCGGCATTCCTCCCGTGACATTCCGTTTAATGTACCGTCCTCTGCCTTTTTCCCGTAATCAAACAGCAAAAGCAGCTTTTTCGCCTGAGCCGTGAAGAAGGCACGATATTCCTCCGGTACGGTTTCCTCAGTCTGTATAGTATTAAGCCGTTCCTCACATAATTCCATACGTTCCTTTGTTTCTGCCGATTCATTCCAAGCTTCCATAAATTCTTCCATCCCTCTCTTTCTTTTTAAATCTGTATTCCCACAACATACAGACAAAATAACAGTACAAACAGTCCACCGGAAATTACAATCCCGACAAAGGGAAGCTTCGTAAAGACATCCCTTTCTCTGAGTCCCTGCAAAGAAAGCAGAAACGCAATCACGCAGACTGCTGCAACCATAAGTCCCATAACGCCCACTATCTTTCCCGCTGCTCCTCCGGCTATGGCCGACACCACACATAGTGTAAGAAACACCGCTATGCAAAAAACAGAAAGAATAAAGCCCGCAACTCCCTTCCCGGAACGTTTCTTACTTTGAAAATGCATTCCGTCCCGTTCTCCTTTATTAAACAGCTTATCCGTTCTCATCTTTTTTCCTCCTTCGGCCGAACAGTAGTACAAAGCACCAGTATCCAAGCACCGCCCCGACTGTGTTTAGAATTAAATCATCCACATCAAAAGCCCCGGTTCTTGATACAAGCTGAATCGTCTCCGCACACAGACTAAAGAATAATCCGCCGAACAGTATCTTTATCGTATTTTGCTTTCGATGTGAAATAAGCGGCAGCAGAAATCCGAAAGGCATAAAGGCTACAACATTTCCGGCTATATTTACCAATACATAGTAATAGCCAACCTTCTCGATATATGTGATTCCGCGCCGGATTTCAAAAAAGGGTTTCAGGTTGTACCGAAAGCCCATTTCCGCCGTCCGTCCGTAGGTGCTGCTGAAAAAGAGCAAATAGGAAAGCAGCAGCAAATAAGCAAGAAACAACAGTATCCACACAGTGCGCAATATCTCCCTTTTCTTTTCCACTTTCCCCCTCCTTTCTTTCAACACACGGCTCACCCGCGGCTGCTATGGCACACCAGATAAAGAATCTGATACTTCTTTGATGCCTCTTTCAAAAAGTCTACTGCACGCTTCAGCTTTTCTTCGTCCAGATTAACAAACGGATCATCCAGAATCAGAACCGGCACTTCCCCGGTAAAAAGGGCATCCACCAAAGCAAATCTCATACAAAGTCCAAGCATATCCCTAAGCCCTGTACTCAGATAGCCAAGCTCTCTTTCTTCCCCGTATGCGGACACCTGCACCTTCAGGTTTACGTCCGTCATAATGCCGTCAAAATGACCGTCCATACTCTTTGAAAGGTCTTCTTTTCCAAGAATCGATACATACCTCTCAAAGCCTGTCGTCAGGCTGTTCATATACCTTGTAGAAAATCTTTCTTTTGCGGTTTTCAGGCATTTCATTGCTTCCGTAATATAAAAATGCTCTCTCCTTTTTGCCTCCAGCCGGTTACAAAGTCCCGCATAATTCTCCTCAAGCTCCGGGATTTCTTCCGCCTCGCTCTCATAAGCCTCCGCACGTTCACGACAGTCCTTTTCCTCCTCCGAAAATCGTGCAATACCGGAAATCAACTCCCGCTCATTTCTTTGCAGTTCTTCAAAACCAATCTTTGGCGGTGTCAGTCCGTAAAAGGAATCCGGCGGATTCTCCTGTTCAAATTGTACCCGTTTCCCGGATGCTTCTGCAAGTTCCTCGGTAAAACGCATAAAATCTCTTGTTCGATTCTCCAAAATGCGCAGATTTCCCGCAATATCATCGGTTTCCATGCCGTATTTCAACAACAGCTCTTTGCTCCGTGCCAAAAGAGCTTCCTTTTTTTCGGCACATTGTCTGTAGCTTTCTTTCCTTTCGGAAAGAGCATGATATCTCCTCACACAATCTGTCAGACGGTAAAGCCCGTCCGTAACATCCGTGACCTCTGTCATACCGCATTGCGCCAGTATATCTCTATGCTGCTTTTCCTGCAACAGGAGCTGTTCCAGCACGTCATCCTGTTCGTCCTTTTGTCTTTTGGCACGGGCTTCTTTCTTTACCTTTTGCAGACAAAGCACAAGACTGATGACTCCTCCGACTGTAAGCAGCATTCCGGCCGCAAATAAAAATGTTGCTTTCTTTTCGCACAGTAACGCTCCGGCGCATAGAACTACAGCTGTAGAAAGCAGGATAACCGACAAAATGCGCCATAACTTTACGGATTTTTTTGCCTTTCTTTCTTCTTCCTCCGCCTGCTCATACAATGTATTCGCACAGGCAGATTGTTCCCCCGCTTCCTTTTCCGAGCGGATACACTGCGCTAACTCCTCCGGCTCCGGCACACCTGCTGAGAACATACTCTGCAGCATTTCCAGTTCCCGATTCTCTGTCTCGTCCAGCCGGTAAGAACGTAACTCCCCGGATATGGCTGCCGCCTCTTCTGACTCCTCACAGCATTGATGCAGCAAAGACAACACCGGAACACCGGCATGAAATAACTCTTTCAGGCTTCTAAGCTTCAATCGCAAGGTCTCTTCCCGCCCGCACAGCTCATTGTAATGCTGCTTCTTTGCTGCCAGAGCCTCATAGCCCGCTGCCTCCTCTAACCTCTTTCTGCATATTACAAGCTCTTCTTCCAGCCTTTGTCTCTCCGCAGACGCATTCCGTTCCCTTTTCCTCCATGGTACGGCATTTTCCTCTTTCCTGCGGCACGCCGCAAGCCGTGCCTCTGTATCAGAAATGCTGCGGGTAAGCTCCGCAACATACCCTTTTTCTTCCTTCTGACGATCCGGAATATACTTTTTCCGCAGCTCATCCAGACATTCACAGGCCTTTTCAAAGCTGCCGCTTTCCTCCTCTCCCTCTGCCATTTTTCCCAGCTTTTTGCCGATGCTGTCATTCATTCCGCCGTCAAATATTTTGTTCTGTGGCAGGTAGGTACTGCGGGAGTAGGCTTCTTTATCCAGTCCGAATAACTCCTTTCCGAGCTCTGCGGAAAAATCCTTTGAGTCCAGATTCGTGGAAAGATCAATCAGGCGGAAGGTATCCTCTGCCTCTTTTTTCCCGAAGGTGCGTTCTGCCTTATATGATTTTTCGTTTACCTCAAAAATAAGATAACCGCCCATTACACCGCCGTTCCACGGTTTGTATTTTCTTCGTTCGGCTTCCTCCAGCTTTGTCCGGCTGCCTGCCTGCGACATTCCGTAAAACATGGCACGCAAAAAGGCGGCAAGTGTGCTCTTTCCCCAGCCGTTTTCCGCACAAATCACGTTCAGACCTTCGGTAAAATCATAGGTGAACTCACAAAGCCTTCCAAACCCGCGAATATAGCACTGTTTTAAAAGCATGACTCCACCTCCTCCCCTTCCAGAGCCCGAATTCCCAGCTCCAGAAGTATACGTTTTTCTTCTTCCGTATATGTCCCCTGCATAATCAGACGGATAAACTCTCCCCTCAGGGAGATATCATTCTCATAGTCCTCCGGACGAACGGCAAGTCCCACCTCCCGGTCATCGATTTTGAAGGCAAAAAACCGGTTTTCAAACCGATAAGTCAGATACTGTAAATCACGTTCAGCGGAAAGCCCCACCTTCCCTGTCAACGTCACTTTTACCAAATCCTGCTCCGGAATACCGGATAACGCAGCTTCTACAGTCTGCTCCACCGCAAACGTACTCTCTGCCCCTGAGATATCCGCAAAAACTTCATGCACGGTACGAAGTGAAAACGGTACGAAGGTATGTGATACCTTTTTGTCCTCTATTTCCAGCCAGACAAATCCCTTCTCACCGCACTCATCAAATCCGCGTCCCTCCGGGCAGCCGCAATAACAAAAGGCACCTCTTGAATCCAAGGGTTCACAGCGGTAAGAATGGATGTGTCCCAATGCAAGATAATCAATATTTTTATTTTTCAATGCCGCAAGCGGAATCAGCTCTGCTTTGTCGGCAGAGCGGTACTTCTCCGTTTGTCCGTGAAGAAGTACAAGATTACAGTCATTACGACTTAGCACAAGCGAGTCATATAAATTCTCCGCATTTCCGTCCGCAAACTCCGCCCCGGCAATTACCACATCCCCGTATCGGTAATAAGTCCATTCCGTTCCGAAGCATTTTAAATTGTCAGGCACATGTTCCCAGGAATCCAAAAAAGTACGGTTGTCATGATTCCCTTTCAGATATAAAAAGTCTATAAAGGGAAAACGCAGAACTGTTTCCCTCACCATATTCTGCGTCCGCTTTGTCACATAACTTCCATCAAATAAATCCCCGGCAATCAGAACCGCTTTTGCACCATGTTCTGCGGCATATTCCGCCATTCTCACAAAGGTTGATAAAAGCTCGGTTTTTCGTTGTTTCTTTTTCTCACCATCCAGATTTGCACTTAATGCGGAATCCAGATGCAAATCTCCGCAATGAAGTAACTTCATAAATTCCCCCGTTTCCCATAACGTCGGAGCAAACACTGCCTTGTGTCTGTCCCGAATATACTAGATTATATCTGTAAGTCCGCCGGCAACCGCCCCTATCATACTTCCAAGTAAAGCAAAGAACAATACGAGCATAATAGCTGTATATATCAGCACAGCCCTTGCGAAGCTCTTCCTTGAGTCTGTAACATTCGATGCAAACGCCCAGTAAAACAGGACAACAAGATATGCAACCGTTCCTACAACCGGAATTACCGGAAGGAGCATCACCCCAAGAAACATCAATGTAGAAACCCGTGTCTCACATGGTACATTTGCTCTCTGTTGCGGGATATTCTTCTCCTCATGCTGTTCCACCGTTCTAAAGGCAGTTCCGCAATAATCACAATAATTTGCCTCCGGATTTGCCGATTCTCGTCCACATACAGTACACTGCATTTCAATTCCACCTTTCATCTTATTGCATTCGGTACGCCCGCCCTATCTACACTAACATAGTTTAATGCATTTCTGCACACACTTTTCCGCGCATATTCCACACCCGGTACATTTTTCATAATCAATGTGAGGAAGGTTGTTCTCCATTGTAATTGCTCCCGTCTCACAAAGTCTCGCACAGAGTCCGCATGCCATACATCCCGCCGTACAGGCTTCCATAACAGCCTTACCCTTTTCCTCCGAGCTGCATCCCACTGCACATTTTGCCTCATAAGGCACCAGTGTAATCAAATGATTCGGACAAACAGCAATACATTTACCGCAGGCAACACATGCCTCCTTATCCACTACTGCTACGCCGTTTACGATGTGAATCGCATCAAACTGACATTCTTTCACACAGCTTCCGTATCCCATACAGCCGAATTCACACTGCTTGACACCATGTCCCGGAATAAGCGCCAGCTTTCTGCAATCGTGCAGACCATAATAATTATATTTATATTCTGTCTTTTCGCAGGTGCCAAAACAGTGTACATATGCCACCTGCCGTGCACTCTCCTCCGGGCTCTTTCCCGGAAGCAATTCCCGGACTGCCGGTTCCTTTTCATTTACCTTGACTGCCAGAAGCCTTCCTGCCACACCAAGCAGAATTCCGATGATAAGGCCTGCCGCACCGACTACCGCTGCCGCTATGCCGATTGCATCATAATCCACTGCCGCCGCCACTGCACCGGTCTGCACACATTCAGATATTCCGGGCAGAATTTGAAGCATCCAAAATTCCATGTTCTTCTCAGCCTCCTATCTGTAATCCGGCAAAGCCGCTAAATGCAATCGCCATCAAACCCGCTGCAATCAGAACAATCGGCATTCCCCGAAATGACTTAGGAATATCGGAATGC
The DNA here is from genome assembly GCA_029012365.1 of Lachnospiraceae bacterium. Classification (GTDB taxonomy): domain Bacteria; phylum Bacillota; class Clostridia; order Lachnospirales; family Lachnospiraceae; genus SIG307. The sequence goes on along the minus strand of JAQXLY010000061.1, from coordinate 10,709 downwards.
TCCATGCGCTCTCTGATTCCCGCAAGAATAATGATTGAAATCGCAAAGCCGACTGCCGTCGCAAAACCGTTTACCACACCGGTCAGCAGGTCATATCCGTACTGTACGTTCGTAAGCGTAATACCGAGCACCGCACAGTTTGTCGTAATCAGCGGAAGATAGACACCAAGTGCCGAATACAGTGCCGGGCTGGTCTTCTTTAATATCATTTCCACCAGCTGTACCAGCGCCGCAATCACCAGAAGGAACACAACAGTCTTCAGATAATCCAAATCAAAGCGAAGCAGAACGTTATCATAAATGAGAGAGGTAACTGCCGAAGCGATTGTAATAACTAAAATAACAGCTGCACCCATACCGGCCGCCGTCTTTATTTTTTTTGAAACGCCTAAAAACGGGCACAGTCCCAGAAACCGGATTAAAACCACATTATGAATCAATGCGGAACCTACTGCAATTAACAATAACTCCTTCATATTATGCCTCTCCCTTTCCGCTGTTATTTTCTATTACTGCTGCCGTCTCCTTTAATGCGTCATTTTTCGAATCCATGGCCGCTTTCTTTGCTTGTGCGGCTTTTATCAGTGCCTCTTTTTTAGCGGCATCCTTTCTTGCCGTTTCCGCAGCTCTTCTCTTCTCTTTCTCTTCCTCCAGCACTCCGTGATTTGCCGCACATTCTTTGCCGTTACAGGACGCACAATTTCCTCCGCAGATAAGTCTGTCCGCTGCTGCAGGCATATTTGTCGCCGACTTTGATTTTAGCTTGTTCTGTAGCGCCGTAAGCATGGCAAGAACGAAAAAAGCGCCCGGTGCCATTACAAAAATCGCAAGCGGCTCATATGCATCTGGAGTCACACGAATACCGAATACCTCTCCCGCTCCGATAAGCTCACGAAATACACCGATACAGGTAAGTCCAAACGTAAATCCGAGTCCCATACCGATACCGTCAAAGACAGACGGCAATACCTTATTCTTGGATGCGAAGGCTTCCGCACGGCCGAGGATAATACAGTTTACTACAATTAGCGGAATATAAATTCCGAGCGACTCATTTAAACCCGGTAAATATGCCTTTAACAAAAACTCCACGATTGTGACAAAAGAAGCAATAATGACAATAAACGCAGGAATACGTACCTTGTCCGGTATCACCCTCCGTAACATGGAAATCAGAATATTGGAAAGCAGCAGGACTACTGTTGTAGCAAGTCCCATTCCCACTGCATTAGTCGCGGAAGTCGTGGTTGCTAACGTCGGACACATGCCGAGCATCAGAACGAAGGTCGGATTTTCTTTCCATAGACCGTTCCATAATTGTTTCATACACCGTTTCATCTGGCACCTCCGATTCCCTGCTCCGTCAAATACCTTGCAAATAACAGTCCTCCGTTTATCCCTTCGGTCACGGCTTTTGAAGTAATCGTTGCACCGCTTAACGCATCAATCTCATTTTCTCTCTTTGCCCCGTTCTTTGTTACCGTAAAGGAATCCGCCGTAACACCGATAAACTGTTTACGCCATTCCGGATTCTTCTCTGCCTCCAGACCGAACACGGCGGTCTCGTTAAGCTGCAAAAACTCTATTCCGGTCACCGTACCGTCCGTGGAATACCCGAAAACCATTTGAATCGCACCACCGTATCCCTTTTTATCCGTAACGGTAATGATATAACCTATCGTATTGCCGGAAGCGTCCTTTGCAAGGCAGGCTTCATCAACGGTTACTTCCGTATACTCCGGTGTCAAAATCCGTGCTGCCTCATATATTGCGGTTTGAAGCTCCGGCACATTCTTTGATTCCACTATCGAAGACGCATCCCCAAATACCGCAAGATACGCTTCCCGCTTTGCATGTTCCTCCCTTTCCGCAATCGGCTCTGCGGTAATCTCCCTGACATATCCGAGAAGTACCGAAGACACCAGGGTAATCATCAGCAATGCCAACGTATCCTTTATAAAGGAACCGACTCCGCTTTTCTTTTTAGACATTTACCTTTCCTCCTTTACCGAAGGATTTTGGGAATGTTATCTTCTCTATTAACGGTACTAAGAGATTACCGATGATAATAGCATAGGAAACTCCCTCTGCCGAGCCGCCGTATACACGGAAAATGCCTGTCAGTATCCCAAGAAAAATGCCGAACAGAAGCTTTCCTTTCGGTGTAATCGGTGATGTTACATAATCCGTTGCCATGAAGAATGCACCGAGCATGAGACCTCCGCCGCATACCTGCATTGCAAGATACTCCGCATCAAACCCGTGACCGCCGCACAAGCCCATGAAAAGAACAAAGGAAATCAGATATGTTGCCGGAATCCTAAGCGAAATCACGCGCCGCATCAGCAGATAGCACGCTCCGATAAGTATCAAAAATGCGCTGGTTTCGCCAATGGTTCCTCCCGTAAAGCCAAAAAACATATCAAACAGGCTTGCACTTTCGCCTGTCTTTATCACCGCAAGCGGTGTTGCGGAGGAGACCCCGTCAAGTCCTGCCGCACCGGAAATTATAAGCTGTGCCGCACTTCCTGCTTCAATTTTTTCTACCGCAAAGGAAGTCATGGGCTTTCCTGCGGATATCAGCAAAAAGCATCTCGCTGCCAGTGCCGGATTCATAAAATTCTGACCCAGACCTCCAAACAGCATCTTTACTACAACAATGGCAAACACACCGCCAAGTATCGGAATCCAGTACGGTACATTGGCTGAAAGGTTCATACCGAGCAAAAGTCCTGTCACTAACGCGCTGCATTCATACCCATTGCCCGGAATTTTCATCAATTTCTTATATATGTACTCGGAAAGCACACAGGATGTCATTGACAATACCAAAATCACCAATGCACGCAAACCGAACTGATATACACCGAACAATGCTGCCGGTGTCAACGCAATCACCACATCCCGCATAATGGTAGCCGTTGTTTCTCTGCTTCTGATATGCGGAGAAGCCGACACATTTAACTTATTCTTCATCCCTGCTCCTCCTTATTTCTTCCTGCGTTCATCCAATATACTGCGTCTGGTCTGCTTAATTGCCTGCGTAAGTCTTCTTCCTGCCGGACAGACATATGTACAGCTTCCGCACTCATAACACTCCATACCATCCAGTCCCAAAAAGCCTGCATTATCAAAGTGCTCCGCGCACTCCATCATTCTTTGCGGAACCAGACGACTCGGACACACCGATATGCAGCGTCCGCAACGGATGCACGCGGTAGTCGGCAGCTCTGCCACATTATCCTTTGCCATTGCAAGCAGAGCCGAGGAGGTCTTCGTTACAGGCAGATTCAGTTCAAACAATGCCGTTCCCATCATAGGTCCGCCGGAAATCACCTTCTCCGGTGTTACCGTAAATCCGCCTGCCGCCGAAATAAGTTCCGAATATGCCGTCCCGGTTCGTACCGAGAAGTTCTGCGGATTAGCTATGGCATCTCCCGTCACGGTAATAATGCGGCGAATCAGAGGGGTGGACTCTGCCACTGCCATATAGATTGAAATCACGGTATCTACATTATCAACAACACAGCCCACATCTGCCGGAAGCATGGAAGAATTGATTTTTCTGCCCGTAGCCGCATAAATAGCCTGACGTTCCGCTCCCTGCGGGTATTTCGTCTTTGCGACTTTCACCTTAATACAGTCCTCATTTTTTACTAATTCGGAAAGCTTCCTGATTGCATCCGGCTTGTTATCTTCTATTAAGATAATTCCCTTGGCATTTTCAAACAGACAAAGCATAATTTTCAGTCCTGCTACCAGTTTTTCACTTTCCTCCAGCATCATGCGGTAATCGGAGGTCAGATACGGCTCGCATTCCGCACCGTTGACTATGACATAATCAATGGCATCATCCCGTTTCGGCGTCAGCTTAATATGCGTCGGAAAGCCTGCGCCTCCCATACCGACAATACCGGCATCCTGCACGCATCTGCGTATTTCTTCCTTAGATAGTCCCGTATAATCCCGCTTTTCTCCAAAGCCTTCTATTGTGTTATACTCGCCGTCGTTTTCTATCACAATCGAATCACACATAGCGCCTGAAACCATACGACGTTTTTCAATCGCCTTCACTGTACCGGAAACCGAGCTGATTACGTGTGCAGATACAAATGCCGATGCCTCTCCTATTCTTTGTCCGACCAATACCTTGTCGCCAACTTCTGCCACAGGCTTTGCCGGAGCACCGATATGCTGTTCCATAGGAAATACCAGTTCTCCCTTTGGCCAAAGAATCGCCGTCGGCTTATCTTTCGACAAATCCTTGCCGTCATACATATGAACCCCGCCCCGAAACGTTGCTTTGCTCATGTGTTAATCCTTCCTTTCACTTCCTGTATCATATATCTTTCTGTATCATGTATATTCTTGTCACACATACACTACTCTCACATTTTATCATACCACAGGATGCTCCAAAAGAAAATGATAAAATATAAAAGTTAAAAAATGAAGAAAGCAACCACGGAACATTTTTGATTTTGTGTTCCAAAGGTTGCTTTTTGATGCGCTTATTCAGAATCGTACAACACGCTACCCCCTATGCAAGGGCAATCCCACTTTTCAAAAATTGTTCGCGCCCTTTTTTCAAAACGACTTCGTCGTTTTTGCCAATTCTGTACAGCTAAATCTTGTTGTTTTTAGAAATGGCTGCATATCCATTTTCATTGATTTTTCAACGATTTTTCAGTCCCAACCAACAAAAAAGACGACAAAAAGAAGCGATTAAAAAGGCTATTCTGTATAGCCTTTTTCGGTCGCTTCTTTTTTGAAATTCTTCTTCGCCCTTTTTCCTATATTTTTGAAAAGGAAGGGCTAATTATCATATAGTGATTGCGACCTAAGACAAACTTAACTCTCAATCACTATCTTTACAAGTACCTTTTTATAACTTTCACACCCAGCAGCCTTTCTAAATTTCATACTATCTATAGATAGATTAAAAGGAAAGGAAGGGATTTTATGAATACAGATATTAAAGATTACCAACAAAAGGTTGCAGATATATTAGCCCGTGATTACTTTACACGCGAAGAAGGTTATACGCTTCGTACCGATACGGTTAGAAAGAACAACGGAGTAAGTCTTCACGCTATATGTGTTCTTGATAATAATTCTAATATTTCCCCAGCGTTTTATGCGGAAGATTATGCACAAAATGGCTTTGAACCAGACACAGCCGCACATAGCATCCCAAATCTAAAACTCTTTTTCCTGTTAAGTCTGGCATCATAGAAAACAAAGCAGGCATTTCAAATAAATTGTTGGCGTTTACTTCGTTGTCCCTTATTTTCTTATACCCCTCAAAAAAGATTTCATTATCATATATATTCTGCTGTGCCATTCTAATCCTCCTCTACAAGCCATCCCTAATTTTCTCTGCAACCCTCTCAGAACACTCTGACTCTCCCTCAGGATATGTCCAGCCAAAGCCATCATTATCGTATCCTGGAAATACATGAAAATGAGCATGTCCATAATCGCAAAACTTTCCACCGTTTTGCATAATACTATAGCCCTCATTTCCATAAATATCCTTCAATGCGATAACAATCTTTCGCGCCACATCCATAATATCTATGATTTCATCATCTGACAGCTTTTCTATAGAATCAACATGCTACTTTGGTACAATAAGTACATGACCTTCATGAATCGGGTCTATTTCCAAAAAAGAAATCAACTGATTATCCTCATATACAATATAAGCCGGCAATTGTTTGTTTATTATCTTGCAAAAATCACACATTCTCAATTTCCTCCATGTATTTCACTATTTTCTCCACCATACCCTCTGACATATTCTTTAATGATGGAATATGAATAAACACTGCTTTGCCAGAAACTTTTTGTAGCATATGGAAGTATGCAACATTGCACAGGTATTTTGTTGGTATCCCTGAAATAACACACTGAACACCACTCGCTATCAGACACCTGCACATTTCATCACAGTCTATCTTGGTGGCTCTTTCTTCACCTTCCCATTCTGCAATACTCTCAATCCTAACTGCATCCTTTAAGCTTGTATCTACGCCAAACATTACAACCAAGTCGTATTGGTCTGTAACATTCATAATATCTTTTTTCAAACCATCATATGAATTGGTCAAAAACAACTTCTGTCCAGAAATCTTGGACAGCAACTGATATGAAGAGTTGTTTTTCCCTTTGAATCCTGTATATAAAACTTTCATTTTCACACCCACAATTCCTCTCCACAACAGAATCCTTAAAGCACTATATCACAAAGTGCCGTCAGATTAGCGACCTCATAATCTCTTACCTCACTTAAAATAGTTCATCCAACAAAATATAATACCTTATCTTTTTCCAGTCAGGCTCGACGCCAAGTTTTTTAAAGAACTTATTTGTGTCTAAACCTTTACAGGCTTCTCCGCCATATATTCCTCCAGGTAATTTCAAATCCTCATCTTCAACATCTTCTATTATACCAAAAGCACTCCCAGATTTCCACCTGAGAGTGCCTTCAAATTGCTGTTTAATATAATATCTTCCTATCCCACTGCAACACTTACATTTCTGGATGTATATGGATAGCTGTCTGCATACATGGTTTCCGGTGCAATGTCAATCTCACCGTTCATCCATGTCATAACACCATGAAAAATCGTGAAATCAGCTAACGTCTTTTCATCTTTTAAGGGTTCAAATGCCGAACCTGTCAATAATGTAGTATCAAATAATCTTTGTTCCCCTGTAGAAAATGTAATCAAAAGCATACCGCCTCTTAGTACTGCAGCCTCTTTCACCTTAATATCCGGTACTGCTTCACCTGCATAGCAAACATCATCAATAATATACATCAATAACACCTCCTTACATAGGAGCAATTTTATCAAAATGCTCCCCTCTGACAGCTAAATTCCATGCCTTATATGCTTCCTCTTCATGGAACGCCAACCATCCGACTACCATTTTTAATTGCTTTTTTGGAAGTGAACCCGCCAATAATTCTCCATCTATTCCAACGGCAGCTTCATAATCACCATAGTACACATGTACATGTGGCTTATTATGTTGTTTCGTATCCATAAATAGCATATAGATAACCATTCCACCAAATCTACTAAGTTCCGGCATTGTATCCCTCCTTCTCATTTCTATATTTATTGTACCACAGGATGAACCAAAATGAAACGAAAAAATGTTTAAAAAGAACGACCGCGAAAACACTATCATAAATAGTATTTTCCGGTCGCTTGTTTTAACACCTTCTTTTAGCGCATCCTGTATAAAGGAATACGGCTAATTACACCCCCTGTGCAGATACTTCTCCCTGGTCGCCATCCCCCCCCTGATGTGACGCTCTGACTTGTTCACATCAAGCACTTCTCTTGTAGCTTCCGCAAGATTTTTATTAATCCGCGGCAAACGCTCCGTTACATCCTTATGTACCGTACTCTTACTTATCCCAAATGCCTTTGCCGTCTCCCTTACCGTTGCCTTATGTTCTACTATGTATCTGGCTATTTCCACTACCCGTTCTTCAATGCATCCTTCCAAGCTGGTACCCTCATGCAGGCTTTTTTACAGTGTATGAAGGAGGAGAGGGAAATATGCTATATCCTTCCCACTACCGGGCGGATTCGGGACTTTACCCGTCAGAAACGTGTGCCGCCAGACGCACCATAAAAAAGCTACACATTACTGCATAGCTTTTTTATGAGAGAAATAAATTTACATACCGACAAATTCCGTATTTTTAATCACGGATTGGCTTCAGCTTCGTTGCATTGATATAGCAGGTCTCACCGGTACGTGGCTCCACTACAGGGAAATAGCAGGAACTGCCTTTATATGCACCCTTGTTTTGATCCAGCGTGGTGTCTCCGACACCGGCACCTATTCGATTGCCGGTAACCCAGATACGCTCGCCCTTATCCAGAGTGATGTAAGTGGTGACGCCACCGGCGGCAGACTGGTAACGAACGCTTTCCGTTGCCTGATACCAGCCAATCTGGTGAGCATAAATGCTACGATAGGCCACTGACACAGCCTGCTCAATGGTGCAGACAGCATTCGGGGACAGAGTAGTATCTGAGGTCCCCTCAATCAGACCCAGGGCATTCATAAAGGCCATGGCCTCCACTGCCCAGGACTTAAGCTTCCTGCTGTCGCTGTATGCGGAGAGATTGGAAGTGTAATCGGTGTAGCGGTAAGAAGAGTTTTTCTTCACGTATTGCAGCACCCGGTAAATGACGGTAGCCATCTCCTGCCTGGTTACCTTTTGGGAAATAACAAGTTTATCAGCACAAATGCCGGTGAAAAAACCGGCGGCATAGGCCTTGCGGGTATAAAGATTTTTAGTATCCTTAAAGGCATCGGAGGATACATAGGAAATCTCTTTTCCGGTCAACTCCTCTGCCAGACGCACCGCAATGGAGCAGAGCTGGAGACGGGTGACAGACTTTGTGTAATCGCTGCCCAGCAAGGCGGTATCCAAAAGACCATTATCCAGGGCAAAATTCACATCGCTTTGGAACCCGACGCTCATTTTAGCATCGGACTTGGTCGAGAGAGTGAACATATCAATCTGGGTGGTGGTGTAGTTCAGGGCTTCACTCTCCCTCTGCTTAAGAGCGGCAACCATTCTTTCATTCCAATTCTCAAAGGTCAGCTCAGTGCTACCCGCATTTTTATAATCCTTCTCTGTCAAGTGCTCCCAATGGTAGTTATAGGAGTGACCGCAGTAGATGCAGCTTTTCCAGAATACCTGATCGCCCGCGGCATTGACACCGATGTAAGCCTCCTCCGTGGCAAGGTTGAGGTTGTAATCGTGCTCCGCTTTCGGAACAGGGTTGTTATACATATAGTCACGGTTAATGGTGTGCCGGTCATTATACTCACATTTGCCGCAAATGGAGCAGGAATAGTACCAAAGCGGCTCCTGGGAACAGTCGGCCAAATTGGCGATGCGGTCAGCAGCCATGATAACGGAATTGTACACATGCCTGGTGCAGAAATCACGGGCAGCCGAACCGCCGGCCTTCTCGGCAGCATACACATCGCCGTCATAGACCTTGATGGAAAAGCAAGGTTGAATACTAATATAGTCAAGAATACCATTGTCATAGGCACACTGTTTTTCAAGTGCCGGAAGGAGGCACAAACCATGAATTGAGAAAGCCAATACATTGATTCAATAAATATTTGTTTTTAGAAAGGATGAAAAATATGAAAAAAGTAGTAAGCATGATTTTAATGACAGCAATGATTTTAACCATGACATCTGTGATGACCTCCTGCGGAAAAGAAGAAGCTTCCTCCAAAGAGCCGACTTCACAGGTTACGAATGACACAGGAAAGACCGATACACAGGCTGCTGACGACACAGGAAAAGCCGATACACAGGTTACTGACGACACAGGAAAAACCGATACACAGGCTGCTGATGACACGAAAAAAAACGATACGCAGAATGCACCGGGAGAAAATTCTGTTTTACCAAAGGCCATTGAGGATGCCGAGAGCATTTCGTTTCCGGGTATTATATATTCCGGTTGGGAGCTTTCGAGCGGTAAGGAGATGGCAGAAAGCATCCGGAAAGCCATTCTTGAAATCAACGGCGGGGCATTTATGCTTTGCTTTGTTGATGAAAGCACGGCTGTGTTAGGAACCGGTGCAGGCTCCTTTACGGGGACCTACGAGGCGATGGATGAAAATAATGCCATTCATATCGTCTTCGAGGAAGCCGAATACTATGCCACGTTTACGGAAATAGACGAAGATGTAGTTATGATTCTGGTCAACAATGCTGAGCCCGGACTCGTACTGTATATGAGAATGATTGATGAAGGCTGATTTGTTTGTAAAGGCTCACAAACGCCCGATAAACTCGTTATATGAGGGAAACTGTTTCACCTTGCAAAGACAAGGATTTAAAACTATCAGTTCTCTCCGTAAAATAACTGAAGGGGCTGTAAAAAAACAGCCATAAAGGAATGCTACTGTGATGCCAAAAGGTAACACAGTAGCATTTCTGCTCTTGGTACGTCATTTTATGTAAAAATAGCGTCTCCTATTAGACCTATCCCCAGATAGGTTTTCCTGAGACTATATCCTGCATAGTTTTATGCTGCAATGCCGGCAAAACGCCTCTTTTTGTTATGTATTTGTAAAGGTTATAACCGCAAGAAATCAGGGTTAATTCCAAAAGAACGCTTTCTTTTCCTCTTCGGAAGAGTCTTTTATAACTTCTTTATGAAACGAAGTGAGCTTCTGATTTATGAGGACAGCCTTCACAATTCTCGCATTCATATATCTCTTCCGTTCTTCCGTACTTATTGCCCTTCACATGCCTATTGTATTTAAAAACAAACTTTTTCTCGTTCGGACATATCAGGGTTCCTTCTATATCACGCTTGAAATTTACTGCACGATAAGGATTTAAGTGATACGTTTCATTTTTGGTTTCTTTTTCAAACATGGTAAACTTCATATACTTTTCCATACCGTGTTCTTCACAGTACAGATAGTTGTTGTAAGAACCATAGCCTGCATCAGCTGCCGGGTGGTATAATTACTATTGGTTAGTCGCATAACTAATTATAATCGGGTAGGGGGTAGATAATTATTTTATCTACCGACCTCCCACACCACCGTACGTACGGTTCCGTATACGGCGGTTCTTTAGTTTTCACAGACTACCAGGTAATAGTCAAGCATGGATGTATATCCTAGCTTGG
>JAQXLY010000060.1 GCA_029012365.1 Lachnospiraceae bacterium | reverse complement strand
CCAAGCTAGGATATACATCCATGCTTGACTATTACCTGGTAGTCTGTGAAAACTAAAGAACCGCCGTATACGGAACCGTACGTACGGTGGTGTGGGAGGTCGGTAGATAAAATAATTATCTACCCCCTACCCGATTATAATAAAGTGGAGGAAATCATGCGGGAACAATTAACAAAAAAGGATGTCGAGCGCATCGAAAAGGAAATCGAGCACCGGAAGCTGGTAGTGAGAAAGGAAGCGATAGAGGCTGTAAAAGAAGCAAGGGCTCATGGGGATTTGAGTGAAAATTTTGAGTACCATGCGGCAAAAAAGGATAAGAATAAAAATGAGAGCCGGATTCGTTATCTGGAACGTATGCTAAAGACTGCGGAGATTATTTCCGAAGAGTCTGCGGCGGACGAGGTGGGGCTCAATAATACGGTAACGTTATATTTTGAAGAAGATGATGAATGTGAAAAATTTCGTCTGGTGACGTCAATCAGGGGGAATTCCCTTAAAAACCTTATCAGTATAGAGTCTCCGTTAGGAAAGGCGATTTACGGAAAAAAGCTTGGGGAACGGGTAATGGTTCCAATGGGAAATGACGGGTATTATGTGGAAATTCGCGAAATTGAGAAAACGGGAGATGACGGAAGTGATACAATCCGCTCATATTAGTTTCTTTCTTTTCGGAATGCTTGAATTTTGAAATAGGCTATGTTATACTTTTTATACATGTACAAGTGAAGTGTCCCGAAACACGAACGGAGGTAGGAATGGATAACGGTTATGTGATTGTGTGCGGTGCGACTCTGGATTTGCCGCAATCGATTGTAGAGGAATATGAGTTAGAGGTAATTCCGATGGATGTCCGTCTTGGCGAGAATGACTATAAGTTTCATCCGGATGAAAAGGAGATTACCTGTAAGGAGTTTTATCAAAGACTGCGGGCAGGAGAAAATGCGGTTACAAGTCAGATTAATCCGGCTACGTTTCAGAGTGTTTTCCGCAGCTTTTTGGAAGAAGGAAAGGATATTTTGTATATCGCATTTTCTTCCGGATTGAGCGGTACCTATAATTCCGCGCGTCTGATTGCGGAGGAGCTTTCGGAAAAGTATCCGGAGCGTAGAATTGTATGTATAGACTCCCTTTGCGCGTCCGTGGGAGAAGGATTACTGGTTTATCTTGCGGGAAAGCTTCGCAAGGAAGGAAAAAGCCTTGATGAGGTTGCAGAATGGGTAAGGGAGAATCACACGAAGGTTTGTCACTGGTTCCCGGTAGATGATTTAATCCATCTGAAACGCGGAGGACGTCTGAACGGATTTGAGGCCGCAGTGGGTACTGCACTGAAAATCAAGCCGGTGCTAAGTGTGGACCGTGAGGGAAAGCTTACCGTGGTTGCAAAGGTACGCGGAACCAAAAAAGGGATTGAATATCTGGTGGAGCGCCTTAAAAGTGACGGAATCGACAGCAGGGAACAGATGGTGATTGTCGGTCATGCGGATGCACCGGAGACAGCCGCGCAGTTAAAGGATGCGTTGTTGTCCGAAGGACTTGTAAAGGATGTGATTGTTGCAAATGTGGGACCGATTATCGGCACCCATGTCGGAGGCGGAATGTTTGCACTTACATTTATAGGCAACAATTACAATTTTTAATAAAAAGAAAGGGAACGAGAAACATGTATTCATTTGAAGAGGTTATGAAGGCCGATGCGGATGTGGCAAAGGCAATGGAACAGGAGCTCGGACGTCAGAGAAGCCATATTGAGCTGATTGCTTCGGAGAACTTTGTCAGTAAGGCTGTTATGGCTGCAATGGGAAGTCCGCTGACGAATAAGTATGCGGAGGGTTATCCGGGAAAGCGCTATTACGGCGGATGTGAGTTTGTTGATATTGTTGAAAATCTTGCAATCGAGCGCGCCAAGGAGCTTTACGGGTGTACATATGCAAATGTGCAGCCGCATTCCGGCGCACAGGCAAATATGGGTGTATTCTTTGCACTGTTAAAGCCGGGTGACACGGTTATGGGTATGAATCTTGCACACGGTGGTCATCTTTCCCACGGGAGCCCTGTGAATTTCTCCGGTTCTTATTTTAATATTGTACCATACGGTGTAAATGATGACGGCTACATTGATTACGATGAAGTTCTTCGCATTGCGAAGGAGGCTAAGCCGAAGATGATTATCGCCGGGGCTTCCGCATATGCGAGAAGGATTGATTTTAAGAGGTTTCGTGAGATTGCGGACGAGGTAGGCGCATATCTTATGGTAGATATGGCACACATTGCGGGCCTGATTGCCGGCGGTGTACATGAGAGCCCGATTCCGTACGCCCATGTTACAACCACTACGACTCATAAGACCTTACGCGGACCGCGTGGCGGTATGGTTCTTTCAAGTGCTGAATTTGCGGAAGAGCATAAGTTAAATAAAGCATTTTTCCCTGGAATACAGGGTGGTCCTTTGATGCATGTAATAGCAGCAAAGGCAGTATGCCTGAAGGAAGCGCTTGCTCCGGAATTTAAGCAGTATGCAAGGAATATTGTAGACAATGCACAGGCGCTTGCGAATGCGTTGACAGCAGAAGGCTTCAATCTGGTTTCCGGTGGTACGGATAACCATCTTATGTTGGTTGATCTGCAGAGTAAGGGGATTACCGGTAAGGAAACGGAGAAGCTTTTGGATGCGGTAAATATTACCTGTAATAAAAACGCTATCCCGAATGATCCGGCATCTCCGTTTGTTACAAGCGGTATCCGTCTCGGTACACCGGCTGTGACCACCCGTGGTCTGAATGCTGAGGATATGAAGCAGGTGGCAAAGGCAATCGCAATTACGGTAGATAAGAAGGAAGCTACGGATGAGGCAAGGGAAATTGTAGAGAGTATTACAAAGAAGTATCCTATGTACGAGTAGTGGAACTATTAGAAAATACAGATAATCTGAAATTCGGGAGGAAGGAGCTCATATGGGATTAATTCAGGCGATTAAAGCAGCGGGAACAGACGTATTAGGGGATTCCTGGCGGGAATATTTTTACTGTGATTCTTTGGATGACGATACATTAATGGTAAAAGGAGAGAAGAGGGTTTCCGGAAAGTCTTCCAATAAAAAAGGGGCGGACAATATTATTTCAAACGGTTCAATCATTGCCGTAAACGAAGGACAGTGTATGTTAATCGTTGAGCAGGGAAAGGTCGTTGATGTCTGTGCGGAGCCGGGTGAGTTTGTATATGACAAGTCTACGGAGCCGACGATTTTTTACGGAAGCCTCGGAACCGGCATCCTTGATACCTTTAAAACTATCGGAAAGCGTTTTACCTTCGGCGGTGATACGGCTAAGGATCAGAGAGTCTATTATGTTAATATTAAGCATGTTTCCGGTAATAAGTACGGTACACCTCAGCCGATTCCGTTCCGTGTGTGCTATCCGGAAATCGGAATTAACAATATGACGGTAAAGCTTCGCTGTAACGGGGAGTATACCTTTAAGATTTCAAACCCGTTGCTCTTTTATCAGGTAGAAGCAGGAAATGTGGCAGAGGAGTACAATAAGGATGATTTGGTACAAAATACCCTGCGGCCTGAGTTTGTCAGAGAGCTGCGTCCGGTGTTAGGAGAATTTTCAAACAGGGGAATCAGCTATGAGGATCTGACCTATCATGCGGAGGAAATATGTGAGAGTCTGCAGCAGCGTCTCTCACAAAAGTGGACAGCACTTCGCGGTATTGAGCTTGTCAGCCTTGACGTATCGGCTACGATTCCGGATGACGATCTTGCAGAAATCCAGAAGTATCAGAAGCTGCAATATTATAATAATACTGCCAATGCTGCCGGAGTCCTGATTGAGAGTCAGGCAGAAGCAATGAAATCCGCTGCAAAGAACGAAGGAGGGGCAATGTTAGGCTTTATGGGGCTCAATATGGCGCAGCAGTCAGGAGGAGTCAATGCACAGAATCTGTTTGCCATGGCAAATCAACAGCAGGGAATGGCACAGCAGAATACGGGAAACGATGTAAAGACGACATCCGGAACAGACGGCTGGATTTGTAAGTGCGGCGTAAACAATACCGGGAAGTTCTGTACGGAGTGCGGTGCAAAGAGACCGGAACCTGTAAAGTCATCGGTATGGACCTGTAAATGCGGAACCGAGAATACCGGGAAGTTCTGCACCGAATGCGGCATGAAAAAGCCTGCGGAAGAATGGACCTGTTCCTGCGGAGCAGTAAATAAGGGAAAGTTCTGTTCGGAGTGCGGCGCACCGTTTGTTGAGGAATGATAAAATAACCGGTACGTAATAAGTGTATGAACGGATAAAAAGAAAACGTTTGCTTGTGGGACTGCTCACAGGCAAACGTTTTTGCTTTAAAGAAATATACGATTCCGGTATCAAAAGTTTATTCCGTGGTCATCCGCTTGATTCGGTTCAGTGCGGATTTTACCGCCGGAATACAAAGAATCAGTACGGTAGCAACTCCCTCGATAAGGATGTAGGAGTAGTTGTATACAATCGGGTAAATTGCGGAGAGAGCCTTCGGGAAATTATCCGGCATATAATCCATCCAGTATAAGTAACCACCGATGGAATGAAATACACCGCGAAGGAAAATGCCAAGAATGTATCCCTTAATCAGACCGTTCTTCTTTCCTGCAAACACGCCGGAAAAACCAAGGGCGGTAAATGCAAAAAAGTAGTCGCAGCATACCTGAAGCGGAGTAAGAATGTAGCTGCCGCCGCTTTGAATAAATTGAAGAATACTGTAGGTAAAAGCCACGGTTAATCCTGCACGCAGCCCGTACCAGTTGCCGACAAGACAGATAAACAGCATACTAAACAGGGTAACGGAACCTCCCCACGGCATTTTGTACGGCTGTATGTAGGAAAGTAAAAAAGCAAGTGCCAGACAAGCTGCGGAAAAGACGAGCTGCTTTGATTTCCAGTGCGGTTTTGCGTTTTCCTTCGGCTTTACAAACAGAATGGACAAAACGACAATGAGGAGAATTATAACTGCGCAGGCAATATAACCTGCAGGGGTGAGTGCGGCATAGCCGTCCTCCTTAAATACATCCAAAAACATAAAAAAACCTCCTTGCATACTGCTATTATTTTTCGGACAAAGTATACTGTGTTTTGTATAGTTTGTCAACTGTGAAACGAAATGTTTATTGTTTTCCGGGTTGGGATATGATAAAATGGAAAACGCTAAAGGGGGCAATGATATTGAAATGAAGCGTTGGATTGGAATGATTATAATAACAGGCATACTGTTTGCGGCAGGATGCAGCAAAACACCAGCAGAGGAAAAAGACTCTCTGCTTACGATAACGCCGGAGGTAACAAAGGCGGTGTCAGCTGTTCCGACAATAGAGCCGACAAAGGAACCGGACCCTACTGCGGCTACAGTTCCGACGGAAGTTCCGGAGCCTACCGTGACCCCGGTTCCGACAAAAGTACCGGAAGCGGCAACCATGAAAATCATAGCGATTGATCCGGGACATCAGATGAAAGGTAACTACGACAAGGAGCCTGTCGGACCAGGTGCCGCACAGAAGAAAGCAAAGGTTTCATCGGGAACGCAGGGGAGAACCACAAAAGTGCCGGAACATCAGTTTAATCTTGAGCTTTCTTTAAAGCTAAGGGAGTCTTTCACAGCTGCAGGGTACATGGTTGTGATGACAAGAGAAACGGCAGAGGTGGATATCAGTAATGCAGAACGGGCGGAGCTTGCAAATGAAGCAGGGGCTGATATTTTTATACGCATCCATGCCGACGGGTCGGATAATACGGCAGCAAATGGGATTTCGGTGCTCTATCCTTCGGAAAATAATCCTTATGTGGCGGAGCTTTCGCCGGATAGTAAAAGGCTGGCGCAGTCTGTTTTAGACGGACTTTGTGAGGCAACAGGAGCAAAAAAGCGCGGCATTGCAGAGCGGGATGACCTGACCGGAACCAACTGGGCAAAAATGCCGGTGATTGTCGTAGAGGCCGGCTTTATGACAAACGAAGCAGAGGAAAAGAAATTAGTCAGTGCAGAGTATCAGGCGCTTTTGGTACAGGGAATTGTTGAGGGCGTGAAGGAGTATTTTGAAGAATAAGGAGAGTATGATGCAACAGGAGCGAACAAGGAATATTAAGCTTACATTGGAATATGACGGCTCCCGCTATGCCGGATGGCAGAAGCCGGCGGGAAAAGAGCGGATGGTAACGATACAGGGAAAACTGGAAGAGGTACTGGAAAAAATGGAAGGAAAGCCGGTGGAGGTCATCGGGGCGGCGCGTACCGAGCCGGGAGCCCATGCATACGGTCAGATTGCAAATTTTCATACGACCACCGGAATGAGTATAACGGAGATAAAGCAATATCTGAACCGGTATCTGCCGATGGACATTGCGGTTTTAGAGGCAGTTGAGGTGCCGGATCGCTTTCATGCCTCTTATCTTGCGAAGGAATTTGTTTACGAATATAAGGTAACGGTAGGGGAGGTTCCGTCGGTATTCGAGCGGAAGTACAACTACTATTGTTTTAAACGGCCGGATATCGGGAAAATGAAAAAGGCAGCCGCATATCTGATTGGGGGGCATGATTTTAAGGCATTTTCCGATAACCGGAAAATGAAAAAATCTACGGTACGGGTTATGAAGGAGGTCTCCGTCTACGGGGATGACAGAGAGATTTTATTCACCTTTGTCGCGGACGATTTCTGGCCGCATATGGTGCGGATTCTGGTAGGGACTCTTTTGGCGGTCGGACGAGGGGAAATGGTACCGGAGGACGTAGAACGTCTTCTGGTGAACGGCGAACGGGAGAAGGCAGGTGAAACAATCGAAGTGAGAGGCCTGTTTCTTTCAGAAGTACGGTATGATGTTTTAGGAAAGGAAGCGGTGAAATAAGATGAGGATTCTGATTCGGAACGGTTATGTGATTGACCCGGCGAGCGGTCGCGAGGGAGCTTATGATTTGTTGATAGACGGTAAAAAGATTGTACGTGTTGCGGAGAAGATTTCAGAGCAGGAGGCAAATGCAGACCGTGTGGTGGATGCAACGGGAAAGCATGTGCTGCCGGGGTTTATTGATTTGCATGTGCATTACAGGGAGCCGGGTTTGGAATATAAGGAGACGATAGCCACCGGCTCTGCGGCGGCAGCGGCAGGCGGTTACACTACGGTCTGTCCGATGCCGAATACAAGACCGGTAACGGATTGTGCCGAAGTGGTTGAGACGGTATTGGAGAAGGCAAAGAAAGCAGGAAAGGTACGTGTGCTCCCGGTCGGTGCGGTGACTGTCGGACAGAAGGGAACGGAGCTTTCGGATATCGCAGGTCTTGCAAGGGCAGGAGCGGCAGCGGTGTCAGAGGACGGAAAGTCCGTGATGAATCCGGCATTGTACGCGGAGGGAATGCGGCGTGCAAAGGAAGCAGGGCTTCCGGTATTTGCTCACTGCGAAGAGATTAATCTTGTGCGGGGTGGTGTCATGAATGCCGGCGCAAAAGCGGAAGAGCTTGGACTTCCGGGAATAACAAACGCAGTAGAAGACATCATTACCATGCGGGACATTTTGCTGGCAGAGGAAACCGGGGCAAGGCTTCATCTGTGTCATTGCTCGACAAAGTACAGTGTGGATTTTGTGCGTTTTGCAAAGGAAAAAGGAATTGCAGTGACTGCCGAGGTGTGTCCGCATCATTTTGCGATGTGTGACGAGGATATTACGGCAGACGATTCAAAGTATAAGATGAACCCGCCGTTACGCGGAAAGGAGGATGTCAAGGCACTGATTGCAGGGCTTCTTGACGGCACCATGGAAGTAATTTCCACAGACCATGCACCGCATTCCGCGGAAGAAAAGAGCGGCTCCATGGTAGGTTCCCCGTTTGGAATCGTCGGTTCGGAGACGGCGTATGCCTTAAGCAATACGGTGCTTGTGAAGCAGCACGGAATGACACCGATGCAGCTGGCAGCCTGCATGAGCTATCATCCGGCGAAGGTACTCGGCAGAGAAAAGGAAATCGGCAGTCTGTCTGAGGGATATTATGCAGATATTGCAATTGTTGCACCGGATGAAGAGTACGTAATCAATCCGGAGGAGTTTTTGTCCAAGGGAAAGAATACCCCGTTCGGTGGTAAAAAGGTAACGGGTAGAGTGTATATGACGATTTCCGAGGGTACGGTTACCTACGAGAGAAGCTAATAACGAGAAACAAATCAATGACGAGAATACGAAGAGATTTTCTTCTCTCATCTGCCGGTTGAAAAAATCTCGTTTCAGAAGTTATTGCGATACATGCTGTTTTCACTATAATGGAGATAGGAGCTCCAAATAAAAGAAAGATGAGGAAACAGATATGACAAACTCGATAGGGAATCAAATCAGAATTCTTCGTAAGGTAAGAGGAGTCACAACGGACGAACTCTTCGGTTATAAGCTTGCCTATCATGGGATTGCATTTTCCTGCGCAACGGCGACAGCATTGTTTAAATAAGTACGGCGTGACGGTGATTGTAATTGTGAACCGTAAGCAGCAGACGGAAAAGGTTGAGCAGAGCGGCGAGGACAGGATCCGTGAAAAGTATGATGCGGAAGTGTACTCGATGTTAACGGATGAGGACATTGAAGCATTCTTACAGTAACAGTTCTTGCGAAAGATCGTTTTCTGTGCTAAAATGTTCGAAAGAATGTGCAAACCGGATAGGCGGTTTGTAAGAAATCAATTGCCGGAAGGCAGAAAAAGGAGACTACTATGGTAAAAGAACTGATTACAAAGATTCAGAAGACAAATGCACCGATTGTGGTGGGACTCGACCCGATGCTTTCTTATGTTCCGGCTCAGGTAAAGGAGAAGGCTTTTGCAGAATTCGGTGAGACATTAGAAGGTGCGGCAGAAGCAATCTGGCAGTTTAATAAGGCAATTGTGGATGCAACCTGTGATTTGATTCCGGCAGTGAAGCCGCAGGTGGCAATGTATGAGCAGTTTGGTATTCCGGGGCTGATTGCATTTAAGAGGACTGTGGAGTACTGTAAGGAAAAGGGGCTCGTTGTTATCGGTGATATTAAGCGCGGTGATATCGGTTCTACCTCTGAGGCTTATGCAGTAGGACATTTAGGTAAGGTAAGCGTGGGAAGAAAGACTTACTATCCGTTTGACGAGGATTTTGTTACTGTAAATCCGTACCTCGGAAGTGATGGTGTCAATCCGTTTGTAAAGGTTTGTAAGGAAGAGAATAAGGGTCTGTTTATTCTTGTTAAGACCTCGAATCCGTCCAGCGGAGAATTCCAGGACCGCCTGATTGACGGCAGACCGCTCTATGAATATGTAGGTGAAAAGGTAGCCGAATGGGGAGCTGATTGTATGGATGGTGACTACAGCAACATCGGTGCGGTAGTAGGTGCCACCTATCCGGAAATGGGAAAGGTTTTGCGTAAGATTATGCCGAAGAGCTTTATTCTTGTACCGGGCTACGGTGCACAGGGAGGCAAGGCGGCAGATCTGGTGCATTACTTCAATGCAGACGGTCTCGGTGCTATTGTAAATTCCTCCCGCGGTATTATTGCTGCATATAAGCAGGAGGCATATGCGAAGTTCGGAGAGGCAAACTTTGCGGAGGCATCCAGACAGGCTGTCATCGATATGCGCGAGGACATTGCCGGAGCCATTATGCAGAAACGAAGCGGACACTAGGTTTTTGAGTCCTTTTTCTTCTGCGATTTTTTGAAAAGGATAATCAGTACGACCCCGCCGATTAAGGCCGGCAGCAGGAATTGTTTGTAGCGTTCATAATAACCGGAAACAGCGCCCCAGTTGTCCCGAAGGAAGTAGCCGAGGGATAAAAGGGCGCTGTTCCATATTGTAATGCCCAAAAGAGAATAAGGAAAATAGATTGACGGCGGCTGTCCCGCAGCGCCGGCTACAAAGGCAATATAGGTGCGGCAAAGGGGAATTACCCTGCCGATACAGACAGCTCCCGCTCCGTATTTCGCAAATTTTGCACGGGAGGAGTCGATAGCTCTCTGACTTTTTGGAAACCTTTTTGTCATTTTTGATATAATGGCTTCTCCACCCAGACGTCCTGCCAGATAACAGAGACCGGTTCCCAAAAGTCCGGCAAGTACGGATAACGGAAGCAGAAGAAAGAAGGAGACATTTTCCGCATGGGCAATGGCACCGGAAAAGGGAAGCACCAGTTCGCTGGAAATCGGAAAACAGGCATATTCTAAAAAGATAATAATAATCATGGCAAAGATGCCGTAACGGTCAAAGAGAGATAAAAGTGTTTCCATAAGCATCCTTTCTATTTGTTTATTTTCGCATTAGTTTCTTTAACAGTTCAAATTTCGCTTTATCGGCGGGAGATAAATCCGACATTAGTGCAGACATTAAAAAGGTACTTTCCTCCTGGGTAAACTGAATTCCAAGTGCTTTCATTCGTGTCTGGGCCTTTAACAGGAGAGGTAACATGGCGTCACCCGGTGTATTGTTTGCGTCATTTACAATCTCGGAGATTAATGCCTGCTTCGCAGGAGAAAGCTTCTGGTATTCGGGTAAGGCTTTTAAGGTTTCCGGACTCATATAAACTCCTTTTTTGCAAGTTATCTTCTAAAAGCTTATGCCGGGAGGTTACTCATTATGCATAAGTTGTTCGTAAATCTTTTTCTGCTCCGGGGTCAAAAACGTATAGAGGCTGTTGTAGAGGTCATCGGAGCTATCCCTGCGGGCAGCATCTGCGGGATTTGTATCTGTTCCGGTATATACTTTGACGGGTTCTTCATCCGGAACATCCGATGTCCCTTGGGAGGAGTCAGGGGTAGGAGAAAATGTTTCCATGGAGTCTTCGGTACATGGAGAAAGTGCTTCCGGGGAGTCTCCGGTACATGGGGAGGGTGCTTCATGGGTGCATTCGTCACATTTATCCGGGGAAGCACCGCTGCATGCTGAAGAACTTCCGGAAAAGCCCGAAAACAAAGAAGAGAGTAAATCGGGCGAAAGTCCGCCAAGGGTGGAAAACAAGTTTGCCAGACTCCCGCCTGCTCCGCCGAGTCCCGAAAAGAGGCCTGCCATACTTTCTAACGGGGACGAAGTCTTGTCACTGTTTCCCGTATCTCCCATAGCGGAGAACAGCCCCGGTAAAATTTCCTGATAGGTTTTGTAAAACTGAATTGCCTGCAGAAGATTTGCAATCGTGGATAATAAAGGCATGTGAAACAGCTTTCCGTAATAGGACAAAGAATGAAGCAGCATATCCTTGTCCGAAATAAGTGTATCCACACTTGAAACACCGGACAAGGGAGGAGAAGCGGGTATCCTTTTTAATCCGGAGAGCTCGGTTATGTGATAAGTAAAAGATGCAAAAGGGCGGTAAGCCTCCTTAAGACAAGGAAGAAGGGCAAATATAAGGGCTCCTAGTTCCGTGGAAGGAGGCAGTATCGGCGGAAAGGAAGAATCCTGATTCATCATGTCTCCTTTCAAAGAGCAGCTGATTTCCTGAGACGGAAGGAAATACGTTTGCAATACTATATGCAAAAAATGAAAAAATGAGAAGTGAAATGTAAGAGACAAAGAATGTTTATTTCCTTATATAATCAGATTCTTCTTATGTGGATTAATTTGGGAAAATGTGTTAAAATACATGACAGGGCATTGAGAAATCTCAAAAGTCTGAGGCATATAATATTGCCGAGAGCAGAAAGGGAGAGGTATAGAAGAATGAGTTTGAAAAAAGTATTTGAGCCGTATTTTAAGATAGGGACATCGGTTTCTTTTTTTGATATGAAGTCCGATAAGGCTAAGGAAGAGCTGGTAAAGCATTACAGCAGCATGACGGCGGAAAATGAGATGAAGCCGATGTATATGTTAGACAAGGAAGCAAATTTGTCAAATCCGGAGAAGTATAACCTGCAGCCTGCAATGAACTGTGATGCTGCCGGAAAGTATCTGGAGTTTGCTAAGGAGAATAACATTGCAATGCGCGGACATACACTGGCATGGCATAATCAGACTCCTATCTGGTTTTTCAAGGAAGGCTATCAGGATAATCCGGAGGCACCGTGGGCTGACCGGGATACAATGCTTGCAAGAATGGAATGGTTTATTAAAAGTGTACTTACCTTTGTACAGACGGAATATCCGGGTGTAGTTTATGCATGGGATGTTGTAAATGAAGCAATAGAAGAGAGAAATGAAGAAGGCTGGAGAAAGCGTTCTCCGTGGTATCAGACCATCGGCGAGGATTTTGTATTGTATGCGTTCCGCTTTGCCAGAAAGTATGCGGCGGAGGGTGTGAAGCTGTTTTATAACGATTATAATACGTTTATTCCGTTTAAGCGTGATACGATTATTGAGTATATTTTAAAGCCGTTAATGAAAGAAAAGCTAATTGACGGTCTGGGAATGCAGACTCATCTTGTCCTTAATGATTGTAATCTGGAGGAATACGAAAGGGCGTTACATACCTTTGGTGCACTTGGCCTTGAGATACACTCCACGGAGCTTGATATTCATAATCCGGATCCGTCCGAGGAGGGGCAGAAGAAGCTTGCGGATGCATACAGAGACCTTTTTAAGATTTATGTCAAGGCAAAAAAGGAAGGAAAAGCCGATATTGCCTGTGTAACCTTCTGGGGCATGAGAGATAATGAAAGCTGGCTTACAGGATTCCGGAAGGAGAGAAGCTATCCGTTACTTTTTGATGACGAGTGGGCAGAAAAGGATGCTTACCGGGCAGTGATTCATGTGCCGGAAGAGGTATAGCATATCTTTACTCTTGACAAAAATGTGTCTTTTTGCATATAATGAAGAAAACAAGTAAAACGCAGTGAAGAAAAGAGTAGCCGGATTATGGGGCAACAGAGAGGAACTGTCATCGGCTGAAAGCAGTTCCGGCAGACAGATGCGGTGAAGTGCATTTCGGAGCGGACAGGTGAGCCTTTCAGGGGTAGCCATGTACGGCGGCAGTCGTTATTATGTAGAAAGAGCAGGAGCATGAAATGTGTACTCCTGTAAAAGTTGAGTGGAACCGTGTATATTGACACCTCTTCGAAAGAAGGGGTGTTTTTTATCGAATGGGCTTCAGGTGTCATAAGTACCTTTTGACACCTGAAGCCAAATAGGAAATTGAGTCTATTCGATAAAAAGCTCCGCTAAGGATGCGCGCTCTTTGTTCTGACAGGAGGATTCTATGGGATTTATTCAATATGTAAAAGAAGAAATGCAGGTAATAAAAGAAAGAGATGCGGCAATTAAGTCTTCGTGGGAGGTTTTTTTGTATCCGAGCTTTCGCGCTATATTAAGACATCGTCTGGCACATAAGCTGTACATGAAAAAGCATTATTTCCTGGCAAGATGGTATTCCCAGCGTACAGCGAGAAAGACGGGAATCGAGATTCATCCGGGGGCAACCATAGGGAAGGGGCTGTTCATTGACCACGGACACGGAGTTGTAATCGGTGAAACAGCAATTATCGGTGATAATGTTACACTGTATCAGGGTGTGACACTCGGAGGTACCGGAAAGGAGCAGGGAAAACGCCACCCTACCATCGGAGATAATGTAATGATTAGTGCCGGTGCAAAGGTGCTGGGGTCATTTACGGTAGGAGAAAATTCAAAAATCGGTGCCGGCTCTGTGGTGTTAAGGGAGGTTCCGCCGAATTCTACCGTGGTAGGTGTACCCGGTATTGTCGTAAAGCGCGATAACAAGCGTATACCGCGGGAAGATTTGGATCAGGTACATTTGCCGAATCCTGTTATGATGGAAATTGACCGGCTGCAACAGGAGAACCTGAAGTTAAAAGAACGGATAGAGGAGCTTGCGGCGGCACTTGAGGAAAAATAAATTGTATAAGGCAGCAGCAAAATATATCAATATAAGGAACGAAAAGGAGTATGTCATGGAAAACAGGTTTCAGCTATTCAACACACTGACAAGGAAGGTAGAGCAGTTTATTCCGAATGAGGAAGGAAAAGTAAAGATGTATACCTGCGGGCCTACAGTATATCATTTTGCCCACATCGGTAATCTTCGCAGCTATATTATGGAGGATGTGCTGGAAAAGTCTTTGCGCTTCGCGGGCTATGATGTAAAGCGTGTTATGAATATAACGGATGTCGGACATTTATCCAGTGATGCGGATACAGGCGAGGATAAGATGCTAAAGGGAGCAAAACGCGAAAATAAAACCGTGATGGAGATTGCAAAGTTTTATACGGATGCTTTTTTTTCGGATTGCGGAAAGTTAAATATAAAGACGCCGGATGTAGTAGAACCGGCTACGAATTGTATTACTGAGTTTATTCATATGGTTGAGGTGCTGTTAGAAAAGGGATATGCATACGAAGCAGGCGGCAATATTTATTTTGACACGTCTAAGCTGGAGGATTATTATGTATTTTCCAGTCAGAGCGAAAAGGAGCTTCTGGTAGGAGTGCGTGATGATGTGGAGCAGGACGAGAATAAGAAGAATAAAAGTGATTTTGTTCTCTGGTTCACGAAGTCGAAATTTGATGCCCAGGAGTTAAAATGGGAAAGCCCGTGGGGAATCGGTTATCCGGGCTGGCATATCGAATGCTCCGGAATCTCTATAAAGCATCTGGGTGAGTTTATGGATATCCACTGCGGAGGAGTAGATAATATTTTTCCGCATCATACGAACGAAATTGCCCAGAGTGAGGCATATCTGGGACATAAGTGGTGTAATTACTGGTTCCATGTGCATCATCTGAATGACCGTTCCGGTAAGATGAGTAAGTCCAAGGGTGATTTCCTGACTGTTTCCCTGTTAGAGGAGAAGGGGTATCATCCGTTGGTATATCGTATGTTCTGCCTACAGTCCCATTATCGTAAGCCGTTAGAGTTTTCTTATGAGGTACTCGACCAGGTGGCAGCGGCATATCAGAAGCTTGTGAAAAGGATAGCGGGTCTTAATCCGGAAGGAGAAGTGGACGAAGCAAAGAAGAATTTGTTTCATGAAAAGTTTTTGGAAGCTCTGACAAACGATATCAATACCTCCAGTGCATTGACTGTTGTGTATGATGTGCTGAAGGATGAGATGAACGGTGCGACAAAGCTTGCACTTATAAAAGAAATGGATTATGTGCTCGGACTTAATCTGACCGCAGGGGAAGCCGACGCTAAGCCGGACGGTGGAAACGGAGCGGATGATGAGTTAACAGCTTTTGTACTTGCAAAAATCGAAGAACGTAAGGAAGCAAAGAAGGCAAAGGATTTTGCAAGGGCTGATGCGATTCGGGATGAGCTTCTGGCAAAGGGAGTAGCAATCAAGGATACGAGAGAAGGCGTAGTATGGGAACTGGTGTAGAAAAGGAGGTACACACGGATATGAATCGGTGTGTGCAGCAGGATGCGGAACAGGAACCTCATTTTTTGTGCCATCAGATTTGCGATGTGTTTTCCCTGCAGGAACAGGATGCAAAGCAATACTCCCCGCTGACCCTTGCGTATATAGGGGATGCGGTGTATGAGCTGATTGTTCGTACCGTTCTGGTAGAGCGTGGCAATGCACCGGTCAATACCCTGCATAAGCATGCCAGCAAGCTGGTAAAAGCAGAAGCACAAAAGGATTCCTATCACCGCATTAAGGAGCTGTTGACGGAGGAAGAATTGTCGGTGTTCCGCAGGGGAAGAAACGCAAAGTCCTATACGAGCGCAAAAAATGCGACAATCGGAGATTACCGGGTAGCCACCGGATTTGAGGCGCTGTTCGGGTACTGGTATCTGACCGGACAGACGGAGCGTATGATTGCTATGGCTCTGGCAGGAACAATGGAGGAAGAAAATAGATGCGATACGAGGAGTTAACGATTGAAGGAAGGAATGCGGTAGCGGAAGCATTTCGCTCAGGAAAAACCATTGACCGCCTGTTTGTGCTGGAAGGGAACCGCGAAGGTGCCATGAACAACATTTTAAAGGAAGCAAAGAAACAGAATGCGGTTGTGTCATTTGTAAAAAAGGAACGTCTGGATCAGATGTCTGCCACCGGAAAGCACCAGGGAGTAATTGCTTATGCTGCGGCTTATGAGTATGCGGAGGTGTCGGATTTGCTTGCCATTGCAAGGGAAAAGGGAGAGGCACCGTTTCTTATACTGCTTGACGGCATTGAAGACCCGCATAATCTCGGAGCTATTATTCGTACCGCAAATCTTGCGGGAGCACATGGTGTTATTATTCCGAAGCGGCGTGCGGCAGGACTTACCGCAACAGTTGCAAAAACCAGTGCAGGAGCATTAAATTATACACCGGTAGCAAAGGTGACAAATCTTGTGCAGACAATGGAGGAGTTGAAAAAGGAAGGGTTGTGGTTTGTCTGTGCGGATATGGACGGTGAAGTGATGTACAGACAGAATCTGATCGGACCGATAGGGCTTGTAATCGGAAACGAAGGAGAAGGAGTTAGCCGTCTGGTAAGAGAAAAGTGTGATTATATTACAAGCATTCCGATGAAGGGGGAAATCGATTCTTTAAATGCTTCGGTGGCTGCCGGGGTTCTTATGTACGAAATTGTACGACAGCGACTCGGAAAGTAAGGAAAACCTCGCAGAGGAAGGAGTGGTTTATGGGAAAAAGTGAGAGGGAAGAACAAAATGGTGCAGGGTCTGAGGCAGAAGAAATCGAGCTGATTTTCCGTTGTCAGAAGGGTGAAAACGGAGCAATGGAAGAAATGCTGAACCGTTACAAGAATATGGTGCGTAGTAAAGCAACGGCATTATATCTGGTCGGTGCGGATAAGGAAGATTTAATACAGGAGGGTATGATTGGCCTGTTTAAAGCAATCAGAGAGTATAATCCGCAAAAAAACGATTCCTTTGCCGCGTTTGCCGGACTGTGCATTACCAGACAAATGTACTCTGCAATCAAATCTTCGAATACAAAAAAAAATCAGCCGTTGAATAATTATATTTCCTTTGATTTGTTTGCGAATGCAGAGGATGCCGAACAGAGCAATACCGGTACAAGGGCATATGATGCGGTGGATTACCGTCAGAAAAGCCCGGAGGAGTCGGTGATAGACAGAGAGAATGCGGTCAGGCTGGAGGAGGAGGTTCTTTCAAAGCTAAGCCGCATGGAACAGCAGGTGTTGTCATATTATGCGTCCGGACTTCCGTATCAGAAGATTGCGGTATTGATGGGGAAAGAGCCGAAGTCTATTGACAATGCACTGCAAAGAATACGGAGAAAGCTGAAAACGGTGCTTGCGATAAATCCCAGAGTGTGATACAATGAAGTACATGATAAGCGCCAAAAGATAAAAAGTAAACGGAGGCAATTGCTTATGGCACTACTAAATGTGGAACATATAAATCCTTTTTTAACAGCAGCATCCAGTGTTTTACGTGATTTTGGTATGGAAACAAAAGTAGGGAAGCCCTCTCTGAAGCAGGCTGCATTTGAAAAAGATGCTTTGATTATAATGATTGGTGTTACCGGTGAAATGAAAGGGCAGGTCATGATTGCTTTTCAAAATAATGTGGCATGTGAAGTGGCATCAAAGATGATGATGATGCCGGTGACAGAAATGAACGAGATGTCTACAAGCGCAATTTGTGAGCTTGGAAATATGATTCTCGGAAATTCCGCCACTATTTTTTCAACGAAGGGAATCGGAATTGATATTACACCGCCGACAATGTGTTCGGGAGAGGTGGTATTTTCTTCAAACTATGCGGCGAATGTTGCAATTCCGTTAACACTTGAGAACGGGAAATCAATAGAAATCAATGTGTCGATTAAGGGTGAATAGTTTCACCCTTTTTCGTCGTAAAGGAAAAGATTTATTTTAAGGATGAAAAAGGTTATGTTAAATATTGTATTACTGGAGCCGGAAATACCGGCAAATACAGGAAATATCGGGCGGACCTGTGTGGCTACGGGAAGTCGTCTGCATTTAATCGAACCGCTTGGCTTTGATATTTCGGAAAAGGCGGTTCGTCGTGCGGGAATGGATTACTGGAAAGAAATCGATTTATATGTATATAAGAATTATGAGGAGTTTCTTTTGAAAAATCCGGGAGCGCGTCCGTATATGGCAACAACAAAGGGACAGACCCTGTATACAGAAGCGGCTTTTGAAGAAAATGCTTATCTGATGTTCGGGAAAGAAAGCGCCGGAATCCCAGAAGAGATTTTGATGCGTGATAAGGAACGCTGTATCAGGATTCCCATGCTTGAGGAAATTCGTTCCCTGAATCTCTCGAATTCGGTGGCGATTGTTACCTATGAAGCATTACGGCAGCAGGGGTTTGCCCACATGCAGATGCAGGGAGAGCTTCACCGCCACAGCTGGAGTGAAGTGGATTGTAAATAATCGGTTATATTTTTGGGAAGAGGTTATGTAATTATGGTGAGTGTAAATGAAAGAGCGCTGCGTACGCTTGAGTACGGCAAGATAATAGAACGCCTGCAGCAGTTTGCCGGTTCGGAACCGGGCAGAAGGCTGTGTGCGGAGTTAAAGCCACAGACAGAGCTTGGCAGAATTATGGAATTACAGAGAGAAACTTCGGATGCTCTGGCAAGAGTGTTTAAAAAAGGAAGTCTTTCCTTTCACGGACTTCCGGATATAAGCGGTACCGTAAAGCTGCTTGAGGTCGGCTCTGCTTTACTTGCGGGAGAGTTATTAAAAATCAGTTCGGTACTTACCGCAACCCTCCGGGTGAAGCAGTATGGCACGGGAGGTCAGGAGGAAACCGAGGATTCCCTGACAGAACGCTTTTCTTTACTGGAGCCGCTTGTTACACTGAATAATGAGATTATGCGCTGTATATTGTCCGAGGAAGAGATTGCGGATGATGCCAGTGCCGGATTGAAGCAGGTGCGCCGTCAGATGCGCCTTGTCAATGATAAAATCAGGGAACAGCTGGCTTCGATTGTAAATGCACAGGATAATAAGCTAATGTTTCAGGATGCTCTTGTGACAATGCGTAACGGCAGATATTGTCTGCCTGTAAAACAGGAGTATCAGGGGAAGTTCCCGGGGATGATTCATGACCGTTCTTCAAAGGGCTCTACCGTATTTATGGAGCCGATGGCGATTGTAAAGCTGAATAACGAGCTTGCGGAGCTTGCGGAAAAGGAAAAGGCTGAAATAGAAAGGATACTTGCGGAGCTTTCTTCCTATGCGGCAGAGCATGTGGAGAATCTTGCTTACAATATGAAGACGTTAACGGAGCTTGACTTTATCTTTGCAAGAGCTTCTTTGTCAAAGGCAATGAAAGCATGCGAGCCAAAGTTTAACGAGCGTGGCTACATTAATATTAAAAAAGGGCGACATCCTCTGATTGACCCTCATAAGGTTGTACCGATTGATATTTATCTCGGAGGGGAGTTTTCTCTACTGGTAATTACAGGTCCGAATACCGGGGGAAAAACCGTTTCCTTAAAAACAGTAGGTCTGTTTACCTTAATGGGCCAGGCGGGACTTCATATTCCTGCTTTTGACGGTTCGGAATTAGCTGTGTTTCATGATGTATTTGCAGACATCGGAGATGAGCAGAGTATCGAGCAGAGCCTGAGTACATTCTCTTCTCATATGACCAATACGGTATCTATTCTGTCGAAGGCAGATGAACATTCTCTGGTATTGTTTGATGAACTCGGTGCGGGGACGGACCCGACGGAGGGTGCGGCTCTTGCCATGTCTATTCTGACCTATCTGCACCGGAAGGAAATTCGTACCATGGCAACCACTCACTACAGTGAACTGAAGGTATTTGCTCTTTCCACAGAGGGAGTATCGAATGCCTGCTGTGAGTTTTCGGTGGAGACGCTTCGTCCTACTTACCGGCTTTTAATCGGTATTCCAGGAAAGAGTAATGCTTTTGCCATTTCAAAAAAGCTCGGACTTCCGGAGGAAATCATTGATGAGGCAAAGAGCTTTATAGGAGCAAAGGATCAGAGCTTTGAAGATGTCATTGCGGATTTGGAGAAAAAGCGCATTGCGACGGAGCGTGATGCGGAGGAGACCAAAAAGAGTCTGGCGGAAGCGGAGGCATTAAGGAAAAAATACGCGGAAAAAAATGAGCGTCTCGATGCGGCAAAGGAGCGGATTCTTAGGGAAGCAAACGAACAGGCGAAGGATATTTTGCAGGAGGCGAAGGACTATGCCGACAGCACGATAAAGAAGTTTAATAAGCTTGGAAAGAGCGGTGCGGGACGGGAAATGGAGCTGGAACGAACCGCACTCAGGGAAAAGCTCGGAGAAAAGGAAAATTCGCTTGCGGTGAAGCGTAAGAAACAGAAAAATCAGAAAATGCCGGCTGTCGAGGAGATTAAGGTAGGCAGCACGGTACAGGTGCTAAGCCTGAATCTGACAGGAACCGTGGTAACGCTTCCGAATGCAAAGGGAGAACTGTATGTCCAGATCGGAGCACTCCGGACGCAGGTAGATTTAAAGGATATTATATTTGCGGAACCGGAGCAGGAACCGGAGAAAAAGACAAGAACCGAAGCCGGAAAGATAAAGATGAGTAAAAGTATGAGCATCAGTCCGGAGTGTAATTTAATCGGTATGCGCGTGGATGAGGCACTTCCCGTACTGGAAAAGTATCTGGATGATGCATATCTTGCGCATTTGCCGCAGGTAACGATTATCCATGGACGCGGTACCGGCGCATTACGGGATGCGGTACATCAGTACCTGAAACGTCTGCGTTATGTGAAAAGCTACCGCATCGGCAGTTTCGGCGAAGGTGACCATGGTGTGACGATTGTAGAGTTTTAAAGGAGAAGGGGATATGGCAGTAAAGCAGAAAATAATGATTGTGGATGATGATGCAAGCATCGCAGAGTTGATTTCCCTGTATCTGCGTAAGGAATGCTTTGATACCCTTAGTGTGGAGGACGGAGAGGAAGCATTAAAGCAATTCGGTATGTATAAGCCGAATCTTGTTCTGTTAGATTTAATGCTTCCGGGTATCGATGGATATGAGGTGTGCAGAGAACTCCGGAAGACATCAAAAGTGCCGATTATTATGCTTTCCGCAAAGGGAGAGGTGTTTGATAAGGTACTTGGTCTGGAACTGGGCGCAGACGATTATATCATTAAGCCCTTTGATTCAAAGGAGCTTGTGGCAAGAGTCAAGGCGGTGCTTAGACGGTTTGCCACAGAGCCGGAGAAGAAGGAATTATTTCCGAACGAAAAGCAGGGCGAATGTGTGATTTATCAGGACTTACTGATTAACCAGACAAATTACGCGGTTACTTATCTCGGAAGACAGGTGGAAATGCCGCCGAAGGAATTGGAGCTCCTATATTTTCTGGCATCCCATCCGAATCAGGTATTTACCAGAGAACAGCTTCTAGATCATATCTGGGGCTATGAATATATCGGTGATACGAGAACCGTGGATGTACATGTGAAACGTGTACGCGAAAAGATTAAGGACCGGGCAAACTGGAGTATTGCAACCGTTTGGGGAATCGGATATAAGTTTGAGGTAAAGAAGGTATGAAGAGAGGTCTGACAAGGAAACTCATTGTTTCTTATCTGCTGGTTGCAAGTGCTTTGTTCCTTATTATCAACACGGTGCTTGCTGCTATCGTAGAAGAGAGAGTATTTGAGGAACGGGAACAGACAATTTATACGGAAACCGGTAGTATTATAGACGGTTATGTTGAACGGTATTACGACAATCGGATTACGATTCAAAAGCTTATGGAGAATCTGGAAGCGGTGGCAGAGCTTCTGAATGCCCGCATTCTGATTATGGCACCGTGGGGAAAGGTAGTTGGAGATACCGCACCGCTCAATGATAAAGAAATCCAGTTTGAAAGCATCGCCCCGGATTTTCTTGATGAGACATTTCACCGAAACGTCTATTATCAAGGGGTTGTGGAAGAACCGATGTTAGCGGTAGTTGTACCCTTGACTCACCAGTATAAGGTGAAGGGATATGTCTGCACGATGGTGACGATGGAGTCCGTCCATAGAATAGCAGCCGATAAATTAAACAAGCTGAACTTTTGTTATCTGGCAGCGATGGTTGTTTTATTAGCGGTGTTTGTCGGAGTTTACGTTTTTATGGTAGTACCGTTAAAGAAAACGATTGCGGCGGCACGCGCATATTCTATGGGCAATTATGAGAAAAGATTAAGTATCCGTTCGGGAGGGGAATATAAGGAGCTGGCGGATATCATAGGGTATATGGGGGATACCATGTACCGCTTTAATGAATATCAAAGAGAGATTATTGCGAATGTTTCCCATGATTTCCGCTCACCGCTTACATCGATTAAGGGATATGCGGAGGCAATTAAGGACGGGACGATTCCACCGGAGCAGCAGGAAAAATATCTTGATATTGTGTTATTCGAGGTAGAACGTCTGACAAAGCTTACCTCTAATCTTTTGACGCTGAATACACTTGATCAAAAGGGGATGATTTTGCAGCCATCTGAGTTTGATGTGAATGAAATGATTAAGAATCTGGCGAGAACCTTTGAAGGACTTTGCAAGAAAAAGCATCTAATAATCCAACTGGTGTTTTCGGCAAAAGAAATTCCGGTATATGCGGATAGGGATAAGATTGCACAGGTTTTATATAATTTAGTAGACAACGCGATAAAATTCAGTCATCCGGATTCAGTAATTCGTATTACGGTGGAGGAAAAAGGAAGAAAGGCAATGGTAGCCGTTAAGGATAACGGTTCTGGAATACCGAAGGAAGATTTGACAAAAATATGGGATCGCTTTTATAAGTCTGACAGCTCCCGCGGAAAGGATAAAAAGGGAACCGGTCTGGGGCTTTCAATTGCGAAGGAGATTATATCCGCACATAATGAAAATATTAATGTAATCAGTACGGAAGGTGTAGGTTCCGAGTTTGTTTTTACACTTCCGCTTGTTATGACGGAGAATGACTGAGTACGAAACTAAGGAGACAGGGAGCATAGGTTACATCAGGAGGTTACGGTATGGAAGAAAACAGAGATGATGTAAATAAAGAAGAGTATCAGGTGATACAGGAAAAGATTGTTCCGCAGAAGAAAAGAAACTGGAAACGTTTCGGAAAGTCATTGCTTCGTACAGCGCTGTATGCGCTTGTTTTCGGCATTATTGCGGGAGCCGCAATCGTACTTTCGGGAAAGTTCCTGATTGAAAAGCTTGGTTTGGAAAATACCCTGCGCCAGATTGTAGGGATTGGAAATACAACACCGACACCGATACTTACAAAGGAGCCGGCACCGACAGAGGGGCAGGGACCGACAAAGAAGCCTACGGGTACAGGTGTGCCTACCCCTTCCGTGTTAGTGGATATTACACCGGAGGCTACACCTGTGATTACGGTGACTATTGACAAGGACCCGGACACAACACCGGATTCCGGTCTTGTACAGAGTGACACCATACAGGATTTTTTGAATATGTATTCGGGGATAGCGGAGCTTTCAGGAAATATAAAAAAGTCGCTTGTTCGGATTACTGCGATTACAGAGGGAGTGGACTGGTTTGAAGAAGCCTATGAAACGACAAAGAACGCTACCGGTCTTTATGTGGGGGACAACGGAGTGGATATGCTGTTTCTGGTGAACTTAGACAGCATTGAAGGTGCAACCAAATTCGAGGTGACATTTGCTAACGGAGAAACACTTCCATGCTCTATTTTTTCCTATGACACGAATTACCGTCTGGCAGTGATGACGATACGTTTATCGTCGGCCGGGACTATCGATTCCGGGGCGCTGCCGAAGAAAGCAAGATTTGCCCAGGATGATGTGGAGGTTGGGATTCCGGTTATGGTTCTCGGAAATCCGAATGGGCATTTGGATGCTATGGAACTCGGAATGACAACGGGAGCGGGACAGTTAGTACAGGTAATAGATGACGAAGTTCTATATTTTACAACAGGAATTACAAAATATGCGGAGGGTGACGGATTTGTTTTCAATCTGTCCGGAGAGGTCATCGGGATTGTCAGCCGGACACTGAATAAAGGGGAAAGCGGTGTTTTTACAGCAGCAATGGTGAGCGGGATGAGGAGCATTATAGAAAAAACGCTGAATAATGTTCCGAGAGTCTATTGCGGTATGCGTCTGGAAGCAGTGGATGCGGCGATGGGCGGAAAATATAAGCTGCCGGAGGGAGTTTATGTGACGGAGGTTATGCCCGCGTCTCCGGCAATGGCAGCAGGGATAAAGAACGGGGATATCATTACAGTGGTAGGGATTGAGCCTGTGAAGGAGGTACGGCAGTTTCACGAGGAAATCAGTGCGGTCGGCGAACAGAGTGTGCGGATCATCGTGAGTCGTGAGATTAAGGGCGAACGCAAAGAACAAACGTTGTATATGATACCGGAAACAAGAATGCATTAATATAAAACGGAGGAGCGAATATGCGCTATTTAAAAGAATTGCGGGACGGGGAGATGATTTCCGAAAATTATTTCTGCAAACAAAAGCAGACACTGCAGACTAAGGCGGGAAAGAACTATTATTCCCTGATTTTGCAGGATAAGACCGGGACAATGGATGGTAAGGTATGGGAACTGAACGCCGGAATCGAGCATTTCGAGGCATTGGACTATGTTCGCATTGAGGGACAGGTAGTGAGCTTTCAGGGGGCGTTGCAGTTAAATATAAGGCGGGTAAGAAAGCTTTCTGAGGGAGAGTATGATGTCAGTGATTTTATGCCGTGTACAAAGCAGGATACCGGCGAAATGTATAAGGAGCTTTTAGGTTATATTGCATCCTTAAAGGATGTACAGTTTAAGAAGCTGGCGGAAAGTTATTATAAAGAGGACTCGAGATTCCACGAAATGTTTCTGAAGCACTCTGCGGCGAAAACAATGCACCACAATTTTGTGGGGGGGTTACTGGAGCATACGGTATCTGTGACCAGGCTATGCAGCTATCTGGCTGATAATTATTCTATACTCGACAGGGATTTACTTCTGACAGCAGCAATGTTTCATGATGTAGGTAAGCTTGCTGAGCTTTCTGCCTTTCCTGAAAATGACTATACGGATGCGGGGCAGCTGTTAGGACATATTTATATCGGAGCGGAATGGTTGTCAAGTCGCATGGACAAAATCGGTGGTTTTTCTGTAAGGCGTAAGAACGAGCTGCTTCACTGTATTTTGTCCCACCACGGTGAACTGGAATACGGTTCGCCTAAGAAGCCGGAATTAGCAGAGGCGGTAGCACTCAGCATGGCGGACAATCTGGATGCAAAGCTGGCAGGGGTAACGGCGTTGTTTGAGGGCACGGAAGAGAACGGATGGCTCGGTTTTCAGAAAATGTTTGAATCTAATATGAGAAAGACAACAAAATAGAGCTTTTTAAAAGAAAATCAGAGGAAAATCAACAAGACATCGGCTTCCGGAAGAAACGGGGCTGTGAGAAAAGCAGAGAAAGGAAGAAGAAAATGACAATATTAGTATTGGGCGGAGCGGGATATATCGGCTCTCACATGGTATATGAGCTAGTGGAGAGAGGAATTGATGTAGTTGTTGCGGACAATCTGGAAACCGGCCACAAAGAGGCGGTTCATCCGCAGGCACGTTTCTATGAAGGAGATATTCGCAGCCGTGCTTTCGCAGATTCCGTATTTGGGAATGAAAAGATTGATGCGGTGATTCATTTTGCAGCTAATTCGCTTGTGGCAGAGAGTATGAAGAACCCATTAAAGTATTATGACAATAATGTATGCGGTACGAAGGTGTTACTGGAGTCTATGATTGCACACGATGTTAAAAAAATTGTGTTCTCCTCTACCGCGGCTACGTATGGCGAGCCGGAGAATATTCCGATTCTGGAAGAGGATAAAACGGCACCGATAAATGCTTACGGTGAGACGAAGCTTGCTATGGAGAAGATGATGAAATGGACAGATGTTGCACACGGACTTAAGTATGTGGCGCTTCGATATTTTAATGCGTGCGGTGCGCATGAAAGCGGCGCTATCGGAGAGGCACATTCTCCGGAAAGTCATCTGATTCCGCTTATATTGCAGGTTCCGCTCGGACAAAGAGACCATATTGATATTTGTGGTACGGATTATCCGACAAAGGACGGCACCTGTGTACGTGATTATGTGCATGTAATGGATCTGGCGCAGGCGCATGTACTTGCGGTAGAGTATCTTATGAAGGGAAATGAAAGCAGTGTATTTAATCTCGGCAGCGGGGAAGGCTACAGTGTAAGAGAAATTGTGGAGGCGGCAAGAAGGGTGACCGGTCTTCCGATTAAGGCCGAGGATGCACCGCGTCGCGGAGGTGACCCTGCAACGCTCATTGCCTCCAGCGAGAAGGCAAGAACTGTACTTGGGTGGAAACCGCGGTACACAGATATGGAGAAAATTATTGCCACGGCATGGAGGTGGCACAGCACACATCCAAACGGATACAGAAAGTAGGAACGGGTATATGACTCCGAAAAAGAATGAGATTGTGACACTTGAGATTACGGATATCGGAAGCGGCGGTGAGGGCATCGGACGGGCGGACGGGTTTACCCTGTTTGTAAAGGGTGCAGTTGTCGGGGATGTAATTGAGGTAAGAGTGTTAAAGGCAAAGAAAACCTACGGTTATGCAAAAATAGAGAGGTTATTACGCCCGTCCGCAAACCGGGTGGAGTCGGTGTGCCCTGTAGCGGGACGCTGCGGAGGGTGTCAGCTACAGCAGATGAGCTATGAGGCACAGCTTTGCTGGAAGGAAAGAAAGGTTAAGGAGTGTCTGGAACGAATCGGGGGAGTGGAGTTTGAAGCCAACCGGGTAGTTCTTCCGATTATGGGTATGGATGAGCCCTTTGCCTACCGGAACAAAGCTCAATTCCCGGTGGGAAAGGATAAGGACGGAAGGATTGTCACCGGGTTTTACGCAGGGCACAGCCATGCACTGATTCCGAGTGATTTTTGTGCCATTCAGGCTCCGGTGAATGAGGTGATTTGCAGGACGGTCTGCAACCATATGGAGCGGTATCGGATTGCACCGTATGATGAGGAGACACATACCGGACTGGTACGTTACATTTTAACGAGAATCGGAGCAGCGACCGGAGAAGTGTTAGTTTGTCTCATCGTAAACGGAAAGAGCCTGCCGAGGGCAGAGGTGCTTGCAGAACGGCTGAAGACAGCGGTAGGAATGTTTTGCTGTGGAGAGACAGGGAATGCGTCAGGAAACGAAAAGACTTGTGACGAGGCAAATAAGGCGGATGAAAGCGGAAACAGGTCTTGTGGAAAGAGTGAAGGTGAAGTGAAAGCAGGATTGACCCTGAAAGGAGTCTGCTTAAATGTTAATTGCGAGATAACCAATGTGATTCTCGGTGCGGAGATTATTCCGGTGTGGGGGGACACCTACATTACGGATTATATCGGAGAAGTGGCATACCGTATTTCACCGCTTTCCTTTTATCAGGTTAACCCGAAGCAGACGAAGGTGTTGTATCGTAAAGCTCTGGAGTTTGCCGGCCTGACCGGGAATGAAATCGTCTGGGATTTATATTGCGGTATCGGAACCATTTCCCTGTTCCTTGCGGCAAAGGCAAAGAGAGTTTACGGCGTTGAAATTGTGCCGCAGGCGATAGAAGATGCAAAGGAGAATGCGGTCCGAAACGGTATTACAAATGCGGAGTTCTTTGTGGGTGCGGCAGAGGATGTCTTACCGGCGAAATACCGCGAAAGCGGCGGAAGCATGCGCGCTGACGTGATCGTTGTGGATCCGCCGCGCAAGGGCTGTGACGAAAGGTTGTTGCAGACAATAGTAAATATGAAACCGCAACGTGTGGTATATGTCTCCTGTGACCCGGCAACTCTGGCAAGAGATGTTAAGTATCTGGCGGGAAATGGGTATACATTAGTGAAAGCACAGCCGGTAGATATGTTTCCGATGACGGAGCATGTGGAAACGGTAGTCTTGATGTCACGAAGAACTAAATAGCATATCAGAGTAAGGAACACACGGAAAATGTTTGCCATTACAGGTAAAAAAGAAGAAAGAGTGTGAGAATTTAGTTGATTTTTGCATAATTGTATTGTATGATAAGAAATAAGGTAAGGATGCGATGTTATGAATTTTACCATTACGAATTATTAGCAGAAATGACTACGGATATTCAGAACCGCATTGAAAATACGAATGAGCGTGTGATGAATGCAAAAGGAACTACGGAAAAATTGAAGGATGTGGTAGAGGGTGGAAAACAACTGGCTGACAATCTGAAGGAACAGTCGAAGCTGGTTGATCAGAATATCACAAGAATTTCCAAATCAATGCAGGAACTTGTTACCAATGTCAATCAGGTATCCGGTATTACGGATTCCATTTTAAATATTTCTTCCCAGACGAATCTTTTGGCATTAAATGCAAGCATTGAGGCTGCAAGAGCAGGGGAAGCGGGTAGAGGTTTTGCGGTCGTAGCAGACGAAATCAGAAAGCTTGCGGAAGAGACGAAGGTATCTACAGAAAAGATTACAGAGATTATTGCACAGCTGATAAACGTAACAAATGAGACGCAGACCGGTATTGAAGAATCCGCGGAAGCAATTAATATTCAGCGCAAAAAGGTAGAAGAAGTGAATGAGAGCTTCATGGAAGTGGGAAATGGTATGAGTACTCTGCAGAGAGATGTTGCTGCCATGAGTCAGGAGGTAGAAAAGGTTTTGGATGCAAACCGCGAGATTGTAGACAGTATTTCTTTGTTATCCGCAGCATCGGAGGAAGTATCCGCAGAGACACAAACATGTAAATCGACGATTAACAGGGCTTCTGAGAAGGTCGCCGGATATGCGGAGAAGATAGAAGGAACCTTTGAACAGTTACAGATACTGGCAGAAAAGGCAGAGATGAAATAAATTCCGTGTGGATGAGATGATTTGTAATTTGAGGCTTGCGAAGCAGGCCTCTTGCTGTGTTTGCGCCGCTCTAACGGGTGAAAGTTCCGAACATGCCCAGGTAGTGGGAAGTGTATAGCTGAACAGCAAGGGTGTTCATCGTGAGGTGGAATCTGAAGGAAGCTGTAAGCAAATCTCTGGTTCGACGAACAGAAATCGCATACAAGGCTAGGCTACGAGAGACAAGTTGGCACAAAGCAACAAAGTCTAATAACTACCACTTTTGTAGTAACAGAGTAAATGCGGCGGATATATGGAGAGAAAGAGCGTGCACCTTAAGCGTAGAGGTCTCACAGGGGTTTCATTAGCTTAGTAATAACGAACTGTGAGAAGTCAACTAACCCGATTTGGACTAGTCTCAATGTTAGATTACTACACCGAAAGGTGTGTCACTTGTTAAGTTGATTGAACCGCCGTGTACGGAACCGTACGCACAGTAGTGTGAGAGGCCGGGAAAATTTATATAATTTTCCCTCCTACTCGATTATTTGCGGTATTATAAAGGAGGAGAAGGAAATATGCGTAACAGGGCAAGTGCAGTGATTACAAGAGGAACGTCAATTCTTATGGAACGTGTTTGTTATCACGGAAACCGTTTTTATCTTGTTCCGGGCGGTGGGATGGAAGCCGGGGAGACACCTGAGGAGACTGCACTCAGGGAGCTGTTTGAAGAGTGTGGCGTGAGGGGCGAAATTATCAGACCGCTGAATGTAGTAAATCGACTGGGAGGCACGACAGAATATTTCTTCGAGGTCAGAATTCCGGAAGATGCGATGCCGATTCGCGGATATGACCCGGAGGAACCGGAGGACTGCCAGCCAATTGAGGAAGTGGGCTGGAAGCGGCTTGATGAATTACCGGAGAAGGACAGGGCATGGCTTTTCTCTGCGGGAATTCTTGAAATAGAATCCATTAGGAACGAGGTTCAGAGCTGGGGAGATATAATCAGCTATCCGAACCCTGTCTTTTGAAGACTTTTTACTATAGAGGGGAGCAGAGAGAATGAAGAGAGAAAGGCTATGTATTCACGGAATTCCCGCAATTTTGTGGGGAGGGAACTCCGACAAAATCTATATACACGTTCACGGAAAGATGAGCAGGAAGGAATATGCTGAGAGCTTTGCAGAGATTGCGGAGCAAAAAGGCTATCAGACACTGAGTTTTGACCTGCCGGAGCATGGAGAAAGAACGGATACAGCATATCGCTGTGATGTATGGAACGGGAGTAAGGACTTAAATAGTATTGCGGAGTATGTATTTGAAAAATGGGAAAGTGTTTCTCTATTTGCCTGTAGCCTCGGAGCCTATTTTTCGTTAAACGCATATGCCAACAGAAACTTTGAAAGGTGTCTGTTTCAATCGCCGATTGTAGATATGAAATGGCTGGTAGAGCACATGATGCTCTGGTCGGGGATAACCGGAGCGATGCTTGAAAGGGAAAAGGAAATTGAGACGGAAATCGATATATTACGCTGGGATTATTACCGGTATATTCAGACACATCCAATTAAGGAGTGGAGCGTAAAAACCGCGATTCTTTACGGCGCGCTTGATAATCTTCAGCCGATCGAGAGTATTCAGAGCTTCGCGGATAGATTCGGATGTCGGTTGACGGTTTCAGAACAAAGTAAGCATCCGTTTATGGAAGAAGCAGATTTTGCCGTTGTTGAGAAATGGCTGAGAGAAGAGATTGAGTAGACACGCTAGTTACAAAGCTCAAGAAAGAGTGCATGACAGGACAAGGGAGGTAACGGCATGAATATCATAGACATTTCACAGGAGGTTCTTTCCTGTAAGGTGTTTCCGGGGGACGACAGTCCTCGGGCAGAACGAGTGAAAAGCATGGAGCAGGGAGAGCTCTATAATCTTTCCGTGTTTTCCATGTGTGCACATAACGGGACGCATATAGATGCACCGTTTCACTTTTTAAAGGACGGAAAGACGGTGGAGAGAAT
Organism: Lachnospiraceae bacterium; assembly: GCA_029012365.1. Taxonomy (GTDB): domain Bacteria; phylum Bacillota; class Clostridia; order Lachnospirales; family Lachnospiraceae; genus SIG307. Next base: position 54,643 of record JAQXLY010000060.1, on the reverse strand, counting down.
ACCGCTTACAGCGTTTGTAGGGGATTGTTTTGTGGCGCGTCACGAGGGCGATGTAACCGCAGAAGATGCGCACAAGATAATGAGAAAGGAAGAAAATGCAGAGGCAAATGAGCGGATTTCTTAAGTGATGCTCCGCTGAATTTCGCAGGCTTTGACGGTGCACCGTGTCGGGCGTATTTGATTGAAAAATAACGACGAGTTGAATCGGGAAACAGTAAAAGCATTTGAGGAACAGTTTTTGAAGGGAGATATGTATGTTTAAATTTGTTTTTCCAAAGATACAATACAAAGAAAAAGCAATTGAGTTCATTAATGAATTTCGGAAATACAAATCCGAGATTAACGGATGCGGTGCCTTGGACGGCTATCTGGAAGCTGCTACTTATGAAGCGTGGCTTAGTAAGGTATTGGCGGATATTGATATAGCAAATATAGAAAAGCCGCGGGTTCCGGCATTGACCTATTTTTATGTCCGGGAAGAGGATGATAAAATCATCGGAATGATTAACATTCGTTTGGCATTGAACGATTTTCTCAGAAAAGAAGGCGGTCATATCGGATACTGTATCAGACCGACGGAGCGCAGGAAGCATTACGCCACCGATATGTTGAAAGAAGCACTGAATGTATGTGATGTGGTGGGAATCAAAGAAGTTCTTTTAACCTGTGATAAGATAAATGTTGCTTCTGCAAATGTGATAAAGAACTGCGGCGGAGAACTGGAAGCAGAGTTTTATAGCGACACCTTTCAGGAAGAAATACAACGGTATGTAATTAAGAGATAGGGGAGAATGGATCGAGAGAATAGAGAGTGTGAATTTGGGATGGCAGTTTATGTAGACAAGTGTAATGAGGTGCTTGCCTATGTGAACCGAAGAATTGCGGAAGGCGAACAGCCTTTTAAAAACGGAGGAAATGTATGAAGCAATTGTTTTGTGTGGATTTAAAGGATTATGAGGAGAACTGGCCGCACTCCAAACGACCGTCGGTACGGGGGATTATCCGGAAGGATGGTAAGCTTGCCATGGTACATAGCCTGAAATACGGCTATTACAAGTTTCCGGGTGGTGGCATCAAAGAAAATGAAAGCCATGAAGCGACATTGATTCGTGAGGTGAAAGAAGAAACAGGTCTTGCGGTAGTGCCGGAGACAATCAAAGAGTATGGGTATGTACTTCGGTTACAGCGCAGTGAATATCTGGAGAATACAGTCTTTGAACAGGAAAATTTCTATTACACCTGTGAGGTGGGGGAATCTGTCGGAGAGCAGGAGCTGGATGATTATGAGGCGGAGGAAGGTTTTACGCTTACGTTTGTGACTCCGGAGGAAGCGATTCGTGCGAATCTGAGCTGTCGCTGTGAGGCGTTTGACAAGGCTATGGTGGAGAGAGAGACACGGGTGTTGAATGAACTGAAAGCATCTGTCAGGATATAGCTTATGATAAGTTTGCTGCTTAACCCTTTTCAAACGGATTATCAGTATGTGATTTGTGGAAATATATTTGAAAAACTAATGGTAAGACTTTTGAGCCGAATAAATTTCTTACCATTGGGATGAAGCATTTTGGAAAATCAATGGTAAGATTTTGGGGATGGATGAATTCTTTACCATTAAGTAGAACATTTTTGCAAATGTAATGGTAAAAGGCAAGGAAGAGCCGAGAATTCTAAGGAAACTCTGATTTTTCAGCATTACTCCGAAACGGAATATCCTTAAATCATGAAAGCAGGGCTGTGCATTTCATTTATGCGACAGCCCCTTATGTTTGGCAACAGAATAAGTGTTAAAATGTCTCTTTCGTAAGCGAAGCGATGATACCGCTCCGTAAAGAAACAGTACGGGTCACCCCACGGTAAACGAGGGTGACTGTAGTATCAAATTTGGAGCGCAGGGTGGCTTTTACGAGTTCCCCGTCCTTCCATGTAATGTCATAAGTAACGGCACCTACACCGCAAAGACCGCTAACACTTCCCTCGTTCCATTCCTTAGGGAGAGCCGGAAGTATGACGGTGCGTGCTTCGTTTGATTGCAGAAGCATTTCCGCGATGCCTGCCGTAGCACCGAAATTACCGTCAATCTGGAACGGCGGATGATTGTCTAACAGGTTTTCCAAGGTGGACTTTTGCAACAATGCCAGAAGGTTTTTATAACATTCCTCACCGTTCCAAAGTCTGGCATACATATTGATAATCCATGCACGGCTCCATCCGGTGTGTCCGCCGCCGTTTGCAAGTCTTCGCTCTAAGGTGACCTTTGCTGCGTCACAAAGCTCCGGCGTGGCATCCGGTGTAATCTGGAATGCCGGATGTAATGCCCAGAGATGGGAGATGTGCCGGTGTCCCGGTTCGGCTTCGTCATAGTCCTTTTGCCACTCCATAATCTGTCCGTGCTTTCCTATAGCAAGTCCCGGAATGCGGGCATCATAAGCGGCAGCCTTCTCTAAAAAGGCGGTATCGGTTTCGCCGACAAGCGGTGCGGCGGAGAGAAGGTTCCGGAACAATTCATGTAAAATCTCATTGTCCATCGTGGAACCGTAGGTCAGACAGCCTCGCATACCGCTTTCCATGATATAGGTGTTCTCCGGAGAAACGGAAGGACAGGTAACAAGGGCACCGTCCACTTCAATCAGGAAATCAAAGAAAAACGCTACGGCTTCCTTTAAAACAGGATAGAATTCCTTTAAAAATGCGAGGTCATTTGTATAGAGATAATGTCGCCAGATATGGGTACAAAGCCATGCGGCACCCATTACCCAGTAGGTTGCGGGAATATAGATATCCTGAGGTGCGGTATCGCCCCATATATCGGTGTTATGGTGGGCAACAAAGCCGGAGCATCCGTACATCTCCTTTGCTGTCTGCCGGCCGTTCGGGAGCATTCGCATGAGATGGGTAAACAAAGGTATCTGACATTCGGCGAGGTTACAGCTGTTTGCCGGCCAGTAATTCATTTCGGTATTAATATTAATGGTATATTTACTTCCCCAGGGAGCATCCATGTCGCGGTTCCAGATTCCCTGCAGATTTGCCGGCAGACAGTCTCCACGGCTGGAGGCAAGTAAAAGATAGCGGCCGAAAGCAAAGTAGGTGGCAATCAGACCGTTATCCGGAGAGCCCGCGGAAATCCGACGCAGCCGTTCATCCGTAGAAAGAGAATCGAGTGCGGTATCATACGGAAGGGAAAGCTTCATTCTGGAAAAGTACGGTTGGTACTCTGCCAGATGGTCGAGGTACAGTTCTTCGTAAGAGCGACCTGCCGCAACGGAAAGCAGGGACTCTACCGCAGCACGCGGGTCACTGTAACGGAAGGTGGTAGCTGCTGTAATCAGTACCAGAACTTCGGAGGCATTTTCGGTAAGCAGGTGTTCTCCGATTCCTCTTGTAGATGAACCGTCGGAGACAAAACGCATACCGCAGCAGAAGTCCGAGCCGCCTCCGCCTAAGTTGCCGGATATATAAAGAGAGTCGGCTGTATGCTCTGTTGTTTCATAGAAGCTGCCGCGTTGTAAAGAAGCAGCAAGGTCGAGACTGTCTGGAACGGATGAGGAAAACCTTGCAATGATGCAGTTATATTTCCGGCTTACAAAGGTATCACAGCGATAGGTAATACCTGTGCCTTCTTCGGTAGTTAACGTTGTATGTAATGCTTTTTCTAAATCAAGTGTACGGGAAAAATTGACTCCTTTTTTCAGACGTCCGCAGAAGTCAAAATAGACATCACCTAAGGTCTGATAGGTATGCTCGCTTTGCGGAGTGCCGGATAATGCGTATTTGCACATTTCCTCTGCCTTGTTGATTTTTCCGGAAAGGATGAGAGAACGAATCTCCTCCAGATGGGAAAGAGCATCCTTATTATTCCGGTTCCTTGGACCGCCAAACCAGACGCTGTCTTCATTCAACTGAAAATGCTCATAAGTATTTTCACCGTAAATCATTGCACCGAGACATCCGTTTCCTACCGGAAGTGCTTTGTTCCAGTTGCCGCCTGCGGATGTTTTGTAGATAAGTTGATTCATTTGCGTACCTCCCATAAATACAAGCTCTTCTATTTCCATTATAGCGTTGCATCATTTCATTTTCCAGAGTATAATATGACATATGAACGAAGTAAGTGGTATTTTCTCGAAGAGTTACAGGCATACGAGGGGGCGTTGATATGGAGCAGGTAAAAAAGAATACGGAAACTCCGGGCGGATATCGTTTTTTACTTGAAGGAACGGTAGTGACGATTGCAATGGTAAGCTATCGCAGATTTACGGACGTGATGCCGGAGCATGCACACGGAGAGGATGTGTATGAGCTGCATTATGTGGAACAGGGCGATGGGGTGATACTGTTAAACCGGCAAAGCTATTCTGCATCTCCGGGAGTTCTTTACATTACAGGACCCGGAATACTCCATGAACAGATCCCTTCAAAAGAAAACCCATTGGTAGAATTCGGTGTATATTTGCAGTTGCAGGCAGATAAAAAGGAAGGGGAGCTTTTGCAGGGATTACGTGCACATCCTCTCTGGTATGGCATGGGAAGAAGCACATTGCATAATCTGACGAGAGAAATACGGAAGGAACAGGCGGGAAACCAGCCCGGAGCGGGAGAAAAATTGCAGTATCTGCTTGCGGAATTTCTGATTGAAAGTATTAGAAGTATTTTAGCCGCAAAAGAAGAAGAGAGGATTTTACCCGAGCCGCAGGAGAAGTTCGGAACTCATACGATACAGGAGGAGAATGCTCTTTTGGTTGCCGATGAGATTTTTCTGTATGAATATCGAGATATTACATTAGAAGAACTGGCAGGACGACTCGGCTTCAGCGTGCGGCAGACGCAACGCCTGCTAAACAGGATATACGGCAAATCCTTTACACAGAAAAAGCTGGAAGCAAGAATGTCTGCTGCCGTGACGTTACTTCAGAACAGTCGTTACAGTATTACGGAAATCAGTGAGCGGTTAGGTTATGCTTCCATGGAGCATTTCTCCTACGCATTCTCGAAATACTATGGGTTTGCACCAAGTACTCTAAGAAAACGGGCAGAAACATAGCTTGACAAGGAAATACAATATTTGTATAATAAAAATAAGTTGCGGAGCGGATGAAACCGGTTTAGGGATACGCTCATCTGATAATATATTAAAATAATTTTTAGGGGGTCGAGTGTATGAATGGTGTATTGATGAAAAATGAGCAGGAAGCCAATAAAGTTGTAGCAAAGGTGATGCGGGTTACGTTCCTGATTTTTACTTTGATTTACGGATTGAATATTGCAGGGGTATTTGTTGTAGATAATACCATTATGACGATTGCATATATATTCGGTTCTGTGTTTTTGTGGCTGCCGACTGTTTTCGGACGAATCGGGAACGGGACGGCAGGATGCATTAAGTATCTGAACATGCTTTGCGCGTCGCTCTTTATTTTATTGGCAACGGTTACATTAACTTTCCATGTGATTGTGATTTATGTATATGCCATTGCGATTTCATGCTTATACTTTTCAAAGAAACTGAATATCATAGCTACCGTGATTAATGTAATCGGCGTATCGGCAGGACAGATTATTGCTTTTCAGTTGAATACTTTGCCGGATAAGAATTTTGATACTATGTATGATGTTGTCGTATACAGTGTGATGCCGAGAGCACTGACGCTGATAGCGATAGCGGCTATATTTACTATGCTTTGCAGCAGGACGGCAGCCATGCTCGGTAACCTGATGGGAGCCGAGGAACAGATGGATATGCTGGACCGGATGACCAGACTGCAGGAACAGAACGGACAGGTATCAAAGCTGTTGATTTCTTTAGTGGAGGAGCTCGGAAAGCTCACGGATATGTCCAATGAAACAAATAAGAGGGTGGCAGACGAGACAGAAGAAATTCTTAGCGGTTCACAGGATAATGCAGCGCAGATTCAGACGATGAACGTGGGACTGGGCGACATTACAGAGCGTATGACACAGCTTACTGACATGAGTGCACAGCTTGCGGATGCGGCTGAACAGATTCGGACACTTTCCTCCGGAAATCGTGAGACAATGGAGCTTGCTTCGGATGGTATGTTACAGATATCCGAAAGCTCAAAGGAATGTAAAAGAGTAATAGAAATTCTGGGTGAGCAGTCCAATGAAATTATGGGGATTATTCAAACGATTACCGCAATTTCCGCTCGTACAAAGCTGCTTGCGTTAAATGCAACCATAGAGGCTGCCAGAGCGGGAGAACACGGTAAGGGTTTTGCAGTTGTCGCAGAAGAAATTCAGAAGCTGTCGGAACAGACACAGGTTGCAGTGGATAACATCGGTACCATCGTACATGAAGTTGTAAGAAGTACGGAGGAAGCAGTTGCATCTATGGAAGAAAGCTCGAAGCTGACAGAACAGGGAATGCTTCAGATGAAGGAGGCAGGAGATTCTACCAATACAATCGCAGATGCAAATGAAGAGATGACGGTTCATATTGAGGAAGTAGACCGGATTACAAAGCTCCTTTTAGAAAGTGAGAAACAGGTAGCAGGCGGAATGGAACAGGTTCACCAGAATACGGAGGTTACACTTACCGCGGTTGAACATGTTGCGGATGCAATGAGAGAGAGTAAAGAGGGAATCGAGAGTCTGGTTGAGATGGTGCATCGTATACAGGAGCTTGCGGAGCAGCTGACAGAGGAAGAATAGTCATACATACGGCAGGTTGTCGGTATAGCTTTGTAAATGGTGGGAAATCTTTAAAAAGCTGGAGATGTAATGAAAGATTTTGTAAAAAAATGGTGGAAACTTTTTGTAAACAGAGAAACGATTACCTATGCCGTGGCCGGAGTAATGACCACGGTAGTTAATTTCCTTGCATATCATTTATTTTGCAATGTGATGAATATTCCGAATCTTGTTGCGAATGCCATAGCATGGGTGATAGCGGTTGCTTTTGCTTATGTTGTGAATGCGAGATGGGTTTTTCTGGAACGGTTTGAAGGCTGGAAAATGGAATGGGAACGCATTGTTAAGTTTACCGGAGCAAGAGTTGTTACGTTTTTTGTGGAAGAGGCCGGGATGTTTTTACTGGTCGATGTATTACATGGTCCTAATCTGATAATGAAAGCGATTGTGGCTGTTCTTGTCATTATTCTGAACTATGTATTCAGCAAGCTGTTTGTTTTTATTTCGGGTTCCGGAAAAAAGGAAGAAAAGTGAAACGGCAGGAAAGAGTAAAACGGAGGCAGATATGGATTTTTCTGTGAAAGCCGTAGTAACGGTGAAAAAGGGCGAGGCCAGAAGCTTAAAGGCCGGAGGACTTTGGATTTATGACAATGAAATCGACACGATTACGGGCGCTGCATCAGACGGCGCCCTGGTTCGTGTAAACGATTTTGACGGGTTTGTGCTCGGAACAGGTTTTATTAACCGAAAGTCAAAGATTACGGTGCGTATGCTTACAAGAGACAAGGATGCGGAGATTACGGAGGAGTTTCTGGAAAAGCGGGTACGCGCCGCATGGGAATACCGGAAAAAAACGGTGGATACAAGCAGCTGTCGCCTGATTTTCGGTGAGGCGGATTTTCTGCCGGGTCTTGTGGTAGACAAGTTCTCGGATGTATGCGTGGTGCAGTCGCTGGCGCTTGGAATTGACCGTCTAAAGCCGGTGATTTTAGATGCATTGAAGAAGGTACTTGCAGAAGACGGTATTGTGCTTCGCGGAATTTATGAGCGTAGTGATGCAAAGGTGCGGGAACAGGAAGGCATGGAGCGGTTCAAGGGCTTTTTGTCAGAACCGTTCGATACGGAAGTGGAGATTGCAGAAAACGGTGTCCGGTATCTTGTGGATGTTGCAGACGGGCAGAAGACCGGCTTCTTTCTGGACCAGAAGTATAACCGCCTTGCGGTACAAAAGCTTTGTAAGGATGCGCGGGTTCTGGACTGTTTTACCCATACCGGCTCCTTTGCGTTAAATGCGGGAATCGCCGGAGCTGCAAGCGTGCTTGGCGTGGATGCCTCGGAGCTTGCAATAGAGCAGGCGGGGAAAAATGCTGTACTAAACGGGCTATCGGATATCGTGCAGTTTCGGTGTGCCGATGTGTTTGAACTTTTACCGGAGCTTGCAAGGAAAAGCGAGCAGTTTGATGTAGTAATACTGGATCCACCGGCCTTTACCAAATCCCGGAATTCGGTAAAAAACGCTATCCGTGGGTATCGTGAGATTAATCAGCGGGGACTCCGTCTTGTAAAGGACGGCGGTTATTTATGTACCTGCTCATGTTCTCATTTTATGACGCCGGAGCTGTTTGCGGAAACAATTGCCCAGGCAGCAAAGGATGCCCATGTACGTCTCCGTCAGGTGGAATATCGTACCCAGGCGGCAGACCACCCGATACTCTGGGCGGCAGACGAATCGTACTATTTGAAGTTTTATATCTTCCAGGTGGTGAAGAGCTTTTAGGAGGATAATCAAAACAAAATAAGATAACTGAATTTGTGGGGAGGTTAGCGTTAATGAGTGATGAAGAATATATAGAGCAGTGTGAAAAAAGAATAAAGGAATACGAAAAAATAATCGAGGAATCAACTGACGAAGAAGAGAAAAATAGGCTTCAGGACTTAATTACATTTAATATGGATATGATAAAAAATACCAGAAGACCGGCTAAGGATACCGATTCATATTTTCTTCCGGAGTATAGAAAGGACGGATACTTTCAGTCTCGTGAATTTAAATTGATTGAGGCGAAGGTGGACAGCGAGGTACTCAAAATATGCGAACAGCAGAAATTAACACCATATGAATGTGAGATTATTAAGCAGGAAATCCTGAAAAATGAGTATGGCTTAAACTGGGTTCCGCTATCGAAGCAGTTTATGCCGGGGGTAATGGTATTTATTGATTAGCGTACAGAGAGTTGAGTTATACGAGGACCGTATAAAAAGGTGCAATTGTTAATCCGTTTTTTCTTTTTTTTCTTTACAAAATAGTAAAGCTGACGATATAATAGTTATAGGGAGATGTTTTGCAGTGAAATCAATGAATATGTCAATAGTCAGGGAGGGCGATGCATATGTCATTTTTTAATTATTCCAGTACGTTATTCAGCGGGATGTCTACCGGAGCAACATCCTTTACGGGAATGCTCGGAGAGTACAACCAGATTAAAAGCGGTACATACGGAAAACTGTTAAAGGCGTATTACAAGAAGTACAATGCGGACGGCACAACGAAGTCTTCTGCTACAGACAAGAATAAGACGACAAATAAGGTGAAATCCGGTTCCGATACGGTGGATACGGTGAAGGAATTAGATAAGGTGGCAGAGAAAGCCACCTCGCTTCAGACAGCGGCGATGAAGCTTGCGGCCGTGAAGGAGGGCTCTTCTTCCTTATATGCGAAGAAGACCATAGTGGACACCAATCAGGATGGGACTACCTCTACCCGTACCGATTATGATTATGATACACTTGTAAAATCGGTAAAGTCCTTTGTTTCGGCTTATAACGAGACGTTAGATTCGGTGAAAACCGTTGCGTCCCCTTCGGTACAGCAGAAGACTCAGTGGATGACACAGCTTACAGGGCAGTACAAGGACGAGCTTTCCGCAGTCGGTATTTCAGTGAATAAGGACGGAAGAATGGAGTTAAATGAAGAGACCTTTCGCGGAAAGGAAATGCCGGAGCTGCAGAAGTTCTTTGAGGGAACCGATTCCGTGCTCGGAAAGCTTGCAAGAAAAGCATCGAATCTTGCGGGAGCGGCAGAGCTTCAGTCAACAAAGGCGGCATCTGCTTACACGGCAGCCGGAAGCAATTATAAACCGGATTCCATGAATTCCGGTACATTGTTTGATTCTCTGTTTTAAGATGTCCGGAGGAAATGGAAACGAATTGTGTCACGTATATTCAGGGGCTGTTGCATATGAGTTTCGCAACAGCCTTTTCAAATCTATAGGAAATGGTGTAATATCCCGTAAAGCTGCAATGCATGTGCGATTAACACTGATGTGTGTCTGCACATGTAAATATTTAGATGAAAGGATTGGAAACGGCATATGTTAAAAATTGGTTCACATGTGGGAATGAGCGGTAAGGAAATGTTTCTTGGGTCAGTTAAGGAAGCACTTTCTTATAATGCAAATACGTTTATGCTATATACCGGAGCACCTCAGAATACGCGACGGAAAAGGATAGAGGAGCTAAATCTTCCGGCAGGCTGGGAGCTTATGAAAGAAAGCGGCCTGTCGGAGTTTATTGTACATGCACCTTATATTATTAATCTTGCAAATACCGTAAAGTCTGAGACTTATGAGCTTGCGGTAGAGTTTCTGAGAGAAGAAATAAAGCGGACCTCGGCTATGGGAAGTAAGGTACTTGTGCTTCATCCCGGCTCTCATGTTGATGCGGGAGAGGATGCGGGAATTGCACAGATTGTAAAGGGACTGAATGAGGTGCTGACTGCCGATACGGATGTATCTGTTGCACTGGAAACTATGGCAGGAAAAGGAAGCGAGCTTGGAAGATCCTTTGAGGAGCTGGCGCGAATTTATGACGGGGTGGTATACAATGATAAGCTTCGTGTATGCTTTGACACCTGTCATGTGCATGATGCAGGCTATGATATCGTGAATGATTTTGAAGGCGTTGTGGAACAGTTTGACAGGGTTATCGGAAAAGAACAGATTGCGGTATTTCATTTAAATGACAGCAAAAATGCAAGGGGAGCGCACAAGGATCGTCATGAGAATATCGGCTTTGGTGCGATTGGGTTTGAAGCCTTGTATAAGATTGCCCATTATAATGATTTTGCCGAGGTGCCGAAGATTTTGGAGACACCTTATGTGACATTTACTCCGGAAAGCAAAGAACGGGCGATTGCTCCATATAAGGAAGAAATTGAGATGCTCAAAAGCGGGACGTTTGAGCCAAAGCTTATTGATATAATCAGGGGAAAAGCAGAATAGTAATGTCTGACAATGCGAAGTCGGTTTAAAAGATATGAAAAACATTGCATTATAAAACAAAATATGTTACAATAGTCAAGAACATATAACTTACATGAGGAGGATGTATATATGGTAAAACAAAAGAGTATTCCGCTTTGTATTGTTCTTTCCATTATTACCTGCGGTATTTATGGAATCATCTGGTTTATTACATTAACCGATGACACGAACACTGTAACCGGAAAGGCAGGCACAGCAGGCATTGTGGCATTCCTGCTTACGCTTGTGACTTGTGGTATTTATGGACTTTACTGGGCATACAAGCAGGGAGAGAAGCTTGATGAGGCAAAGAATGCAAAGGGAATAATAAGCAGTAACAGTGGCATTCTTTATCTGATTCTTTCCCTTTTCGGACTTGGTATCATTGCTTATGCATTAATGCAGGATTCCTTGAATAAGCTGGCATAATGATGAGAGAGCGTGCAAAAAGAGTAGCTGTTTTCGGTGGAATTCTTTTGACGTGCGGATTGTTATATGGATGGCTTTGTGTGCATACCGGGGTTGCTGTTCCTTGTGTTTTTTACCAAATCACGGGTTACAGCTGCCCCGGTTGTGGCGTTACAAGGATGTGTCTGAACATTCTTAAAGGAAACATTCCTGAGGCCATTCGGTGTAATCCGGCACTTTTTTTCTGCCTTATTCCGTTGCTTTTCGTTTTTGCGGACAGCATAATACGATATATAAAAAATGGCGAAAGAAAACTCAGAAAGTGGCAGGAAATAGTGCTTTATATCGTGATTGCTGTTTTACTGATTCACGGGGTTATCAGAAATATAGATTTTTAGGGGCGATTCGGAGGTTAAAATCAAATGCTTGGTAAAAAGAAAAAAATAAGAAGCATGCTCTTTTGTCTGGCAGCAGCGTTTTTATTATGGTGCGGACTATGCGGCGGGCCGGAAATGTGTATGGAAATAGGAGAAACGCTTACTGCTTATGCGGCAGAGGAAGCATTAACGGAAAATGATACAATGCTAAATGAGGAAACGGCGGAGGAGACAGATACTGCCGGTACCCAGATAGAGATTAAGCCGTTTACTACCGGAGATAAGTTCCGCTTTTTTCTATGCTGTGTATTTGCGGTAGGCTTGTGCCTTGTTGTAGCTATATGGGGAAATCCGAATGACAGGCTGAAGGATAAATATAAGCGTGCCAGAAAACGTCAGGCCCAGGAGGAAAAGCGAAAAAGAGAGTTGGAGGCTCGTGCGGCAAGGCGTGCAGAGGAGGATGCCAGATATGCTGAGGAAGTTGCAAAATATGAAGCGGATATGAAGGCATTGGAAGAAGAGAAGGCTGCAAAGAAGGCTGCCAAAGCTGCAAAAAAGGCGAAAAAATCGAATCGGAAGAGCATGGAATAGAGAGAAAACGAAAGATGGAGAAGTATGATTTACCTAAAGTCAGGTAATGCGAATATGGAAAAGTGGCAGGGATTCCTTTGAGCGGAAAGCCTGCCACTTTTTGACGGTATGATTTATTTCTCTAAGCTGTTCATCTTCATTGCACGAACCTTTAAGGAGAGTCCGAACAGATTGATGAAGCCTTCGGCATCATGGTGGTCGTATAAGTCACCGGTGGTAAAGGAAGCAATGCTCTCATTGTACAAGGAGTACGGAGAGGTGGTTCCCTGCTTGATGATATTGCCCTTGTAGAGCTTTACCTTAACCTCACCGGTAACATACTTCTGGGTGGATTCAATAAATGCCTGTAAAGCCTCACGAAGCGGGGTGAACCATTTTCCTTCGTATACAACATCTGCGAACTTATCTGCAACACCCTTCTTGTATGCTAAGGTATCGCGGTCAAGAATTAACTCCTCAAGCTGTTCATGGGCAGCCATAAGAATTGTTCCGCCCGGAGTCTCGTAAACGCCACGGGACTTCATGCCTACGACACGGTTCTCAACGATATCGACGATACCGACACCGTGCTTGCCGCCGAGCTTGTTTAACTCACGGATGATATCGGATGCCTTCATCTTTTTGCCGTTTAATGCAACCGGAGCACCTGCTTCAAAGGAAAGAGAGATGGTCTCGCCTTCGTCAGGAGCCTTCTCCGGGGAAACACCGAGAACTAAGAGATGGTCGTAGTTCGGAGCATTTGCCGGATCCTCTAATTCAAGACCTTCATGGCTGATATGCCAAAGGTTACGGTCACGGCTGTAGCTGTGGCTTGCATCGAACGGAAGCTCAATGCCGTGTGCACGGCAGTATTCGATTTCTTCCTCACGGGAGGACATCTTCCAGGTATCATTGCATCTCCAAGGAGCAATAATCTTTAACTCCGGAGCAAGTGCCTTAATACCGAGCTCGAAACGAACCTGGTCATTTCCCTTACCGGTAGCACCGTGACAAATTGCAACAGCGCCTTCCTTCTTTGCAATCTCAACTAACTTCTTTGCGATAACCGGACGTGCCATGGAGGTGCCGAGTAAGTATTTGTTTTCATATACAGCACCGGCCTTTACGCACGGAATTGCATATTCATCTACAAATTCATCTACAACATCAAGGATGTAGAGCTTTTCTGCGCCGGAATACTTTGCGCGCTCCTCCAGACCGTCAAGCTCGTTCCCCTGTCCGACATCGATACAGCAGCAGATAACATCGTAATCGTAATTTTCCTTTAACCACGGAATGATAGCGGTCGTATCCAGACCACCGGAGTAAGCTAAAATAACTTTCTCTTTCATAATATCCTCCTTTAAAATATGTAAATTATTGTATCATTGATAGGTATCACGGATTGCTTTTGCAAAATGGCTTTTACAATCCTGATATCACACATGATACACGCGCTTTACGAATAAGTCAAGAGGAAAATGAAAAAAGTTTTATAAATATACACAGAATATACAAGGAAATACAGAATGGTAACAGCTCAGCCTTTCAGTGTGTAATCGTTGTGGCGACGGAATGTCTATTTGATGAGAAAAAAACTTGTATTTATTTGGAATGTGGCTTATAATGGATTGGATGCGGAGTACGGGAGCAACGGAAAGGAGTTCTGCATGAAATATAGAATCATACTGGCATCGGGTTCGCCGAGAAGAAGAGAGATTTTGACACAGATAGGTGCAAGCTACGAGGTGATTGTCAGTGACTGTGATGAAAATACATCCTGCACGGAACCTTCGGAGCTTGTAAAGTCACTTTCGTATAAGAAGGCGGCAGCCGTGGCTGACGGTTTGACGGATAAGGTGATTGTAATCGGGGCGGATACAGTGGTGGCATATGGCGGAACGATTTTGGGGAAGCCAAAGGACAGGGAAGATGCAAAACGGATGCTTACCATACTTTCCGGAAGGAAGCATCAGGTTTATACAGGAGTTTCTGTTATTATAAAGGAAGAAACAGGGGAATGTCGAATTATTACGTTCGCAGAGTGTTCCGAAGTGGAAGTAGAGACTATGACAGAACGTCAGATAGAAGAGTATCTGGATACAAAGGAAGGAAACGACAAAGCCGGTTCTTATGCCATTCAGGGAATATTTGCGGCACATATTAAAGGAATCAGGGGAGATTATTATAACATAGTAGGACTTCCTGTGGCGGGGATTTATAAGTATCTTTACGAAAATGGGATTGATTTGAGGACAGGAGAAAAAATATAAAACGGGTATTGCAAAATATACAACGATGATGTATAATTATGAAAATCAGATTGCGGATATGAATCGCCGGATTCATTTGCGGCAATTTGTATCAATGAATTTTTAAGGAAAGGAAGCACAGACGCTCAGTCTTATGCTTGGCGTGGCGGGGAATGGAGCACAAGGAAAATGGAAACGGTATTATGATTCGTGTTATGATGCCGGAGGATTATGATAAGGTATACCGTTTGTGGTGCGGAATTAAAGGCTTCGGTATACGGAGCATGGATGATTCCAAAGAGGGTGTCGAGAAGTTTTTAAAGCGAAATCCTACCACAAGTGTTGTGGCTTTGGATAAGGAAGATATTATCGGTGCGATTCTATGCGGTCACGACGGCAGACGCGGATGCTTCTATCATGTCTGTGTGAAGGAAAGCTACAGAAAGCACGGAATAGGAAAGAAAATGGCGGCGTTTGCCATGCAGGCGCTGCGGGAAGAAGGGATTAACAAGGTTTCCCTGATTGCTTTTAAGAGTAATCGCGTAGGGAACCGTTTCTGGCGTAAGGTGGGCTGGACCTTCAGAGAGGATTTAAATTATTATGATTTTACACTAAATGAAGAAAATATTACAAGGTTTATTGAGTAGGAAAGGATGATTTGTATGAAGATAATTGATGGTGGCGCAACCAGCGCAAAGGGATTTGCCGCAGCATACACGACGGCAGGAATCAAGTATAAGACGGGGCGTAACGATATGGCGATGCTGTACAGCAGCCTGCCTTGCCGCAGCGCCGGGACATTTACAACCAATGTAGTAAAGGCAGCTCCGGTAAAGTGGGATAAAAAGGTGGTAACCGACGGCGGTGATGTACATGCGGTAGTTATTAATGCAGGAATTGCCAATGCCTGTACAGGCGAGGAAGGAATGCGTTATTGCAGGGAAACCGGCGAGGTAGTGGAAAAATTGTTAAACGTCTCTGCTGATAACGTATTGGTGGCGTCTACGGGAGTTATCGGTATGCAGCTTCCGATGGATAAGATCTGTGCAGGTGTTGAGGCGATGGTGCCGCAGCTTGCAGAAGGCCGTGAGGCCGGACATCTGGCAGCAAAGGCAATTATGACAACCGACACAAAGGAAAAGGAAGCAGCCGTAACCATTGAGGTGGGTGGTGTTACCGTAACTATCGGCGGTATGTGCAAGGGCTCCGGTATGATTCATCCGAATATGTGTACCATGCTCGGCTTTATTACGACAGATGCCTGCATTTCCAAAGAGCTGCTTCAGAAGGCGCTTTCCGAGACGGTATGTGATACGTATAACATGGTTTCCGTAGACGGTGATACCTCTACCAATGATACGGTGCTGTTACTTGCAAACGGTGCGGCAGGAAACCCGGAGATTACAACTGAGGGTGAAGAGTATACTAAGTTTAAGGAAGCACTTTATTATGTAAATGAAACTCTGGCAAAGAAAATTGCGGAGGATGGGGAGGGCGCAACGAAGCTCTTCACAACTAAGATTTTGAATGCGGCAACCAAGGAACAGGCAGTCATATTTGCAAAGTCCGTCATTACCTCAAGTCTTACAAAGGCGGCAATTTTCGGACAGGATGCCAACTGGGGACGGATTCTCTGCGCTCTGGGATATTCCGGGGAAAGCTTTGATCCGGATGCGGTGGATTTATACATAGAGAGTGAAAACGGTAAATTGCAGCTTGTAAAAGGCGGTTTTGCTACAGACTATTCCGAGGAAGAGGCAACGAAAATTTTATCCGCCTCCCGGGTAACCGCCATTGCGGATATGAAGCAGGGGACGGCATGCGCTACCGCATGGGGCTGTGATTTAACCTTTGATTATGTCAAGATTAATGCGGACTACCGCAGCTGATGAAAGTGAGGAATCATTATGAGTATGATGGAAGAAGTAATGGCAAAAGCGAATGTGCTCATTGAGGCACTGCCGTATATACAGAAGTTTAAGGATAAGATTGTAGTGGTAAAGTATGGCGGAAGCGCAATGTTGGATGAGAAGCTGCAGCAGAATGTAATTAAGGACGTGGCTTTGTTAAAGCTGGTTGGCATGCAGCCGATTATCGTACATGGCGGCGGAAAGGAAATCAGTAAGTGGGTCGGACTTCTGGGAAAGGAAGCAAAGTTTGTACAGGGGCTGCGTGTAACCGACGCAGAGACCATGGAAGTTGCGGAAATGGTACTGAATAAGGTGAATAAGCGTCTCGTGCAGATGCTTGAACAGCTCGGAGTTAAGGCATCCGGTATCTGCGGAAAGGACGGAGGCACCTTAAAGTGTGAGAAGAAGTATGCAAACGGAGAGGATATCGGTTTTGTCGGAAACATTACGGAAGTTGACACAAACCTGATTGACACGCTTTTGGTAAATGATTATATTCCGGTGATTGCACCTATCGGTATGGACGACGATTTTCTTTCCTATAATATCAATGCGGATGATGCGGCTTGTGCAATCGCAACCGCAATGAATGCCGAGAAGCTGGCATTTCTTACGGATATCGAGGGCGTGTACCGCGATTTTGAGGATAAGTCCTCCCTTATTTCCGTACTGACTCTGGCAGATGCGGATGAGCTGCTTGCCTCCGGGGTCATCGGAGGCGGAATGCTTCCGAAGCTTCAGAACTGCATTGATGCGGTAAAGGAAGGCGTGACAGGCGTACATATTATGGACGGTCGTATTGCACACTCGCTGCTACTTGAATTCTTTACGAATAAGGGTATCGGTACTGCAATTATTAAAGGAGAATAGCGGGAGTTCTTTTAATAAATCATAAGATGCCGGGACATGGCGTCCCGGTGTTTTGTTATAAGAAAGGAGAGGAAAAAATGAATAAGGAAGAGTGTATTTCAAGAGCAGAAAAGGTATTGATGCATACCTATGCAAGGTATCAGGTTGTGCTTGACCATGGGGACGGAGTATATTTATATGACACGGATGGGAAAAAATATCTGGATTTTTCCGCAGGAATAGCGGTATTTGCGCTGGGATACGGTGATAAAAAGTATAATGAATCGGTAAAGGCACAGGTGGATAAGCTTCTGCATACCTCTAATTACTATTACAATGAGCCGACTACCTTTGCGGCGGAAAAGCTTGTAAAGGCATCCGGCATGGACCGTGTATTCTTTACTAACAGCGGTACGGAAGCAGTAGAGGGTGCCATTAAGCTTGCAAGAAAGTATTATTATAAGAAGCATGGTGTGGCAGACAGTGAAATCATTGCCATGGAGCATTCGTTCCATGGAAGAAGTATGGGTGCATTGTCCGTAACCGGTACAAAGAAGTATCGTACCGCATTTGAACCGTTAATCGGCGGAGCGGTATTTGCGGAGTATAATAATTTAGACAGTGTTAAGGAAAAGCTTTCCGATAAGACGGCAGCGATTATTATGGAAACCGTACAGGGCGAGGGTGGAATTTACCCGGCGGAAAAAGAGTTTTTACAGGGCGTAAGAAAGCTTTGCGACGAAAAGGGTGTCCTTCTCATTTTAGACGAAATTCAATGCGGTATGGGCAGAACCGGTTCTATGTTTGCATACCAGCAGTATGGCATTAAGCCGGATATTATGACAACCGCAAAGGCTCTGGGCTGTGGCGTGCCGGTAGGCGCGTTTGCGGCAACAGATGAGGTGGCAGCAGCTTATGAGCCGGGTGACCACGGAACTACCTACGGCGGTAATCCGTTTGTTACTCATGCGGTAAGTACGGTATTTGACCGTTTTGAGGAGTTGAACCTTTTAGAAAATGTGAAAGAAGCAGGAGCCTACCTTTATGAGCGGCTGGAGGAATTGGCAGCCCGTCATACCGATAAAATTGTCGCACATCGCGGAATCGGTCTGATGCAGGGACTGGAGTTTAAAGAGCCGGTAAAGGAGATTATTACCCGTGCCATGGATGCCGGTCTGATATTAATTGCCGCAGGCAGCAATATTATCAGGTTTGTCCCGCCGCTTGTGATAAAGAAAGAGCATGTGGATGAGATGATAGCGGTATTGGAAAAGAGCTTGTAAGAGAGGAATCGGGGGCTGTCGTACGAATAAAATGCGCAATGGTGTGAGCGTGGCATATTCATGCGACAGCCCCTGCTTTGTGGTTTTATGTCACATCTGCAATTACGGTTACGGAATATTTAACCTATCCGTATAAACAGAAAGATATGAAATTGATTGATTCTTTTTATGCTTTTATCAATGATATGGATATTCAAGTTAAAAGCATAGACGGAAGGATTGCAGAGAAAGCTGCGCAGATCAGAGCAGATTATCCATTCTTTAAAACTATGGATGCTTTACAATTAGCAATCGCTTGTATAGAGGGTGTGATTTATTCCTGACAAATGATAAACAGCTAAGGCAATTTAAAGAGGTAAAATGTGTGACCGTTGATGAACTGGAATAATTGTACAATTCAATGGATAGGGCTGAAATCGGCTTGAATATTTTCTCAAAATAAGAGAAATTTGTTTGAATTTTTGAAAGAGGGATGAGCAATATTTTATAAAAGTGTAATCAAAGTTTTTAAAATAAAAAATAGTGAAAACCCTGCAAAATCAAGGTTTCCACTACATTCTTTGAAAGCTGCTGACGGGAATCGGACCCGTGACCTCCGCACTACCAATGCGACGCTCTACCGACTGAGCCACAGCAGCACCCGCTAATTAATGCTTCGCTATCAGCGACGTTTGTTAGTATACAATACTTTTTGATTCTTGTCAATCTTTTTTTTACATTTTCTTTCTTTTTTTTGCAGAGGGTGATTTTATGGGGATTTTATTGGTAAAAACACCAACTTTTCAAGTGAAATTGTTCGGATTTTGTATATTTTTTTTGTTGACAAATTCAAACCAATCGTAGTAGTATATGGTAAAGTCGAAAAGCGGCTTGAGAAAATGTAGTACATACATGAAGGAGAGAGATTATGAAAAAGATGAAAAAAGTAGTATGTTTCGGTCTTATTTCTGCAATGATGCTTTCCGCATTTGCAGGATGTGGCAAGAAGGATTCCGCTTCCGAGGTAATTATAATCGGAGGAACAGGTCCGCTTACCGGTGGCGCAGCAGTTTACGGTAACGCCGCAAAGCGCGGTGCTGAAATCGCAGTAGAGGAAATTAATGCTCTCGGTGATATTCAGTTTGAGTTAAAGTACGAGGATGATACCCATGATGCAGAGAAGGCAGTGAATGCATATAATGCACTTAAGGACTGGGGAGTTCAGATTTCCCTTGGTTCCGTTACTTCTTCTCCGTGCGTAGCAACCTCAGCAGAGACCTTTGCGGATCGTATTTTCGCATTGACTCCGTCTGCTTCCGCTACGGATGTAACCGCTGATAAGGACAATATGTTCCAGATGTGTTTCTCCGACCCGAACCAGGGTTCCGCATCTGCACAGTACATCAGCGACAAGAAGCTTGGAACGAAGGTTGCTATCATCTATAAGAATGATGATGTATATTCCACCGGTATTTATGATACATTCATGAATAAGGCAAAGGAGCTTGGCATTGATGTAGTTTCCACTACCACCTTCACTACCGACAGCCAGACTGATTTCAGCGTACAGTTAAATGATGCTAAGAATGCAGGCGCAGACCTTGTATTCCTTCCGATGTACTATGAGGCAGCTGCATTAATTCTTGCACAGGCAAAGAGCATGAGCTACGCTCCGAAGTTCTTTGGCGTAGACGGTATGGACGGTATTCTTACACTTGAGGGCTTTGATACTTCTCTTGCAGAGGGTGTTATGCTTCTGACCCCGTTCTCCGCAGATGCTTCCGATGAGAAGACCGTAAACTTCGTAAAGAAGTATAATGAGAAGTTCGGTGAGACCCCGAATCAGTTCGCAGCAGATGCATATGACTGTGTATACGCAATTTATCAGGCATGCAAGAACGGTAAGGTTACCGCTTCAATGTCTGCAGAGGATATCTGTGATATCATGATTGCACAGTTTACTACCATGAAGTTTGATGGTCTGACCGGTAACGGTATGACCTGGGGCGCTAACGGTGAGGTTACAAAGAGCCCGAAGGGTATGGTAATCGAAAACGGTGTATATGTAGGTCTTGACTAATTACAATCATAAATAAGGATTAAGGCAAAGGAGCCGTCGTACAAATTGCGCGGTTCCTTTGCCTATTTTTACATTGCTTTTTTGTTTTTTTTATGATAAAATTATGTAGATTTTATTTTATACTTTAAAGGATTGAGGTGTGTAGTATATGGAGTTCCTTTCAAATGTGATTAACGGCATCAGTCTGGGGAGCATTTATGCGATTATTGCACTCGGCTATACTATGGTATATGGTATAGCTAAAATGCTGAATTTTGCCCATGGTGATGTTATTATGGTAGGTGCGTATGTCTGCTTTTTTATGACCAGCCGATATAATATGCCTGCGGTTGTAGGAGTTTTACTTTCCATGTTTGTTTGTACCGTGCTTGGTATAGTCATTGAGCGTCTGGCGTATAAGCCGCTCAGACAGGCTACCTCACTTGCGGTTTTAATTACCGCAATCGGTATGAGTTATTTCCTTCAGAATGCTGCGCAGCTTCTCTGGACCTCTAATCCGAAGGTATTCAAGTCTGTTGTTGGCAGCGGAAGCATTGAGCTTGCAGAGGGACTTCATATATCCCACGTCACAGTGGTTACGATTTTAGTATGCGTCGTCATAATGATTGGACTTACTGTTTTTACGGGAAAGTCTAAGATGGGAAAGGCAATGCGTGCCTGTTCGGAGGATAAGGGTGCCGCACAGCTGATGGGTATCAATGTAAATACCACGATTTCCATTACCTTCGCGATAGGTTCCGCTTTGGCTGCCATTGCCGGTGTGCTTCTCTGCTCCGCATATCCGAACCTTGTACCGACGACTGGTTCCATGCCGGGTATTAAGGCATTTACGGCAGCTGTATTCGGCGGTATAGGCTCTATTCCGGGGGCATTAATCGGTGGCGTTTTACTCGGTATTATTGAAATTTTCGCCAAAGCATATATCAGCACGGAGATTTCGGATGCGATTGTGTTTGCCGTGTTGATTGTTGTTCTGCTTGTAAAGCCGACGGGGCTTCTGGGCAAGAAGATTAGCGAGAAAGTGTGAGGTGAGCCGGATGAGAGCATTGAAGACAATAAACAAAACATCAAAAAGGAATTTCATTACAATCGGCGGTTTGCTTCTGGTTTATCTGGCTGTATTGGCACTAAAGGAAGGCGGTATCACCTCGAACTTAATAAACGGACAGCTTGTACCGATTTGTGCTTACATGATTATGGCTATTTCACTGAATCTTACGGTAGGCATTCTCGGTGAGTTAAGTCTGGGACATGCAGGGTTTATGAGTGTGGGTGCATTCGGTGGTGTACTCGTAAGTACCCTGATGCGTCAGGTAACGGATTCAAATCTGCTTTGTCTTCTGGTAGCAGTCATTGCAGGCGGTGTGCTTGCGGCAATAGCAGGTCTTTTGATTGGCATCCCGGTTCTCCGGTTAAAGGGTGACTATCTTGCGATTGTAACTCTGGCATTCGGTCAGATTATTAAAAGTATTGTTAATATTTTATACATCGGTCTGGATTCGGAGGGGCTTCATGTCTCGGTAATAAATAAAATGGATTTAGCCGAAGGAGGTAAGATGATTATCAGTGGTTCCATGGGATGCTCCGGTGTCAGAAAGCTTTCCACCTTCACCTTTGGTTTCATTTTATTGCTGCTTTGTCTGATTGTGATTTTTAACCTGATTCAGAGCCGTACCGGTCGTGCGATTATGGCACTGCGTGATAACCGTATCGCAGCGGAGTCGGTAGGAATTAATGTTACGAAGTACAAGCTGCTTGTTTTTTCGGTTTCGGCAGCAATGGCAGGTATGGCAGGAACATTATTTGCACATAACTTCTCTACCGTGTCGCCGACAAAGTTTGATTTTAATACTTCCATTCTTGTTCTTGTATTTGTGGTACTCGGAGGACTCGGAAGTATGCGTGGTTCTCTGATTGCGGCTGCACTTCTTACACTTCTTCCGGAGCTGCTTCGTGAATTCAGTGACTACCGTATGCTTGTTTATGCGATTGTGTTGATTCTTGTTATGCTCGGAACCAACAGTCCTACGGTACGTGATTTCTTCGGAAAGCTTTCCGGCAGGATAAAGAGTATATTCATGAAAAAAAAGACGGCAAAGGAGGAAAACGCAAATGGATAAGACGAAGATGGTAGCTGTGCCGAGCGTAGGGATTATTCCGGAGCGGGACTTAAACAAGCAGCCTGTACTGGAATGTAGTCATCTTGGGATTACCTTTGGCGGTCTTGTTGCCGTAGATGATTTTAACCTGACGGTAGGTGCTACGGAGATTGCCGGACTTATTGGTCCTAACGGTGCCGGAAAAACAACGGTATTTAACTTATTAACGAAGGTATATCAGCCGACTACCGGTACTATACTTTTAAACGGGAAAGATACAAACGGTATGAATACCATGCAGGTAAATAAGGCGGGGATAGCACGTACCTTCCAGAATATTCGTCTGTTTGATAAATTGACGGTGGAGGAAAATGTTAAAATCGGTCTCCATAATGAGATGAAGTATTCCACTGTAAGCGGTATTCTTCGTCTCCCGTCGTATTGGAAGACAGAGAAGGCAGCTCATGAAAAGGCAATGGAACTTCTTTCTATTTTCGATATGCAGGATATGGCGGACTACCGTGCCGGAAGTCTTCCTTACGGTGCACAGCGTCGTCTGGAGATAGTCAGGGCACTGGCAACCAATCCGAAGATTTTGCTTCTTGATGAGCCGGCAGCCGGCATGAATCCGTCCGAGACAGCGGAGCTTATGGAGAATATCAGAAAAATCCGCGACACCTTCCAGATAGCAGTTCTTCTTATCGAGCATGATATGAACCTTGTTATGGGTATTTGTGAGGGGATTGCAGTATTGAACTTCGGACGTATTATTGCTAAGGGAACCCCGGAAGAGATTCAGGCGAATCCGGTAGTAATCGAGGCATATCTCGGTAAAAAGAAGGAGGGCTAAGCCATGGCAATGCTTGAAGTAAATAATATCAATGTATATTATGGCAGTATCCATGCTGTAAAGGATATCAGCTTTAAGGTTGAGAAGGGTGAAATTATCTCTTTGATCGGGGCAAACGGTGCCGGTAAGACAACAATTCTTCAGACGGTTTCCGGTTTGCTCAAGAGCACTACCGGCTCTATCATGTTCAATGACCAGAACCTGATGCAGATTCCGGCTCATAAGATTGTAAGCAGAGGACTTGCACAGGTGCCGGAAGGACGCCGTGTATTCTTACAGATGTCTGTTATGGAGAATCTGGAGCTGGGAGCATTTACACAGCCTGCTTCTACGATTGACAGGAATCTGGAGATTGTTTTTGAGCATTTCCCTCGTTTGAAGGAGCGAAGAACCCAGGTGGCAGGTACTCTTTCAGGCGGAGAGCAGCAGATGCTTGCAATGGGGCGTGCCATGATGTCAAATCCTACGCTTCTGATGCTGGATGAGCCGTCCATGGGTCTTGCACCGATTCTGGTAGATGAAATCTTTAAGATTATTGAATCGTTAAATAAGGCCGGTGTTACGATTCTTCTCGTGGAGCAGAATGCGCAGATGGCACTTTCTATCGCAAACCGCGGGTATGTATTGGAGACCGGAAAAGTGGTGCTTACGGCAAATGCAAAGGATTTGTTAAATGATGATTCTGTAAGAAAGGCTTATTTGGGGGCATAATCCGGAAAGGAGAAGAGTCATGGAAAACTATGTAATTACGATTGCAAGAGGGTATGGAAGCGGTGGACGTACAATCGGTAAAATGCTGTCGGAGGAACTTAATATTCCGTATTATGACAGAGAATTATTGCGTTTGGCTTCCGATGAGAGCGGAATTAACGAGGAACTGTTCGGAAAGGCAGATGAAAACCTGAAAAAGAGCCTGCTGTACAAGATTGCCCGTAAGGAGTACAAGGGTGAGCTGATTCCGCCGGACAGAGAGGACTTTGTATCCAATGACAATCTGTTTACTTATCAGGCAAAGGTAATAAAGGATCTGGCAGCGGAAGGACCGTGCGTGATTATCGGTCGTTGTGCAGACTATGTTTTAAAGGATCAGCCGAATGTTGTTCGCCTGTATATCCATGCACCATTAAAGGATTGTATCGAACGTGTAAGAGGAATTCTGCACGGAAACGATAAGGAGTTAGAGAAGCAGATTCTTGCCATTGATAAACGCCGTGCGGCTTATTATAAGTACTACACAGGACATGAATGGACGGATGCGGGGAATTATGACTTATGCTTAAATACCGGACATATGGATTATGAGACCTGCGTGAAGATTACGAAGTCGTTTTTGGAGATTATACCGGAGAGAGTTTAAGAAAGTATATATTTTGATATTATTGTAAGAAAGAGGCTGCCGCAACCGGATTGGTTGCGGCAGCCTCTTTGGGTGTGAGTATGCTTTCTCATAATTTTTGTAAAAAATTCAGCAGAGCCTCATATTGCTCCGGTGTGAGCCTTGCTGCATATGCAAGAAGGACCGCCTGTCTGCTGTTTAAATCAATTGTCTGTGTTTCTTCTTCTATAAAGAACTGTGACAGGGTCAACCCAAAAGCATCACATATCTTTGCCAGGGAGGGAATGGAAGGTAAAATACCTTTACGGTACCACGAAGAAATAGTGGATTGGGTCAATCCGGACTTTTCTGCAAGCTGGTACTCGCTCCAGTGACGTTCTTCACGCAATTCTGTAATCTTTTCTAATATATCCATATTTCTATTATTCACCACCAATACGTAGAATATGCGTTAATTATACTCAATATTGTCGTTGCAATTTAATATTTATTGTAGTATAATAATAACGAAGAAATGAAGCGTAGGAGGGATTTGTATGATGAAAATGCGTAAGTTTATTTGGATGCTGGTGTTTGCAACAGCTACAGTAGTACTATCTGGCGGAATGGTAAAAAACAGCAATGTTGCAATGGCAGAAGAAGCAAATTATTATGATGCGGAGTTGATTAATGTTACAAAGTCTTATAATATGGGAGAGAATGCGAATATGACCGGTGGTACTGCCGGGACGATTTTTCCGGGAGAGAAGCTCCGGATAATTCGTAAGGATACTTCCAGTAATAAGTATGGGTATTGTTATTATGTGTATGCGATAAACGCCGGAATCTATGGTTATGTATCACCAAGTTACGTAAAAGTGTATAATGCATGTGTTTATATTGAAAATAAGCAAGATACGGAGCAGAATTATACGGATACCGAGCAACGGTATGATGCAAAGTTGATAAATGTTAGTAAATCGTATAGTCTCGGATTAAATGCAAATATGACCGGAGGTACAGCCGGAACGGTATATCCGGGGGAAAAGTTTCAGGTGATTCGTAAGGATACCTCCAACAATAAGTATGGGTACTGTTACTATGTATACGCAATTAACGCAGGAATCTATGGTTATGTATCACCGACGTATATAGAACTGGTAACAGAGAAGTTGGAATATATTCCATACGATCTTGCAAATCACCTTATTTCTGTAACATCTGCAAGTGGCGATACCACGAATTCTCTGGGAAAACATAATTGGGTTTCCAATGAATGCAGCATTTGCGGTTGTACCAGAACAGAGAAAGCAACATATAGCAAAACAAATGATCTTTATCATAAAGTATCAATAGAATATACATATCCGATAGATGGAGGAAAGACGAAGAAGAACACAACAGAAGAGCACACCTTTGAAAATGGGAAATGTGTGAAATGTGGCCGTAAGCAGGCTTCAAATGAAAAGGGCTTGTACGTTACCTCAAATAAAGTAACAGTGTACAAGGGAACAAACAGCTTAACAGGCAGAGCAAAAACATTGAAAAAGGGAGCGGAGGTTACAATAACAGAGGTTGTAAATAACGCGTACAATAATCTCTGGGGAAAATTATCCGACGGAAGCGGATATGTCTGGATGGCGAATTTGGAGAAGAAAGAAACAAAGGCTGAGACAATACAAAGACGCCTGGATGAGATTTTAAGCATTTACCTGACGCGATATGAGGAAATTTGCAGGGAAAGAGGAGAAGAACCTATCAAAGGAATTTATGGATATGCAACGGTTGACGGACTTGCATGTCAATGGGATAAATGCGATGAGTGTAAGAGTGAGAAAATAGTAAATGATTGGTTCCGTGAGGCATTTGGTATTCCCAAAGAATATTTTGTCGATAAAGAAGATAGTGATAAGTGGAACAGTTGGACAACAAAAAATACATACTCTTGCTGTAGTTTCATGAACCTTTTGGTTGACTTGCTTTTTGCACCGGACAATAATTTTAAGGAACCAGTTCCGATTAATAAAAGCGAAACCAGCAAGCAAAGAAGGTTTAATGAGGATTTCATACGTTTATTACAGCCTGGTGATGCAATTTATCTTGGATATAATCGCGGAAAGTATAGTCATTTTGCAATCGTTTATGACGTGGATCTTGAAAATGAAACGCTAACAGTTGTACATGCAAATGTACATTCAAATGAGAATGTTTCAAGAGATAGCGGTACAAAAAAATATGGTAAATGTGCCATTTTCAAGGAGACTTTTAAGTTTAGCGATATCAAACAAGACAAAATAAGGTCTCTGTATTTTAATCAGAATGCTGAGTTTAGAAGATTCTATGAAGTTACGGATTAATCTTTTCAAAAAATAAAAGGAGGAGGAACCGAAAGGAAATATGTCATGCCATTAATAATGCTAAAATGTAACGGTTGTGGCGGTGCTGTATCGTTAGACGCGAAAAAGCAGGCTCTTCAGGGAAAATGGTGGGTTAAAAACCGCTAAAACCTAGTGTTTAACTAGGGAAACGCTGATTAATTCATGCATTTCTCTGTGATTTTTGATATAATATAGGTATCAAATGAAAGGTCGTATACCTATGAATCAACTAACATTTTCCGATATGGAATACTCCAACCGCAAGAAGAAAACCAAGCGTGAAGAATTCCTTGATGCCATGGAAGAAATCATCCCATGGTCCTATTGGGTAGAAATGATTCGCCCATATTATTTCGCTAACAAGCGCGGTCGCAAACCTATTGGTATTGAAACCATGCTTCGCATGTATCTCTTGCAGATTTGGTTTAACCTGTCTGATGAAGGTATCGAGGATTCTATCTATGACAGTTACGCCATGCGTTCCTTTATGCATATAGATTTCAATGAACAACAGGTATCGGATGCAACTACTCTGCTTAAGTTCAGACACATGCTTGAATCAAACAAACTTGTCGAGAAGATATTTGCTGATGTCAACAATCTTCTCGACAAAGCAGGCCTTATGATGCATGGTGGTACTATTGTTGACGCCAGCCTTATAGCAGCACCAAAATACACTAAAAATCAGGATAGCAGACGTGATCCTGAAATGCATCAGACAAAGAAAGGCAATGAATGGTACTTCGGGATGAAGGTACATGCCGGTGTTGATGCAGGCAGTGGATATGTTCACACAATAACTGGTACATCCGCAAATATGCATGATGTTTCTGAGACTGCAAATCTCATCAGAGAAGATGATGAGGTGGTATATGGAGACTCAGGATATCTTGGAGCTGTCAACCAACCCGCAATTAAGGATGATGAGAAGAAATCCAAGATTGAGTTCCGAGTAAATAAACTTCCTTCCGGTCTCAAAATGGCTGATGATTTTAAAGGACTTAACTGGGGCAAAAAAATTGAACATGAAAAGTCCGCAGTTCGTTGTAAGGTTGAGCACCCATTTCTCATTGTAAAGAAGCAGATGGGATACTCAAAAGTTGTATATCGTGGAATCGCAAAAAACATGCATCGATTCCATAGGTTGTTTGCCAGTGCCAATCTGTTAATGTGTAGCAGGGCTGGCAGAACAAAAGACTTTGTTGGGTGCACAGTATAATTGCGCCCATTTTGAGGAAATAGCCTCAATAAAGGATAAATAACAAGAGAAAATAACAAGTATACGAGGTTAAAATCCTCTTGGTTTTTATAAAAACACGACAAGCAGGGATAATGCTGGGAATAAGGTTAATTAATCAGCGTTTCCCTAGATATAATGATATGTAAGTTGAACTTGCTTGATTTTTCTGATACAAAATATATTGATAAGTATTAATATTTGACCAGCGTGTGAAAGATGATTATTGAAAGCATGAAGAGGAGAAAAATATGGCTTTAGTACCTGCGATTTGTACACAATGTGGAGCTCACATTGAAGTTGACAACACCCATGATGCTGGAATTTGTAATTGTTGTGGAACTGCATTTGTTACCGAGAAAGTAATAAATAGATATAATACATATATAACTAATAACAATAATTTTTCTGGAGCCAACATTAATATTGTAAACGAAGATGTTAATGCAGAAATACAAAACATACAGAATTTAATTAATATTGGCAAATTATATGATGCCGAAAAAATATTAAAGAATCTTTCTATAAGATATTCAGGTAATATACAGGTGTGGAACACATATGCAATGCTTTCTTATAAAAAATACATTGAAGAGGAAAATTATGAAAATTATAGAGAAGAGTGCAAATGTTTAAAATTCCTCACTCCTCCTCTTGACTTTAATGCACGTTGTCAAACCTGTCTTGATAAACTCAAAGAGTACAAAAAGAATTGTGGACAAAAATCAAGTTCGGAAATTGATGACCTTCTTGAAAAAGTAAAAAAAATAAAAGAGAAGTCCGATAAAGAGATTGTAGAGTATTTATACCGTACTCCTAAATGTTTTTGTTTTGATTTTTTTTGTGGCGATGGATGTTTTCCAATTTTTACATGGACCGATGCAAAAGGCAATAATTTCATTGTGAAAAGTAGTACTATAGGTGTTATTCAGGATTTCATTAATGACTGTAAAAAAAATATGGATATATATGATAATGCAATAAAATCAAATCGTAGATTAACTGATTATAAGTTGGTTTACTATCTGTGTGGAGAACATCTTGCAGAATCATTATCCAAGTCTGGTTCGTGGAAGGTAGTTGGATTTAACGGGTATACATTAATAGTAAAAAAATACTGTTCTGATGCATATGATAATAAACGAGAAGTATATTCAACAAATATCCTAATTCAAAAAAATGTTGAAAGCATTTTGCTTGAGGCTTGTAAAATAGAACCTCGAAATGGCTGCTATATAGCTACTTGTGTATATGGGTCATATGATTGTTCGGAGGTATGGACATTAAGACGCTTTAGAGATTATATTTTAGATTCAACTTGGTATGGACGGGCCTTCATTAAGTGCTATTATGCCATTAGCCCAAGTGTAGTAAAGGTGTTTGGAAAAATGACATGGTTCAGATCATTCTGGAAGCATATTTTAGATGCATGGGTAGCTAATCTTAATAGTAATGGCATAGAGGGAACAGAGTATAGGGACAAATACTAACAAAAACGGTAGCTACTTTCTTTAAAATGATTTCGTATAAATATTGGATTTCAAAGAAGAAAATAGAATTATCCGAGACCGTTTCAAGTTTTGTGTAAACGTCAAAAACTGATATAAGATTTGTAAATAGTTACGAATGGGTAGAGCCTACTGTGGAGCATGTGGATTTGCCATGGGAGTTTGAAATGCCCGGATTATAGTGCGGAAGAGATTCAAAGGCCAATTTTTGTAACAAGTTCGGAAAAATGCTTCCGGTAATCTCAGTGGATAGTGCAGGATGTGGCGAGGAAAACACAGAGGATGAATATTCTTGTGCGGCAGAGCCGCTTGTCCGGTTTTATTAGAGCCACAGTTCCGGTCATAGGGAGCCATCAGAAATATTATGCCGCGAAAGGCTCTTTACATGAGTAGGCATATGATAGGCTTCTATGCCTAGGCAAACATGCCCACTGGGACAGGATTGAAAAAAGGGATTCTGATTTTGAGCAGAAAATGCATGATGTCCTTATTGTATATAAGCAGGTATCCCTTCAGTTTGACGAAAACGGAAATATCATTATTCCTGCTGACGGTATAAAAACTGTAACCTTGTCTTATGATGAAAAACCAGGAATTCAGGCAATTGGCAGCACCTGTCCTGATCAAAATCCAACATTAGAACACGGATTTGTATGCAGGGACAATGAGTATATTCGGTATGGTACGTTATCATTACTTGCTGCAATTGATTTGCTTACAGGTGAGGCAATTCCTCTTGTAAGTGAAACACACAAAAGTTCTGATTTCGTTGCATTTTTGAAGAAGCTGGATAACCATTATCCAAAACAGGATAAAATCAGGATTACCCTGGATAATCACTCGGCTCATACGTCAAAAGAAACCCGTAATTTTCTGGCAACAATGCCAGAAGGAAGATTTGAGTTTGTATTTACTCCCAAACATGGTTCTTGGCTTAATATGATTGAGAGTTTCTTCAGCAAGCTTACAAAACAGATGTTGAGAGGAATCCGCGTGAATTCCAAGGAAGAATTGAAAGCTCGAATCTACCAGTATTTTGAAGAAGTAAATCAAGAGCCCATAATCTACCATTGGACTTATAAACTTGATGAAGTTTCTGATGCCGAGGCAACAAACAGTTAATGTATCAGTTACTTGTTATTCGGTGTAGTAGCCACCGCTACGCCGTCGATTTTCTTCTTTGCAGAATGAAAATTGATACTGCGTTATTGGTCTAGCTAATTTTTGAACGATGTACTAGATTATTCACGGAACAGCCGTGAATAATCTAGGTTAAAAATATATGTTAAGTGCTCAATAGATTTCGGAGGGC
The DNA here is from genome assembly GCA_029012365.1 of Lachnospiraceae bacterium. Lineage (GTDB taxonomy): Bacteria > Bacillota > Clostridia > Lachnospirales > Lachnospiraceae > SIG307. The sequence continues at coordinate 23,287 of JAQXLY010000060.1, read as the reverse complement.
ATCCAATGAATATACTTGCAGATGAACAACAAAAAATACTGGAGCCGGGTATTACTCCGGAGGAACAGGAAAGGCGGAGGGAGGCATTCTTTTCCCACTACTATGAGCTGAGAAAAAGAGAGGAAAAACGGTGGTACAGTCGCCTGACCTTACGACAGCGGCAAAGGCTGCACCGACTGATTCTGTTCGTTTACTGCGCGAAAAACCGATTAGGCGGTTTTAACCATGAGGTAATCGGAGACCGGCGCAGCAAGACAGAACGTCCGGTGATTTTTGCTGTGACCCATGTTGGTAAGTTTGATATCGAGGTGGTCAGCGAGGCAATCCGGTCGCACTATTATTTGCTTTCCGGCGATTATGAGCATATTCAGGGCATCATCGATGCACCGTTTCTGGCTTTGAATGGCGTAATCTATTTCAACGAAAATGTTAAGGAGGACCGTCGTTCTGCAACAGAGCGTATGATTCGTCTGCTGCGGGAAGGAGGGAATCTGATGTATTTCCCGGAGGGAACATGGAACCTGACGCCTAATCTGCCCATGCTGCCATGCTATTGGGGAATCGTGGATATTGCAAGGCAGGGAGGTGCGGTCGTGATTCCTGTTGCTGCAGAGCAATATGGCAAACATTTTAAAATCAACATCGGAGAGAATTTCGACATGAATACCTATGGTGAAGGCACTGCAGAGAAGGCCAGAGCAATTGCAGATCTGAGGGATGTACTTGCTACGTTGAAATATGAGATATGGGAGACTGTCCCGGCAAAGCGGGAGGCACTTGCAGCAGATGAATGGGGCACATATATTAAGGAGCGTTTCCGCGAGTGGCCCTATTTCAATCTGGAATATATTGCGGGGCTGATTTACCGACCAAAGGGTATCACGCCACCGGACGAAGCATTTGCACACCTGCAAACACTGATTCCGTCCGGAGCAAACGCATTTTTACTAAGAAAAAGATAAAGGAGAAAATGACGATGACAAAACAGACAGGTTATCCCTCAATAGATAAGCCGTGGTTAAAGTATTACAGTAAAGAAGCAATCAATGCTCCGTTGCCAACGGGTTCAATGTATGATTTCACGTGCAAATGTAATACAGAGCGTCTGGATGAAACCGCTTTGAATTATTTTGGCAAGAAAATCACACATCGACAGCTCCGTGAAAATGTAGACGTCTGTGCAAAGGCATTGGTCGCAAACGGAGTAAAATCGGGTGACTTTGTTGACCTTTGTTTGTTGGCGATTCCGGAAGCCGTATATCTGCTGTATGCAGTTAACCGTATAGGGGCAATCTGCAATTTCCTTGTTCTGGGTGCCGCGGAAAAAGATTTACATCATCAGATTTCTTTGTGCGGATCGAGGCTACTCATTACAATGGACATGGTGGAAGAAAAGATAGCCAATGCAATCAAAGGAACTGACATAGAAAAAGTAGTGACGGTATCTGTTTCGCAGTCGATGCCTGCGCCTCTTTCTGCCTTGATGAAGCTGAAAAGTAAGAAAAAGAGGTGCTTGAACACAATATCATGGAAAACGTTTCTGAATAGTGGTGTGAAAGGCAAAATGCCTGAACATGCTGCCGGGGAACAGGATTCTGCAGTGGTGGTATATACGGGTGGAACTACGGGTGAGCCTAAAGGTGTTTTACTGTCAAATCAGGCGGCGAATGCGCTGTCATTTCATTATATCAGTGCAAATCCGATACTTCATTTTCAGGCGGGCGAAACATTTTTGGATATTATTCCTCCATTTTTGGCGTACGGCTTATTTTTGGGTATTCATATGCCACTCTGTGCTGGAACAGAATTAATTTTATCTCCAAATCCTGCTCCGCAGAACTTTCCAAAACTCTTTTATAAGTATAAGCCAAATCATTTTACGGGTGGGCCATTACACATTGATCATCTGCTTCAACTGCTTGCAGTCAAGCCATTAGACCTTTCGTTTCTCACAACGGCTGCTTTTGGCGGTGACGTTGGAAGCAGTGAATGGGTTACAAGGGCATCTGATTTTCTGAAGCGTAGCCACGCAAGATATGGACTTGTAAATGGCTACGGTATGACAGAAGTGGCGGGAGCATTTTGCACTACAAGCCATGAAATAAACCATATGCTCCCATTTGTGAAAAATAACGTAAAAATCATTGATGTGGACACCGGCGAAGAGCTTATGTACGGACAGGAAGGAGAAATCTGTATTTCCGGTCCGACGATGATGAAGGAATACTATAAAAATGAAGAGGAAACATCAGCTGCAATATGGGAAGAAAACGGAGCCCGCTGGCTCCATACCGGAGATTTGGGATATGTTACAGAAGAGGGATATTTTGTAATCAGCGGGCGTCTAAAGCGCATTTTCTATTCGGTAGGTGCTGATAATGTGGTTTATCGGGTCTACCCTATGAAAATCGAAAGTGCAATCTGCAAATGCGCTTATGTGGAGAAATGCTCAGTTGTAGGAAAACCGAATGGTGAAAAAGGCTACCTTCCTATTGCATTTGTTGTCCTGCAAGAGAATGTCGACAGAGATATGGTCATCGCAGAACTCAAATCGGTCTGTGAACGCGAACTGCCGGAAACTTCCTGGCCTTATGCATACAGGATTGTAGATGAATTGCCAACAACTTCTGCCGGAAAAGTAGATTTTCGTGCATTGGAGCGGGAAGTACAATTATAAAAGTAAGGTGGTTAAAGTGAATATAGGTATTGATGTTGACGGGGGGCTAACGGATTATGAGTGGTATATGGATTTCTTTGTATCTAAGATGGATAGCACAGTACATATTAATGCCTGTGAGTCCAATGTGTTGAAACGTTACGACTGGACAGAGACATTTGACGGAATAACAGCGTGGCTTAACGGTTCCTTAATTGTTGATAGGACAGATAAAGAAAGCAGGAGTGCTGCAAAAAAGAAAATGAAATATGCAATCGAGCAGGGGGCTAATTTGATTGTATTTCCGGAAGGGGTTTGGAATAAATCGGAGAACTTGTTAGTACTGCAACTATTTGGAGGGATTTATGATGTAGCAAAGGAAACAGGTGCAGTAGTTGTTCCGGTGGCAACTCATCTGGAAGGAAAGCATGTTTATGTGAGTACAGGGGATGCACTTGATATTTCCGGATACGATAAAACAGAAGGATTAGCTGTATTAAGGGATAAGATGGCAACACTGAAATGGGAGCTTATGGAGAGATATTCTAATGTGTCCAGAAGTGAACTATTGAAAGAGAAAACTCCGGAAGAATATTGGCATAGGTACATAGAGCATTTGATATCTGAGGTAGATTTTTACGATAGGGAAGTGGAGGATAATGCACATTTCCGAAGTGAGGTACAGAAGGAGTACGAGGCTGTTTGCGCACATCTTGAGAGAGTGGAGCCACGGAAAGAGAATGCGTTTTTATTTCGTGGATGAATTTCGAATGTTAGAAAAGAATAAGGCGTACTTGGCATAAAGCAAAGAGCGTAGGTGCAGTGCTCTTGAAAGAAAGTATCCGTTAGATACGATGGAACGGGGAAGAAAACGCTTTGGAATATTGCTTTTTCTTATGAAAGCGCGGTTAAAACTGTGCGGAGTTAAAATAAAATCTTTGAATACTTTTGATCGAAGCTGTTGCAAAGAACCGGTAATATTTGTTCCCACACATATCGGAAAGTTTGATATTGAAGTGGTGTATGACTGTATCAATGAGCATGCGCTGTTGTTAAGCGGAACAGAGGACAGAATGCATGGGAGTATTGATGGGTATTTTTTGGAAGCAAACGGAGTTAATTATGTGGACAGGAATGATAAGTCGGATAAAAAAAGCAGTAGCCAAAATGCGGAAAGACTTTCTCTGCAAACCGATTGGTATATCCGATTAGTTATTCGGTAATCAGGCTTGCCTTGGAGTGCAATACAAAGATTGGATGTAAAACCTGTGGATATGGCGGCGGAGCGACTGCTCTCGCTCAGAGCCAGTGTAGGTATGACCCGGTGCCGTCTGGCGTCAATAAACATAGTTCAGAACGTTACGTCAAGAAAAATACAAAATTATCGTATTTTTCTTGACGTATTGTTCTATAACGGTATATATTAAAGGATAGGAATGGAACAGTTTGAGCGATTATGTCTGGAGATGGTGGTATGAAACGTAGTATAGAAGAGAAGCTGCTGGAGTGGAAAAATAAGAGGGATAGAAAGCCACTGATTCTTAACGGTGCCAGACAGGTGGGCAAAACATATATCCTTCGTGAGTTCGGAAGTTCATATTATAAGAATGTTGTCTATGTAAATCTGGAGACAAATGTTTCTGTGGCATCCTATTTTGATGGTGATATTTCTCCGGGCATGCGGTGAAGATTTATTATGTGAGGAAATAAGACAGCATTATGCCTTACTTGAACCAATGCTGGAAGCACTGCATAATAAGGCAATCGATTTGTATCGCTGTTACCTGATTACCGGCGGAATGCCTGCTGTTGTAAGTGAGTTTGTACAGGGCGGAAAGTTAATCGGGGTGGCTGATATTCAGAATAAGATCTTAAGTGATTATTTGGCGGATATGGCGAAATATTTTTGCAGGAGTGGTGCTTAGGTGTCAGCGTATTGAGCAGGCATTTGAACCGGTTTCGGTGTATGCGGATTTGTCCTCGTTTAAGCTGTACATGGGTGATACAGGTCTTCTTGTCATGAAGTCCGGCATGTCACAGCAGACAGTCCTTTCGGGAGAAGCGAACCTGTTTATGGGTGCTGTTTGTGAGAATTATGTTGCACAGGCATTATATGCGAATGGATATCAGCTTCACTATTGGACCAGTGAGCATATTGCGGAGCTTGATTTTGTAATCCAAAAAGGAAATGAGATTATCGGAATCGAAGTAAAAAAAGCGCAGCATGTGAAGTCAAAAAGTTTGTTTGAGTTTATAAAAAAATATAATCCGGCTTATTCCATTCGCCTTTCGGAAAAGAATTTCGGCATGGGAGAGAATAATGTGAGAAGTGTACCGCTGTATGCTGCGTTTTGTATTTAGGAAAGCATTAATCTGCCGATATAAAAAGGGTGTTAAGGTATCCGGGGCGATACGCTTAACACCCGATTTTTTTGTTGGCCGGAAATTCCCTAAATTTCCCTCGTAGCTTCCCTTAGCCACTTTGTCTCTTCCTCATTCATATAAGGAAGAAGGGTTTCATAGACCTTCTTATGGTAGTTATTTAAGATTTCTCTTTCTTTTGCGGTCATTTCCTCCGGAAGTACCGCGTCTAAGTCAATCGGAGCCATAGTCAGGGTTTCAAAGTACATGTACTGTCCGTATTCGTTTTTCTCCCCCTTCTTACAGAGAAGCTCGTTTTCGATACGGATGCCGTGGCTGCCTTCTACATAAACGCCCGGCTCGTTGGTGGTAACCATGCCCTCTTCCAAAATGCAGCTGTCGTTTCTTTCAGGTACGATACGCCAGCGAAAGCCGTTCGGAGCCTCGTGGACATTTAAAAGGTAGCCGACACCATGTCCGGTTCCGCAACGGTAGTCAAGACCCATCTGCCAGAGAGGACCACGGGCAAGGATATCGAGATTGATTCCGCGGCAGCCGTATAAAAACTTTGCGTCGGAGAGTGCGAGCATGCCACGAAGTACTGCCGTGTAATGCTGCTTCCATTCGTAAGGAATGTCGCCGAGGACATAGGTTCTGGTAATATCCGTGGTACCCTCATAGTACTGTCCGCCGGAGTCTACCAGGAGGAAGCCCTGCGGATGTAAGACGGCAGCTGTTTCTTCGTCTGCGGAATAGTGCATCATTGCCGCATTTGCGTTATATGCGGCAATGGTTTCAAAGCTCGGCTCAAGGAAGCCCTCCTGTTTTTCGCGGAGAGAGAGGAGATAATCGGCTGCGGAGGTCTCCGTCATGTGCTGCCTGCCGATGTTTTTCTTTAACCAGTACATAAATTTTGTTACTGCCACACCGTCCTTAATGTGGGCAGCTACAAGATTTTTCTGTTCTGTTTCATTTTTAATTGCTTTTGCAAGAAGAATCGGGCCTGTGGCATCAAGAATCGTGCATTCTTTCGGGAGAGCCTGTACAAGAGCACAGTTTACGCGCTTAGCATCAAGCAGAACCGGGCAGGCGCGGAGCTTTGAAACGTCCTCATAAATGGAATTGTATGGGTGTATGATTATTCCATCATTTTCAAGCTGTTTTTTTGTATCTGCATCAAGTACAGACGGATTCAGATACAAAAAGGCTTTGGTATCGGTAACCATTGCATAAGAAAGAACAACCGGATTGTGCACAACGTCGTTTCCGCGCAGGTTAAATAGCCATGCGATTTCATCCAGAGAGGTAATCAGGTAGACATCTGCCGTATGGTCGGTATTTTTATGGAAACGTTCGGAAGCACCGTTTTTGTATATTGCATCCGGATGTACCTTTTTCATGGCTTCACGTACCTCGGACAGCTTGTCTACCGTACTTTTTCCGGCGTAGCATTCCGCCAGACGGAACGCAGGACGGGCGGAAAGTGCCGGACGGTCACTCCAAAGCTCATCCGGGAACGGCATATCATGGCGGATGGTGACAGTATCCGGAAGGGATTCCTTTAACTGCATTAAAAATGCGTAGGAAAGGAGACGACCGTCAAAACCGAGAGTTCCTCCGTCCGCAAGTAAATCCTTTAGTTTTTCCTCCGGTGTCGGTACATTCTCCATGCCGCTGCGGTACAGGGTAATGCCGCTTCCTGTAAGCTCCTGCTCCGCCTGGATAAAGTAACGTCCGTCCGTAAACAGGCCTGCCTCGGTAAGGGTAACGTACAGGGTACCGGCGGAACCGGTAAAGCCGGATAAGAAGGTCCGTACCTTAAAATACTCGTCAATGTATTCGGAACCATGGAAATCTGCTGTAGGTACATAGTAAACATCGAGGTTATTCTGACGCATAAAATCGCGTAATGTCCCGATACGTTCTGCATATAGATTCATAGAAGAAACTCCTTTCGGTAAATGCTTTTATAAGGAAACGCCGTTTCATTGGGTGTCTGGTGAAGATTGGTAAAAAAACAACGCCTTTTGACTTTATATTAGCATAAAGGGATTAAAAAATAAAGAGCGTGAATTTTATTTTCTGACACTAAATAGACACAGCGGTATGATAAAATAACGGAAGAAGCTCACAAAGGAGGAAAGCACTTTGAATATATTAAAGAAAAAAAGAATCTGGCTGTTACTCTTATTTCCGTTGTCGTTTCTGATTTCGGCACTTGCAAAGCGTAGTGTTTTTTTTGCCGAGGAGGTATTCGCAAAGCGGATTTACAAGGTGATTTCTATCGGGATTTCCGCGATTACGGGGATATTTCCCTTTTCTCTGGCGGAGTGCATTGTGCTTGGCGGAATTGTGTTATTGCCGGTGCTGCTAATCATTTTTATAGTACATATCCTCAAAAGGAAGGAGCAACGCTTTGAACGGTGTCTGCTTGCAATACTTAACGTGGCATGTGTGGCGGCGGTGGTTTTGTTTCTGTATGTGATTGGATGCGGTGTAAATTATCATCGTGTCTCTATTGCGGATTATCGTGGTATTACGGTACGGGAGTCTTCAAAGGAGGAGCTGTATGGACTTTGTACTTCTCTGGCGAAGGAGGCATCCGCACTTCGTGAGGAGCTTGTCTGCTACGAGGATGAGGAAGGGGTTGTCAGACTGCCGGTTTCAAACAGGACGCTTGGCAAAATGACAAGAGACGCCTATAAAAATCTGTATGAGGAGCTTCCGGTACTCCGGGGAATTTACCCTGCACCGAAGGGAATCGGAATTTCGAAGTTTTATTCCGCGATGGAGATTACCGGTGTTTTTACCTGCTGGACGATGGAGGCAAATGTGAATGTAGATATTCCTGACATGTCCAGAGCGGTTACAATGGCTCATGAGCTTGGACATCTTCATGGCTTTATGCGTGAGGATGAGGCGAATTACCTTGCCTACCTTGCCTGTCAGGCATCCGATTCCGCGCTGGTGAAGTATAGCGGTACAATGCTTGCGCTTGTTTATGCCGGGAATGCCCTTGCGTCGCAGGATATGGAGCTGTACGGAGAATTATGGACAATGTATCATCCCGGAATGATACGTGACTTCATGGATAAGTCAGCGTACTGGAAGCAGTATGAGAACACGGTAATCAGTGAAACGGCGGATAAGGTCAATGATGCATATCTGAAGGCAAACGAGCAGGAGGACGGTGTAAAGAGCTACGGAAGAGTGGTGGATTTGCTGCTCGCGGAGTACCGGAAGAACGTTCAGATGCAATGATAAAAGCCTTTCAGTGTGTAATTGTACGGGAAAAAGGGAAATAAATTACATGTTTTTGATGATCCGGATTATATTGAGATGTACGATTTTGAGCATAGTTTAAATGAAGACCGATATATTGCAATTGGAAAGGTCGGAGACATTTTGTTTGTGGTGTTTACTGAGAGAAAAGAAATTATCCGATTAATATCAGCAAGACTAGCGACGGAAAAGGAAAGGAGGCTTTATTATGACCAAGACATTTACTGTTAAAAAGGGACAAGAACCAACAGAAGAACAGCTTAGAGAAGTAGAAGAAGCAAAGAAAGCACCGATTGTTTTTGACGAGGAGTGTGAAGAACTTTCAGATGCAATGATAAAAGCCTTTCAGTGTGCAGTAGGGAAGAGAAATCGAAAGAAGATAAATGCGTAGTAATATGTAAGAAGCAGATAAGCCCTGGCAAATTTGGCGTGCGGACACGCCAAATTTACCGGGGCTTTTGACATTTTATAAGGGAACTGTTATACTGAAAAGGTATGATAAGTATGATTAATCCGGGAGGCGGTGACGGATAACGTATGGAAGAATATAAATTGAATGACAAGGATATCCGTAAAGTTATCTATGACAGCTTTTCGGAAGGCAGAGAGGAAACGCGGATACTGGAAGAGTTCCCTATGGGAGACAGTCGTGCCGATATGTTGCTGGTGACGAAAACAAAGCTCATCGGGTTAGAAATCAAAAGCGACAGAGACTCCTTTGAACGACTTGCAAGGCAGATACGGGATTACGAGAGGTTTTTTGATACCAACTATCTGGTTGTAGGCACGTACCATGTGGAAGAAGCACTTCGGACGGTTCCGCCACATTGGGGAATCTACGAGGTATACGAGAATGCGGACGGGACCTATGTTATGGAATGTGTCCGCGGTACATCGCCGGTATTGAAGGATAATACGGAAGAAAAGCTCTACCTGCTCTGGCGGAATGAGCTGATGCGGATTGTAAGAGACTACCGTCTGGCAAAAGGAAACCTGCAGCGGAAGGACAAAATGATAAGCAAAATAGTAAGAGGCCTGTCGCAGCCTGTGATACAGACAGAAATATGTAACGCATTGCTGACAAGAGAGTATAAGTAGAGCAGACTGGTGCTATGATATACGCGACCCTTACATCTGCTTTTTTACGATATCGTATTCGTTATCAAAGTGATAATACGGACAGGCTTTCACCGTGCCCTGCACAAGACGGGAGTAATCATCCTCGTCCATGCCGCCTGCCATGCAGACATATTCTTCATAATCGTCGTCATAACGAAAGTTACTACAGGTATCACAGTTATATTGAACGCTCATAAAACCTCCTTGGGGGAACCGGACTTCAGAAAGGTGTGCCAATCACGAAGCGGAAATGTCCCGGTATCAAATTTAGTTGCAGCGGGACTGTTCACGATAATAGCTTCGTAGTGGCTATTATACCACACTTTTTGTGATTTGACATTACATTTTAAAAGGTTCGGAGTATTATTTTTAAAAGAAAGTATTATTTTTTGCGAATGAGAGGAAACTACAATGGCAAACGTAATGAAACGCTTTTTCGGACATCTTCACACAATCAATAAACATAAACGCATGGTAATGAAGCATTGTTTTAAGCTGGGACTGTATAAAAGAGGTCTGTTGCATGATTTGTCGAAGTATTCTCCTGCCGAGTTTTTTGTGGGAGTAAAGTATTTCCGAGGTGATGTGAGCCCGAATAATATTCAACGTCAGGCAGAGGGCGTTGCAACGGCATGGTTGCATCATAAGGGCCGTAATAAGCATCATTACGAGTATTGGATTGATTATAAGAAGGATGCGGAGTGTGAGCTTGCCGGTATGAAAATGCCGTTGGAATATGTGCTTGAAATGTTCTGTGACCGAGTAGCCGCAAGTAAGGTATATAACAAGGAGAAGTACACACAAAAAGCCCCGCTTGCATATTACAGACTTGGAGAGGGAAAGCAACTGATGCACCGTGAAACGGCTGAATTGCTGGAAAAACTGTTAATCATGCTGGCGGAAGAGGGGGAAGAAAAAACCTTTTCCTATATCAGGCTGGAACTTCTTGGAAAGAAAAGATAACATTGTCTGCGCATCCAGTAAGTTACGAAAATATTTTCTAAGGAATGATTGCATTTTAATATGAAATAGTGTATAGTATAGTCGCATTAAGAAAGAGAACTGCTTAACGTAGTTGAAATACATGGAAGGAGAGTAAAATGATGCGGGAAGAATGGAGAGATTTTAAATCGGGTGTTTGGGAAAGAGAGATTAACACAAGAGACTTCATTCAGAAAAATTATTGCGCTTATGAGGGTGATGAGTCATTTCTCGCGGAAGCTACAGAGGCAACGAAGGCACTGTGGGAGCAGGTAATGGAGTTATCAAAGAAAGAGCTTGAGGCCGGCGGTGTGCTGGATATGGATACCAGCGTGATTTCAACGATTACATCTCACGGACCCGGCTATTTGGATAAGGAAAAGGAAAAGATTGTCGGGTTTCAGACGGACAAGCCGTTCAAGCGTTCTCTTCAGCCGTACGGCGGTATCCGTATGGCGGCAAAGGCATGCAGTGATAACGGATATGAAATTGACCCACAGGTGGAAGAGTTTTTTACAATACACCGTAAAACCCATAATGCAGGCGTATTTGATGTCTATACACCGGAGATGCGTGCGTGCCGTTCCAGTCACATTATTACCGGACTTCCGGATGCTTACGGCAGAGGCCGTATTATCGGTGACTACAGACGTGTAGCATTATATGGCGTAGATCGTCTGATAGAGGATAAGGAGGATCAGAAGAATTCCACACGTACCATTATGTATTCGGACGTGATTCGTGACCGCGAGGAGCTTTCGGAGCAGATTCGCGCGTTAAAGGATTTAAAGAAGCTGGGTGAGATTTACGGCTTTGACATCGGCAGACCGGCGGGGAATGTACAGGAAGCGATTCAGTGGCTGTATTTCGGTTATCTTGCTGCCGTAAAGGAGCAGAACGGTGCGGCAATGTCCCTTGGCAGAACCTCCACATTTCTTGATATCTATGCACAGCGTGACCTTGCCGAAGGACGGTTTACGGAAGAGGAGATACAGGAGTTTGTAGACCATTTTATCATGAAGCTTCGCTTAGTGAAGTTTGCAAGAACTCCGGAGTATAACGCACTGTTTTCCGGTGACCCGACATGGGTGACGGAGTCTATCGGTGGTATCGGCATTGACGGAAGACCGCTTGTTACAAAGATGTCTTTCCGGTATCTGCATACGTTAAAGAATCTCGGTCCTGCACCGGAGCCGAATATGACGGTGCTCTGGTCTACGAGACTTCCGCAGGCGTTTAAGCGCTATTGCGCTGCGGTTTCCATTGAGTCATCCTCGGTACAGTATGAGAATGATGATTTGATGCGTGTAACTCATGGGGATGATTATGCCATAGCATGCTGTGTGTCCTCGATGCGTGTCGGCAAGGAAATGCAGTTCTTCGGTGCAAGAGCGAATCTTGCAAAATGCCTGCTCTATGCAATTAACGGTGGCGTAGATGAGATTACAAAAAAGCAGGTGGCACCGGAGTACCGTCCGATTACCTCCGAGTATCTGGATTATGATGAGGTTATGCACAAGTACAATGAGATGATGAAATGGCTTGCCCGCGTGTATGTAAATACATTAAATATTATCCATTATATGCACGACAAGTATTGCTACGAGAAGCTGCAGATGGCATTGCACGATAAGAAGGTAACCCGCTGGTTTGCTACCGGTATTGCAGGGCTTTCCGTTGTCGCAGACTCTCTTTCTGCAATTAAATATGCAAAGGTAAAGGTAATCCGTGACGCAGACGGTATTGCGGTAGATTATGAAGTGGAGGGGGATTTTCCGAAGTACGGTAATGATGATGACCGTGTGGATGAGATTGCAAGAGATGTAGTTCACACCTTTATGCAGTATGTCAAAGGAAATCATACTTACCGTGGAGGTATTCCGACCACCTCTATCCTTACGATTACGTCTAACGTGGTGTACGGTAAGAATACCGGTTCTACACCGGACGGGAGAAAAGCGGGACAGCCGTTTGCACCGGGTGCGAATCCGATGCACGGAAGGGATGAGCATGGTGCGGTTGCTTCACTGGCATCGGTATCAAAGCTTCCGTTCCGTGATGCACAGGACGGTATCTCCAATACCTTTACGGTAATTCCGGGAGCTCTCGGCAAAGAAAGTGTGGTGCTTTCCGGTGATTTGGCACTGGAGCTTGGCGAAGGCTGCTGCAGTCCGGCAACGCAGAACGCAGAGCCGGAGTACGGCACAGCAGAATAGAAAGGGGAAAGATTATGACAGCAGATGCAAATCAGATTGATAATTTAGTAGCTTTATTGGACGGTTATGTAGAGCAGGGCGGACATCACTTAAACGTAAATGTTTTGAATCGTGAGACGCTTTTGGATGCCCAGAAGCATCCGGAAAAATACCCGCAGCTTACAGTCAGAGTTTCAGGTTATGCGGTTAATTTTAACAAGCTGACAAAGGAGCAGCAGGACGAGGTTATTTCCCGTACCTTCCATGAGGTGATTTAATGCAGGGCTGGGTTCATTCTGTGGAAAGCTTCGGGACTGTGGACGGTCCCGGACTTCGTATGGTTGTTTTTATGCAGGGATGTCCGATGCGGTGTGCCTATTGTCACAATCCGGATACATGGGCAGAGAAAAGAGGTACGTTGCTGTCATCGGATGAGCTGATAGAAAGGTTTCTTAAAAATCAGGCATATTACAGAAACGGCGGAATTACGGTTTCCGGCGGAGAGCCGCTTTATCAGCTTGATTTTGTGACGGACCTGTTTAAAAAGGCAAAGAAAAAGGATATTTCCACCTGTCTTGATACGTCCGGGGTGATATTTCCGTACAGGAAGACAGAAAAAGGCTGGGGTATCGCACAGAATGGAATCCGTGAGGAAATCCGGGGGTACGGAACAGGTACTTTGATACAGGAATATGAAGAGCTTTTGTCTGTTACGGATTTAGTTCTGCTTGACATTAAGCATTTGGACGAGGAAGCGCATCGGAGGCTGACCGGGCATTCCAACGAGGCGGTATTCGCTTTTCTGGAGTTTTTGGAAGAAAAGAAAGTACCGGTGTGGATTAGACGTGTTGCGGTGCCGGGATATACGGATGATGAGGAAGAATTTTTCCGTCTGGGAAAATATATCGGCGGATTTTCTAACCTGCAGGCGGTGGAGGTACTTCCGTATCATACGATGGGAATTTCAAAGTATGAGAAAATGGGGCTGAAGTACAGACTCGACGGAGTGCCGGAAATGGAGAAAAAGCGTGCAGCACAGCTTAGACAAAGGATTATTGACGGTATCAGGAGCAGACGTAATATCAAAAAAGCGGAGCCTTGAATGCCAAAACAGAATGATTCATTAAAAACTTGTGCGATATATTAGAAAAACTAATAAGCAGCACAAGTTTTTTTCATACAAGAATACAAAAACGGACATTGCCGAAAACGCTAAGAAATGGTATGATGAAAGTAGTTTGATAACAAAGCGCCGGGAACGGCGAGGAAAGAGGTAGCAGTTATGGAAATGAGATCCATTCAAAAGGAATTGAGCAGCAATTCTTATCCGGGCAGAGGTATTATTATCGGTAAGTCACCGAACGGAAGATTTGCAGTGACCGCTTATTTTATTATGGGAAGAAGCGAAAACAGCAGAAACCGTGTATTTGTTACCGAGGGAGAAGGAATCCGCACGGAAGCGTTCGATCCGAGTAAGTTAAGTGATCCGAGTCTGATTATATATGCACCGGTACGTGTTCTCGGAAACAAGACTATTGTTACCAACGGGGACCAGACGGATACCATCTATGAGCTGATGGATAAGCAGCAGACCTTTGAACAGGCACTTCGTACCAGAGAATTTGAGCCGGATGCACCGAATTATACCCCTCGTATTTCCGGCATTTTACATACGGGAGCAGGCGCATTTAATTATGCGATGTCCATTTTAAAGAGCAACAACGGTGATCCGAGCGGCTGCAATCGCTATACCTTTGCTTATACCGACCCGAAGGCGGGAGAGGGTCATTTCATTCATACCTACATGGGAGACGGCAGCCCGCTTCCGAGCTTTGAGGGTGAACCGAAGCTTGTGAATACCGCAGATGATATTGATGCATATACCGGGCTTTTGTGGGAGAGCTTAAACAAAGAAAATAAGGTTTCTCTTTTTGTACGCTACATTGATATTGCGACCGGTGCTTACGAGTCCAGAATCGTAAATAAGAACAAGTAAATAACAGCAGCACAGAAGGAACATATTAGAAAGACTGCATGGCAGGAGACAGGAGGAAAGTGATGAAAGAATTTGAATTAAAGTACGGATGTAATCCGAATCAGAAACCGTCCAGAATTTACATGGAAAACGGGGAACTTCCGATTACCGTATTAAACGGCAGACCGGGGTATATTAATTTTCTGGACGCATTTAACGGCTGGCAGCTGGTAAACGAGTTAAAGAAGGCAACCGGACTTCCGGCAGCTACCTCCTTTAAGCATGTTTCTCCGGCAGGAGCGGCAGTAGGCCTTCCGCTTACCGAGGTAGAAAGAAAGATTTACTGGGTTGATGATATGGGTGAGCTGACTCCGCTTGCAAGTGCTTATGCAAGAGCCAGAGGTGCGGACCGTATGTCCTCCTTCGGTGATTTTATTTCCCTTTCCGACGTTTGTGACGAGTGTACCGCACGTATCATTAAGCGTGAGGTTTCCGACGGTGTGATTGCACCGGGATATACACCGGAAGCACTTGCTATTTTGAAGGAGAAGAAAAAGGGCGGCTACAATGTAATCCAGATTGACCCGAACTATGTTCCTGCTCCGATTGAGCATAAGGAAGTATACGGAATCACATTTGAGCAGGGCAGAAATGAACTAAAGGTGGATGACGAGCTTCTCTCTAACTTTGTCACAAAGAATAAGGATTTACCGGAGTCTGCGCGGATAGACCTTATCATTTCCCTGATTACATTAAAGTACACCCAGTCAAATTCCGTGTGCTATGTAAAGGGAGGACAGGCTATCGGTATCGGTGCGGGACAGCAGTCCAGAATTCACTGTACGAGACTTGCGGGAACCAAGGCAGATAACTGGTATCTCCGTCAGAACCCGAAGGTATTGAATCTTCCGTTCCTTGACAAAATCGGCAGAGCAGACCGCGACAATGCAATCGACCTTTACATCGGTGAGGATTATATGGATGTACTTGCCGACGGTGAGTGGGAGAAAATCTTCAAGACGAAGCCGGAGGTATTTACAAGGGAAGAAAAGCGTGCATGGCTGGATACACTTACAGATGTAGCTCTCGGTTCAGATGCGTTTTTCCCGTTCTCCGATAACATTGAGCGTGCATTCCGCAGCGGTGTTAAGTATATCGCAGAGCCGGGAGGTTCGGTAAGAGATGACCTTGTGATAGAAGCAGCGGATAAGCATGATATGGTAATGTGCTTTACCGGTATCCGCCTGTTCCATCACTAGAATACAAAAGAGCGTTTTGCAAATTATTTTTTCAATAATTGCTTAAAATAATTCTATAAAAGATTGACAGAAAGAAACAAATTGTGTTAATGTTAAGTAAGTAAGATTTTTTTCTAAGGAGGATATTATGCAGCGTTTTGGAATTGGAGAAATGGAGTTAAGATTTGCAAGATTACTTTGGGACAGGGAAGGAATCGGTTCCGGAGAGGTAGTAAAGTTATGCGAGAAGGAGTTAGGATGGAAGAAGTCCACTACTTATACAATGCTTCGGAGACTGTGTGAGCATGGTCTGTTTCAGAATGTGAACAGTATTGTGACATCGGTAATGAGTGAAGAAGAGTATAAGGCAAAGGTTGGGGCAGAACTGATTAATGATAAATTTGACGGTTCTCTTCCAATGTTTGTAGCTGCATTTACAAAGCACCGCGGACTGTCTGAGAAGGACAGAAAGGAATTGCAGGAGCTGATTGAGGGCTACGAAGAAACAAAATAGTAATTTAGGTATTGACAAATAAAACGAGATGCGTTAAACTGAAAAACAGTTTAACGCATTATAGTTTACGAAGGAGGATTGTATGCAGCGTTTCGGTGTCGGAGAGATGGAATTAAAGTTTGCCAAATTGCTTTGGGAGCGGGAAGGAATCGGGTCCGGTGAGGTAGTGAAGCTGTGTGAGAAGGAATTCGGCTGGAAAAAGTCTACTACTTACACAATGCTTCGGAGACTGTGCGAGCACGGTTTGTTTCAGAATGTAAAGAGTATTGTAACATCGGTTATGAGCGAAGAAGAGTATAAGGCAAAAATAGGAGAAGAACTGATTAATGATAAATTTGACGGCTCTCTTCCTATGTTTGTGGCTACGTTTGTGAGACATCACGGTTTGTCTGCGAAGGAAAAAAGCGAGATATTGGCATTGATTAAGGAATGAGGGGCATGAAGCCCGGACAGGATATGGATGCAAAAGGTGACCGTAAGTAAGAGACTTGTGGTTGCCTTTTCATTTTTTATGACAGTTTTTTATGACTTTGATTCTAAGGTCGATACGCTATAGTTGAGGAAATAATGCTATAAGAGATTGACAGAGACAAATTAAGTGTGTTAAATTAAAAATGTAAATTTTTCTAAAAAGGAGGATATTATGCAACGGTTTGGAATCGGAGAGATGGAGCTAAAATTCGCCAGATTACTTTGGGACCGTGAAGGAATCGGTTCCGGTGAGGTAGTAAAGCTGTGCGAAAAGGAGCTTGGCTGGAAAAAATCCACCACGTATACGATGCTGCGGAGACTGTGTGAGCATGGACTGTTTCAGAATGTGAACAGTATTGTGACATCGGTAATGAGTGAGGAGGAGTATAAGGCAAAGGTTGGAGAAGAGTTGATTAACGACAAATTTGACGGCTCTCTTCCGACGTTTGTTGCGGCATTTACGAAGCATCGCGGCTTATCCGAGAAGGATAGGAGTGAATTGCTGGCATTGATTACGACCTCGAAGGATAAGGGCTGATAAAGAGGGAAAACGCGGTCCGAAAATCTTACAAAAGAAGAGGTGTATCAATGTCTAATAGTGTATTTTTATGGGTATTCAGATGTGGAATTGAGCTGGGAGTAATTGTTCTTCTGCTGCTACCGCTCCGTGCGATATTAAAGAGGACCGCTCCGAGGATATTTTCTTATCTTCTTTGGGGCGTGCTTCCGCTAATTGTAATTTGTAAATGGTTCATTGAGAGAATGTCACAATTTGGGCTATTGGTAGAATTTCATGTTAGCGAGATACCGTTTATAGCCATTCCGGAAATGATATTACAAGCCGGTAAAGGTTTTCTGCTGATAGGAACGGCATGTGTATTTTTGTTTATGGTGTATTTCTATGTGCGTCTGTGGAGACGTCTTGTCGGAAGCATACGGCTTCGCGAGAATATATACATTACAGAGCGGATTAAGTCACCGTTTTCCATGGGACTGATTCATCCGAAAATCTTTTTGCCGAGTTCATTGGAAGAAGAATATTATGCACCTGTAATCATGCATGAGAAGGTACATATCGCTCGCAAGGATATTTGGATGAAGCATATTGGAATGGCATTGCTTATGGTTTTCTGGTTTCAGCCGCTTTTATGGCTTGCCTTTTACCTGTTTGTGAATGATATGGAGGAGGCATGTGATGAGGCCGTTTTGCGGAAAAATACAAAAGTATTTCAAATGAAATATGCAAAGGCACTGGTGGAGGTTTCCTATCAGGCGGGGAAGGTAGGTGGCGTGGCAATCGGATACGGAAGCGGAGAGATAAAGGGACGCGTAAAGCATGCGCTGGCACATAAAAGGTCAAGTCTCTTTGTTAAGATTGGTGCGACCTTAGCCTGTGTTGGTTTCATGTGTCTTGCTGTTTTGCTATCCAGACAGGTTCCTCGTATTATTTGGGTTGTGGATGGTGCGAAAGGGAACGTCAGTGCAGAAGGGCTAGTGATTAGGGAGGAAGGAATGACAGAGCAGTTGATTTTTATGGATGAATCAGAGTAAACAAGGGGGCATTCGAGAACGAAAGGAGAATCAGGATGAAGAAAATCAAAATAGCAGTAGCGGCTGCGCTTGTGATGATGGGGCTTGTGGCAAATTGTTCCACGGCTCAGGCTGCCGAAGCGGACGGCACGGATAACACGATAACGGTAAGAAGACTGACCGAACAGGAGGCTGCGGCATTTGACAGAATGTCAACGGGGATACAGCAGATTCAGATAAGTGAAGAATTCGAAGCACCTGCGGACAGAGCGAATGCTTCCTATTCCGTATATGAGTATTCGGATTCGTTCGGGTTTTATAAGGGAGATTTGTTAATTGCAAGAGCAGTTCCGGTTTGTACGGTATGGCGCTATACGGACGGGAAGGTACATCTGTACCGTCGGACAATTTCTATTTATAGAGCAGAAGGTTATAGTATTTCAAAGTCATATGGAAGTATTGTAAATACGGACGGCAGCGTGAGCTATACGTCCGGCGACACAGTTACGGTTTATGATAATGTATATACAACAACATGGACGTATGCGATAGATTTTTATGTCACTCCGGAAACCCAGTATTTTTCCTGCTACGGAGTATAGAAGCGAGAACGGGTTTATCGTATTTCGGTTTGAGACGTACAGACACAGCTTCAAACCGGGACAGGAGAGTAATTTGGGACAGGCTTACGCCTGTCCCTTTATTTTCTTTAGCCATTTTCCGCTGCGCAGTCGGAAAAAGCACCAGACACACTTGATAATCTGGTCGATTTTCAGGCAGGTATAAATCCAGAAGGACGGCCATCCGAAGACAAGTCCGGCAAGGTATCCTAACGGAATGGAAGCAACCCATAAAAACAAAATATCACCTGCCATTAAAAATTTGGTATCCCCTCCGGCACGGAGAACGCCTTTGGTCAGAATGGAATTCATGGACTGAAAGATGTTGATAAACAGGATAGCATTCATCAGGTCTCTTGCAATCAGTTTGGCTTCCGGTGATACCTTATAGTAAGCAATAATCGGTTCACGCAGAATCAAAATAATGAGAGAGGCAAAGCAGCCGATGATAAAGCCCATAAAGAGAAAGGCATATCCCTGCTTCTGAGCCTTCTCATAGTCGCCCTCACCCATGGTATGACCGGTAATAATACCGCTGGCGTTACAAACTCCCTGCGTTAAAACGTTGCTTAACTGTTGCACGACCATAGTAACGGAGTTGGCTGCAACGAAGGTTTTACCGATACGTCCCATAATCATGGCAACAGCGTTATTTCCGAATGCAAGAAGGGCATCGCTGATGAGAACCGGAATGCTGATTCGGATGTACTCCTGCAACAAATCCTTGCAGTGCATGGTAATGTCACGCAGGCGGTAGCGAATCCGTTTGTCAATAAAGAAGAAGTAGCCGCAGATAAAGCAAAGCTCAAAGATACGGGCAATCAGCGTACCGAGAGCGGCTCCTGCAATCTCCATACGCGGTGCACCGAGCTTACCGAAGATAAATACCCAGTTGAAAAATACATTGACAAAGAACGCGGAAATGGAGCAGTACAGCGGAATCCGCACCTGCCCGACGGTTCTGAGAACAATGGTACAGGTTAAAGACAGTCCCATACAAATGTACGTAGGAATCATCCATTTCAGATATATCATGCCGTATTCAATGATAGGAGTTTCCTTTGAATAGATTTTCATAATCAGGTCAGGGAAAAATATGGTAGCCACCGTAAATACAGCTGCAAAGATAGCGACGAAGCGCAGCATTATTGTTATTGCTTTTTTCAGAGAAGGCTTATCCTGCATACCCCAGAATCTGGAGGTCAGTACAGAGGCTCCCATGCCGATACCCATACAGCAAATCATAAAAAGATTGATAAACTGTCCTGCAAGGGAGGAGGCGGAGAGCTGGTCATCACCCATGGAGCTTAGCATAATAGTGTCCATTAAATTAATGCCGACTGTAATAAGTGACTGGAGTGACACCGGTATGGCTATCCGGGCCATTTTCATATAAAGCTCTTTTGTTCCAAGATATTCCTTTAATTTAACTTTCTGTTGTTTCATTGTATCTCCCGTTTCTGTCTAACTGATTAGTATTCTTATTAGCATTCTAACATATAAAAGTCAAGCTGTCTATCTTAAAAAAAATTTATTCTGTAAAAAAATAAATTGTCAATCAGAAAAAATTGTGATATAGTATCTTTGTTATGGAAACAATTCATTATACCCAACGCAGGAGGATATGTACATGAAAAAGGTTTATGAAGGCAAGACAAAGGATGTATTTCGTCTCGACAATGGCAATGTGATGCTTAAGTTCAAGGATGACTGTACCGGTAAGGACGGCGTTTTTGATCCGGGTGAAAACAGTGTCGGTTTGACAATCGAGGGTATCGGTAAGGCAAATCTTCAGACATCGATTCACTATTTTGAGCTTTTAAAGAAGGCCGGCATCAAGACTCATTATGTAAGCGCTGATGTTGAAAACGCTACCATGGAAGTTCTTCCTGCTACTGTATTCGGTCATGGTCTTGAGGTTATCTGCCGTCTGGTTGCTACCGGCAGCTTTATCCGCAGATACGGTGAGTACATTAAGGACGGCACTGCTTTAGAGGGTGGTTACGTAGAATGTACCTTTAAGAATGATGCTCTGGGTGATCCGCTTGTTACCGGCGAGGGTCTTGCAGCACTCGGTATTATGACTCCGGAGATGTTCGCAAGCATGAAGGAGCAGACCTTAAAGATTACAAAGATTGTTGCTGAGGATTTGAAGTCCATCGGCCTTGACCTTTGGGATATCAAGTTTGAGTTCGGTTACAACAACAACGAGGTTATCTTAATCGACGAGATTGCTTCCGGTAATATGCGTGTTTACAAGGATGGCAAGATTGTAGAGCCGGTTGAACTGACAAAGCTTATTTTGAACAGATAATAGAATGAAATAATGGAAATACTGACAAGAGGGGCTGTCGCATGGTTTGCGTGGCCCCTCCTGATTATAATGCACTGAGCTTGATATAACGGACTGTACGAACTTACTTTACCTTCGTCTGTGGACTTCTTTTTGCGGCGGCGGGTTCGTATTCGATATCGTACAGGTCGTGATAGGATTCCAGTTCTGCCGTGTTTATCGGTGGATGGTACATCATACCGGTAAGCTCCGTAGCAGAACTTACATTCATGGAGTCGATGCCCGGAAAGTCATCCTCCATGGGAGTGGAAGCCTCAAAGATTTCCACGGTTCTGTTAATATTATCTCTTTGCTTTTGCCGTGCGCTCTTTAACTTCTGAGGTGCGCTGTGAGTTTGTGTGCTGTCCTCTGACATTGGTTACACCACCTTTCAGGGTATTTTACTTTAGTCTGTCCGGTGATTTTTAAAATCATTCTCTCAGAAGATAAGAAGCAGTTTGAATATTTTCACATAAATATTAGAAAGTAATCAAAACTATTCTACAATACGGATTTCTACTATTTTCGGCTGGTTTGCAGGAAGTGTGGTGCCGTTTCTGTCTTCTACCTTAGTGTTTTTGCAAATTGCATCTACAACCTCCATACCGCTTGTTACCTCGCCGAAAGCAGCGTAGTCACCGTCTAAGTGCGGAGCATCTTCATGCATAATGAAGAACTGTGAGCTTGCACTATCAGCGGGTTTTGATCGCGCCATGGAGATGACTCCGCGGGTATGTGCTATATTATTTTCGATGCCGTTGGCTGCAAATTCACCCTGAATATTTCTTCCAGAACCACCGTAGCCGTTGCCCTCAGGGTCACCACCCTGAATCATAAAACCGTCTATGATACGGTGGAACGTCAGACCGTTATAGAAGCCATCGTTTATCAGGTCAATAAAATTAGTAACGGTAACCGGGGCTGTATCAGCATCCAGAGTCAAAGCAATTGTACCGTAATCTTCAACTTCGATTTCGATATTGTATTTGCCTGAAAGGAGATTTTCGTAATCTCTGTCGAGCAGACCTTCTTCAGGAATGGATAGGTTCTCGGGAAGCTTGTTTCCTGCCTCGCCGGAGGAAAAATTGTCGCCGGTAGTGTCCGCCTTTGTTTTATCTCTGCCACATGAAGCAATACAGAGTATGAACATTGTGAGTAATAAAAAAGATAAAAGCTTGTTTTTCATAAGGTCCTCCTGATATAAGTGCCTGTGAGCACAAAGTAAATACAGCATATCAGACAAATGTGTTAAAAGTGTGATTATGCAGGAAAACAGAGTTAAAACAATTGCAAATTAAGATTTCTTACTGTATTATAAGAATTGAGTAACTGTGCTTCGTATACCGCCTCTTCTGAATAAGCGCTATCAGCTTTGATATAGTCCTCCATGGCCTGAATGCCACTCTCGTAGGTTTTCCGGTCCATTTTTATAAAAATCTTTTTATATGCCGGGTCATTGTACAATTCTGAAGGCATCTGCTTTAAATACCGCTCAGTTAAAGATATCTTACCGGCAGATGGGTCAGGCTCATACTCACCTTGAATCTTATTATAACTTCCGGCATACACTCTTCTAGAAATCCATAGGAATCATAATTAGCCATCTTTCTCTTTTCTTGTCTGCGGTCATGTAATTCAGTGTATATATCATATACCTCATAGACAGAACAAATAGGTATCCACATCATAATAACGAGGCTGCTCATAACGACCGGTCTCAATCGGTAAATCTGCATTGGCTATAGACCAACCAAGTATTACCCCGCCGGTAGAAAAAATAGATAACAAAAGCTCTGAACTCCTTGAAAATAAAGGACTTTAGGCAGTTAAAAAAGTGCGACAATTCATTATCGCATTTGTCGCAAAATAAAGGTAAGCGTCAAAGTGTGTCCTGAATGCCATTTGACTTGGTGGCAGTGCTACAAAAGAGATGAGGGTAGGCCCCTCGAATTCGATATTCAGGTATAGATTTCAAACTACCTTTAGGTGCTGTGGCGAAAGCTATGGTGCTGA
>JAQXLY010000059.1 GCA_029012365.1 Lachnospiraceae bacterium | reverse complement strand
ACCAGAGATTTGCCTCCACCTTCCTTCAGATTCGCAGTCACCCACGACACCCTTGGTTTTGGCTGTGTCCTTCCCACTACTAGGGCGAACTAGGGACTTGCACCCTTTAGCGACGTGCGCCGCAAGGCGCACCCAAAAAATAGTCCCACAGGATTTCATCCTGCGAGACTATTTTTATGGACCTGAGGGGAGTCGAACCCCTGTCCGAAAGCCTATTCACTACGGCATCTTCCATCATAGTTTGTCATTTGACATTCCCTCCGCTTACCGCCGGCAAACAGGCTGTAAGCTTCAGTAGCTTCATGATACGCCTATACGTGCAAAGCTTAACGTATATCGTTTCCTACATCGTCGATGCCAGAGTCCTGATGTGTAGGTGCATCAGGTCTGACAGCTGCCATTAGGCAGCGATTGCTAAATTATCTTCAGCGTTTAATTTTAATTTCCGAGTTTTAACGTGGTCCCGGACCACGGATGGCTTCCATAGCTTCAAAACCCCCGTCGAAACCGGTACAAGCCCCGGTATCTCAATTCACCTCACACGGTAAATCGGTTGTTTTAACGCTGTTTAGAGCATATCACAATTTCTTTTTATTGTCAACAAAATCTTGTCAGGGAACCTTTTCCTTTTCCCTATTGTCAGGAAACGCAATCCCCGGAAACACTAACAAATTATACATATATTATTTTCTGCCATCCGCAGGTAACAGCTCCTTTTTCTCCTTCTTCACCACTTTCTTTTTCGGAAGCTCCGCTTTCTTACCCGGAACCAGAATTGCCTTTACTAAGGTAAACAGCATATCCTTTGTTTTTTTGTCTATAGAGCCAAAGGAATGAATAATTGATGTGGCACTCTTTAGCCGGTCCTTATTTAAATCCGCCAATGTTTTTGCTTCGGTTGCCGTTAATACCTCATACATGCGGTCGCAAAATGACTCCAGCTCCTCCGGCTGTAAGCCACGCATCCATTCCTTTACACCCGCTGCCAGTCGTATACTGCTTTGTTTTACCGAAGGAAGCATGATAAAGCCCGCTCCCAGAACCTCCCATGAGGTCACATCATGCTGCAGAATTCCGATTTGTTTGCTCTTTACAACATGATAGTCCTCCTCATGCTCTAATAACATCCCGACTACGGAAGACTCCGGCACCCATGTTTCAATCAACCCTTTCATCTCCTGATATCGTATGCTTTCAATAAAGTCCCTGTTAAATCCCGGTCCGTCAAAATTGAACACCCGTAAAATATTCCTTTGAAAAGCCTTTTTGCATGTTACCGACGCATATACAGCGAGATTTCCTCCCTTGGAATGTCCTCCGATGTACACCTTTCTTCCACCGTCGGAAAGCACCTGCTCCAAATAGAACTTCGCATCCGTCTGTGCAGGAACCGGTGACAAAAAGCACATATTAAAATCTTCCTTCCAGCCCACCAGACTATCGTCCGTTCCGCAATAAGAAATAAAGCTCTCCCTTTTTCCAAGTACAATTTCCAGTGCAGCAAATTGCTCCTGCGCAGTCATATCTATCCGGTTTACATAATTACGTAAAACAAGTCCCGAAAAACGTTTTGTCTGTGCCATCTCCCGTAACAGCACCCCGGCAGTCCTAAGTGCAAAGGATACACACTTTTCCAGCTCCTTTTCCGTATGAGTCTCCCAATAGCGTCCGGATGCCTGTTCCAGAGTACATTCTTTCTTCTCTTCCGCACCTCCGATGATTCCTCTGAAATCCACATAGGATAATTGGGACAAAAGCAGCGCATCGATTACATTTAAGGGTACTTCGTCAAATGTAATGTCGCCGCGCCAGATCAGATAATCAGATAAACCTGCCATTCTATCACTCCTTATCTCACGTTTCCTTATCCCTATTCTATTCCACTCCAATACGCTGTTATTCTCCCATCAAAAAAATACATGAAAACGCTTATTTCCTATCCGCTGCAAAATACAACAAAACACCATATATATCGGGGTTGCTTACATATCCCGCACCGGTACATAATATTTTTCCGGCCCGCTTATCGGTTTTCCCGCCCGGAATGCCTCTATTTCATTTATACACTCCCTGATACACAGATAAATACAGGCAACCGATGCTTCATAAGGATATATTGTAAGCTCCTCCCTCGCCGCCTGCGGCTCTTCAAAAAAGTCCCGATACAGTCCGTCAAATACATCATCATAAAACTCAAGGTGCAAACCGTCCAGTTCTATGTTCCGGTCCTCTGTCAATTCATAGGTAAGGCCGAATTCCTCCCGCAGAATATAGTTTAAGCGATGAAAATCCAAATATCCCTCCTGATAGCGCTGCATACGCTCTTCCTTTGATTTTACCTTTGAACGAATTCCTGGCTCCATCACTTCATGAAACCAGATACCGTCCGTTATCAGATGACAAAGCACGCCAAGATAAAAATCATCCCGTTTCATTTGCTCCCGATAATTCTCTACATATCTTTTCCAGTTAATACCCTTTTTATCCCCAGCTATGTCGGAATAGTGAGTCCGATGCTTGGAATCGTCCTGACGCCATGACATATCGGGGCAGAGAGAACCGATTTTAAACCTGTTCTTATCCCGAATCGTAATCCTTTCCGCCACCTGCTCCGCAATCAAATAATGAATCATTCTGGAAGGCATTACATCTCCTCCCTTCCGCAACAATACAAATAAGTATCTCTTACAAATTCATACTGCCCGTTTCCTTTTTTCCTGCTTTGCAAAAACGCCAGAAATTCATTTCTTCTCTGCTCCAGCTCCGCTTCTACCGGCTTACACACCTGCAAAATATAGTCCATATATTCTTCTGCCGTAGCAAAATGAAGTTTTGTTAAATAAGTACGTTGTTCTACCTTTCCGAAAATGTCATAAAGCTCCGTTTCATACTGTCTTAACACAGAAACCTGTTTTTTATATTTTGCATCCAGCGGTGTGGTATCTTCCAAGAAATCCCCCAGAAGCCCCGTAACATTTTCAAACAGCAGCAATCCTCCCCATGTGCAGATAAGCTTCCCGTTTTCCTTAAGGCTATCATAAAACCTTCTGTAAAGCTTCCTCCTGTCTTGAATAAAGGATGCCACATGATTAAAAAAAATGCAATGATATTTCTCTGAAATTTTTATTAATTCCAAATCATTCCATACAAATGAGATTTGTCCCTTTGCAAGCTCTTTTGCATTTTCCTTTTCCTTTACATACTCAAAAAAATCATCCGCATGCGTATTATGCCTGTCGATACAAGTTACCCGTAATTTTTTCGGGAGCCGGCTGAGATTATAACGCCACAGATTCCCATAGCCTGCACCGGCATCCAGTACACACATTCCTTCTGTCAGACCTGCCTGCTCAAAAATAAATTCAGACCATCCGCGCGGCTCATACGAATGTTTCATAAGTCTCCACACCAGTTCATCTGCCTTTTGGTTCTTCACAATACTTCCGAGAGACTGTAGGAAGGAATTCGTATCCATTTCATTTCCCTTACACTCTTCTACAGCGCGTTCCACACAGGCAATGACCGAATCAAGCTGTGCACGCTTTCTCTCCAGCAGACGTTTTTGCGCAAGCAGCAGTTCTTCCCGTCCTGCCGTTTCATACTGTGACAAAAACACCGCAATCTGTTCTAAGGAAAACCCCAGATATTTCATAAGCTGAATCTGTTCAAGCCTCCGTACAGCCTCCTCCGTATAGCTCCGATACCTGTTTTCCTTATTTCTCTCCGGCAAAAGCAGTCCTTTCATTTCATAAACACGTAATGTCTTTGCGGATACTCCGGCAAGCTGTGCCAGTTCTCCGATTGTATAAGTCTGTTTCATTCCTTTTCCCCCCTTTGCATATATGTCCCGTGTGTTTCTCTGATTCATCATACTCTCATTATAAACCTTTCCCTTAGGGCAATGTCAAGCGCCTGCAAAAAAATGACACGGCTTCCAAATAAAAATGCCTTTTCAAAGCATTTAAGATATCTCGACATTTTCACTTGCCTTTTCCGACAAAATCTAGTATAGTAATTAATGCAGAAATGCATTCCCTTGTATGGTGCACGCTTTTTGCGGCATTGCATAGGATAATATTAGCGCCATGTACCATCCTGTGACCTTCTCTTTTTCGGGTGACTTTTCTGTCAGCGAATCGGAGACGTCACAGACCGGTTGACGAGGAGAACGGTTATCGAAAATTCGGCGGATGCCGTTCCGCAGCCTTCCGCTGCGTATTCTATGAGAAAAACACGGGCGACCGTGCAACAAAGGCATAGAAACGGAATTGTAACTTATTGGCAGAGCTTTTTGCTCACAGTGTAATATTCTGCTTTAAATGCATGTGTTACACCTTATTTTGTTGTGCTTTTTTGCACGGAAAGGATTAATTATGTGTGGAATTATTGGATTCACCGGCTATCTCGATGCCAAGGAAGTATTGTTAGAAGGACTCGCCGCCCTGGAATACCGCGGTTATGACAGCGCCGGAATTGCCTGCTTTGTCAAGGGAGACGACCCGATTCAGGTCATTAAATCCGTCGGAAAGGTTTCCGAGCTTCGCAACATTGTGCCGGCAACCTTAGACTCCGGCTGCGGTATCGGTCACACCCGTTGGGCTACCCACGGCGGTGTTACCGTTCCGAACGCCCATCCGCATAAGGCAGGCAGAGTTACGTTGATTCACAACGGTATTATCGAAAACTATCACGAGCTCGCCGGAGAACTGGCAAAGACCGGCCGTACTCCGGTATCCCAGACCGATACGGAAATTGCTGCCATGCTGATTGACAGTCTATATGACGGCGATGCCTTTGAAGCGATTAAGAAGGCTTCCGAACAACTGGAGGGTGCATATGCATTCTGCATTTTATTTGAAGACCAGCCGGATATCATTTACTGTATCCGCAAGGACAGTCCTCTTGTTATCTGTAACACGGAAGAAGGCTCCGTGGTTGCTTCCGATATGGTAGCGCTGCTGCGCTATTCCAAGGAGTACTTTGTACTTCCGGAAGACCAGATTGCAAAGCTGACCAAAAATTCCGTAACTGTTTCCGACTTAGACGGCAATACCGTAATGCCTCAGATGCTCAGTGTAAACTGGGATATGTCCGCTGCCCAGAAAAACGGTTACAAGCACTATATGCTGAAGGAAATCCACGAGCAGCCGGAGGCGGTACTTCGTACCATTAAACCGCGTATGGAAAAGAAAGGAGACCTGCTTCTCCCGACCTTTGCGGAAGACGGTATTCCGGATGACTTATTCCTCTCCGCAAACCGTGTGATTATCGCAGCCTGCGGTACCGCAATGCATGCAGGCTTAGTCGGCAGAATACTCATTGAGCGTTTACTTCGTATTCCGGTTACGGTTTCCATTGCTTCCGAGTTCCGCTATGAGGACCCGATTATCGATGAAAATACCTTGGTTATTACCGTTTCCCAGTCCGGTGAAACAGCAGATACCCTCGCCGCTGTACGCCTTTCCCGCGAAAAGGGAGCAAAGACTCTTTCGATTGTGAATGTAAAGGGTTCTTCCATTGCAAGAGAAAGCGACTACGTACTCTACACCCATGCCGGTCCGGAAATCGCCGTTGCCAGTACAAAGGCATACACGGCACAGCTTGCGGCATTTTATCTGATTGCCTTCCGTTTTGCTCTGGCAAAGGGAGTCCTTTCCGAGGAAGGCTGCTCAAACTACATGAAGGAGCTTTCCAATGTGCCGAAGGCGATTGAAGATACACTACTTAGCAAAGACATTACGAAGGAGCTCAGTAAGCGCCTGACCCCGTCCCATGACCTGTTCTTTATCGGCAGAGGTCTGGACTATGCGCTTTCCTGTGAGGCTTCCATCAAGCTAAAGGAAATCAGCTACATTCACTCCGAGGCTTATGCCGCCGGTGAATTAAAGCACGGCACGCTCTCCCTTGTCACCACGGGAGTTCCGGTAGTTGCTCTTGCCACCCAGCCGGATGTGTTTGCGAAGATGATTTCCAATGTAAAGGAAGTGTGTGCCCGCGGTGCTTTTGTTATCTTAATCACCACCCCACAGAACGCTCCTCTGGTAGACAAATCCGTAGCCGACGTGCTGATTACCATTCCGGAAACAGAGAGTGAGTTCACACCGTTTACGGCAGTAGTTATTTTGCAGCTGATTGCCTACTACACCTCCTCCTACAGAGGACTTGACGTGGATCAGCCGAGAAACCTCGCAAAATCCGTAACGGTAGAATAGTTTATAAAAAGGCTTTCCACAGATTACCTGATGTAATCCATGGAAAGCCTTTTCTTAACGAACTTTTCAAATAACCGGTTAAGTATACTGTTCCGGCAGCTTCACCGTCTAAAACATTATCTCCGATTTTCTCTTTAAGAGTCTCGCACTGTTTGCAATCAACGCCGCTCCTGTCAGAGCACCGACAAGAATTGCAACAATTCCAAGCACCAGATTCCATATCCCGACAGATGACATTGTCTTATAAAGCTTTTCGTCCTGCATAAGATACCTCCTTATCTTCCTTCCAAATTGAAAACCTTATCTTGTTTCATTCCTTTTATAACGCCCGGCTGACGCCTATTTTGCACCGTACTGCTCATAGTAGGCATCGATTGCACTCTTTAACGTATCGTTGATGATAATCTCTCCCTTGTACGGCTTGTTATATAAGTGCTCCGTTACCTCTGCCATATTAACGATTGCCGCAGTCGGGAAGCCGTATACCTCTGCCACCTCATCCAATGCACACTTATCTCCCTTTCCGCGCTCCATACGGTTCAAGGAAACAATTAATCCCTTAATCTCAACATTTGCCTGTGCACGTACAATCGGCACCGTCTCCTCCATCGACTTCCCGGACGTGGTAACATCCTCAATCATAATCACGCGATCCCCGTCCTGAAGCTTGTGTCCGAGCAGGATACCCACATCACCGTGGTCCTTCTCCTCCTTACGATTGGAACAATACTTTACATCCTTGCCGTAAAGCTCACTGTACGCCATTGCCGTAGCTACACTGAGCGGAATGCCCTTGTAAGCCGGTCCGAACAGTACATCAAACTCATCCCCGTAGGTATCGTGAATCGCCTTTGCGTAATACTCACCGAGCTTCCGAAGCTGCGTACCGGTAACATATGCACCCGCATTCATAAAAAACGGGGATTTTCTGCCGCTCTTTAACGTAAACTCACCGAACTTTAATACCTTGCTGTCCACCATGAACTCGATAAATTCCTGCTTGTACTGTTCCATTTTATAAAATCCTCCTTGTTTTAAGCCACTTTCGGGGGCTTTTCTCTTACTTCAAATACCGTTACTGTGCCAGTTTTATACCGATTAACCATTTATCCATGAAATCATCCATTTCTGATTTGTCAACTAATCAAAAATGAAAAAGCATAAATACACTTATTAAGTATACCACCACCCTTTCCAATTTTCAACTAACAAATCTGCACTCGTTGCTGGTCATTCTAAAAAAAGAACAAACATAAGAATATATCTCCTATCTTTGTTCTAAGTTTAAATCATTTTCGGTACAATAAAACGGACTCCCCCAAAGCAAAAGAGCCATGCATTTTTCGTGCAAACCATTGATTTTTTCGTGCAAATTGTATATAATATATTTAGAATTATAAAGAAAGGGTAATAATCATGGCAAAAACAACTTCCTGTAATATAAGCATTCGCATGGATAGCGACTTAAAATCTGCTGCCGAAGCTCTCTTTGATGAACTCGGTATGAGTCTCAGTACCGCTTTTAATATTTTTGTTCGTCAATCGTTACGTGAAGGCGGGATTCCGTTTAAAATCACGGAAGGCAGACCGAATCAGGAAACTGTCGCAGCGATATTAGAGGCAGAAAGGATTGTAAAGGACCCATCCGTAAAAGGCTACAATAATGTAGACGACCTCTTTGCAGACCTTAACGCATGACAAAATACACAATCAAACTAAGCCGTTCTCTATATAGAACCGTTCTACGGACTTCTCATCAATCGTTTCGTTTCCCGGCTCATCCTCTTTATATCCGACTCGTTTTTCTAACCACGGTTGTTGTAAATGACTTATCCGTTTTATCTTCTCTCTACTCTCCGAATTCAACTACCGTAAGGCTCATTGCCGGAAGAGAAAGTGCTACCTGAAGCATCTGTTTTGTTGTCTCTACAGAAACTTCCTCCGGCTTTCTTGCCTCACAAAGCTCCTTATTCGTCATAACGGAGGAGGAAATTGCTTTGTTCGGACCGTTCGGGTCAATCGCATTCGTCGCTACGGCTTCGACAAACGGCTTCACGCCTTTTATTACTGTCAGCCGGGCATTTGCACAAATTGCCGCTCCGTCCTCATTCACAAGCTTAAGCGTCTGCTCCTCATTCTTTGCATTCACAACCTTAAGAATCAGCTTTTCTCCGGACTTTACGAGTGAAACATACAGCTTCTCCTCTCTTAAGCGCTTCTCCTGTCCGAAAAGCTCCATCGCATACTCTCCCGCATGCTCCGAAAAAACCTTCTGTACATAATAGCTTGGTGTTAATACTACCTTTGTCTCGTCAAACCAAATCATGTCCGGTGTCCACTGGGTATGTCCGATACGGTTAAACAACGGTGCGTAGGAAGCATGCTTTACAACATCACCGTTTCGCTCCATACCGGTCAGCATTGCCGCTTCCGCAAGTGCTGCCTCAAAGGAGTTGTTCAAATTTGCATCATGTCCGGCATATTCTCCCGCAAAAACAGAAATATCACGCGGATAGGAATCGTAGAAATCCACATTGTCATATAACCACTGCGGGGCAACATAGTAGTGCTCATCCACCGCATACGTAAATTTTGTATTTGTCTTACATTCACTGCGGTAAAAATCCCATGCCTTCTCATACAGCGGCTCCTTTACAAACGGTCCCGCCGTGCCGAGGCATCTGATTTCCGGATACTTTTCGTGAATTGCATTTTCAAAAGCGGTATAGCGTTCATTTAAATCAACATGACGGGAATTCCACTGCTCGTTTCCTATAGCAAGAAGTGTAAGATGAAAGCTTTCCGGATGCCCCATGCTCGCACGCAATGCACCAAATTTGCTTGTCACCGGTCCGTTTGCAAACTCGATTAAATCCAGTGCATCCTGTATGTATTCATCAAATTCCGCAGTTCCTACCGGTACCGTCTCATAAGAGCGGAACTGGCAGGCAACACCAATATTAAGTACCGGCAGCGGAATACAGGTTCTCATTTCATCGGACAACAGCTCACATAGGAGAAAATACTCATAAAAGCCGATTCCATAGCTCTGCATATAGTGACTGTCCTGCATCTCCCACGAGAACAGCGTATTTCCTCCCTGGGTCGCCCAGAGATTGGTATTGATTTTACGCTGTGTGAGCGGACCGACGGTATCCTTCCAGCGATATCTGCGCATCAGACTCGTGCCCTCTACAATACAGCCGCCCGGAAAACGTAAAAAGCCCGGATGAAGCGCGGCAAGAGCCTCAAACAAATCCTTGCGGAATATCCCGGCTACCGCATCAGCCGGAATAACCGAAATCATATCAAACTCCATACAGCCTGCTTCGGTAAGACAAAGCTCAAAAACGCAGCCGGTCACTGTATCTTCTGCTATGTCACCAATAAGCTCCGTCTCATACTTAATCCATTCCTTATTTGCACAGTTGCCTACCATTGCGTCATATCCGTTCGGATTTTCTGCCTGTGCAGGTGTAAAAGCAACCGTAGCGGATGCAAGTGCCACTCCGGCCTTTGTAACAGAAACTACAATATTCCCTTTTAGGTAGTCAACCTCTCTTGCATAAAAGGAAACCTTATAGGTCATATTTTTCCGAAACGGAATACCGTCATATGCTTTATTTACAAAGCCTGCTCCCGCCTTCTTTGCCGTAAACCTTGCATAGTGCGGATTCTTTTCACAAAGCGGACTGTTTTCACTGATTTCAAGAACACCGTCCTCATCCTTTGCGGACCAACCATATAAATAATCTCCCTGCAACACATAGTTATGAGAGCCTCCGCAGCTTTTTACTGCCTCAAACGATCTGTTTTCAATCAGCTCCGCATACAGTCCTCCGTCTGCCGCAAAGTTAATATCTTCAAAAAATAATCCAATCATATCAGGATTAATACTGTGTGCTGTTTTCGACGACACTTTTAACGAATGGCTCATACTTTATGTTCTCCTTTGTCCGTAGTGTATTCATTATACCATTTCTTCTGCAATATTGCCATACCGAATTTTCTTTCACCCTGAAGCTTCTCAGTCAGGCTGCCAAATCCGTTGGTGTACTCCATAGCCCCGAAGCCGCTATATCCGGCATCCCTATTGAAGTAATCCATTTTGAAATGGAACAGGCATGAAAAATCGTATTCTCATTAACCGGTACTTCTCTTTTCGCGCCCGAAAATCCACACACATGCTTTCTCACTTCTCCGCCTACGGCTGCCTCCGCAAAGCTGACTCCCGGCTTTCACTAAAAGCGCTTCGCCAATGCATCAAACACCTCTTCAACCGTAACTTCGGAAAGCACCCTTCCTTCCAACACGCCGTCTTCCAAAAGCTTTTTCGCCGCTTCAACACCTATTTTATTGTACACGGAAAAATCCAAAAGCTTTGCCTCTGTTTTCTCATCCTTCCCATGATAAATCAGCTCCCATAAAGTCTGAAACGCCCGTTGCATATGACCGTACTCCTCTTTTTCAAAGGTCACCTGCACATTTTTCCGTGCCAAAAACGGACTGTGCTTCATCAGTCCCATCGCTCCGCCGTAATTGTCCGGTGCACCGATTACCACATGACGGATGTGCCCCATCACAAGAGTTCCCATACACATTGGGCATGGCTCTAAACCTGCATATAACGTATATGACCTCAGATTTGGAAACTTTCTCACATCCAAATTCCGTACTGCTTCTACCTCCGCATGCCATACCGCCGGATTCGGAATAACATCCTCATAAATCCTATTTCTGCCTTCGGAAATAAT
Organism: Lachnospiraceae bacterium; assembly: GCA_029012365.1. GTDB lineage: Bacteria > Bacillota > Clostridia > Lachnospirales > Lachnospiraceae > SIG307. The sequence goes on along the minus strand of JAQXLY010000059.1, from coordinate 37,759 downwards.
CTCTCCTTTCTCATCTACAATTACCGCTCCGATTGCTTTACTTCCTTCACATAAAGACAACCAGTCCAATTCAAACACCCGCTGCCACGGACGGGATAGCTCAGAAAATCTCATAAACATCATCCTCTCTTTCTTTACCGATACAACATCTCTCCTTTTATTATACAACTAATTTTCTTTTCTGCTTGACTTATTGAATAAATTACATCACGCATCCTTACGGCTCCAGCCTTCCTGTATCTCTCGGAAACAGCGTTGCCCTGCGCACATTTTCCTGACCAAGCAGTCTGCTTGTAAAACGTTCCAGTCCGAGTCCCAGTCCACCGTGCGGCGGCATCCCGTACTTATGCATCATGAGATAGCTTTCAAACAGCTCTACGTTCATTTCACGCCTTTTCATCTTCTCCAGCTGTTCCCGGTAAGAATGAATGCGCTGTCCTCCCGTCGTAATCTCAAGTCCCCGGAATAAAAGGTCAAAGCTCTCTGTTTCTTCCGGATTTTCTGCACTCTCCATTGCATAAAACGGACGCTTCTTACTCGGATAATGGGTAACAAATACAAACTCGCTTCCGGTTTTATTCTCCATTATCTCACAAAGAAGCTTCTCTTCCTCCGGTTCAAAATCTTCATAATCCTTGATTTCTCTGTGGTACTCTTTTGCCACCAGCTCCTTTGCTTCAACAAACCGAATCACCGGAATTCCCGCTACTTTCGGAAGCTTCACGGAAAGCAGCTCCAGTTCCGGTGTGTAATAAGCTTCCAAATACTCCATCACGGCACGCAGCATCGCTGTCTCTGTCTGCATGATTTCCTCAAAGCTGTCGATATAGCCCATTTCAAAGTCCACGCTTGTATACTCGTTCAGATGTCTGGAGGTATCATGCTTCTCTGCCCGAAACACCGGTGCAATTTCAAATACACGCTCATACACACCGACCATCATCTGCTTGTAAAACTGAGGACTCTGTGCCAGATAGGCTTCCTTTCCGAAATACCCGATACGAAAAATATTAGCTCCTCCTTCTGCACCGGAATATACAATCTTAGGAGTATGAATTTCCGTAAAACGATTTTCCTGCAAAAACTTCCGAATACCGAATGTAATTCCTTCCTGTATTTTAAAAATTGCACGCTCCTTTTCATTACGAAGGGTAACCGGACGATAGTTTAACAAGTTTTCCAAAGATGTGTCCACCAGCTTATTGTTAATTACAATCGGACTCGCTTCCTCCGGCTTTGACAGAACTTCTACCGAAATCAGACGCAGCTCATAGCCGGTATGTGACCTTTCTTCGGCTGCCACCTCCGCAGAAAGCTTCACACAGCTTTCCTCCTGCAATTCTTCCAAAAGAAACTTTGCCTGCTCCTCCGAATAGATGCACTGTACTACCTGCCTTGCCGTCCGAAGCAGCACAAACGCAAAGCCCCGCATTTTACGAATTTTATAGATACTACCGTGAATTTGTATCTGTTCTCCGATATGTTCCTTCAAATTCTCCGGTAATACTGTCGCTTCTTTTCTTTCACCATTCAATAATTTTATCATATTCTATCCTCTTTTCTGCGCTATCCTCTTTACGGACCGTACCGTGCCATAGCGCAGACACAGCCGGTCAAAGCAACGAATTCATTAGCTCCTCCCGGTCATCCGTAAGGACATCGTCTCTCTGTCCCATTCCAGCGCCCCCTTTCAAAACACGAAGAGCCACATAAAGCAGAAAACTACATTCTACCTTATGTGGCTCTTCACACGTAACTACTATTCCACATAGGCACAACACCAAGAGCGCTTGCACCTATGATACTTCACAGATACAAGCGCTACCTATCGTCGTCCCTATTCAACTTTGCAAGTTGACTGTTCTGATTCATCGTAGCTGCCTCGTTTCATTTTTTTCGAGTATAGCACTAAACCAAGAGCATGTCAAGAAAAAGATTTTACACACTCTGCAATCGGCATCACATACTTGTGGTCAGAGATATCGTAGGACTTACCTATCATCTCCGCCATCACCTTTTCACTCTCTGTTTTATCCTTTTTTCCGTCCATCATCTTAGCAAACATTTTCATCATCAGCTTTGAACCAAACTTCATATTCTCATAACGAAGACCTCCCGGACAATAAAACACCGATACCTGTGCCCACTCCTCATCATTGAAATTTTTACGAAGAGCCTCCGCTATCTCAGGACTTTCCGCCGGAGTAGCGCCTACTGCAAACACAATCTTTTTCTTTCCCTGCCACTGGGGCATTTTTTCCTTAAACCAGTTAAGCTTGCGAATCATACCTGCATGACACCAGCTGCCGAATGCAATCGTATCATACTCTGAAAAATCTCTTTTCCCCGCTTCTGCAAACGGTATACACTCTCCACCTGTCTCTTCTGCTATCCATTCCGCATACTGCTTCGTAAATCCTGTCTGCGAAAAATAAATAATTGCTGTCTTCATTGTTTTCCTCCTCATGCAATGCCTGTAAAAAACAAAAATGTAATATATTACCTTTATTATAAAATACCGTCCACCTTCTGTCAATACTTTTCCGAAAAAACAAATGGGCTATCGCATTTCATTTATGCAACAGCCCATGCCTCTTTCTTATTCTTCATCAAACGGAGTATATGAAAACCATTCGTACTCCGCAATCAGTGGTAAATTGCTGTCATCAAACGGCTTCAGCCATGAATCAACATTTTTTCCACACCATGCGTTCATCATAATCTTCCCTCTGTGCGTCGGAATATTGTCGGTTGCGGTATAAACCTCTACACCGTCAATAAACCACACAATCTTATCCTTGTGCCACTCAAATGCATATGTATGAAAGTCTTCCGATGCATCAAAACCAAGGTCATGCATATACTCGTGATTTCCTCTGCCATTGGTAAAGTAGTTAAATTGTACCTTTGATGTATCTTTTCCTAAAATCTCAATATCAATCTCATCCCACGGGTTCTTGTCTGTAGGACCGGTATAAGTAAAAAACGAAGTAACAACCCCGTCATTTTTAATTGCCTTCAAAGACACCTCATATCTTCCGTAACCGAAAAACTTTCTGGAACGGTATTCTGCTCCCGAATAAGGAATACTACCTGAATCCGTATTGATAATCAATTGCATCTTATCACCTGTAAAGGTGCAATTTGCTTTTCTCCAGGTTACGTTAAACATATTTCCGTTCGACCATCCGTCTGCAATTTCACAGGAACCGGAATTAGCGCTTCCATCCTTAAACTCCACATAGAGCGGGTCACACTTTGGCAACGGAGTCGGTGTAGGTACGGGAGTTGGTGTAGGCTTTGTTGTAGGTGTTATATCCGCTTTCGGTGTAACGGTCGTTTCCGGTGCTACCGTGACTGTAACCACCGGTGTTACATCTGCATCATCCGTACCGGCGGCATTCGTCGCATTATCCCCCGTTTTATTAGCGCATGCACAAAACAAAACAGCACAAATAAGCCCCGCGAATACTTTTTTCCATTTCCTCATACGTAAAACCTCCTTTTTCCTACTTTACACATCCGATTAAATCCTTAATATCCTCAATGCCATGCCGTTCCATGTAAGCTGTAATCCCGTCAATCACTTCAACAGTAGTATATGGATTTACAAAGTTTGCCGTACCTACCGCTACCGCAGTTGCACCGGCAAGAATAAATTCCAGTGCATCCTCTGCGGTACGGATGCCCCCCATACCGATAATCGGCAGCCTTATTGCATTAGCCACCTGATAAACCATGCGGACAGCAACCGGTTTGATTGCCGGACCGGAAAGTCCGCCTGTCTTATTTGCCACCGCAAAGGTTCTGCGCTCTACATCTATCTTCATGCCGGTTAAGGTATTAATCAGAGAAACCGCATCTGCTCCGCCGGCCTCTACCGCCCGTGCCATTTCCGTAATATCCGTTACATTCGGGGAGAGTTTCATAATTACAGGCTGCTTTGCATGCTTCTTTACAGCTGCTGTAATCTCCTCCGCCATCTTCGGATTCTGTCCGAATGCAATACCACCCTCTTTTACATTCGGGCAGGAGATATTTATCTCTAACAAATCCGCATTGGTATCCGCAAGCTGCTCCACCGCGTCAATGTAGTCTTCCTTTGAGCGTCCGCATACATTTACAATTACCTTTGTATCATACTGCGCAAGAAAAGGAAGGTCACGTTCCTTAAAGGTTGCAAGACCGGGATTCTGCAATCCGATGGCATTCATCATACCTCCGCAGGTTTCCGCAATTCGCGGGGTAGGATTTCCCGGCCACGGCACATTGGCAACTCCTTTTGTAGTCACCGCACCGAGACGATTCAAATCAACGAACTCACCATATTCTATACCGGAACCGAATGTGCCGGAAGCCACCGTTACCGGATTTTTAAGCGTAACACCTGCTATATCAACTGAAAGATTCATTACTTTTTCCTTTCTGTCCTATCAGACAAATTCTTTGCCGTTTTGATTCCAAATTGCTGCCTATTATTTATAATTCAATATCCTCTGCGTAAAATACAGGACCTTCCTTACAGATTCTCGTATTATTCACCTGTGAATGCTCGTCCTTCTTTGTAGTTTTACATACACAGGCAAGGCAGGCACCGATACCGCATGCCATACGCTCTTCCAAAGAAAGCTGTGCCCTGATACCTGCCTTCTCTGCATATTCCTTAATACCGCGAAGCATCGGCTTAGGTCCGCAGGCAAACAATAAATCTCCGCTCACATTGTGCTCCCTTAACGCATCAAGTACAGTGCCTTTTACACCCACACTGCCGTTATCTGAGGCAATAAGCACCCTGCCGTAAGCCTCAAACTCATTCGCAAGAAAAGTGTCCGCATCCCGATATCCGAGTACAATCGTCTTCTCTCCCGGAAGCGCCTTTGCAAGCTCGAGCATCGGCGGAATTCCGATTCCTCCGCCAAGAAGTACTGCATGCATTCCTTCCTTTAAATCCTCTGTCATAAAACCGTTTCCGAGAGGTCCTGTAACCACTATCTCATCTCCGCTCTTTAGATTGGAAAACTCTTTGGTTCCTTCTCCTGCGATTCGGTATACCAGACGAAGTTCGCCCTTTTCTTTATTAATTCCGCAAATACTGATTGGACGCGGCAAAAGTCTTCCGCCTTCCTTACAGTACAGGGAAACAAACTGCCCTGCTTTTGCTTCACAGGCAATGCGCTCTGCCTTTATATGCATTTCATAAATACTGCCGGTCATACAGACCTGCTTTGTAATCACTGCCGTAATCTGCTCCTTTTTACCCATCTGCCCTCTCTCCTTTATCTTCTCAAGATTCTTTCTCTAAAAGTTCTAAGATACAAAACAACTTCCTTTTTGATTTAATCCTTTGGCCAAGTATCTCCCTCCGCTTTGTCAATGAGATTCGCCCAAAAGATACTTTATTATTTTACCGTAGTACAGTGTTTTCAGAAAAATAAAAAGCCTGACCCTTTTCCCCTTTCGAACGGATATCAGACTTTACATAGAGCTGGAAATCAGACTTGAACTGACGACCCCTTCATTACGAGTGAAGTGCTCTACCGACTGAGCTATTCCAGCATTCAACCAAAAAGGTGAAAATAAAATCGAGGCGACAAGATTCGAACTTGCGACCTCTGCGTCCCGAACGCAGCGCTCTACCAAACTGAGCCACGCCTCGATAATAATAACTGATTGATTTTGTTTGCTGTCGTTCAAACCCGACTTTGATATTATGCAACATTTTTAAAGAAATGTCAATACCTTTTTTTATTTTTTTTATTTTTGTACCTTTTTTATTTTTGTCTCACCTTTGGTTCGATACCTTCTGATTCGGTACTTTGCAACTTCACCAAAAGCATTTACTGCGGCATACCATTTCACATGCCGCAGTTTCGCCATTACCGTTTCCCTCTCTGCTAATATGCTACTATGATACCGCCCTCATTAGCATACATTGTACTTATTCCTCCGGTATTCACAATCATATAATCTTTAAACGGAACCTGACTCATTATCATTCTGCGTACCGCCTCTGCTCTTTCCGGATGATTGCAATGTGCAATAGCAAGGGTACGTGTCGTAGCTTCTTTTACATCTGCCACAACAGACTCAACCAACTTCTTTAATGTCCGCTCCACACCTCTTGCTTGATCTAACTTCACAATCTGCCCCTTCTCTCCGACCAAAAGCGGCTTAATGTTCAATGCATTGCAAAGTATTGCCTGTAAATGGCTAAGTCGGCCGTTTTTAATAAACACATCCAAATCCTCTAATACAAACTTTGTCTGCATACTGTTCCGGAAAGCTGTAATTCTCTTTACAGTTTCTTCAAAACTATATTTCTCAATAAGACTGCGAAGCTTTATAATCAACAATGATTCTGCTACGGAGGCAGATTCGGAATCCACCACCTCAATCTTTACCGCCGGATGTTCCTCCTGATACAACTGCTTTGCCAGTATCGCACTCTGATAGGAACCGCTTAAATGTCGGGAAAGCGTAACTACAAATACCTCGTCTGCCCCTTCAAACTCCCGCATATAGCGTTCCGGAGACGGACAGGCAGAATGAGGACATTCTGAACAGTTCTTCATTTTGGATAAGAATGTTTTCTGGCAAAAGTTCTCATCATCCAAAATGTCTTCTTTCTCAATCGTCAAAGTAAGTGGGACAAGATGAACCTCTGTCCATGCTTTCATTTCTTCCGTAAGATCTGCACAACTATCTGCAACCAGTCTCTTTATCATATCTTCAACTTCCTTTTTGCCACATATTATCACATGATGTAGTTTTCATTTCTACATCTCATCATATCACACTCGTGTCATTTTGTCCATAAAAACAAAATAAAAAATAAAAAAAGAGCTACGCAATTTCATGCAACAGCCCCTTCTCTGTACTTTTTACTCTTACACGTCCTCAATCTGCCAATCAATCGGCTCCAGCCCGTTTTCCTGCAAAAAAGCATTTGCCTGTGAGAAATGCCTGCAGCCAAAGAAACCTCTATGTGCAGAAAGCGGACTTGGATGCGGTGCTGTAAGTACCTTATGTTTCGGATTATTTAACATTGACATTTTGCTTTGTGCCGGACGACCCCAAAGTAAATAAACAATAGGACGATTCTGAGCATTAACTGCCTGAATAATGGCATCGGTAAACTGCTCCCACCCTTTTCCCTGATGAGAATTTGCCTGATGAGCGCGGACAGTCAGCACGGTATTTAACAAAAGTACCCCCTGTTCGGCCCATTTTACAAGATAACCGTTATTCGGAATACGGCAGCCACAGTCGCTCTGAAGCTCTTTATATATATTTACCAGGGAGGGCGGAATATCCACCTCCGGTCTGACAGAAAAACAAAGACCATGCGCCTGTCCGACGTTATGATACGGATCCTGTCCGATTATCACCACTTTCACCTTTGATAACGGAGTCAGATGCAATGCCGAAAAAATCTCATCGGACGGCGGAAATACAACCGTTTTCGAATATTCTTCCTTCACAAACTGATATAACTGCATATAATACGGTTTCTTAAATTCCTCACTGATTGCCGGCAGCCAGTCATTATTAATTGCAGCCATACACTCTCCTCCTAACGGAACTTCTTTATCATCTGGACAAACTCCGCATTATTCTTTGTACTTTGGAAGGTACGAATTATATTCTCCAAAGACTCCTCTGCTTTTGCCCCGTTAAACATCCGGCGCATCAGTGAAGTTGCCTCCTGTTCCTCCTTTGTCAAAAGCAAATCATCTCTTCTTGTACTTGAACGAGGCAAATCAATCGCCGGAAACACTCTGCGCTCAGACAAATTTCGGTCTAATTGCAGTTCCATGTTACCGGTTCCCTTAAATTCCTCAAACACAACATCATCCATACGGCTGCCTGTTTCCACCAGTGCCGTTGCAAGAATCGTCAGGCTTCCGCCTTCGCGCATATTTCTTGCTGCGCCAAAGAACTTCTTCGGCATATGCAATGCTGCCGGGTCAAGACCTCCGGATAATGTTCTTCCGCTTGCCGGAATGGTAAGGTTGTATGCACGCGCCAGCCTTGTAATACTGTCAAGTAGAATAACAACATCCTGCTTCTGCTCTACCAGACGCTTTGCGCGCTCTATGACCATCTCTGATACTCTCTTATGATTCTCAGGAAGTTCATCAAACGTAGAATATATTACCTCTACTTTTTCTCCCTCGATAGACTCTTTAATATCCGTCACTTCCTCCGGACGTTCATCAATCAGTAGAATAATCATATTCATATCAGGATGATTTTTAGTAATTGCTTTTGCAATCTGCTTTAAAAGAGTAGTCTTACCTGCTTTCGGCTGGGATACAATCATTCCACGCTGCCCCTTGCCGATTGGAGAAATCAAATCTACCATACGCATGGATAAGCTGCACCCCGGTGTTTCCAAATGAATGCGTTCATTTGGAAAAATAGGGGTCAAATCCTCAAACCTCTTACGCTTCATGATTTCTTCCACCGGCAGACCATTCACATTCTTAATATATAGTAAGGCGCTGAATTTTTCGGATTGTGTACGAATCTTCGTATTTCCGCAAATGATATCACCGGTTTTCAGACCGTACTTTCTGATTTGTGCCGGAGAAACATAAACATCGTTTTCTCCCGGAAGATAATTATCACATCTGATAAAACCGAAATTTTCGGACATTACCTCCAAAATTCCCTCTCTTGTTTCTCCGCTGTCAAGCCGCCTGATATCCTCGGCAGTCGCTTTCTCCAGGTCAAAACGCTGTGGCTGTGCAGTAGTCTCTGCCGTACTTTCCGCTGTCTGTGTTTTATTCTCTGCCTGTTGAGGTCTTGCACCGTTCGGGCGTTCGAAATTTTGCTGCGGCTTTACCCCCGGCTGGCGCTCAAAGCCCTGCTGCGGCTTTATTCCCGGCTGACGTTCAAAACCCTGCTGTGGCTTTATTCCCGGCTGGCGCTCAGAGCTTTGCTGCGGCCTTATTCCTGCCTGACGTTCAGAGCTTTGCTGCGGTCTTACACCACCCTGACGTTCTGTTGCTTGCGGTTGCCTTGAAACAGCCTGCTTGTCCTGTCCCTGATACTGTACCTGCAATCCGCCGACCGGACGTTCACGCTCTGCCACCCGTTTTGTTCTTTCTTCTCCGATTTTCCGCTCGGCCGCTCCGGAATTATCCGCTGTTTCATTATGCTCCGGCTTTTCGGTCATGCTCTTCTTAACATTCTTACTCTCCGGCTTTTTTGCACTTTCTTTTTGTGCCAACATAGAATCTGCCGCATACAATAATTCCGCCAGCTCCTGCTTTTTCATTGCAGAAACTCCTTTCATCCCTCGTATCTTTGCCTCTTCTCTTAACCGGGCAATTGTCATCTCAAGATATTTTTCCATATTACCTCCTTGCGACCAATATAACTTTATAAAACAATCTATCTCTGTTCCGTACTAACGGACATGTTCGCTCTTTGCAATCTAAGACGGGGAATTTTACAGAACCGTATTGAAAAAAATCTGCCATAGCGTTTCTTTTCTTCTATAGTTTAACATATCATAATACAAAATGCAAGCAAAAAATCCGAACATAGGTTTACTTTTTTGCATATAAAAAATCCAAGGGCCTTATCATTAAAACCCTTGGATTTATGCGCTTTTCAAGTGAATTACTCAGCTGCGATGATTTCCTTCTTGTTGTAAGAACCGCAAGCCTTGCAAACTCTGTGCGGCATCATAAGCGCGCCACACTTGCTGCACTTAACAAGATTCGGAGCAGTCATCTTCCAGTTTGCTCTACGACTGTCTCTTCTTGCCTTAGAATGCTTATTCTTCGGACAAATTGCTCCCATGATTACACCTCCTTAAAGTTGTTAAAAATATCTCGGATAACAGACATTCTCGGATCCGGTTCCGTGCGGTCACATCCACACTCACCCTCGTTCAGATTTGCTCCGCAAATCTTGCAGATTCCTTTGCAGTCTTCCTGACACAGAACCTTCATGGGGAACCCAAGCAAGATTTCCTCGCAGACAAATGCGTCCACGTCTAAATCATATCCGTCTATAAAACCGGTTTCGTCCAACTCGGCAGCCCTTTCCTCATTGCTTTTGGAAAAATCAACCTCCCGTTCCGTCTGAAACGGAATGCTTACAGCTACCTCCCTCAGGCAACGGTCACACGGCAAACAGAGTGATACTTCGCCCTCCAGTTCAATCTTTACCTTACGTCCGCCAAGATTCGTAACAGTTAAATGTACCGGCTTCTTATCCATGAACGGATATCGTCCTCCGGCATAACAAAACTCTTCCGGTTCGTACGGAATCTCTTTTGTGAATACTCCGCCCGCAACCTGCATGGCTTCCGATAAAGATACTGTCATACAAAGCTCCTGTCCCGCCAAATGGCATACCTTTGGTATGGTTCCAAAACTCACACTAGGATATTATAGTATCCGACTATCTGTTTGTCAACAGTTTTTTTATTTTTCTTTAAATTAAATCTCTGGTCTCTCTGGCAATAGCAAGTTCCTCGTTGGTCGGAATCGCAAAAACCTTCACCTTAGAGTCTGTAGCAGAAATCTGAACTTCCTCACCGCGAATATTATTTGCCTCTTCATCCACGGTAACACCGAGGTATCCAAGATATTCACAGACAGCCTTGCGGATTGCCGCATCATTCTCACCTACACCTGCGGTAAATGTAATCGCATCCACACCGTTCATGGCCGCAACATAAGCACCGATGTACTTTGCTACGCGGTATACAAATGCTTCGATTGCTACATTTGCTCTGTGATTACCTTCCTTCTGTGCCTTCTGTACATCACGGAAGTCACTGGAAATGCCGGAAATACCTAAGATACCGGACCTCTTATTTAAGATGTTGATTACTTCGTTGACATCCTTGCCTTCTTTGTTCGCAATATATTGTACTACTGCCGGGTCAAGGTCGCCGCTTCTGGTACCCATAATCAATCCCTCTAACGGAGTAAGACCCATGCTCGTATCAACGCATTTTCCGTTTACAACTGCGGAGATACTGCCGCCGTTACCGAGATGACAAACGATAACCTTGGAATTATTCGGATCTAAGCCGGCAACTTCAATGGTTCTCTTAGATACAAACCGATGACTGGTTCCGTGAAAACCGTATCTGCGGATATCATACTTTTCATAGTATTCATACGGAATCGCATACATAAATGCTTTCTCCGGCATTGTCTGATGAAATGCGGTATCAAATACAGCCACATTAGGAATGCCAGGCATTGCAGCCTCACAAGCCTCAATACCGATTAAGTTCGCCGGATTATGTAACGGTCCCAAATCGAAACAGTCACGAACTACTCTCTTTACATCCTCGTTTACAACAATAGAATCACTATAGTATTTACCTGCATGAAGCACACGATGACCGATTGCGGAAATCTCATTTACATTAGAAATCACACCATAGGTAGCATCCTGCAGCGCATCCAGTACGAGCTTCACTGCAACCTGATGATCCGGCATTGCCTCAGCCTTCTCTAAAACAGCCTTACCGGTCGGTTTGTGGGTCAGCTTAGAGCCCTCAATACCGATACGTTCACAAAGGCCCTTTGCCAGAACATTCTCATTCTCCATGTCGATTAACTGGTACTTCAGAGAAGAACTTCCACAGTTAATTACTAAAATCTTCATATTTCTATCCTCCTGTGATTTTGCCGAAGACATAACCGGGCTTTGTATGCAAAGCTCATACGCAGAAAAGAACCACCATGCATACACATGGCAGTCCCTTCCGTTCATTGTCGGCAGTTTAGTTTATTATACCCCTATTTTTCTTAGGAAACAAGCCCTATTTTCAATTTCATTTATCATCATTCATTATTTCATTCATCATTCCGGATAATATCTTCCAGAGTCTCACGTTTCACCGCTATCTTTACCTTTTTGTCGCTTATCATCAGCACCGGCGGCTTCGGAACACGATTATAGTTTGAAGACATGGAATAGTTGTATGCACCTGTGGCAAGTACCGCTAACGTGTCTCCCGGTTCTAATGTCTGTACCGATACCCCTTCCCCAAGCAAATCTCCGCTTTCGCAGCACCTTCCGGCAATCGTTACAACAGAATCCTTATCTCTGTCGGCTTTATTTGCGGCAACAAAATCGTAAGCAGATTTATAAAGCGCATACCTCGGATTATCTCCCATACCGCCATCAATCGAAACATAGGTACGAATATTCGGAATCTCCTTGATACCGCCAACCGTATATAGCGTAATTCCGGCAGGAGCAACTATGGAACGTCCCGGCTCAATCAGAATAAAGGGCTGCTTTATCCCCTTTTCCTTACAAAGCTCCTTCACACGCTTTGATACGTGCTCCATATAATTCTCATACGGTACCGGAGTATCTTCTTCGGTATACTTGATGCCGAACCCGCCGCCGAGATTCAATTCCCGAATTTCATAATTCAATTCCTTTTTTATCTTTTCAATAAAGCAAAGCATCACTTCCGCTGCCTCTGCAAACGGAGCGATATCAAAAATCTGACTTCCGATGTGACAATGCACACCGACAAATTCTATATGCTCCATAGAAAGAGCACGCTTTACCGCTTCAAAGGCTTCACCGGTTTCCAAAGCGAATCCGAACTTACTGTCAATTTGCCCTGTCTTTACAAAATCATGCGTATGCGCATCGATTCCCGGCTTAATCCGGTACATAATCCTCGCCTTTACCCCTGCTTCTGCTGCCAGCTCATTTAAACGTTCTAACTCAAAAATATTATCAACGATAATTCTGCCTACCTTATACTTAAGAGCCATGCAGAGCTCAAAATCTGTCTTGTTATTCCCGTGGTAGCATACCTTGTCCATCGGGAAATCAACACCGGCTGCGGTATAGAGTTCTCCCGCTGACACTACATCCAGACCGATGCCCTCTTCCTTTGCGATTCTGCACATCTCCTTACAACAAAATGCCTTGCTGGCATAACAAACCAGACCTGCACCGTCGTAATACTTCTCCATGGACCGGCGAAAGCTTCTGCAATGCTCTCTGATTAAATCCTCGTCCATCACATATAACGGTGTGCCGTACTCCTTTGCCAGTTCCACCGTATCCATACCGCCGATGGTCAAATGCCCCTTTTCATTTACTGCGAGATTTTTAGATACAAATTCACTCATTTGTTTTTTCCTCTTCTATCAATATTTATCTGTAACGCCATCAACCAGACCAGAGTAGCATTGTTCCGGTAAAATGTCAAGATTTGCGGCTTCTGTTTTTGTTTTCTACTGGACAATCCCCTCATTTTATGTTACGATTACGCACAGTAGAAACGCTTTGAAAGGAGATACCACCATGAAACTTTGGGGCGGTCGTTTTACAAAGGAAACGAACCAGTTAGTACATAATTTTAACGCATCCATCGGTTTTGACCAGAAATTTTATCATCAGGATATCCGCGGGAGCATCGCACACGTCACCATGCTTACGAAGCAGGGCATTTTAACCAATGCGGAAAGAGATACGATTATTGCCGGTCTGACCGGAATTGAAAAGGATATTGAAAACGGGACTCTCGTCATTGACGGTACCGAAGAAGACATTCACAGCTTTGTGGAGGCAAATCTCATTGCCCGTGTCGGTGATGTAGGTAAGAAGCTTCACACCGGACGCAGCCGTAACGATCAGGTTGCTCTTGATATGAAGCTTTACATCCGCGACGAAATTGGCGCTGTGGACGAGCTTCTTTTTTCCCTGTTAAAAGAGCTTCATCGTCTGATGAAGGAAAATGTAACTACCTATATGCCGGGCTTTACCCACCTTCAGAAGGCACAGCCTGTTACCCTTGCCCATCATGTCGGTGCTTATTTTGAAATGTTTAAGAGAGACCGTTCCCGTCTTGCAGACACAAAGTCACGCCTGAACTACTGTCCGCTCGGCGCAGGTGCCCTTGCCGGTACCACCTACCCGCTTGACCGTGAATACACCGCGTCCCTTTTAGACTTTACCGGGGCCACCTTAAACAGCATGGATTCTGTATCGGACCGCGACTATTTAATCGAGCTGCTTAGTGCCTTCTCAACAATTATGATGCATTTAAGCCGTTTCTGTGAAGAAATCATTCTCTGGAACTCCAACGAGTACCGTTTTATCACCTTAGATGATGCCTACTCCACCGGCAGCAGCATTATGCCGCAGAAAAAGAACCCGGATATCGCAGAGCTTGTCCGTGGAAAGACCGGTCGTGTCTACGGTGCCCTTGTATCCATTCTGACCACCATGAAGGGACTTCCGCTTGCTTACAATAAGGATATGCAGGAAGACAAGGAGCTGACCTTTGATGCCATAGACACCGTAAAGGGTTGTCTTGCGCTCTTCACCGGTATGATTTCCACGATGACCGTCAATGCCTCTGTTATGGAAGCAAGCGCAAAGAACGGTTTTACCAACGCAACCGACGCGGCAGACTATCTTGTAAATCACGGCGTACCGTTCCGTGACGCGCATGGCATTGTAGGCCAGCTTGTGCTTTTCTGCGAACAGAAGGGAATTGCACTTGACGATATGACCTTAGACGAATACAAGGCTATCAGCCCGGTATTCGAAGCAGACATTTTCGATGCTATCCGTATGGAAACCTGTGTCACCAAGAGAAATACCCTCGGTGCTCCGGGACCGGCCGTGATGGAGGAAGTCATTCGAAGAAATGAAATATATTTAGGCGAAAAATAAAGCTTTGGCATTCCACAACACAGACACGTATTAGAAAAGGTTATTCTTATGAAAACTTCTTTCGTTTCCATAAGAATAGCCTTTCTCCTATAGGCATGCCTGTTCTCCATCAAAAACGGAATCTGTGGCTCTCGTTTTACTCATAAAAAAACTCATACCCTATTGCAATACTTTTAGCAGTTAATATCCTTTTCATACAGATTTCCTCCTCACAAAACTTACTCCTCCGTTACCGACACAATGGTTGCCTCCAGGCTCTCATCTACGCAAATCACGTATACAATCCTTCTAAGCGGCTTTTCACTCTCCCACGCTCTTGCATATTCAAAGGTAACTGTTGTAGTGCCGATATCATTCACTGTAAAGGTATACCGCTGTGTAATCGGAGCACCGGGAAGCTGTTTCTTTCCCTCTTCCACAATATTTTCTATTTTGGAAAGAGTCACCGCACTCCCCTCCGTAGTAACCGTCCATGTATACCCGGTGCTCGGATTTTCTTCCAGTTCTATCACGACAGGAACCGCATTCTTTTCCTTAATTTTGTCCAACATCTCCTGACGCTCCTCAACTTCCTTGACAAGACCGATTCTGCCGATGTTCTCCCAATTTTTCATGTCATAAGCCTTTATCTCATAAGACGGATTTATCATATAAAATGTATCCCCGATATAGGCACCCCGGCAATCGGAGAAAAAGAGCTCGTATTTAAACTCATATAACTCACTGTCCCAGTCCATGTCATAACCCTCGGAAAATTTCTGATAAAAGCCGTTTTCCTCATCATAGCCGAATACCTGATACACACTGTATTCTCCATTATCTGTAAACCCTCTTGCAGGAAATCCGATAAGTCCCCTTTCCTCATCAATCAATGCAGCTTTGTGGTTTGCTTCAACTCCGGTATACGTAAAATCAGGCAGACTATGTTTATGCACTTCTCTTACATTTGACGGATCAGACACATCAAACATGGAAAGCTTCACACACTCGGTCCAACCGGTATCCTCATCCGCATCATACCCGATACCAAGAAGCAGATTCTCACCATACGGATGCAGATACGCGGAAAATCCCGGTATCTTTAACTCGCCGAGCACCTTCGGATTTGCCGGGTCACTCAAATCCACGGAAAACAGCGGGTCTGTCTGACGGAAGGTAACAAAGTAGCCCACATTGCCCATCAGTCTTGCCGACTTAATCTGCTCATCCGGTGCAAGCCTTTCAATACTGCCCGTTAACTGTAGGTTTTCGTCGTAAATATATAGTGCATTACTTCTTTCGCTTGAAACAAAACCCGTTCTCTTCTTCAGTAAGTCTTCGGTCTTATATTCATATTCATCTACAGTCGTTACAACCCGTAAGTGTCCCCGATATTCATCCATGGAGAACTGGTCATCTAACGTACCCCTTACTGTCACCTGTCCCGCAGGTGTAATCATACCATCTGCATAAGAAAAGCGATATAATTCCGTACGGTCATATGGAATCTCGGTATTCTGCCAGCGACTGCTTCCCACATAGATATATTTGTTGCTGACATAACACTCATCTCCGTCCGCCAGCATTGCCTTCACATCCAGATAGTTATGTGGCTGTTCCGGTGACATTGCAGAAATCACAAGAAACTGTTCCGACACCGGCTCCTCACTGATATAAATACAATCCGGTGCAATCCGTTTTCCCCCGACCATAGGAATATAGCGTTCATAGTCCTTTTTCGCATTTTCTGCCTCATCTAAAATGTAATACCAGTCATAATAGTTTCCGTAAGACGAGAGTACATATACCTTTCCGTCCGTACAACGGGAGGTAATCATTCGTCCGTCCTGCTCCAGAGAAGAAATCAGTTTCGGTGCGGATTTATCGGAGATATCATAGGTAAACACCTTCGTCACGGCACGTTCCCTGTTATATGGAAAAATCTCATATTCTCCGCTGTTCAGAAGCTTTTCCTCTTTTGCCCCTTCCGTGCGGAAACCACTGACAAGAAGTACAAGACGCTCCCCGGACAAATACATTTCTCTTCCGGATTCATTTTCGTTTATCTCATCGGATACCGGGATATCAGCAATAAGCTCCATCTCTCCGCCCTTTACACTTACAATATGAATTGTGTTGCGATTCATATCAAGAATATAAAAATATTTCCCGTCCGTCTTAATGATATCGCCCTCATCAATGCCTTCCACCTGAACATTTGTCTCAGAAAAAGAAAGGCTGCCGGTCGCGTCTTCTCCCTTACCGGAATTATCCGGTTCTGCCGTCCCGGTCGCGTCAAACCCCTTATTAATGTCAAAATCCAATGCATCCTCCACCCAGACCATTCCGTCTGTATAATAAAGACCGTTCCGGTAATACTCCGACTCCTGTACCTGCTTTAGCGCCGCATAAACCGCCTCATAAGAACCGGCAGCCTTAAGCAACGCAGCTGTACCTCTCCCTTCCGTCATGTTCCCCGTAATCTCTATCGGACTTCCTGATGTTTCCTTATCATCCTTATTCTTCTCGACCCGCGGTGTCGGTGTCGGAATAACAAGCCTGTTGCTGCTACCGCTGCACCCGGCAAACAAACCGGTAACAAGTACCGTCACTAAACCTATCGCAAATCCTCTTTTGATACATAATCTCAATATAATCTCCCCTTTCCAATTTCTTCTGTATTACTTTCTATCTATTAGACGAATGTTTCGCAGAAACGGTTCCGTTTTTTTCCTTTTCTCATGCAGGTACACCTTCGTTTCCGGTATATCCGTTCCAAAACAAGAAATACTAAACAAAAACAAAAGTGATAAGGCAAGCTTTGAGTTTGAGTTTCACTGATTCTCCCTGTAAAATTTTCACCGGTAATGTTCCTTTCCATTCTCATTTTTCTATTTTCCGCATATCTTATACTAAATTTCACAAAAAGGACTTACCTATGCCTTTCTACCGTTCATTTCAAGTAAACGAACCGCCAAAGCCTGCCGTTTCTCCGCAGTCTTTGGCTACATCAAAGGCAGATATGCCTTCAGAATTCCGGACAACTCCTGTCCAGAACATAATCCCGGAGCAAACCGAAGTTTTTCCGGAAAACCGGACTTCACCTGAGAACACATCTCCGGTATCTCCCCGCTATCCTGCGGACGTGTCGGTTGCAGACTTTGGCGGTCTGCGTATCTCCGTGGGCAATATTGCTAACAATTTTCCGATTTCGGAGGCAAGCATACAGATTTCCGAAACCGTCGGAAACACAACTACACTGATTGATGAAATTCATACTACTGCCACCGGCCAGACCGATGTCATTGAATTACCGGCTCCGCCGCGTTCTTACAGTGAAGAATTCGGCAGTCCCAGGCCCTACTCCGAATACAACTTTACCATCCGCGCAGAAGGCTTTGAACCGGTGCAGATTGTCGGGGCGGAGGTGCTTCCCGATGTGGTTGCGCTACAGAATGTGCAGATGCTGCCACTGCGGCAGGCAGAACAACAGACAGCGGAGACCTTTGTAATTCCCGACCACACCCTGTACGGCATATATCCGCCTAAAATTATCGAAGATGAAATAAAGGAAATTGCCGGAAGCGGTGAAATCGTATTGTCACAGGTTGTTATCCCCGAATTTATTGTAGTCCATGACGGTGCACCGACTAATACCTCCGCCCAAAACTACTATGTACGTTACCGTGATTATATTAAAAATGTAGCTTCCAGTGAAATCTACGCTACGTGGCCGGAATCTACCATCTATGCCAATATTCTTGCCATCCAGTCCTTTACCTTAAACCGTGTTTATACCGAATGGTACCGTAACCGCGGTTATAATTTTACCATTACCTCCTCCACCGCTTACGACCACAAATGGATTCCGGAGCGTAATATTTTTGATACCATTAATACCGCCGTAGACAACATTTTTAACAACTTCCTGTCGCGTCCGAATGTCCGCCAGCCGATTCTGACCCAGTACTGTGACGGCAAGAGAACCACCTGTCCGGGACTAATGTCCCAATGGGGGAGTAAGGCACTGGGTGATGAAGGATATAGTGCCATTGAGATTCTGCGGAATTATTACGGCGATACAATTTATATCAACACAACCGAAGAAATTTCCGGCGTGCCGAGCTCCTTTCCGGGCGAAGCACTGTCCGAAGGCTCCAGAGGAGAAGCGGTTCGTCAGATGCAGGAGCAGCTAAACGCTATTGCGGACGTATACTATACTGTCCCAAACATTTCCACCGACGGCATCTTCGGTCCGCGTACTGCCGAAGCAGTACGTGCTTTTCAGGAACTGTTTAATTTAACACCGACCGGTATTGTAGACTTTTCGACATGGTATAAAATCTCCGAAATATACGTAGCGGTAACAAGAATCGCGGAATATACAAGATAATAAACCAGAAGCAACGGGGCTTTCGCACAGCCTTCATGCGACAGCCCCATACTCACCTCTGTTCTAAAAGGTCATTCTATCACTCATACACATTCCGTATCTCAAACATCTGGTTCACCACCAGCCAGTTTTGCGGAAAATACCGCATTACATTCCAGTAGCTGACACCCTGTAACGGATAGCTTTCATTTAACAGGAGCTTTGCCTGAATACTCCTCGCGTCTTCAAACCAGACAACATGGGCTCTTCCGTCCTCCCCGGTATAGTAAAAGAACGGCGTTGCGGCTGTCTCATCAAACTGAATGGTTGCCCTGTACCGCTCCGCAATTTCTACTGCCTCGACATTTCCGATAGAACGAGCCTTGGATTCTCCTCTTACAAAGGGCAACGTCCAGTCATAGCCATAGTTCGGCATGCCCTGTAAGATTTTTTCCCGCGGAATTACAGAAACACCGTAATCCAACACTTCGCGCACTTTATTTAACGGTGCCACAGCCATCGGCGGGCCGTACGTATAGCCCCATTCGTACGTCATAATAAGCACCGAATCCGCCACCGCGCCGATTGCGGGATAATCATGCGACTCGTACAAGAGACCTTTTTGCTCTCCGGATGTTTTCGGTGCCAATGCCACAATGAGCGGATACCCCTCCGGCTCCAGTCTTGCTTTTAGTTCCGTTAAAAACTGTACGTAGTTTTCCTTATCCTCCGGCAGAACAAACTCAAAATCCACGTCCAGTCCATAGTAACCTTTCGTCCGCAGATTATCCAGAATCTCGTCAAACAGATGATTTCTTGCCTCTGCATCCGCAAAAATATGACTGGCAAGCTCGTTGCTGAATGTACCGTCGGCAGTCAGGGTGGATAACAGCATAAGCGGTGCTACCTGATACTCTTTTGCAATCTGAATCACTTCTTCATCATCAATTCCGATTAAGTCTCCGTTTTCCGTAAACCCGTAAGTAAACAAAGTCAGAAACGTTAAATATGGTAAGGTTTTGCGTAAAATATCCCGGTCGATATACGGATACGCATACCCGTTTACCGCCAGCTCCCGACGCTCCATATTCGTTACATAATCAATGACCACGGTTTCCCCCGGATAAAGTATCTCCCTCCCATTTAGCGACGGATTGTTGGCAAGAAGCTGTTTCGGACTGATACCGTACTGTTCGGCTATGCCTAAAAAAGTTTCCCCCTCTGCTACCGTATGGGTAACATTCGGTTGTAATACTACAATCGCCTGTCCCGGCACCAAAACGCTTTCCTCTGTCAAAGCATTATCCTGCAAAATACGCTCCACGCTGCTCCCCGTAGAAGCAGCAATCCCCTGTATGGTATCTCCGGGTCGCACCACATAGATAATCATAATAACACATCCAAAGAATTTCTCCTTACATTCTATGATAAATTGCTTTGCTGTGCTATAAGAACATCATTTTTTCCATGATGTTCTGCTAAGTTCAGGCCTTCCCTCCAAATGAGCACAATCATTCAAACGTTCCAAAGAAAAACACATGGAATCTTTGCTGTAGCATAACTCTGTCACCGAAGTATGTTCCAGACTATCCGCAATCCGTAACATCTTTCCGGCCCCCAGACCGAGTAATCCCGCAACAAGCGCACGAATTACTCCTCCGTGTGTTACAAACACCACCGTCTCCGCACCTGAAGCAACTGCTTCATCTACTACCTTCACGGCCCTGTCAAATACCTCCGTCGGACATTCTCCGCCCGGAAGTCTTAAGTTTTCTTCCTTTTTCCTTTTCGCCGCAAAATACTCCGGATAACACACCAGATTGTCCGAATCCGCCCTGCCGGTCATGCTGCCGAATGAAATCTCATTTAATTCTTCTCTTTCCGAAAACTCCCGTTCCGCACCAAAAAGAATACCGGCAGTCTGCTTCGTGCGAAGCAGACTACTGGTATAAATTTGGTCAGGTTTTAAATTTCTGAGACGTTCGGCCAATAATTCAGCCTGCTGCCTTCCCTCCTCCGAAAGTGAAACATCCACATTACAAAGAGGACTGCACTGCCTCCCGTGTCGTATTAAAATCAAACGCATACCTTTATCTTTCCTCACTCTTTCCTTTATCGCTACCATTTCATTACAACCGTGGAAACACTGAGTAATTCATTGTCAGAAAAATATCTGTCTGACAAGGAAACGCAAATCCGACATCTGAAACGCTTTCATCAGCGTTTTCCTAGACCTCACTGATTATATCGCCGAACTTACTTTTCGCATATTCATCAAAATTCCTTAACTCATCCTTTTCGATTTGTCCGAAATAGTCAATATTACAAATGAGCTTTGTAAACGGGAGCGGAATGCGGTACTTGTCCCAGCGCCACGGCAATGTAATCATTCCCTTTTTCTGAAAACGAACATATACAACTGCCTTTTCCGCCTCATGTGCCAGCATAAACAAAAGCCGCTTCGGTTTTCTGTACGGTCCGCTCGGACCATCCATCGCTGCCGCCAGAGTCATACTCTCCTTTTTGCTTTCTTCCTTTAAGTCCTTTAAAAAAGAACGCATCTTCATCCCATCCGGCAAACGCATCGGTGCTCCGCCGTAATGAGACACCATTTCCGCAATATAATCACCTCTGCGCTCGGATGTTACAATCACATGTACGAACTTATTATACTTTCTCTGCAATTCTCTTAATACGAACTGCATACAATAACTATCTTCATGCCAGAATCCCAGCATACGGTTTTCATCGATTTGCTCTATTCCGTGAAATTCTATTTTCGATGTTCTTGCCACAAGACCAACATAAAAACGCCACAATCCGACCACAAAGTGTTGTGTCCCTCTGCGCATAAACATCGGAAAATGTTTTGCTACCCCTTGCATTTCCATATCTGTTCTCTCTTTCGTCCCATTCTTGTCCTTAGCCTTAACGGAATCAGACATCCTTCTCAAACCTATTATACATCCTTTTTAACATTCTGTCAAAAATATATATGGGCTTTTCAATCTTTTTTTTATATGCTATAATGCAAAGAGTAACCATTTCATACAAAGAAAGGAAGATTTTTCATGTCATCCGATTATTATAAAGTTACACCTGTAACACGGCAGACCCCATTTACCGTAACTGTTCCGGGTTCCAAAAGCATTACAAACCGTGCAATGCTTCTTGCCGCACTATCGGACGGTGAATGTATCCTGAAAAATGCCCTGTTCTCCTCCGATTCCAGAGCGTTACTTGCCGCTTTGCAGGAATTAGGGATTCCCTGCTCCGCTGACGAGGACACAAAAGAAATCAAGGTAACCGGCTGCGGCGGTACCCTGCCGAACAAAACCGCTACAGTCAATGCCATGAGCGCCGGTACGGCTGCCCGCTTTCTGACAGCACTTCTGGCATTTTGTGACGGCACTTATACGTTAGAAGCCTCGAAGCAGATGAAGAAACGCCCTATGGCACCGCTCATTGATGCATTATCCTCCATCGGCATTTCCATTACTCCGTTGGAAAACGAGGGACATTTGCCGCTTTTGATTCACGGCGGTCAAAAGCAGTTCACCGATTCTCCGAAGCTTTCCGTCTCCATTGACCAAAGCAGTCAGTTTTTAAGTGCACTGATGATGACCGGGATTCTGCTTCCGAAGGGACTTACCGTTACCGTTACCGGCTCCCGTACCGCAATGTCCTATGTACACATTACGGAACGGATGATGAAGGAGTTCGGCGTTACGCCGGTTCCGGTTTCTTCACACGGTTCCGGTACAACTTACCGGATTCCGGGCGGTCACTCCTACCGCAGTCAGATTTATGACATAGAGCCGGATATTTCCGGCGCGTGCTATTTTTACGCCGCAGCTGCTTTACTCGGCACTTCCGTAACCGTCACGGGAGTCCATAAAAATTCCATGCAGGGAGACCTTCGTTTTCTCTCTGTATTGGAACAACTCGGCTGTACCGTTATCGATACCCCTGAGGGTATTTGTGTCACCGGTCCGTCAGACGGACACTTTCCGGGGCTGGATATTACCATGAGCGATTTTTCCGACCAGACTATGACCATGGCTGTTCTGGCCTTGTTTGCGGATTCTCCGACACATATCCGCGGCGTGGGACATATCCGTGCACAGGAATGTGACCGCATGACCGCTACTATCTCAGAGATAAAACGTCTCGGTGGCGATGCCAAAGAAGATGAGGACGGTACAGGCATACTTATTACACCGCAGCCACTCCACAGTGCCCAAATCGAAACCTACGACGACCACCGTATGGCAATGGCATTCGCCTTAGCAGGTCTGCGTGTAGAGGGTGTGATAATTACCAATCCGTCCTGTTGCAAAAAAACCTTTGAAAACTATTTTGACCTGTTTACACGCTGCTTCTCCGATGCAGCGTCCCACAAATAACACAACGAAAAAAAGAAAGGATACCACTATGAAACAAACACGTATTTTCCTCGCACTCTGTGCAGCTTCGCTGCTCCTGTTTGTCGCATGTGGCACAAAGCAGACGAATGTAGCCCCTACGGATGCTCCGTCCGTTACACAGGACACGGTTTCTACTAATGACACGATTCCTACTAAGGCTCCGGATACTACCGAGGCTCCGGCTGTTACCGAGGCTCCGACTGTTACCGAGGCTCCAACTGTTACCGAGGCTCCGGCTGTTACTGAGGCTCCGGCTGTTACCGAGGCTCCGGCTGTCACCGAGGCTCCGACTGTTACCGAGGCTCCGACTGTTACCGAGGCTCCGGTTATCACCGAGGCTCCGGCTAAAACAACCGAACGTACTTATGATTTCAATGACCTTACTTATTTAGGCTCCTACGGGACAAACTACAGTGTAAATTCAAACGGCTCTATTGATTTACAGTATGAAGGTCAATATCAGGAAATCAAGCTTTCGCTTCCGGAAGGCATCAATATGAAATATTGCCACAAAGTTACGGTAAAAGCCAAAAGCGAATTTGCGCCGATTTCCGTAAAGCTGTATGACGAAACCGTCTTATCCGAGTTCGGATGCGGAGAAATTTTTGTGCGGTACAACTGTATGGGAGACGGTATAACAGAATACGAGCTGCTTCCGGAGCTTAATACAACCGTATCCGGTATCGGTATCATGGCACTTGACAAGGTAGACAACTTTTCGCTCTACAAGGCAACGGTTTACAGCATCACTTTCCACCTAGATGCAGACTATTCCGCTACACCGACCCCGACTCCGTTTGTGCCGGAATCCGCAGACGGTGCAACACTTCTTAACACCTACGGCAAAACATTCGGTTACCTCGGCACCTGTATTAACCCGAATCAGTTACAGAATCCGGCCACTCTTGCCCTGGTGAAATCACAGTATAACAGCGTTACCCTTGAAAACGATATGAAACCGGATGCCGTTTTGAGCACCTGGTCTCCGTCCTTTATTTCGGTAGAACAGGCAAAGCAACTCGGTTACGTTATTCCTGAAAACTATAAGGAAAGTACCGTTCCGAAGCTTAACTTCAGTAATATAGACCGTGTTCTTGAAATCTGTGGAAAAAACGGTCTTTCCATGCGCGGTCACACCCTGGTATGGCACAGCCAGACACCGAACTGGTTCTTCCGTACAGGCTACTCCGCTTCCGGTGCATTTGTTACCCCGGAGGTTATGAATGCCCGTCTGGAATTTTATATCCGTACCGTAATGACTCATGTATATGATAGTAAATACGGCTCTGTTATTTATTCCTGGGATGTTGTAAATGAATATCTCCATGCAGATGACACGAACTGGAAGGCGGTTTACGGAAATCAGGGAAATACCCCTTCCTACGTAAAACTGGCTTATGAAATCGCAGATGATATATTACGTGACTACGGCATTCGAGATGAAGTCTCCCTGATTTTCAATGATTTCAACACCTACGGAGACTATCCGGGCGCACCGAACACACAGAACCTGATTTCCATTGTGAAATATATGAACTCCGAAAGAAAAATCTGTGACGGCATCGGCATGCAGGCACATTTAGGCACCGGTTATCCTTCGGTAGATATGGTTAAGAGAGCGGTAAAAGCTTTCTTAGATGCAGGATTAGAGGTACAAATAACAGAGTTAGATGTTGCTACAGATAATGCTTCCCTGCAGGAAAAGTATTACTATGACTTAATGAGTGCCCTCTTAGAGTTAAAGAAGGCCGGTGGAAAGATTACCGGACTTACCTATTGGGGACTGGCAGATTCCAACTCATGGGTCGGCGACAAATCACCGCTTCTGTTCTCCACACCGACCGAACCGAAAAGCGCCTACTATAAGGTACTTCAGGCTTACTTAGATGCGGGACTTGAGGTAGGAAACTAAAGGAATAAGCAAAGGGCGTGTGAAAAATGAGAAATCATTTTTTCATGCGCCCTTTCTTTCTGTAATCAACACGCCGTTTTGGGATTGAGGGAGGAAAAAGTGCACACTTCCTTTTCCGTTTATAAGAAGAGTTCTACGAGAAACACCGCGGCACACCCTCCCATTGCCACCTTGAACAGATTTCCGTCAAAGTAAGCAATCAGTACAGCCACCACAAAGCCCGCAAGTGCCGACCATGTGCTTGCCGTTGCAGTCAGAATTGCAGGAAATGTCATAACCGCTAAGGTTACATACGGCACATAATGCAGAAAAGAGCGTATGTATTTGTTTTTTATATTCTTTCGAATCAGTGTCATCGGTAAGGCACGGATGAGATATGTCACTCCGGCTGCCACTAACAGGTAAATATAAATATTATCCTTCATTTGTGTTTTCCCCACTTTCTTCGATTGGGTGTACATATGCCGCTATTCCGGCAATGACCACCGTTAATATCAAAATCCGCATACCTGAGGATAGCGGTATAAAATCCTCGAGAAGCGTAAGAGCACTGCTTGCAAGCATTGACGCAATTACAATAACAGCGATTACTTTATTCTTTCTTGCCGGCGGTATAATAATTGCAAGGAACATTCCGTATAACGCCACATTCATGGCACTTGCCACATTTGCGGGAAGAATGTTTCCCACAACCGCTCCGAGAAATGTGCCGAGTACCCAGCCCGGCGAAGCCACACAGGCAGCACCGTAGGTATACCACGGATTTAATTTTCCGTCTACTGTAGAAGAAATGCCGAAAATCTCATCCGTAATAAAATATGAAATAAAAAATCGGTGCGGAAACCAAATTTTCTCCGGAACCTTTTGGGACAGGGCACAGGACATAAGCAAATAGCGCAGATTAATTACAAGCTGCGTGATCGCCATTTCGAGATACCCCGACCCTGCCGCAATTACCGTTATTACCGCAAACTCTCCCGCAGAAGCATGCATGGTAAACGACATAAACGCCGACTGAAGCGGTGTCAGTCCGATATTC
Source organism: Lachnospiraceae bacterium (assembly GCA_029012365.1). GTDB lineage: Bacteria > Bacillota > Clostridia > Lachnospirales > Lachnospiraceae > SIG307. Next base: position 11,339 of record JAQXLY010000059.1, on the reverse strand, counting down.
TTTGCAGTAATTCCAAGCGTAAACGCTACCGCAAAATAACCGAGTCCAATCGGAACGCCATGCCGCATTCCCTTTAAAAACCATTTCGTATTTTCCTGTCTTTTCATAAGTATTTTACTCCTCTTTGACATCTCCGTACACATCCGTAGGGCTGCATTTCCAAATGTCCTTCCGCAAATCTATCGTATCAGCCAGGCGGTCGCAAAAGCAACCACAATCTGCATAATCGCAAACTTGAACACAGTCTGGGTATTCGACCATCCGAGATTCTTACGTACATGATCGTGAAGCGGTGTTCTCGTATTTTTCAAAATGCGGATTTTGAGGAAGCGAAGTAACGCAACCTTCAAAAGACCGAGTCCTCCGTCCAGAATCAAAACAATAGCAAACGGTATGTACAACAGCGCATGCCCGCTTTTCAGTGCCATAATTGCAATGACTAACCCCATTGCCCGTGAACCGGCATCTCCCATCATCATCCGGCTCGGTGTCGCATTATACCAAAGATACCCAAGCAGACACGCTACCAGAAGAAGTGACATATAGCGGTAATCCTCCGTCAGTCCGGTTGAATCGGCAGTAAAATAAAAGCTCATTAATGAAACACTTGTCAGCGTGGCAGACAAACCATCCACTCCATCGGCACAGTTGGTTACATTGATTGAAACCCAGACAAGTACCGTTGCCAGAATTCCGAATATAATCTTTGGAAGCACAATCTGCGTATCCAAAAACGCAATAGAAAGTGCTGTTCCGTTAAAATTGATATACGTTATCGCCACCATTACCGAAATAATTAAATCTAAAATGCCCTTTTTATATTCTCCCCACGGAGACTTTGAACAATCATCAAGAAACCCGGTCAACATTGCAGCGACTGTCAAAATAACATAGATAACACGTTCCCTGTTAAACGGCAAAAACAAAATAGTCGCCACAGCAAAAATCAGAATAAATACAAATCCCGCTCCCCGCGGTTTCCCTTGTGAGAGTTTTCCGTCGACGGCAAAATCCCGGCCTCCGTCCCGCGGTAAAAGACCTCCGCAGCAATGCAGCAGAATACATGTAAGCCCATAGGCAAACAATATCCCCACAAATGCACAAACACTTTGATTCATTTCATGAAAAACCAACTCTAACATTTTCTTTTCCTTCCTTCCGAAGAAACTTTCCTTTTACGCTCCGTTTCACAAATCATTCCGAAACTTCCCCGCGTACATTATACTTTTTTTACACAAAGAAAGCAACCGTTTCTTTTCGTAAAGTTTCGGTTGCTTTCCTGCAAAAATACATTTAATTGACAAAATATTTATTTCACCGGAATAATAAACACGCTTCCGGTACGTATCACATTCACATTCTTAATCCCGTTTGCCTTTGCTATTTCATCCACAGTCACCCCGTACTTTTTCGCTATGGAGGATAACGTATCCCCCCGCTTAACCGTATACTTTACCGGTGCTGTCTCCTCATATACCGCAACACTTTCAATATAGGCTTTTACCGCTTCCGCAATCGCATTCGCCAGTTTTTCCCTGTTGGATGACTTCAGGAGATATTCGTAGTCCGCCGGATTTGTTAAGAACGCAGATTCCAGTAACACGGCCGGGCAGGCAGTAAGTCTTGTGAGGGATAAATTGGCCTTGCGAATGGTACGCTCTGCATAGCCCATTTGTTCACTCACGGAAGCATTTATGATTCCTGCCGCATCCTGTACATTATTATATGAGTAATATGTCAGAAAACCTGACGATTTCGCATAATCCGAGGTAATTCCCATCGCATTGCCATGAATGGAAACAGACAAATCCGGTCTGCTCTCCCGAATGAGTGCCACACGCTCATTCAATGTAAAATAGGTATCCGTATTACGCACCATTATTACCTTTGCACCCATAGCCTCCAATGCTTTCCTTGTACGTAGGGTTAAGTCTAAATTAATTATCTTTTCTGTCGGTCCGGCATTTCCCATAGCACCCACTGTACCGTTGTCCGTTCCGCCGTGCCCTGCATCCAGTAAAACAACCGCACCGTCCAAAGTTCCTTTTTTCTTCAATACCGGTGCATACTTTAATGTGAACGTCATTTTTCCGTTCTTTGTCATTACATCAAAACCACAGAGCTTATCTGCGTCATATAGCGTGTATGTATAAATGGCTTTTCCCTTACCGTCATTGCTTACCGATACCGATTTCACCAACGGATTGTCGGGAACGGATACCTTTCCGCCGGCAGTCGTATCATATAATACAAATTTTACAGTATCCGCGTCAATCTGCACATCATACAGTGCATCCATCTTCATGGAAAAAAGTGACTCCACTGTATGTGTTTCCTTATCATAAGATAATTTTACACTGTTTATCCGGTTCTTCGGCATCGCATACGGATATACCTTAACCGCGGATTTACTTACATATGTACCGTCCGGCAGCTTATAATAGCTTCCCCATTCACCGACAATTCGGAATGTAGTATTCTGCGTCAGAGGCAGATAATCAATCTTCACCGTTCCCGGTGCGGAATACGGCATGGTATATGGGTATATCAGTTCACCCATTTTATTGCTTACCTCTTTATACTTCGACGCAGATGTCTGCCCGGATGAACTGCCTGATGACTCTTTTCTCGTTACCGTCAGTCGGCATTCATGCTCACCGTTTTGAAACGTAAACACATTTTCCCCCAAAGAAAGCGTTACATATGTAGTAAAAAATCCGTATTCCGTTGTCTCTATCGTCTCCCCGTTCATGACAAGCGGATATCGGTAATCACAGGCACCAAGTATACTGATTTTCGATGCTGTGGTAGAATAATTCTCCTTGTTCGGAGTTGCAATCACGATTCTCTCCGGATTTTGATATCCAAGCATATCTTCTTCGGCATAAGCCTTTACAAATGCATCCTGCGTCAAAGGAACCATTAAAAATCCGTCTTCCTGTCCCCAAAATCCTATCGCAAACGCTGTAGCAAAAAGTGCAATACACCTTCCGAAGCTTTTATGGTAATTTCTGTATTTTCTCATTCTCTCATCCTTTCCGTGAACTCTCCCCCAAAAGTTGTTACAGAACACGGTACCGGTCTCCGGCGGTTCTGCAGCCTTTGTAATCTCAGTTTACCACAATCTGACTATACCTACAAGTATGAGAAAAAATTACCAATATAATATACTAATTCAGGTTCAGCTTCTTCTTAAGCAGAGTGCAGGTTACTACATACTCCGCAGCTGCCAGAATTAACATCAAAACACACTCTGCCGCAACGAATAATGCAATACCGTTCGTAGTGTTCATAAATGCATCCAGCCTTGTAAATCCGACAACAGCCCCTAATACAAGAATAAATACAACCGAAACCATCTGAACAACAAAATTAATAATACAATATCCGGCTACCGAGCCGATAATTTTATGTCCTAAAAACAACTGACCGATAGCAATGGATAAATAGTATAAGAAAATCTGGTATATCGCACTTACACTAAAACAAAGCGCAAGTACCCCGAAAATCCAGCCTGCCTCCTGCATTACATCCGGCAGTATCTGAAGAATCTCACCTGCTCCCATTGAAAACGGTCCCGCAAGCATCACGCAGAAAAGAGAAAGAGCAATGAGTATCATCGTGACAAGCTGCCAGATAAGTGCAACCACAAACTTTGCCAATACCAGCTCCTCCACCTTTGCCGGCAATGTAAATGTCAGGTATCCCTCATCCGATACCATGTTTTTGTAAAAACGAACTATAATAAGCCCGATACTGCAAAACCATACACCAATCAGAGTAATAACATAAATTCCAAATAAAAATCCCTGAAAAGAAGTAAATACTATGCTATCAATCTCCAAGAGACTGATTAGGGCTGTAAATAAAGTAATCGCAAAAAGAATAAGATAAAAGATGCCAAACCTTCCGGCAGTTGCAATCCATTCATGTTTAATAAGCTTTTTTAACATTTGAATTCCTCCCTGAACAACGCATCCACTGACTGTCCGTAAGTGCTGCGTATTTCTTCTACCGACGAGTGACGTAATACAGAACCCTTTTGAATGAATATTGCCTCATCCAGTACCTTTTCCACATCCGCAATCAAATGAGTCGAAATCAATACCGTTGCATCTTCCGCGTAGTTTGTGATAATCGTCTTTAAAATATATTCTCTTGTTGCGGGATCTACGCCGCCAATCGGCTCATCCAGGCAATACAGCTCCGCATTCCGGCTCATAACAAGAATCAGCTGTACCTTTTCCTTCATACCCTTTGACATCGCTTTGAAACGCTGCTTTGCATCCAATCCGAGATTTGCTAACATCTCGTAGGCTTTCTTCTTGTCAAAATCACTGTAGAAATCTCCGTAATAATCAATCATCTGATTTACATTCATCCACGTACTCAGATAGTTATTATCCGGCAGATACGACACCTTTGCCTTCGTTTCCGGACAAGGTGCGAGTCCGCTAATCAGAATCTGTCCGGAGGTCGGCACAAGCAACCCGTTTATCAGCTTTATCAAAGTTGTTTTTCCGCTCCCGTTCGGTCCCAGCAGACCTATAATTCTTCCTCGCTCCAGTGACAGATTAATTTCATTAAGAGCACAAAAACCGCCGAATTTTTTGGAAAGATTTCTGCACTCTACAATATAACCTTCTTTATCCATATTTCCTCCACTCCGGTATAAATACCTATTTACTTGTTTCGCTCTCTGCCTGCGCAATTACTTTGTCTAACATGCAACGAATCTCCTTTGAAGACAATCCTGTCTGCACCATCTCCTGGTAAAAGTCCCTTGTCTTCTGCTCTGCTCCGGTCATACGAATTCCTGCAATCAGTCCCGTATCTTCCGAAACAAATCGCCCGCTGGTACGCTGGGTATATAAAAGCCCTTCCCGTTCCAGCTCCACCAAAGCACGCTGCATCGTATTGGGATTTACCGCAGCCTCTGCAGCCAGTTCTCTCACACTTTCCATCCGTTGTCCGGGTTTGTATTCACCAGACATAATTTTCTGCTTAATGATATCGACCAACTGTAGGTAAACACTCCGTTCCGATGAAATCTCCCATGGCATTGTCTCAACTCCTTTCTAAGAATCCACTGTATACTTGTATTAAGTGCTTAATACAAGTATACACATATATTTTCATTCTGTCAACCCCGTTTCTAAAAAAAATCAAAAATTCTGTTTTAGAATATCTTTTCTGCATAACCGTAATTACATCTTTATAACAATGTTGACATAAAACGCTCTCTCACGTATAATTTTGTTGTAAATGTTTCACAATATACAAACAGCCTTACAAAAGAAAGGAGATTTTTCATGAAGAAGCTTTCTTCAATAATTGCACTTCTGATGGCCGCTGCATCTGTTCTTATGGCAGTCATCGTAACTGCAACCGGAACAAATACCTCTGCAACCTTTTGGGCACTGGTTCCTCCAATCATCGCAATAGCCCTGGCACTTATAACAAAGGAAGTATACTCTTCCCTGTTTCTTGGTATCGTAGTCGGCGGTATCTTAGCCTGCAACGGTTCCGCCACCTCCGCTGTTGACCACGTAGTGAGCGACGGTCTTATTAGTGCCGTATCCGATACAGCAGGTATTTTCCTGTTTCTTGTAATTCTTGGTATTATTGTAGCTCTTATTAACAAAGCCGGAGGCAGTGCTGCATTCGGTCGATGGGCTCAGACCCACATTAAGTCACGAATAGGAGCACAGCTTGCAACCTTTGTTCTTGGCATCTGTATCTTTATTGATGACTATTTTAACTGTCTCACCGTAGGCTCAGTTATGCTTCCGGTAACAGATAATCACAAAGTATCCCGCGCTAAGCTAAGCTACTTAATCGACGCAACAGCAGCTCCGATCTGTATGATTGCCCCTATCAGTTCATGGGCCGCTGCAGTTGCAAGCTATACTGAAGGCACCGGTCTCGACGGAATCGAATTATTTGTAAAAGCAATTCCGTATAATTTCTATTCTCTGTTAACCTTCGTATTCATCATTGCTCTCATTTTTTCAAAAAAGGATTTCGGTCCGATGGCACGCCATGAAAAGAACGCTATAGAAAATGGAGACTTATTTTCCACAACAGAACGTGTAGACGGAATGGAGGTATCCTGCAATTCCAAAGGGCGCGTTCCTGATTTGCTTATTCCAATCGTTGCTCTTATCGGCATTTCAATATTTGCACTTATTTATAACGGCGGATTTTTCGGCGACGACCCTTCCTATGCAGGGAAATTTACACAGGCTTTTTCCAACACGGATGCAACCGTAGGACTTCCATGGGGAGCTGTTATTACCTTAATTCTTATTATTGCATACCTGATGTGTCGCAGGTTAGTCACCTTTAAGGAAGCAATGGAATGTGTTCCGCAGGGCTTTATTGCAATGGTGCCTGCTATTACCATTCTTACCCTTGCAACCTCCCTTAAAAACATTTCCAACGATTTACTCGGTTCTGCTACTTATGTAGAACAGCTTATGAAGGGTGCCGCTCCGGGACTTGCACGTCTTCTTCCGGCAGTAATCTTCCTTGTAGCCTGTCTGTTGGCATTTGCAACAGGTACCTCCTGGGGCACCTTCGGCATCCTGATTCCGATTGTATGTAATATGTTTGATCCGGCCAATCCGATATTCTACATCGGCATCTCCGCTTGCCTTGCGGGTGCTGTATGCGGAGACCACTGCTCTCCGATTAGTGATACGACTATCATGTCATCCGCAGGAGCCAGATGTGTCCACGTGAACCATATCTCAACACAGCTTCCGTATGCAATTACCGTAGCTGCCATCAGCTTCCTATGCTTCCTTGTCGCCGGATTTGTTCAAAACGCATTCATATGTCTTTTACTCGGTATACTTTTGATTGTGGCTTTCTTTGCCTTAATCAAGCTTATAAACAGACCGATTGAAGGCCGAATGAACTAATTAAATATCATTCACATTTTAATAGAAATGTGCTACACTTAAATAAATATGAAAGAAAGAAGGACTTACCATGCACACATTTCAACCATATCCGGCAGATATGCTGGAACTGAATCCATTCACACAGATTGGAAAGGAGTGGATGCTGATTACCGCAGGTAACAGTGAAAAAGTAAATACCATGACTGCCTCCTGGGGAGGTCTCGGTGTCATGTGGGGCAAAAATGCCGCTTACATCTTTGTCCGTGACAGCCGCTATACAAAGGAATTTATTGATGCAAACGACACCTTCTCCCTCACTTTTTTCGAAGGGCAGCATCAGGCATTAAAGTATCTTGGCACTGTTTCAGGCAGAGATGAGGATAAAATCGCAGGGGCGCGTTTCAATGTAAACTACAGCGATAATACCCCTTTTATCGATGAAGGCCGCCTTGTATTCATCTGTAAAAAGCTCTCTGCTACCCGTATTACCGCAGACCAGTTTATCGACCCGAAAATTGCAGATACCTTCTATAAAGACGGTGACATGCACACCATGTATATAGGTGAAATCACACAGATACTTGCACGCTGACAAAAGCGGAAAAATAAAAGGGGCTGTCGCATTTGTGCGACGGCCCCTATCATTTTATTTTCTTTTATACGTTTAGTTCAAACTCATTTACAAGCTGCTTCAGATTCTCAGCCTGTGCATACAGCTCCTCGCTGGTAGCTGAGGTTTCCTCTGCTGATGCCGAGTTCGTCTGTACAGACGAAGAAATCTGCTCAATTCCCTGCTGCACCTGCATAAGCATATCTGCCTGCTTTCTAGACATCTCACTACTGCCCTTCGCAACCTCGCCAAACTCACTCATAGTTGCAAGTACCTGCTTTATTGCTTCTACGGTTCTTGCGGTAATCTCACTACCTGCCTGAATCTCATGTATGCTTTTCTCAAGAAGCTTCTTTGTATCTACTGCTGATTTCGCACTGTCATCCGCAAGCTTTCCTATCTGGTCTGCAACAACAGCAAAGCCTCTGCCTGCTTCACCGGCTCTTGCTGCCTCAATAGAAGCATTTAATGCAAGCAGATTTGTCTGTGACGCAATATCTTCAATGGAGGCAATAATATTCTGTATCTCTAGCGAGGTCGTCCTAATACCCTCCATAGCTTCTGTGAGATTACTGAGATTATCCTTACTCTTATCAGCTTCCTTTTCTGCCGCTAATATTCTCTCACATGCACCGGCTGCCTCCTCTGCATTTTGCTCTGAAATATCACTCACATCGGAAATCATTGCGGTTAGCTCCTGAACAGCACTTGCCTGCTCCGTAGAGGTTTCTGCCAACGCCTGAGCCCCCTGTGCAAGCTGCCCTGCACCTGCAGATACCTGATCCGAAACCAAATCAATCTTTTGCAGAGCTTCACTCATTTTGTCACAAAGCAAATTCATAGCTTCGATTATCTCATTGTAATCCCCCTTGTAATAAGAAGGATCCTGACTGTTAACCTTAAAATTGCCTTGTGAAATCTCATTCAGCACATATTTGATATCACTGATTACAGCTGTCAAATCTGCCTGCAATACAGCCGATGTATTCATAAGTCTTCCTATTTCGTCATCAGCTGAAGCTGTAAGAGCAGCTGAATGCAAATCGCCTTCTGCCAGCTTTCTGAAACGTTCTTCACAAAGCGTCAAAGGCTCTCCTATCTCTGCCGCAAGCCTGCGTGTAACCTTTGTAGCTACGGCAAATGCTATCGCCAAAACAGCAATGGTAAATATAAGGCTGACAGCCGTACTTCCCATAAAATCCATAACCGGAGCAGTAACTCCTATGCTCCAGCCGTTTGTTCCGTTGATAGGAGCATATGCCAGTATTTTTTTCTTAAGACCGTCACGATAGCTTCCAAAACCACTCTTACCGTTTATCATCTCTGTTTCAAGCTTTGCAAGCTTCTTAAAGGAATGTGATTCCTTTGCCTTTTCAATAACATTTTCCTCGCCCATAACCTTTTCCATATCTTCATGAGCGATTATTGTTCCGTTCGAATCAAGAATGTAGGCACTGCCGCCGTCGCTTATCTTAATAGCGCTTACAATATCATTTAAGAAGCTCTCAACCGGTACAAAATAAACTACCCCGACTACATTTGTATCCGGAATACCATTCTCCCATATAGGCGCAGCAATAATAATTGTCAATGCACCCGTAATCTTACTTATTAATGGCTCCGATATGTACGTTTTACCTTTTAAGGCAGCCTGAAAATAAGCACGCTCCGTATAATCCTTTCCGTCGAAAATACTTTTTCCATCAAGTCCGAGCACATTTCCTCGTTGGAAATCATGTGTCTTTGCCTTTATGTCAATAATCTCGCGCTTTTCATCTACGGTAACATTCTCACTTGCCAAATCTGCAATACATCCGGCCTCGTAAGCAATGTTTACGTAAACAAGCAGCTCCTGTTCCACTCGTTCTGCCGCAATACGGGCAGTTTCATTCATGTTCTGGTCAAGTAGCTTTATTGTACTCGTATAATTCAATACAAAGCCAAGTAATCCGACCGTGAACGCAGAAATAAGTACAGTTGCAAGCATCTTTGACAAAATCTTTGTGCGAATTGTCTGTTTCTTTTCCTCATTCATTTTAAAGCTGAGTTTTTCTCCCATAATAACCTTCCGCCTTTCCCGGAAAGGCACTTATGAGTACCTCTCCCTCACGTGCCTTTCGTCCTCTTTACGCTGCCTCAATTTTCATACTCCGTATCTTACATATTCAGAAATTCATTAGCCTCCAATCTTTTCCTTACCGCCCATATACGGCTGCAATACCTTCGGGATATTGATGCTGCCGTCCTCGTTTAAATTGTTCTCTAAGAAAGCGATTAACATACGCGGCGGAGCAACTACGGTATTGTTTAGTGTATGGGCAAAATATTTGCCATCCGCACCGCTTACACGAATCTTTAACCGACGTGCCTGTGCATCACCAAGATTGGAGCAGCTGCCAACCTCAAAATACTTCTTCTGGCGAGGAGACCATGCCTCAACGTCAACAGACTTCACCTTCAGGTCTGCTAAATCACCGGAGCAGCACTCTAAGGTTCTTACCGGAATATCCATGGAACGGAACAAATCTACGGTATTCTGCCACAGCTTATCAAACCACATAGGGGAATCCTCCGGCTTGCAGACAACAATCATTTCCTGCTTTTCAAACTGGTGGATACGGTATACACCACGTTCCTCGATTCCATGCGCCCCCTTCTCCTTACGGAAACACGGAGAATAACTGGTCAGGGTCTGCGGAAGACTCTCTTCCGGCAATATCGTATCAATAAACTTACCAATCATGGAATGCTCACTTGTACCGATAAGATACAGATCCTCGCCCTCAATCTTGTACATCATGGCATCCATTTCAGCAAAGCTCATTACACCGGTCACAACATTGCTTCGAATCATAAACGGAGGAATGCAGTAGGTGAAGCCACGGTCAATCATAAAGTCCCTTGCATAGGAGATAATAGCGGAATGCAGTCTTGCTATATCACCCATCAGATAATAAAATCCATTTCCGGCCACTCTTCTTGCCGCATCCAGATCAATGCCGTTTAATCGTTCCATAATCTCGGTATGATACGGAATCTCGAACTCCGGTACTACCGGTTCACCGTAGCGCTGTACCTCAACATTCTCGCTGTCATCCTTACCGATCGGCACACTCGGATCAATGATATTCGGAATCGTCATCATAATCTTTAAAACCTTCTCGGAAAGCTCGGCTTCCTTTGCTTCCAGCTCCGCAAGGCGCGCAGCAGACTCTTCTACCTGCTTCTTCTTTGCCTCAGCCTCTTCCTTTAAGCCCTTCGCCATCAAGGCTCCGATTTCCTTGGAAATGCGCTTTCTGTCCGCACGAAGATTGTCTGCCTCCTGCTGTGCGGCACGGCTCTGCTTGTCCAGTTCGATTACCTCATCCACAAGCGGGAGTTTGGAATCCTGAAACTTATTCCGGATGTTCTGCTTAACGATTTCCGGGTTCTCTCTCACAAACTTTAAATCTAACATGGTATCTCCTCCTGTATAATAATGTCTTCGTGTAGGCGGTGCTTCCCACGTCTACACTTCGGTCCGGTCGGCGCATAACAATGGTCTACGTTTCACTACGGTCCGTCCAGAACCGACATCCACCGGATGTCGTGGACCCTCGCGACCTTTGTCGCTCGGTCGTGGGCGCGTTCGCCTTGAACTTTCTTCGTGTAGGCACGCGCTTCGCGCTTCCCCCAACCTCGCGACCTTTGTCGCTCGGTCGTGGGCGCGTTCGCCTTGAACTTTCCTCGTGTAGGCACGCGCTTCGCGCTTCCCCCAACCTCGCGACCTTTGTCGCTCGGTCGTGGGCGCGTTCGCCTTGAACTTTCTTCGTGTAGGCACG
>JAQXLY010000058.1 GCA_029012365.1 Lachnospiraceae bacterium | reverse complement strand
TGAATTTTCAGGGTTGTCTTACTGTTTAATTATCAAGGTTCTTGTTGTTTGCTGTCGTTTTACCGAAGCAGCTTAACCAGTATATCATATTGATTTCTGTTTGTCAAGCACTTTTTTGAATTATTTTAAAAATCTGTTTTTAAAAACTTTTCATTTATTTGCTTCGTTTTGACAGCTTTCACAGTATAACACCGAAGTGCTACTCTGTCAATACCTTTTTTCAACTTTTTTCTTTTTGGAAATCTGTCTTAAAAAGGAACGGAGAAAGAGGGATTTGAACCCTCGCGCCGCTATTAACGACCTACTCCCTTTCCAGGGGAGCCCCTTCAGCCGCTTGGGTATTTCTCCAGACTGCTGACTTCACGTCATTATCAAATTGTATGCTCCGGAAGAAGTCTTTTCAGCATCTTCCTAGCGGAGAATGTGGGATTCGAACCCACGGTCCCTTTCGGAATCACTGGTTTTCAAGACCAGCCCCTTAAACCACTCGGGCAACTCTCCGAAACAGTGCTTGATTATATTACCACAGAACCCTATCCGTGTCAAGCACTTTTTTGTATTTTTTTCATTTACGCTAATTACCGCATTTCCCGTACCGGGTGAAAAAAGGTATATACCGCATGAGCCGCTGCCGCATTCATGGAAGGCACCGCTGCCAACTCTTCTTCACCGGCGGCACTGATTGCTTCACGGGAGCCGAATGCTTTCAATAATGCGCGGCGTCTCGTAGGTCCGATGCCTTCTATCTCATCTAATATAGAATGAACCTGCTCCTTTCCGCGCAGGGAACGGTGGTATTCTATGGCAAAACGATGGGTTTCATCCTGTATTCTTGTAAGCAGGCGAAAGCCCTCGCTATGCTGATTCATCGGAAGCTCTTCATTATGAAAATATAATCCTCTTGTCCGATGCTTATCGTCTTTTACCATTCCGCACACCGGAATATTAATATGAAGCTCTTTCAATACTTCTTCCGCAATATTAACCTGTCCTTTTCCGCCGTCCATAAGAATCAAATCAGGAAACTTTGAAAATTTTTCCTCGCCGCCCTCTTCTCTTTCCCTCAATCCATGAGAAAAGCGTCTGGACAACACCTCACGCATGCTGGCATAATCATCCGGACCCTGTACAGACTTAATACGGAACTTTCGATACTCCGCCTTATTCGGTCTTCCGTTATCAAACACTACCATGGAAGCAACCGAAGCATAGCCTGAAGTGTTGGAAATATCGAAGGATTCTGTTCTCCCCAGCTCCGGCAGTCCCAGAAGCCCGGCAATCTCATCCGCAGCCCCTTTGGTTTTCTTCTCTTCTTCCGCTATCTTTTCCGCGTCCTTTTGCAATACCATGGAGGCATTTTTCTCGGCAAGCTCCACCAGACGCTCCTTCTCTCCCTTTTTAGGTACAAGTATCTTCACCCTGCGACCGGAACGCTCCGATAAATACGACTCCAAAAGCTCCCGTTCTTCAATTTCCTCGGATAATAACAGTTCCCTCGGAATATGCGGCGTTCCTCCGTAAAATTGCTTAATAAACTCCTGAAGAACATAAGCTCTTTCTTCTCCCTCTACGCCGGTCAGATAATAGTGTTCTCTTCCGATCATTTTTCCTTCCCGTACAAAAAACACCTGTACCACCGCTTCCTCTCCGGCTGTAGCAATCGCAGCAATATCCCTGTCCACTGTCAGGTCATCATCCGCCTTTTGACGCTCTGCCATTTTCCGGACGCTGCCCAACAAATCACGATATTCGGCTGCTTTCTCAAATTCCAGCTGCTCGGAAGCATCCTTCATTAGCTGTTCCAGCTGTTTTGTAATCAGTGAAAGATTTCCGCCGAGAAACGCAAGTACCTGTTCAATGGCTTCACCGTATTTTTCCCGTGATATCATTTCCTGACAAGGGGCATTACACTGCCCCATATGATAGTACAGGCAGGGGCGGCTGTTTTTCTCTTTCGGAAGACTCAGATTACAATTTCTGATATGGTATGTCTTTTTTATCAAATCCAGCGTATCCTTCACCGCCTGCACACTGGTATAAGGCCCGAAATACTTTGCCTTATCCTTCCCCCGTGTGCGTGCAAACATCACTCTCGGAAACGGCTCATTTACCGTTACCCTGATATAAGGATAGTGTTTATCGTCCTTCAGCATTGTATTATACTTTGGACGATGTTCTTTTATTAAATTACATTCCAGTATCAGTGCTTCCATCTCCGAATCCACAACAATATACTCAAAACGTGCAACCTTTGATACCATCTTCTGAATTTTCGGGGACAAATTCCGGCTGCTTTGAAAATACTGACGCACACGATTCTTCAGACTGATTGCTTTCCCTACATATATGATTGCATCATTCTTATCATGCATAATATAAACTCCCGGCTTAGCCGGGAGCTTCTTTAATTCCTCTGCAATATCAAACACAGATATCCCTCCGTCATTTTTCATCCTCCGATGTCTCTGCATCTGCTTCGGATGTTTCCATACTTACACAAGGTTCTTCCGCCTTTTCTCCGGAGTCTGTAGCCTTCTTATCGTTTGCATCCTCCTCCGGCTCCGGAATATTCTTTACCTCGCGGTAAATCTTCATAAACTCTTTTCCGGTTATAGTTTCCTTGTCAAACAGGTACTGAGCGATTTTATCAAGTACCTCACGATTCTCGTCAAGCATCTGATATGCCTTGTCATAGCATTCCTTCAAAAGCGCCATTACTTCATTATCAATCAGTGCCGCGGTAGCATCCGCGCAATTCTGCACCGGTCTTCCGTCCAGATAACGATTTTCAACCGATTCCAGGCCCATCAGCCCGAACCTTTCCGACATACCGTACTGCGTAATCATAGCCCGTGCAAGAGAAGTTGCTTTCTCGATATCGTTGGATGCTCCTGTTGTTACATTGCCGAAAACAAGTTCCTCGGCTGCCCGTCCGCCGAAAAGTGTCACAAGGCGCGCCATCAGTTCGTCCTTCTTCATCAGGTACTTTTCTTCCTCCGGAACCTGCATCACATATCCGAGGGAACCCATCGTCCGCGGAACAATGGTAATCTTCTGTACCGGTTCGGCATTCTTATCCAGACAGGCAATCAATGCATGACCGACCTCGTGGTAAGCAACAATTTTCTTTTCTTCTTTACCGAGGATACGGTCTTTTTTCTCCTTACCTGCAATCACTACCTCTACGGACTCAAACAAATCCGCCTGTGTCACCACGGTTCTCCCCTGCTTTACCGCAAGAATCGCTGCCTCATTAATGATATTTGCCAAATCGGAGCCAACCGCTCCCGATGTCGCCATTGCAATCTCTTCCAAATTAACGGAATCATGCATCAGTACATGCTTTGCGTGCACCTTTAATATATCGATTCGTCCTTTCAAATCAGGCTTATCCACAATAATCCGCCTGTCAAAACGCCCCGGACGAAGAAGTGCCTTATCCAGTACCTCCGGGCGGTTCGTAGCGGCAAGAACTACCAGTCCCTTCGATGTATCAAAACCATCCATTTCCGATAACAGCTGATTTAACGTCTGCTCACGTTCATCATTTCCTCCGCCGTAATGGGAGTCACGGCTCTTACCGATGGCATCTACTTCATCAATAAAGATAATGCACGGAGCCTGTGCCTGTGCCTGTTTAAACAAATCACGGACACGGGATGCGCCCACACCTACGAACATCTCGACAAAATCCGAACCGGACAACGAGAAGAACGGTACCTTCGCTTCGCCCGCCACTGCTTTTGCGAGCAAGGTTTTACCGGTTCCCGGAGGTCCTACAAGCAAAGCGCCCTTCGGAAGCTTCGCTCCGATGCGGGTGTATTTTCCGGGATTATGAAGAAAATCAACCATCTCCGTCAACGACTCTTTTGCTTCCTCCTGACCCGCAACATCTTTAAATGTCACACCGGTTTCTTTTTCCACATAAACCTTCGCATTGCTTTTTCCTACACCCATCATCCCGCTGCTTTTACTAATCATCCGGAATACAAAAAACATTACACCGTAAATCACGGCAAACATAAGAACATAACCGAGTATAGACTGTAACACCGAGTTTGTCTTATCTATGGTCACCCGGCTGTATGTTACTCCCGCCGCATCACAGCGTTCCTGAATTTTGTTTCCGTCTTCTAAGATGCCGGTATAATAGGTAATCGTAATATTCGGAAGTGTCTGTGTATCCTGCACCGGAAAAATCAAGATACGGCCGCTGTCGGAATCCACCTGAACCTCAGATACCTTTCCTTCATTCAGCATATCAATAAATGTATCATAAGATACCTTCCTGTTTGTGCTTTCTTCAATCTGATTCATCATATAGAAGAACATCAAAACCATAACCAGAGCGACAACCAGACAGAACAGCATGCCGCTCCGATTATTCATTCCCTTTCCTTTTCTCCCGTTATTATTCTCATTTTCTCCCATGACTTTTCCTTTCTTTCCTTAACATCCCCAGGCATTCCGTCAGTACGAAATAAGCCCACACATAACATTCAGGTTTCAATGAGGGGCAAAAATACCTTTTGATTCTCATATCTTATTATATAAGCAGCGCAATTTGAAATCAATAGCATATGCCTAAAATTTTTTTTAAAAATATAAACTTTTCAGATTATATAATGAAAGAATCAAATACAAGGAAGCACTTTCCTTTAAAACAAAAAACTACCGAACCTGTTTTTAAACAGCCCGATAGTTTCCTATCAATCGTATGAAACACAGAATCAGCGAAGCGGGTGTAATTTTCTTGTCAGTAAAAAATTGTCTCTTGCATTCATCTGCTGTTTTGTATTGGCACGCGCCTGCTGGTATTCCCTAATCGTCCGGTCAAGCCTGCGATAGCGTTCTTCTTCCATTTCCTCCTGCTGGCGGAATAAGAAGCGAAGTTCCCTTGCCATCCGTTCGGATACTCCGTCCTCTATCTTCCGTGTCAACTGTTCGTTATTTTTTTGCAGCATCTCGCCAAGCCACCTTGTCATACCTTCCTGTAGCATTCTGACTCCATCCGCACGTTCCTCCTTTGCGGATACGGTACGCACGCTTCGTTCATCGACACACAGGCTCAATCCTTCCGTCTGCCGCTTTGTTTCCTTTGCGCAAAACGCCTCTTCCTGCTCCGCTTCCAGACCCGCAATCCGATTTCGCAGATTTTCCAGCTTTTCATCCGAAAGTCCCGCCACTGCAGACATTCGTTCTCCCATAGCCTTTATCTGGCGCAATCCGAATCCGGCTTCCTTTAACCGCTTCACATTACGAAACATCGTAATCTGTTCTTCCTCATAATACCGATGTCCTGCCGCATTTCGCGGTACCTCAAGACCTAATTGGTTCTCCCAATATCGCAATGTATATACTTCCGTCTCTAATTCCTCTGCCGCCTCCGACACCTGGTAAATCTTTTCCATCTGCCATCCCCCTTTCATTTCTGATCACTCCACACTTGTCCCGGACGTCATTACGCTTGTCCTTGTCATACAGTATAACGAAAAAGGGAACGGATATACAAGTATCCATTCCCTTTTTCTTCCAAAATCATTCGCCTTATTTCTCAAAAATAACAAATAAAACGATTTACTGCTGTTTTCGGTTATCCAGATTTGCAAATTTGGTATAGTTTGCGAGCCATGCCAGCTTAACCGTTCCGGTAGGACCGTTTCTCTGCTTTCCGATAATAATCTCGGAAACCCCCGGTTCCTCACACTTTTCTTTGGTATAATATTCATCGCGATAAATGAACATTACTACATCCGCGTCCTGCTCTATCGCTCCCGATTCACGCAAATCTGAAAGCATCGGACGTTTATCCTCTCTCTGTTCCACCGCACGGCTTAGCTGTGACAATGCGATTACCGGACAGTCGATTTCACGGGCCAGCGCCTTTAATGACCGTGAAATCTCGGAAATCTCCTGTTGTCTGGATTCCGACTTTTTCCCGCCTGACATTAACTGAAGATAGTCAATAATCACCAGTCCGAGATTTTTCTCCAGCTTGAACTTTCTGCATTTGGAACGCAGCTCCGCAATGGAAATTCCCGGTGTATCATCAATAATGAGCGGTGATTCGCCGGTCAGTCTCGCACTTTCCATAAGCTTCACCCAGTCATCATCCTTTAAGTCACCGGTACGTATTGCCTGCGAATCCACTTTTGAGTTCATTGCAAGAATACGGTTAACCAACTGGGTTCTTGACATTTCCAGACTGAAAATTGCCGTTGTTACTTTGCTTTTCAGTGCTACAAACTCTGCAATATTCAGTACAAATGCTGTCTTCCCCATAGAAGGTCTTGCAGCAACCAAAATCAAATCGGCACGCTGCAGGCCGGCAGTCTTATAATCCAAATCATAAAACCCGGTTGCGATTCCGGTTACCGCCCCACGGTTTTTCGCCGCATTCTCAATATTCTCAATCGCCTTTAAGACAATGCTGCGGATATCCTCCGTATCACCGCCTCCCCGGCGTTGTACCAGCTCAAAAATCTGCTTTTCCGTATCTTCGAGAATTTCCTCCGTACCCTTTTTCCCCATGTAACAATCATTTGCGATTGCCTCGGTCACTTTAATCGTTCTTCGCTTGATTGCCTCATTTTTTACAATCTCCGCATAAAAACGCACATTGGCAGAAGTCGGAACCGAGCTGATTAACTCATTAAAGAATTTCAGTTCATATGCCTCCGGCGGTGCATCCTTTTCTTTTAAGCGGTTCTGCACCGTAAGGATATCCGCCGGCTTGCCTTCGTTAAACAGCTCTGAAATAATCTCATACAGGAGACCATACATAGGATTATAGAAATCCTCCCGGCTAAGCATCTGTGCCACCGTCATGATAGCCTCTCTATCTAACAGCATGGAACCGATGACCGATTGCTCCGCCTCCGTACTATGGGGCATCACCCGCTTTATCAGTGCTTCATCCATCTTAAAAACCTCTCATTGCAATGTAACCCTCCGGCTACGCTTCCACTACCTTTACCGTCAGCTCTGTCGTCACTTCCGGATGAAGCTTTACCGGTACGATTGTTGTTCCCAGTGTACGAATCGGCTCCGGTAAAACAAGCTTCTTTTTATCGATATCTAACTTCAG
The DNA here is from genome assembly GCA_029012365.1 of Lachnospiraceae bacterium. GTDB lineage: Bacteria > Bacillota > Clostridia > Lachnospirales > Lachnospiraceae > SIG307. The sequence goes on along the minus strand of JAQXLY010000058.1, from coordinate 96,574 downwards.
CTGCTCCTTCATTGCCACCGCAATTTCTTTCGTGGACACAGAGCCGAAGGTTCTTCCGCCTTCCCCGGATTTAATCTTTAACGTCACACTCTGATTCTTAATCTGTGCGCCGAGTGCCTTAGCTTCCTCCAGAATCTCCTGTCTGTGCTTTTCCTCCGCCGCTTTTTGAAGCTTCAAATCATTTAATGTCTTTGCATTCTTTTCCACACCAAGCTTTTTCGGCAAAATAAAATTTCTCGCATAGCCGTCACTTACTTTTACAATTTCTCCCTTTTTCCCAAGACTCTTTACATCCTGTAATAAAATTACTTCCATTTTCTTTCTTCCTTTCCGTTATAGTTTAATCTCTCCCTCGGCAATCATCCGGCGCAAAACATCTTTCACACGTTCAACGGCTGTCATGATATCACAGTCATCAAACTGAGTCCCCGCCACACTGATATGACCGCCGCCGCCAAGCTTCTCCATTACCACCTGCACATTCACTTCATCAATCGACCGTGCACTGACATATACCTTTCCTCCGAACTGTGTAAACACAAAGGATGCCATAATGCCGTTAATATTTAAAAGCTCGTTTGCCGTCTGTGCCGCAACAACCGTAGGACTGTCCACTCCTTCACTGGCCGTTACCGAAAAGGCAAATCTTCCTTCAAAAACCTCGGCAGCCGCTACCGATTTTGCCTTTGCATAATACTCCGGCATATCGGTCCGGAACATCTTACGTATTCTTGTAACGTCCGCACCGTTTCTACGCAGATAAGCCGCCGCTTCAAAGGTCCGCACACCGGTTTTGGTAAGGAAATTATTGGTGTCAATCATAATTCCCGCATACATGGCATCCGCCTCTAACGGCTTTAACTTCAGACCTTCGCCGATATACTGCGAAATCTCCGCAACCATCTCACAGGCAGAGGATGCATACGGCTCAATATAGGAAAGCACCGCATTAGGGATAGCCTCCCCCGTCTGTCTGTGATGATCTAAAATTACAATCGTACGTGTAAGCGAAAGAAGCGCTTCACACTCCGTATAATTCGGACGGTTTACATCAACCACAACCAGAAGAGTGTTGTTATCCACTATTTCCTGTGCTTTTGCACTCCCTACAAACATGTCTTCTTCATAGTCCGGATTTCCCTGAAACTTTGCCATCATCGGGCGAATGGAGCTGGTCACCTCATTAATAACAATATGTGCCTTCCTGTTTAATGTCTTTGCTATCCGATAAACACCGACGGCTGCACCGAGCGAATCGATATCGCCGATGGAATGCCCCATCACAACGATCCTGTCTTTTCCCTCCATAAATTCCTTAAGCGCATGCGCCTTTACACGCGCCTTTACACGGGTTGTCTTTTCCACCTGAACACTCGTACCGCCGTAATAGGAAATCTTATTTCCGTCCTTTACAACCGCCTGGTCACCGCCTCTGCCAAGTGCCAGATCAATCGCGCCGCGTGCCAGCTCATATCCGGCCAGATACGACTCGGCATTTACTCCGAGTCCCATACTTATGGTAACCACCGGAGCATCATTCCCTATACTGGAGCCACGCACTTCTTCCAGAAGAGAAAACTTATTTGCCTCTAATTGTGCCAGATATTTATGCTGGAACACAAAGATATACTTGTCCTTCTCCAGCTTTTTAATAATGGCATCAATACTTACCATATACTTGTTAATCTTACGGTCAACAAGTGCGGTAAGAAGCGAGCGCCGTACCTCATCAATATTCTCAAACGCCTCTTCGTAATTATCAATATACAAAAGACCTGTAATCAGCCTCTGGTCCTCGTTTTCCTTCTGTAAAGCGACGATTTCCGTTTCATCATACAAATACAGCGCAATCAGCTCATTGACATGACGCTGGCCCTCCTGCCATAAAATATCCTCATCAAAACTCGGTGTATTCACGACTCTCAGACAAACTTCATAATTGCGCCCATGGATTTCCACATGAAGACTGACATCGCTTTCCACCGTCGGCATATTTTCCGCCGTGATTTCCGGAATGATTTCCTTTATCCGCTTCTGCTTCGGCATCAGCTCCGCCAAATCCATAAATTCATCATTTGCCCAGAGAATAGTTCCGTCCGTATCCATCACTGCATACGGAATCGCCAGCTCTTTTAAAAGCCGTCTCTGCACCTGACTGTACCCGGCTGCAAATTGTATCATTTCATTTACAATCAACGGCTTTTTTACAAAGTACAGCATAAATGCAATTACGGCATAAATCACCAGAAAAACCGCCATCAGACCTGCAGCCTTCCGGTTCACCGTAAGCATACTTAAATTCATACAAACTAAAAGGAGCGTCAAAAAAATCGGCCAGTTCAGGTACAGCCTGATAGCTCCCTTTAATTTTACGATTCGTCTCATATCATTCTCCCTTTTCAAAAAAAGCGTAATAAATCCGGAACCGAACACCTGTCAGTGCATCCGCAAAGGGCACTTTTATGCCCTTTGCAAACAGTATACCACATTTTGGTTCTTGTGTGAAGCATTTCTTTTCATCAGCTTACCATTCCTCCCGCCATTCCGCCAAGGCATGTCGGCACCGAAACCCACAGAATGTCGCCTGCCGACACATTCTGTACACAGATTGCGACCGCAACGTAAATGAAAAAGTACACAAAGCCGACGAGTAACCCCCACAAGAAGCGATTAACCCTGCGTTTTTTTCCAAGCAGGAAGCCTCCGGCAGCCGGTGCAAGTATATACCCCACAATCATTATTTTTGACACAATTTCCTCTTCCAGCCCGATTTTCAGCATAAAAAAGGCAAGAACAGTAAGAAAGAGTATCGTCACAATAAATGAGAGTCCCAATGCCTTTGCGATTTCTTTTAATGCTTTTCCCTGTTCCACTTTTCTTCTCCGATATTTCCTTTGTTTTACTATATGAAAACATGTTTCCATCCATTCCCTTGTTATACTACTTTTTTTGTGTTATACTCTTTTTAGCAAAAAAGCAGCACCTTAAAAGGAGTATTATATGATTGACCTTCATGTTCATTCCAACCATTCGGACGGTACGCTTTCTCCGGAGGAGTTAGTCGCATTAGCCGTAAAAACAGGAGTTTCCTCATTTGCTTTGACCGACCATGACACGGTTTCCGGTGTGGCAAGGGCAAAAAATGCAGCCCTAAAATACACCGATGCGGGTATATCTATCAATGTGATTTCCGGAACAGAAATCTCAGCCGCCTACCGTGAAAGGGACATTCACATTCTGGGGCTCTTCGTTGACGAAACCAACCCTTCTCTTCTTAGTGCCCTGCAGGAATCCATTAAAGGGCGCGACCGGCGCAACGAGCTTATGGCAGAGCGTTTTCAGGCTCTTGGAATACCGCTTACCTTACAGGAGCTTCGCCTTGAAAACCCGGATACGGTTATTACGCGTGCCCACTTTGCAAAATACCTGATTGAGCATCATCATGTAAAAACATCCGAGGAAGCATTCAGACGTTATCTAAACTATGACGCTCCATGCTTTGTTCCGCGTGAATACATGCAGCCGGAGCATGCGGTTTCTCTCATTTTACAGGCCGGCGGTATTCCGGTACTTGCTCATCCGTTACTATATAAGCTCTCTCCGACGGAGCTGGAAGCTCTGCTTGTAAGACTGACCGATGTGGGATTAAAAGGATTAGAGGTTTACTATTCCTCCAATACCTCATTTGATGAACAAGTTTGTTACGGACTGGCAAACCACTTCGGCCTGCTCATGACCGGCGGCTCTGATTTCCACGGAGCCAACAAGCCGAATCTTTACATGGGTACAGGCAGGAATCACAATCTTAACATTCCGGAGCAGGTACTTGCTCCTCTCGTAGAGTATATCTCCTCACAGAGCGTTTCAAATTCGAAAGAAAACACTTTTCTTTCATGAATAAAGCACCACAAACAGGTAATGTCCTTCCGGCTCACCCGTCTGTGGTGCTTCTTTATTTTCTTCCGGCTCACTTGGTTATATTTCTTTGCTTCTTTCTCCGCCGGTTTGTTTACTCCAATTACTTTGCCTTTGCTTCTTCCTCCACCGGCTTTTCGACTTCAACTACCGAACGCTTCTGCATAGGGATACGGCAGTTCTTGTTATTACCGAATTCCACAATAATAACCTCATCCATTACATCAATTACCACACCGTAAAAGCCTGCCGTTGTTAAAACACTGTCACCGATTGCGAGAGAAGCCATAAGCTCATCCTGCTTCTTCTGTTGCTTCTTCTGTGGTCTAATTCCTACAAAATAGAACATAAGTCCAAAAACTGCAATCAAAACAACCCAATAAAGCAGTGTACCGCCTACGCCCATTCCCACTGGTTCAGTCGCCGCCAAAAAATTTAACATAAAATCCTCCTTCTTGTGCCTTTCGCACGATTAATCTTCCCCGGCTTCAAAGCCCGCAAGCTTCTGCCTTTTATACTCCGAAAAACGCTTCTGCTCAATGGCCTCACGTATTTCCTCCATCATTTTGTTGTAAAAATATAAATTATGTGTGACAAGAAGCCTAAGGCCCAACATCTCCTTCGCCTTCAATAAATGCCGGATATATGCCCTGCTGTAATGTCTGCAGGTCGGACATCCACAGGTATCATCCAGTGGCCTGTCGTCCAGCTCATACCTCGCATTCAAAAGCGTCATCTTTCCGTGATTTGTATATGCATTTCCATGTCTTCCGTTTCGGGCAGGATATACACAGTCAAAGAAATCCACACCTCGCTCAACGCCCTCCAGAATATTCGCCGGTGTACCCACACCCATTAAATAGGTCGGTTTTTCAAGCGGCAGATACGGTACTGTTTCTTCCAGAATCCAATACATCTCCTCATGGGACTCACCGACAGCAAGTCCACCCAAAGCATAACCATCCAAATCCAGTTCCGAAATCCTCTTTGCATGTTCAATACGGATATCCGAAAAAGTCCCTCCCTGATTGATACCAAAAAGCATTTGTTTCGGATTAATTGTGTCTTCCAGCGAATTCAGTCTATCCATCTCCCGCTTGCATCGTATCAGCCAGCGCGTTGTCCGGGCCACTGAATTTTCCATATACTCTCTGGTTGCCGGATGCGGCGGGCACTCATCAAACGCCATCGCAATCGTAGATGCAAGATTTGACTGAATCTGCATGCTTTCTTCCGGCCCCATGAAAATCTTCCGCCCGTCCACATGGGAATTGAAATAGACGCCCTCTTCCTTGATTTTTCTGAGACCTGCCAGTGAAAATACCTGAAATCCGCCGGAATCCGTCAATATCGGTCTGTCCCAGTTCATAAAGCGGTGAAGACCGCCTAATTTTTTTACTACCTGATCTCCCGGACGTACATGAAGATGATAGGTATTTGAAAGCTCTACCTGTGTTCCGATTTCATGCAAATCCATAGTCGATACAGCGCCCTTGATTGCGGCTGCCGTACCGACATTCATAAACAGCGGGGTCTGTACCGTACCGTGAACCGTCACCAGTTCCCCGCGCTTTGCGTTTCCGTCCCGACAAATTAATCGATACATCTTACTCCTCTAACAGACCGCAAACTTCTCTAACATCTTCTCGAATGCAACATCATCACCATGACTGCACACGGATATCGGATTGGTACAAAGTCCCAGTACACCAAGAAATGACTTTGCATCTACAATAATGCGGTTATATTTTACATCAATATCAAAATTACACTTCTCTGCTGCATTCACAAACTCTTTTACTGCTTCCGGGCCATTTAAACGAATCAATGTACTCTTCATATGATATGCCTCCTTTTCTTTGAGGGACAAAACATCTCTCATGGTAAAAAACTTCTGTATCTTATTTACCAAGTTTTATTTAGCATTTATACCACGTCTTTATAGATTCGTCAATACCTTTTTTAATTTTTCCTTCCAATATTCTCCAGTACTCTTGCTGCAGTAGGCATATAAATGTTCGGAAGTTTCGCATTCTCGTCTCCGTACAATAGCTCCGCAAAATCACCGCAAACCTCTGAAAATACCTCTGCCGTGTACCTCACCTGAAGCTGCATTGCAACCAAATCAAACATAAGCGGCATAACCGCACGCCCCCATACCTCACCGGTATTTTCCACAAGATTAGGCTGATTCAGGCACTCCGGTGTAATTTCATATTTTACCCCTGTTACATGATTCTCACAAATAATGTGAACATATCCACTGTCATCCTTCTCATAAACCAATGCACACTGCTCTCGCTGTACCGCAATATCTTTTTCTACCGAAAGAACCGAATTTGCAAGGAAACGTCCCGTATTATCCGCAGCAAGCGCCTTTCCGTCTGCTTTTGCTTCCGTCAATATTTTTACCAGACGGTCAATGCTTGTCTGATCCAGAACCTCGTTACCAACCTTTTCCTTCGTTGTTAAAAAGCTGACCAACGCATCAATTTCTTCCTGTGAAAGTAATGCTCTGTTCTCGCTCATAGTGTTCTCCTTTCCGTATGCTGCCTTCTCCGGTACCCCCGGTTGTAATAAATCAAGTATAACAAAAAGCATCCCCTACGTCAATGAAGAACACAGAAAAAGCGCAAATTTACCGCAATTTTCTTTCATTTCAGGTTTCCGTTTGCGGGATTATTTAACAACTGTCCCTCTTCCGAAAAGCGGGAACCGTGGCACGGGCAATCCCAGCTGTGTTCTTCCCTGTTCCATTTCAGTGCACAGCCGAGATGCGGACACCTTTTTTTAGAAAAGGAAAGCAATCCTGCCACTGCATCCGCAATATTTACGAATAACTGTCCCGTAAACATATTTCTGGAAGGAGAAAACAGCCTTTCATACTCATTTTTCTTTTCCAGAACAATATCCGAGAGAAGCATGGCTGCCACCATTGAGGAAGTCATTCCCCACTTGTTGAACCCCGTTGCCGTAAAAATACCTTCGCTTCCCCTCGAATATGGCCCGATGTACGGGATTCCGTCAAGACTCATACAGTCCTGTGCCGCCCACCTGCAGACCTCCTCCGCCTGAGGATAAAAGAGCTCACCTGCTCCCCGAAGCTCCGTATAGCTGCCACCCTTTTTTCCGGTACGGTGTGCACCTCCGCCAAGCAAAAGGAACTCACCGGCGTTTCGAAAAGAAAACCCTTTCCTGTCTTCATCTACATACATTCCCTGTAAATGCGGTGCATTTCTCAAAGCCAGCACATAAGAACGGTGCTGGTACAGTTTTATAAAGTAACATCCATGCTTATTCAGCATCGGAAAATGAGTTGTCACAATTATCTTTTTTGCATATATCCTTCCCTTGTCCGTTAACACCGTCCTCACTTTTTCTCCCGTTCCGGCTTTTTCTCCGAATCCCAATACTCTCGTATTCTCATATATGTTAAGTCCCTTTGTTATTTCTGCCAGAAACTTCAAGGGTTGAAATTGTGCCTGCTTCGGAAGTGAAACCGCACCGCACGATGCAAAAGGAAGCGGAAGTGTTTCCGCAAATGCAGGTTCTGCACCGATGCGTTCTAACACTCTCATTTCCTTTTCCAGTGCAGTACGACTTTTTACGGAATAAACAAAATTATCTTTCTCCTCAAAATCACACTGCATTCCTTTACATAATACCCGATAATTTTCTAATGCTATCCGGTTCACATTATAGTATTGTGATGCTGCCTCCGTTCCGTATCTGTCAGCAATCTTATGATACACCAGACCATGCTGTACAGTAATTTTAGCCGTTGTATGACCGCTTACACCCTCAGCGACCCGTCCCGCTTCCACAAGACAATAATCCACACCGTACTTTTCCAAAAAATAAGCACAAAGAATCCCCGCAAAGCCTCCGCCGATTATCAAAACATCTGTCTTCTTATCTCTGTCTAATTTCGGAAATGACGGCATTTCCACTTCCGTTTCCCATAATGACTGCATCTCTGCCTCCTGCTCGAATCATGTGAAAATAAACAATCTGCTCACGATTACTGTGATTTGTCCGATATCACCGGAAACCGGGAGTAGTATGTGCAGTTTATGGAAATACTATAAGCACAATTAACTTAATTCTATGATATAAAGGTCGGTTATTACAGAAAACGGAGGTTTCCATAGAAATGAAGTTCAAACAGAATGTGAAGCAGAGTAAATACATGAGAACAGCAACAGACCTTCTGTTTGAAGTCACGGGAAGTGCCTTAGTTGCTCTGGCGGTTCACAATTTTGCACTCTCCGCCGGCTTTCCGATGACCGGCTTTTCCGGCATTGGAATTATTCTTAACCGTTTTTTCCGGATTCCTATCGGGATATCCACGATTCTGCTGAATATCCCGGTAGCTTTCCTTTGTTACAGGCTTATCGGGCGCTCCTTTCTGTTCAGGTCATTCCGGTGTATGTTTATTTCTTCTTTCTTTATAGATTATATTGCCCCTCTTCTGCCTTCCTATGAAGGGATGCGTCTGCTGGCCGCCATTGTTACGGGTGTACTCGGAGGCATCGGCTATGCGCTCATCTATATGCGCAGCTCCTCCACGGGTGGCGCGGATTTTCTCATTATGGCCATAAAAAGCATCATGCCTCATCTGCGTCTCGGTACGATTGCCTTTCTTATTGATGTCGGTATCATCATCATAGGCGGACTCCTGTTTCAGGACTTTGACGGCATTTTATACGGTATGATTGTAAACTATCTGTTTGCCGTTATGGTAGATAAAATGTTTTACGGAATCAACTCCGGAAAGCTTGCCTTCATTGTGACAAAACACGGAAAATACATCTGCAGCCTTATAGAGGAATGCAGCGGACGCGGCTCCACAATTCTGAACTCACAGGGCGGTTATCATCAGGATGAAAAGGATACGGTCATGGTAGTATGTAATTCCAAACAGATGTACCGCATTTTGCAGGAGGTCACCGCAAGAGATAAAGAGGCTTTCATTATCCTGTTGGAAGCCCATGAAATCCACGGGAAGGGTTTTTCCGTTCTTTAGGGAAATGCCGATTAATTCAACATCCCTTCCTTATCGGAACTCCGTCATATACGGTCTGAAACGAAGAGGAAGATTATTACGCTGAAGGCCGGGATTTCTGCGCTCCGCAATGGCAATCCTCCGGTGAAAAATCTTCCACAATGCCGCATAAGAGTCTTCCGCAGTATAGGTATCGGAAAGCATCCGGTATTCTTCTTCATTCAAACGATATATAAACCACGAGGCTCCGCTCCCATGCACTCCCGCAATACGACGTTTCTCATCAAAAATCATAAAATTCTCGCTGTTTAAACGATCCGAAAAATGTTCCATCAAATCACCCAGCACATTATTCTGCGGGGCATATCGTGCGAACAGCCAGCCGTTTTCCTGCTCATCAAACCGCAGAAACCCTTTCAAATGATGAGACTCGTTATCAAAGTTACGAACCGTTTCAAATAACCGCATCACCCACGGGTTACCGTAGCTCCGGCACGCCCGCGCCCCCTCACGGTAAGCATAAATAAGAAACCTGTATATAATCTCGCCCTTTTCCTGTTCTCCCGAAAGTATCGCCTTCATTACCATCTCGTAGGCCTCCTCGGAAATCCGAAGTCTGACGGAGCATTGTACCTTTTCACTTTTTTCCGCGTCCGGAATAACATCGATATATTCCGCAAACAAAAGAGGCTCCTGCCATTCTTTCATAAGGACCTCGATACGATTTTCTTCATGACGGTGTACGGATGCCCATGCATCATAGATTCCGGTTAATATTCCCTCTACACTGTCCTCACACCGGTAAATATACTTTTTTTCCATCCTTCTCACCTCTTTTATCCCACAGCCGCCGCAAAGTTCGGCAGTTCAAACAGTGATATCTGATGTCCGTATAAAGCATCCCTTAAATCCTTCGGAAGCTTCTCATTTAACATCAGACACTGTGTAACATATGTTTCATCCAGCTTCATATGACCTAACGGTCTGCCTGCACAGGTAATGAAATACTGTGCTCGTTTCAGCACAACGCCTACCTTCTTTAAGTCTTCAAAAGAAAGAGTTCCGCTTCTTCTCGCTTCCACAATCCTCTTTGCCGATTTCGGACCTATACCGGGCACCCGCAGCAGCATAAAATAATCAGCCTTTAGCACCTCAACCGGAAACAGCTCCATATGATGCACAGCCCAATCACATTTCGGGTCCAGCACAGCATTAAAGTTCGGCCTTTTCTCCGTCAGAAGCTCTCCCGCCGCAAAACCGTAATACCGCATCAGCCAGTCCGCCTGATACAGACGATGCTCACGGAGTAACGGAGGTCCGCCGGGCAAATCCGGCAGACTGGAATCGTCATTTACCTTAACGAATGCCGAATAAAATACCCTCTTTAAATCGAACTTCTGATACAAAGCCTCCGCCACGGACACCAGCTGATAGTCCGTCTCAGGCGTAGCACCGATAATCATCTGTGTGCTCTGCCCCGCGGCGGCAAACCCGCGTCCTGCAGGCTTTCCCACTTCCTCCAGAAGAGACAGACGTGGAAAATGCTCCTCGGAAACTACCGGCACGGCTGTCTCGCTTTCTTCTGCGGAAGCCTTCGCTTCGATTCGTGACGGTACTTTTATCCCTGTATCTGCCAATACTCCGTCCGTAGTCATCTCCTTTACAGCTTCCACTCTGTCGCTGTGGAATCTCTGTTCAATCCCGGCCTGCTTTACCGCCTGATTTGTAAAATAGTATGCGCTGCGATTGCCTCCCATAAATCCGAGTCGTTGTCTGCTCTCCGCGATGCCCGCCTGAATCTGGCGCATCGGTTCTAAAATATTTTTCCTCGTTTTATTCGGAGCAAGCTGACGCAGTCCATCCTTTGTCGGCAGTTCCAGATTCACACTCATACGGTCCGCATACCAACCGACATACTCTATCAGCATGGGATTCGCCCCCGGAATCGCTTTGCAATGAATATATCCGCGAAAATGATAGTCCTCCCGTAACATCCGCAGAGTCCGGCAAATCAACTCCATCGTGTAATCCGGGGTATGTAAAATCCCGGAGCTTAAAAATAACCCTTCAATGTAATTCCTTTTGTAAAATCCTATTGTCAGCTCACAAAGCTCTTCCGGAGTAAAGCTGGTACGGGGTACATCATTGGATGAGCGGTTGATACAGTATTTGCAGTCAAAAATACACTCATTGGTAAACAGCACCTTTAGCAGGGAAATGCAGCGTCCGTCCGCGGAAAAGGAATGACAAATCCCTGCAGCGACAGAATTGCCTATCTCTCCCTTCTTCCCTCCGCGCTGCATCCCGCTGGATGTACAAGCAACATCATACTTTGCCGCGTCCGATAAGATTTCAAGCTTTTGTTCTATTGATAACGATTCATTTAATACCATACCGCACCTTCCCTCTGATTCCTCTCCTGATGCAAACGCCCGACTGTCTTCACCATGTTCGCCCTCGTTTTTTTCATTATAGCACACAGTTGTTCGATTTTCAAGTATGTTATCAAATATTTGTTCGATTGTTATATTCGCTTTATTACGCACCCCGGCACCTTCTTCTACATATAATAGTAGAAAGACTTTTTGAGGTCTCGTATGGAAAACAAAAGCTTTTTTCTTTCCCTCCTGGCAGAAGGAGAGCCGGACGCAGTCGCCGTATTAAAAGGAAGTGCCATGTATCCCGACATCAGCGGCATCGTAAAGTTTTATGCCCTGCCTGAATCCGGCATCTTAATTTCAGCCGAGGTCACTGACCTGCCGGACAGTGAAGCCGAAGATACACCTACCTTTTTTGCGTTCCACATCCATGAAAACGGAGATTGCTCCGGAAACTTTGAAAAAACAGGCAACCACTATAACCCGGATAATGTTCCCCATCCGAAACATGCCGGTGACCTTCCGCCGCTGTTTTCAAACGACGGTTACGTCTGGATGGTCTTTTACGACAGCTTTCTGACACTACCGATGATTATGAATCGTTCCGTCGTAATACATCAGAAGCCGGATGACTTTACTTCACAGCCTTCAGGAAATTCAGGTGAAAAAATTGCCTGTGGTGTTATTGCAGCCGCGGATCCTGATATGACAACCGGCCGCGGCTGATTCTACTGCCGGGAAAATTAGCATATGAATACCAAAGTAAAAACTGAAGTGTACCATCCTAAAAACGCAGGCGTAACGGATTACGCTGAGGTTTTAGGGTGGTACACTTTTGAAAATGTTGACATCTTTTATGACTGTTTTTACAGCCAAATCGCTTCGTTCACAGTGCTTTGTACCTGAACATTTTCCACACAAACCAACTTTACCAGAAGCCATGCCCGTTCTTCATCCGTCAACTCCCGAAGCTTTTCCGCCTCTTTGGATGACAACAGACGCTCCGAGATGCTGTCAATGGCATCTATTTTGTTTTGTGCCATGGCAATTAAATTTTCCCAGTTGTGCTTTTTTAACTGCATTGCCTTATACAACGTTTCCTTTGAACTTTTTCCTACCATAACATCTTTGATTTCATCCAGCGAAAAACCCAATGCCTTTAATTCCAAAAGGGCACTTAGCTGATGCAGCTGGTCCGCTGTATAGTATCGATACCCCGATTCCGGGTCAACCCAGACCGGTTCAATAATCCCTTTCTTCTCATAAATCCGTACTGCCTTCACGGAAATATTAAAAAAAGCTGCTACCTCTCCGATTTTAAGTAAAGCCTCTCCTGACTTCTCCTCCGGCTTTGCATCTTCATTCCTCTGCTCCATATATTTCCTCCATCCGCTTTAATCCGACGCTGTTTTTCTTTACTTCCGCCAATGAGTTTAGAAGCATCATTGACCCCATGAGCATTGCACCGCGATACTGAAATGCCGCAGTCAAGGTTCCGAACTCCATTTTTCCTGATTGTATCATCTCACATCCGAGAAAAAATAGCAATAGATAGCCGCCTCGTCCTAACAACGGATGCAAAAGCTCTCCGAATGCCTTTCGTAAATTCATCTGCAGACGGGCTCTTACAACACAAAGACTGCTTTCCCGATACCTCTCAAGCAGCAATTGATCCGCTTCGTATAACCGTACCGTATCCGCACATTCCACCATAGCAGATAAATAGACCGTAGTTTGTTCCGTATGCTCCTGTGCTTTTTTTATCAGCCGTTCCATAGGCCGTACCACCAGATTTTGCCGAAGAAAAACATGCGGAAGCAATATCGCAAGCTCTGCAGCAAGCAGCTCCGGACAAATGGTTCCGAGCAGTATTGAAGACACCGTTATCCGAACGATTGCAAATACCGCATGAGGAATGTTTAATGCACCCGTTAAAAGATTCAGAGTCATCCTGACATCACTGTTCATTCTTGTCAGCCATGCCCCGTTTGTCTTTTCTTCTATCTTCTCAAGAGGCAGTAAAAACACCGAATCAAATACATAACTTCTGAGCTTAGCAGTAAACCGTGCAGAGAACATAGCAAATTCACTCCAAACAATTCCGTTATAGAAAAACAGGCAGAAATTCGCTATTACGAATTTTAAACAGCTTTCCTGCAGCCCTGCCAAATCTCCTGCTTCCATTGTTTGAAATACTCCTTTTAAAAATAGCGCATTAATAATGCAAAGCACCGTATCCACCGGGCATCTTAGCACAAGCAGAAACACATATGTAACCATACCTCCCAGTCGTTTAAAGATTCTGTACAGACTCCTTATCAAACAGCTTCCCTCCCTTCAGAACAAGTATCCTATCGTAATTTTGCAACGATTCTTCCCGATGTGTTACATGAATTACCGTTTTTCCCTCCGTTAATCGCTCCATAGCCCGAAGCAAAGCCACAGACGTCTTATCATCCAGTGCCGAAGTCGGTTCGTCTAACAATATAACCGGTGCATCCTTTGCAATGGCTCTGGCAATTGCAATCCGCTGTGCCTGCCCGCCCGAAATACTACCACCACGTTCTCCCACAAAACTATCCACCCCCTCCGGCAACCGGCTTACCCATTCCTCTAATTGTGCGGCACACACCACATTCCACAATTTCTCTTCCGGCATCGGATGTCCGCATGTAATATTATCCCGTATAGACATCGGCAGCAGGCATGGAGTCTGCATCACCATCGCCACCTGTTTTCTGATTTGTTCGGGTCTGTTTTCCCCCGCCACCGTGCATCGTCCTTCTTTCACCTCATAAAGCCCTGCAAGTATTTTTAACAACGTACTTTTCCCGTTACCGCTGCCGCCTAAAATACCGATATGCTCTTTCTCTCTGACCTGCAATGTAATCCGATCCAATATTCTTTTTTCACCATATCCGAAACTAATCTCTTGCAACAGGATACTCATTTTCACTTCCTCCTTCCCGGTCTATGCTTTCCCATACACGGTCTAGATTTCCGCAAAATCTCCGAAAGGAAGCCTGGTGAGTCGACAGGTTTATCAAAACTCCCGATACATTCCCCGAAAGATTCACAAATACATATAACATACCGATGCTGAAGGTTCCCTGCACCACCATCGTACCTCCTGCCAGTAATAATAACACAAGCGGGAGACATGCTAACATTCCCGAAAGAGACATCAGTCTTGCCTTGACCCTTTCTTGTGCGACGGAAGCCGTCTTCCATGCCTCAATACTCTCATAATAGTTTTGCCGAAGCAGCTTTTCCGCTTCATAGATACGTATCACCGGGAACAGCAAAAGCAGGGTTCCCGTCACTCCGTTCATCTTTTTTACCTGTTCCTGCTCCTGCCTTGTATAGCGGTAAATCACCTTACTGGACATTGTTGTATACAGCGTCAGAAAAATCACCGGAGCCGTATACAAAAGTGTCAGCTCCGCATTTCGCATTAACATAAAAGCCAGAGTAAAAACAAAATTAATCATAGTAAAGCAAAGTGTAAACAAATTGTCGGAAATGTATTGATTGATTTCCTCCATCTCATTTTGCTGACTTGAAATATGTTCTCCTGCATTTTCCTTAGCTATGACAGAATATGGTTTCTTTACCGTCACATGTGCCAGACACATTCGCAGGTCATGAGCGGCATATTCCCCCAAATAGGCAGAAAAAAAATACATACCACCCTGCAGCACCGAGCCAAACAGTAAGAGCACGACACATCCTTTTATCTGCTCAAATCCGAACCCCGTTCCATCCTGAACTCCGTTTATAATCTTTGCCAGTTCACTGTTCCATAGAATCGTTACCGATACCGTCCCGATACAACACAGCAGAGTCAGCAAAAGAGCTGCTTTATGCCGACGAAACAACCTGTAAACCTGCTTCATAGCATTTACTCCTTTTCCTTTTTATATCTTTTTGCTTTCTTATGTTTTCATCATAAACCATGTCCCAGGGACAGAGTCAAGTAAAAAAAGAGCCGTCGTATTACGACAGCTCCTTTACAATAACGCATGAGTCAGCTTATCTGACTTTTTTTCTGGTATACAACACGCCGAAGGTACCCGCTCCGCAATTACAGGTGACTGTTGCGGAAGCACTGCATATAATAAGCCGTTTCCACTTCACCCGCTTTTGCATTTCTTCCCTCACAAAATTCATAAACTCATAAGAACATCCCGCATGCACAAGAAACGCCAAATCCGTATCAATCGTTTCGGGATGCTTTAATACTTTTCTGATGTATGACCGCGCATGCCGTTTCATATTCCCGATACATATACCTGCGGCTCCCATGTGACTGTCCTTCAGCTTAAGTACCGGATGCAGTGAGAATGTCTTACAGAAGTTATCTATTTTCCCACTGATTTTCCCGTTCGTATATAAGCAGTCCGTCGAATCCACGACAAAGCTTGTACATACCCTGTTCCGCATATCCTCAAGTTCCTGCAAAATCAGCTCGCATCCCGCACCTGCCTTTGCCATCTCGGCCGCATTGATTACCATCAGGCTCATGCCTCCCGATAGATGACCGGAATCCACAACCCATACATTTTCCATATTCTCTGCCGCCTCACATGCAGCATCATACGAACCGCTGACATACCGGGCAATGCAGATATGAATAATCGGACCGTCATGCTCCTTCCGGATATTCAGAAAATGCTGTTTGTATTCCTCCGCAGAAGCACATCTGCTATGTGCCCTTTTCCCCTGTTCGAGATACTCCACCATATTTTCTGAATTGACTTCTTCAATATCGCGAAAACGTCCTTCTTCGGTTGTTATGTAAAAAAACATGATACTAAGCTCCAGCTCATCCCACATTCTCCTCGGCAGGTCGCAAACGCAGTCAACGGAAATTCTCACTCTATTTGTCATTACTTTCCTCCTTCTGCACAATCAGCTCCTTTGGCAGCCAGCGTTTTAAAATTCGTTCCATCGCCCCTGTCTCAATCGGTTTTGCAAGGAAATCCTGAAAGCCTTCCCTCAAAAACATTTCCCTGGCACCGTTCACCGCATTTGCCGTCAACGCCACAATCGGAACACTTCTAAAATACTCCTCCGGCAATTCCCGAATCTGATGAACCGCCTCCACGCCGTCCATTTCCGGCATCATATGGTCCATGAAAACCAAATCAAACCGTTGGTTTTTCATAATGCGGATTGCCTCGACACCGCTATCCGCAGTACGAACCGCCATTTTGTACGGCTTCAGCAGACCGATTGCCACCTTCAGATTCATCATGTTATCATCCACTACCAGTATCTTTGCCTCCGGTGCCATAAAGCTCTGCCGTTTCATATTAGCAGCACCAACATCAAAGGAGAGCCGTTCCCTGTTAATTGCATTTCCCACCGGCAGCACATAAAAAGGCTTGTAGATATTACGAATGCCCTCTCCCGGCTTAATCCGGTTCTTCTGATCCTGTACTAACACTACCTCCAGCCTTTTCACAAGACTGTCAAAGTACTCCCTGTCCTGCATATATTCCTCTCTTGCCAGAAACAGATGGGTATACCGGCTTCCTGATTCGAGCTGTTCCTTTACCTGCTTCATTGAATTAAGCAGGCGATAACGGATGCCGAATTTCGTTCCCATTTTTTCGATAATATCCGTGTAGCTTCTTTTTACAAAAGAGTTTTTAAATTTGTCCATCTCAATAAAAACAAGAAGCTGAACCTTTTCCGGTTCTTTGATTTTAATAACCGCCTCTTCTCCGGTAACCTTTTGCGGGATCACTACAGTAAACTCCGTTCCCTTTCCGTATTCACTTTCCACCCAGATAAAGCCGCCCATTTTCGTTACCAGACGCTTTGATATGGCAAGACCGAGACCGGTTCCTTCGATTGCACGGTTCTTCTTTGTATCCACCTGACTGAAGCTCTGGAAAATCTTTTGCAGATTTTCTTCCTTAATACCGATTCCGCTGTCTTTTACCGAAAAAATGAGATTAACTCCATACTCCTCCCGCCTTGCCGTCACGCGAAAAAGCACTCCACCCTCTCTGGTAAATTTAATGGCATTGGTCAAAAGATTAATTACAATCTGGCGGATGCGTAGCTCGTCTCCGTATAACATATCCGGTATTGTAGGGTCACAGTCAACCATAAATTCAATCTCTTTTTCGCCCTTACGTGCCACCGCCATATTAATAACATCATTTAAAAGAGAGGACAGCTGATATTTTTCCTCCACCAAATCCATTTTTCCGGATTCAATCTTTGAAAAATCAAGGAGGTCGTTAATAATTCCCAGCAAATTTTTTCCGGAAATATAGATATTGTTACAATTATCACGAATATCGTCGGAGATTTCCTCATTTAGAATCAGCTCACACATGCCCATAATGGAATTCATCGGAGTACGGATTTCATGGCTCATGTTTGCTAAGAATTCACTTTTGGACCTATTGGCATTTTCCGCCTGTTCCAATAATTTATTCTGATTAATACGGTACTTTGCAATACGATACTGAATTACAATACACATCACTGTTTCCGAAATATACACAATCGGAAAACGTAACAGATAAGTTAATGTATAAGCATACCCAAGCTGATGCAGCGGCGTCCACATATACACTGTGACAAACACCAACAGCCCAAGACTGAGCATCGCCCCGTAATACATTCCGAAAATATAAAGGCAGACTACAGGAACAAGCAGCAGCCAGATACTGCTGAAGCCATTTTCCCCGCCACTAACCACAAAATAAATCATGAGAGTGAAAATCATGGGAATTGAACAGAAAATCATATAACGAACATTTCTTCTGTACAAAAAAACAAGACCCGCCACAGCAAAAATCGCACTTCCCCCGGTGATATATGCCATTCTTGCAGAACCCGTAAGGACATTAACCAGACACATAATCATGCAGACAATGCTGAACAGTACCCAAATAATGATAAGCGGTTTCTTTTCCGTCTCTCCGAATTTTTCCTTAAAGTCACGTATGATTTCTCCCGGACTGCTTCTCCTTCTCATTTTATCCTCCTTGTACTCTGCTGCCGCTCCATACACTCTGAATTTATATACTGTTTACCAGTTCACGAAGTTCCTGTTCATCAGAAAAAAAGCAGTCTAACAGTACCGGCTCAAAGCTTTCGCCCCGCTCCTTTTCCATAACAGCCCTTGCTTCTTCCAAGGACATTCCCTGTTTATACTGTCTTTTTGCAATAAGCGCATCGAACACATCCGCCAGTGCCAGTATTCTTGCCTCCAGAGGAATTTCTTCTCCTTTCAGTCCTTTCGGATACCCCTTCCCGTTCCATTTTTCATGATGGAAATTAGCTACGTTTGAAGCAATCCTTACAAATTCAGGTTCCGCAAGGCGGCTCATATTCTCACGAATCAGCCGCCCCCCTTCTTCCGCATGCAGCTGCATCAGGCGATATTCTTCCTCGGTCAGTGCCTCCGGCTTACACAGAATGCTGTCCGGCACCGTAATTTTCCCGATATCATGCATCGGGGCAGCTTTTTTTAAGTAGTCCGCAAACTCAGGTGTCAGCTCAGCCTGATATATCTTATGCCGTTGCAGCTTTCTGATAAGATATTCGGTATAAATACTCGTATGCTTAACATGCTCTCCTGTCGTACCGTCACGTCCCTCGATTAGATTTGCCATTGTAATAATAATATCCTGCTGCAGCTGTGTTATTTTCTTAAGCTGCTGCTGTACCATTTCTTCCAACCCTCTTCTGTAATCCTCAAGCTCTACGGTACGTTTTACCCTTCTTTGCATTATAGCAGGAATAAACGGTTTCCCGATATAATCAACAGCGCCTACCCGAAAGCATGCCTCCTCCGTCTGCGGTGTCCGGTCCGCCGTCAGAAAAATCACCGGAATTCTGCGCCATTTTTCATTTTCCTGAAGCTTCTGCATCACTTCAAATCCATCCATCTCCGGCATCTGGATATCCAAAAGAATTACTACAGGTTCGTTCTTTTCCAGATATTGAAACGCAAGCTGTCCGGAGTTTACCGCTGCCACACGGAACTCCCCCGACAATACCTTTTGCGCAATCATCAAATTGGATTTGTCATCATCTACCACTAATACCGTTTTCATCATAATGATGCAGCCTCCTTTTTCCTATTTTCCAACAACTCCTCAGCCCCGCCGTAATCAAACTCATCAATCAGCTCCTGAAGCTTTTCCAGGAGCTTCTCCTCATCCTCCTGCGTTTTACCCTTTATCCGGATGTCCTTTAATCGGCGTATCTGTTCTACGGAAGCATTCATTTCATAGTTTCTTACATATTCCAGAAGCAGCTCCCATTCCTTTTCATATTCTTCCTGCGGTACATCCTCAGGCTCTTCCTCGTCCTGCCGTGCAGATGTTATCTTTTCTCCCTGTACCGTTTTCTCCGCTTCCTTCAGAACCTTCCTGTAGCGGTCGTAGAATGCCTCCCAGTTTTTTTCAATCCATTCTCCGTTTTCTTCCTTACCAGCCATCTCATGTTCCTTCGCAAGCTCCGAAAACTCCTTCGCGCCGATACTTAACGAGGTACTCTTCATGGCATGGGCAATAATCCCGTAGTTTTTCCAATCCTTCTCCTCTACAAGAGCAGGAAGCTTCTGTACATAAATCTGCCCCTGCTTGAAATATGTATCAAGCATATCCTCATACATCTCTTCATCATCATTACAGTAAAACAACCCCAGCTTTCGACTGATTTCACCCTCCGGCTCATTTCCGTCCTCTTCCGCCCCGGTTTGCTCATCCGGATTTTCACACGTAATTTCCTCTTTGCCTCCTGTAACCGATGTCTCCGTTTTATCATCTGGCTGTTCTTCTACCGGTACAATAAGCTCCTCCGGCAGAAACTCTCTCAGCACTTTTTCTATTTTTTCCGGCACAACCGGTTTTGATAAATATTCCGCAAATCCACATGCCAAATATTTTTCCCTGCAACCTGCAACTGCATTCGCTGTCAGCACAACAACCGGAGTACGGAAATTCAGCCCTTCCTGCTGTGCACGAAGCAGCCGTAGTGTCTCAATTCCGTCCGGTTCAGGCATCATATGATCCATTAAAATCAAATCGTATTTTTTATTTGCACAAAGCTCCAGACACTCCGTACCTGAGCCTGCCGTGTCTACCTGCAGCTTTAATCTGCGAAGTAACCCCTTCACAACCACAAGATTCATATCATTATCATCTACAGCAAGAATATGGGCTTCCGGTGCGGTAAATTCGCTCCGATATATCTTTAATGCACGACTTTCCTCCGCAAAGCTGTTCGGATTCATTCCTACCGGACTCGCATCAATCACCTTCTGCGGAAGCTCCACCGAAAACAGGGTTCCCTTTTCCGGCACACTTCGTACCTTTATACTTCCCCGCATCTCTTCTAAAAGTCGTTTTACGATACCAAGCCCCAGGTCGCTTTCACCGTCCTCTATTTTCATATCTTCCGAGGATTCTCTTTTTTCAAACAGACGGGACATATCCTTTTCCTGAATTCCTTCTCCCGTATCTGCCACAAAGATTTTTAAGAAAAACTCCCCATCATCACAATCCTCACCACTGACGCTGAAGGTGATAGTGCCTTTTTTTGTATATTTCACCGCATTGGTTAACAGACTGCTCACAATCTGGCGAATTCTGACTTCGTCACCGTACAGGCAGGACGGAAGCTTTTCCTCTACATTAACCACAACCTCCAGATGCTTCTTCTCTGCCCTTGCCTGCAGCATATGCACCACATCCGTAATAAGGGATGCCGTCTGGTATACATTCTCCGTCAGACCCAGATTGCCCGTCTTTATTTTGGAAAAGTCAAGAACATCATTTACAAGAGCTAACAATGCCTTTCCGGCTGTCTGTGCATTCGCAATATACTGCTCCAGTGCAGGGTCGGTATTTTCCCTTGCTATCATCTCGTTCATACCAATCATTGTATTAATCGGTGTCCGGATTTCATGTGACATTTTCTCAAGGAAATTCACCTTTGTCTCTTTATCCAGCATGGCAACCCTGCGCTCGCTTTCTGCTTTTAGCAAATCATTCCCTGTCTCAATGATAGCAAAAATCAAAAGAAATACAAGACCGATACACAGACCGCTCCCGTTCGCTCTTCTATCCTCGCCGTACACCTGTAAAAGCTCTGCGATACTCGCAATCATCATGATGAACAGACCAACTGTTATCAATCTGTATGACTTAACCTCTTTTCTCACAATATCCATAATAATTGTTATGCAAACCCCTGTAATTGCTATAAGGATTGTTGCATGCATCAATATCAGGCTCTCAAGAAAGTCTGCAATATTCCAGAACTGTAACAATGTACAGACCAGAAAATCCGCCACTGCCACACATTCCATTATCATATACCATATCTTATAACGTCCTTTCTGCACACCGTTGATATAAATCAGGAACGGCAAAGGCATCAGCATAATCGCAAAAAAGGCCATATTACCGATAAGGAAGGTATTCGGAAACAGGAGCTGACGAATACTGCTTTCTGAAATTATCCATACCGCAGCGAGTAAAATTCCCCAGCCCAGATACTCTAGGGCTATCTCTCTTTTATAAGACAATTTAAGTACAATACTGAAAATAATTGTGACAACAGCCATAAAAAGCATTATAAATGCAATGACGCTTTCGGCTCCGTAATCGCCGAGAAATTTCCACCAGATACCGAATTTATCTCCATAATAGACCTCATTTAATATACCGTTATAGGAGGACATACTAACCGTTTCCACCTGTAGTATCTTTCCTACATCTTCCCTGCTCACCTTAAGAAAAACATATGCACTCATACTTGTTTTTCCGAAAAGCCTGCTTTTTGTAGTTCGGTAGGACTGCCTGAACTCTCCGCCCACATAAACTCTCATATCCTGCTGTGAGCTTCTGAAACACATCCAGCCTCCATCCTTCACAAAGGCAGGAACCGTTGTTTCAATCAGAACCGTTTCTCCTTTCGGAACGGAAACATTTCCCGGAAGCTTCACCACCTCCCTTGTGCCGTCGGCTAATACCCGGACCCAGCCGTCATTTACTGCCCTGCACTCTCCGCCTGTCACATCCGGTGCTTTAGGAAGCAGCAGCGTTCCCAGAACAAAAAAGGCTGCTACCAGTGTTACCAGCAGGTAAAGCACAAGCTTTACTATTCCGTTTTTCTTTCCATCCTTATCCATTCGCTTTCCTCCGAACCTGTCCGTCTCACCCGTATTACTCCTCAGATTTTCATTCTATTCAGGAAGTCTATGGATTTATTATAACAGCTAAATGCTTTGAAATCAATAGATATCGTTAATTAGAACACGGCATCCAAATCACGGATTTCCGATTGCCGGATTGACCGTTTTGCAATTAAATATTATACTATTAATAGTGATTACAGGTAATCGATTCGCAAAATCGTTGATAAAAAGGAGTGCTTTATGAAAATCTACGTAAATCAGTTGGGATATCTCCCTGACAGCAGTAAGGTTGCCGTTTTTGCAATGCCACAGGAAGCCGCTTCTGCCGGTTCTGTACTTTCAGACAACGCACAGCTTTATAAAACAGACGGCACTTGTGTGTTTGAAAAGGCTCCGGTTGCTTTCGGTCCGGACACAGCCTCAGGCGATTATATCCGGCACCTTGATTTCTCCGAATGTACGGAACCCGGTACCTATTATATCAAATGGAATAACGAAACCTCTTATCCATTTACCGTCGGAGACGGCTTATACGGCAACTTAAACGTTCTTTTGGCACGGGCACTGTATTTTCAGCGCTGCGGTATGGAGCTAACCGAACCGTATGCAGGAAAGTTTGCACGTAAAGCCTGCCACACCGCTCCGTCCGTTCTTTGGAACGAATACCAAAAAAATCTGGCAGGAGAGCTTTCCGAATCCGAAATGAAGCGGTTTGACATCCGCGGTGGCTGGCATGATGCGGGCGATTACGGCAGATACACTACTGCCGCTGCCTGCGCGCTGGCTCATATTCTCTATGCCTACCGCTTTTTCCCGGATGCATTTAAGCAGAGCCTTAATATTCCGGAAAGCGGCAACGGTATCCCTGATATTTTAAACGAATGTCGTTACGAGCTGGACTGGATGTTACAGATGCAGGCCGAAGACGGCAGCGTCTATCACAAGCATACAACCAAAAATCATGCCGGCTTTGTGATGCCATGTGAAGATGCCGACAGGCTGTTTTTGTTTCCGCCTTCTTCTATGGCTGCTGCTTCCTTCGTTGCGACGATGGCGCTTGCCTCAAGAATTTACCGGAGGTATGATGCCGTCTTTGCCGACCGCGCACTGGCCGCAGCCAAAAAGTCCTATGCATGGCTGGAGGCTCACCCGGAATTTCTGTTTGAACGTATACCGGATTGCCACACCGGCGAGTATGGCGATTTCTCCGACAAGGATGAGCGTATGTGGGCCGCCATGGAGCTGTTCCGCTGTACCGGCGATACTGCTTACCTTGAGAAAGCAAGGACCTATTTTGATGAGCATCCGAATCCGGTATATTACGGATGGGCCGACATCAGCGGATTTGCCGGCTGGGCTTTACTTGAGGATGAGCTGATGAAAGCCCCTGTTTCCGCAGAAACCGCTCCCCTTTCCACTAAGGAACAAAGCTTCCGGACCGCCTATAAGGAACTGCTGCAAAAAGAAGCAAACCGTCTGCTTGGCATAATCGAAGAAAGCGGTTACGGCGTTGCTCTCGGCTCCAAAGAATACCCTTGGGGCAGTAACTTAACAGTACTGAATCGCGCGATGCTTCTCGGTACTACGTATTTACTGGAGAAAAATCCCGCTTATTACACCGGCGTAGTACGTCAGATGGATTACCTGCTCGGTGTAAACGCCACGGATTACAGCTATGTTACCGGCGTAGGTTTCCACGCCTTTTGCAATCCGCATAACCGCATCACCGTTGCCGACGGCATTGAGGAAACAATACCGGGCTATGTATCCGGCGGTGCAAACGGTCATCCCGGTGATGAACTTGCAAAGAAGCTCATTGCACCGGGTACTCCTCCGATGAAATGCTTTGCGGACCGCTGGGAGTGCTATTCCTTAAATGAAATCACTATTTACTGGAATTCACCGGCGATTTTTGCGGCTTCATTCTTAGACTCCGTCAAACCGGTCACTGATAAATAAAAAAGATACGAAAAGAGGGAGGGCTGCCTTGATGGACAGCCCTCCTTCATAAGCTTAAAATTCTTATAGGTTCTTAAATATTTTACAAATTCAATCCCTTTGCCTCATCACAGCCGAGAAGCACATTCAGACACTGAATTGCCGCACCGGATGCACCCTTTCCGAGATTATCAAACTGGGCAGCAACTACTATACGTTCTTCATTGCCGGTAGCGTAAATCTTTAAGCCATCCCAGCCGGATAACCCGTTACCTGCAAGGAATCCGCCCGCAGCCACCTCATCATCCGGCGCGCTTACCTTAATAAACTGCTCGCCCCTGTAGTAGTCTGCGTAGTACGCGAGGAGACTTTCCGGCGTCTCTTTTTTTGCAAGCATATCCGCATACAGCTGTACGGTTACTACCATGCCGCTGTAATAGTCATCGATAATCGGAGAAAACAGCGGTGTACGTTCCAGTCCGGTAATTGCTTTCATCTCTTTTAAGTGCTTATGCTGCTGGGTCAGCGCATATACTCTGCCGGAGGCAAGCTCCGTCGGTCTGTCTTCGCTCTCGTATACCGCGATTGTCTTCTTTCCCGCTCCGCTGTAACCGGAAAGTGCAAAACAGCTTACCGGATAATCTTTAGGCAGAATTCCACCCTTAATAAGCGGATATATCAAAGAAATAAAGCCTGATGCATAGCAACCCGGCACAGCAATTCGCTTACCGTTCTTTATCGCCGCTCTGTGCTCCGCGGAAAGCTCCGGGAATCCGTATGCCCAGCCGGACTCCGTGCGATGTGCCGTAGAAGCATCAATAATCACTACATTTTCATTTTCTACAAAGGATACCGCTTCCTTTGCAGCCGCATCCGGCAGACAGAGAAAGGTCACATCCGATGCATTAATCATCTTCTTTCTCTCCTCCGGGTCCTTACGCAGCTCCGGGTCAATCTTCATAATCTCAATATCGTCACGATTTTTAAAACGCTCGTAAATTCTAAGTCCTGTCGTTCCTTCACTTCCGTCGATAAACACTTTTGTTTTCATGGCCGGTTCTCCTTTTCTGTCTGGTCTCATAATTTTACATTCGTTTTAACTATTTGTCAACTGTTGTCGACATCTTCTTTCCATAACAGCCCTTTTCCTCTCTATCTGATATTCCAGTTCCTCTTTACAGCACCGAAGCTCCTCTTCCACCTCTTCAGGCTCCTTCCCTGTTATCTGAGCCATATCATTCCAAAAGCTGTTTTCATCTACCAATAATTGTAGATAACTCAGATAAAAGACTGTTCCAATCCATTCTATGCAATTTCCTTTGGCATTTTCTAGAAAGCTTGCATATGAGTCCTTATATTGTTCAGTCCATTTACTTCTCACTATCTTACGTTCTGTTTCAGGCAGACTGAAAAGAAACGACAAATCTCTAAACGCATTTTTATATCCCAGCACCAGAACAATCTCCCTGCATTGTTCAATATCAAATCCGGCATTAGAAAAAACCGCATCCAATTCACCAATAATCTGTATATATTTATTCAGAGAATCAAACGTCACCGAAATCCTTGATAAATGTTCATATACATTTATCAAACTCTTTTCGTCTACTCTTTTCTTTAAATCATAGATGCATTTTTTATATTCCCGCCATGGAAAGCAGGCTGCTAATTCAGCAGACTTCAGAAAGCATCTGTTTAATTCGATTTCTCCTTCCTTCATTCCTTTCATTGTTG
The DNA here is from genome assembly GCA_029012365.1 of Lachnospiraceae bacterium. GTDB lineage: Bacteria > Bacillota > Clostridia > Lachnospirales > Lachnospiraceae > SIG307. Next base: position 70,428 of record JAQXLY010000058.1, on the reverse strand, counting down.
CATACATTACAAAACGTCCTTTGGGGTTACCGTCAAAAACATCTTGTGGAATACTTATTTTCCCTTTATAGTAGAAAGAATATGAAGACCGTATTACATATTGCTTCTTTTCATCCACGACCAGAGCATATCTTTTACCTTCTTTTCCTGTCCTCTTTATCCCGTCGTCTTGAGAAAACTGTACTCTTTGCACAGATTCCATGGAAAACAATGTCCTGCTCCCCTCATGACCCATGAATTTCACCGGAATAATCCATTCCGTATACGGGTCAAATAACAACTCCGCAATCTTCTCATTCTTTTGTATCAGACTCTCTAAAGGATATACCTTTTTCAAACAAGTATTCATATAGATTTCCAGCTTCAAATCCGGAGCAAGCTCCATTTTTTCCAGCAGCAAAACAGCTTTTTGATACAGTCTTTCTTCCTGCTCAGGTGTCAAACCGAAATCAGTCCAATGCTGGGTTTCAATATAACGAAATTCATTTACATTTTCCAACGGTCTGAAAGAACAATTATGTAATATTCTCCGTACTTCTTCTTCTTTATCACGTGCAAATTCAATAATAATATTCAAAAGCTGCTCTGCTATCTCCACTCTCTCGTCCAAAGTAAACGCTTCCGATTTTGCTTTCAACGGCTCCGGAACGGTTACAATTTCAGACTCTTCAAGGTTCTCCCATTTTCCCCATTTTATAAACTGATGTTCCCGGTACATGGCCTGATACCATTTGTTTAGATTATTCCGAAACTCCTCCTTTCCATGAATCATCAGGCTATTGTTATCAGACATCCTTTCATTTTGTTCAAAATCCTGTTGAGATACAGCTCTGTCTTCCACTATTCTAGAAACATCGGTAGCATAAAGAATATCATTTTTCATTTCATAAAGCTGAAATGTGCACGGTGTCGGTAAATACCTTCGAATTCCCTGCTTATCAATAACCATTTTCATCGATAAGGTTTGCAGTTTTTCGGCATGTCTGGTAAGCCAGTCTTCTGTTACATGAATTGTCTCACCATCCCACGATACTCTCCCAGCATGTCCCTGCTGCATTTCTGCTACAGCCTTGTTTTTCCTTAACCAGCAAAGATATCTCGGTATCAGTTGAAAACGGCTTCGACCGGTATTTGTTCTTTTATCTTCATATACCACCGACCCGGTGAAAGAGTATTGCGAAAACACATCTTCTATGCTTTGTCCGACTGACAGTCTTTCATTTACAATACCGACAACCTCATATAAGTTCTCCCGCAACCACAGCGGTGTATGAAAATAAAGATAAACCAGGTCATTTACATCCAAAGTACAAACCAGTCGCTCTTTCATTTTTTTCCAGTTGAGAGAGACAATCTTTTCATAGTTGTTATATGGGAATGTATACCAGTCATAGAGCTCGTAGGAGAATAAATTTTTATCCCCCAACAGCTCCAAATTCTCTATCAAACCGGCATCATCCAACAAATCATCTAACATCCAATCCTGGATTATTTCTGCCAGTTGGCGACAGAGCCGCGTCATATAACTATACTTTCTTACATCGTACATACTTGTTTGAGATAACTCTTTCAAAGCTACCTCACTTCTTTTTGCATACAGCTGTTCTACATCAAGGCAGACCTTCATCCATTTACCAACCTGCTGCCATTGTTCATCTTTTCCCATTCTTTGCTCAACATCTTTATACCAGTCTTCGCAGGTATACTCCGGGCATCGAAGCGAAACATAATCTCTGCCAAAAGAAAGCAACGACGGATATGGCACCCGGTAAAGGATTTCTTTTACTTCCGGAAGCTCCTTTTTAAACAGCTTTCTTCCCGAATCTTCTCTCCAAATACGGTCCAAAAAAGAATTCGCTGCGTCATAAGCTTCTTTATCGCACAAAAAATGAAAATACTCTTCAAAGGTACGTTCTCTTCGTATCCGGAACCGGTATATTTTGGAACTGTTCTCCAGATTCTTTAAACGGTGTTCCAACATTTTCAAAAAGTCTGCAGGCTCCGGAAGTACCTCGGTTATCGCCTTAACTATACGAAAATAGTACTTCTCAATTACGCTGAAATTTTTATTCATAACCATGGCCACTTTATTTCCAAGCCACGCCGAATATTTTTCGGTTTCGGAAGCCTTTCTCCCGAAAAAATGCTGTGAAAGCTGAGCCAGTTCCGCAGCCTCCACCTGACCCATAATAAGAAACAAATCCTCCCAGTTCATCGCTTCACGCTTTAAGTCATCCTCATAAACTTCATGGAGCAATTTGTCCTTTTCATCACTTTCACAGTTCTCTAAAATATAAATCATCTGTGCCGACAGACCCTTTTTCACAAGATACCGCAAGCTGTCCAATCGACACTCTTTCATATAATAGCGGCAAAACTCCTTATCTTTTTCAAAGCCTTTTAAAAACAGACCGGTTTTTTGCTTGCAGTATTCATAGATTTCCACATATCTCTCATATTCGTCACATCTGGATATCCACTCTTCAAATCCAATAAATTTCATCAAATCAAATCCTTCCGGTTAAAGTATTCGTAATATCCATAATAAACGAATCCATACTTTTCCTCATTATACTTTGTAATCAATGGAATTCTGCATGCCAAAGTAAAATACTCATTCGCTATTTCAATATTGTTATTTAACTTGCCCGCAAACAAGTCCAGAATATCAAGGCCATACTTAAAATCAAGCGATGTTACCATTTTATCTGCAAGAAGGTGCAGCAGCACTTTTAAAGTAGGGATTCTGTTGTCATTCTTTTCATTCTGTTCACGCTTTAAAATGTGCTCTAAATACTTGAAATAGTAGTCCTTTTTATCCTTCGGAAAATGTCCGTCTAACACCATCATTGCTAAACCGTTTACTTTTTCAGGAGTTACGATACCGTCCCTGCTGTTCCAGAACCACTCCTTCTCCGTATCTTCAGGATCAATAAACTTCATAATCCTGTCAGCTTCATCTTCCCCCCAGTATTTCGTACAATACTCTCTGCAATCTTCTTCATCCATACTTGCACAGGTATATACAGTAACTTCACCGGTAAAATATTCTGCACTTCTGTCTGTCATACATATATGCAGTACAGGATATTTATGCAATAACGTCTTAATGGTACTGATTAACTTAGCACAGCTTGCTCCACGGTCACTGACGAGCAGCTCATTCAGACCATCCAGATACAGCTTAATGAGTCCCTGCTCCATAAGCTCCTCACACCAGTCCGCATAATTTCCAAGCTTCTCCCGGATTGCATCCATTAATCTGTCCGTACCTTCCTTCGGATTCTCAGTCAGACCCTGCACATTAATCCAGACGGGAAGGGCATATTCATCAGATTTGAGTTCCTCCCAGTACAATCGCTCCATCTGTGTAGTTTTTCCGGCACCTGCTTCTCCGATTAACATGATGGACCGATGATTTATATCCCATACTATTTCATTGTCTCCCCAGTGAAGCGGTGTAAACACCTTTTCGAAAAAGATGTCGCGATTGTTTTCCATATGAAGCTTCTGCTTGAATCCAGAAAAATTTATTGAATTAATCAAATTTGCCTTATATCTTTTGCTAATGTAATCTGCAAAACGATTACAAATATCAATCAGAACAGCAAAATAACTCTTCTGTGCTATGACACGTTCCTCCGACTTAAACTCATTCCCGTGTCCTTTATGATTTCTGTATTTCCAGACATAAACATAACTAAGCTGATGTGCAGGCCAATTATGTCTTTCCTGTGCGACATAAGAATGGATTACCTGATACAGCTTTTTAGAATTTCCTTTCGTTTTCCATATTTCGTCCCACGTTGCATTCAGTTCATCCAGAATACCAAGCTTACTATAATACATGGCAAGACCACGATCGCATCCCGGTGCAGCTTCTTTTATCTCCATTCCGAATACACACAGCTTTTTCAGAACAGCCTCCATTGAGCCTCCGATTTCGAAGCCTTCCAAATTTATCCGGGCCTTTATCTCCTGCCCGGTCTGTTCCGTCATTGTATTCTCAATTCTGCAATTTATAAGCTTTTCAAGCAATGACAGACCGTTCTCGACTTCCTTCTTCTCCTTCTGTCCGGAATACTCGTCTTCTACAATCGTTTTTATTTTCTGTATTTCCTCTGTGGTAAACTTAAACATAGTACCTCCTTAGGTTCGTTCTCATACATCAGACATTTCGTTCTCTCAAAGCTGTCTTATCGGCTTCCCCGCATAGTCACGCCGACGGATTATTTTCCTTTCGTGAATAGTATAACACAACGCTTTTGTTACCTCAATAGTACACTGACAATATGTTCTCATTTTTACTCCATCCTAATCGTTGCCTGTCACACTTTATCAAATTCGTATGCATCAATATCCTTCAAATTCACAATACAAGGATAATTTCTGCATGCCAGTACTAACGCCTCACCTGCTTCTTTGTCCAGATGCTGCAGTTCAAACTCTGAAATCAGAGGAATTCTGCAATTATTATCATATATCTTTTCCCCACACAGGTGACTAATCTTCTGCAACAGTTCATATTCCTTACTATACAAATAGATCCAGTTATTACAGTTACTGCAAATTACATCTGCATATGCCTCATACTTATATTTCAACTGCTGCATGCTCTGCACAACGAGGATAAACCTGATATTCCGGCTTCTTGCCGCCGTAATCATCGAATCCATATTATCAATCTTAGGTAAATTTGCAAATTCATCCACAATAAAATTCATACGGATTGGCAACCGGTTATCCTTACTCACCTGAGCCTTTCCAATCAGGCAATCATAGAGCTGAGTCAAAAATACACTGGCAATAAAGTGATAGGTGGGATTCTCATCAGGAATCACCAGATATACAGCAGCTTTCTCATCTACAATTTTTTCTATGGAAACATCATTGCCGGAAAGAAGCTTCATCATATCCGCATTGATTGTAATTCTGTTTAAACTTGATGAAACATAGGCCTCCATACTTGCAAGTGTACTGCTTGAAGCAGATATGTCCATTGCGGAAAGCTTTCGGAAAATCATTTTGTTTTCCTCATCCTTTACCCTCCTCATAAATGTCTTGCGATCCGAAAGATAGGTTTCCCATAATTCCATCAGATTCAGAATATTACATTCCTCCGCACTGTCCACAAACCCCATCAAAAGAAGAATAAAGCCTGAAATAATATTTTTTGAAGTATCCGCCCAAAATTTGTCCTTCTCGGCCTCCTCACCCACAATCATAGAAGAAAGCTGTGTTACAAGCTCCATCGCTTTTGCAGTCTCACCTCTGTGATAATACCGGTATGGAAGCTCCAACGGATTCCACCTAAGGCTTTCCGCCACATTTCGCAAATCCAGCCAGGATACCGAATATCCTGATTCTTTCGCGTGCTTTGCCGTTCGCTCGAATATCTCTCCTTTTGGGTCCGTAACTACGAATGATTCACCCGCACGATACAAAAGCTCAACGGTCGGCATCACCAAAAGTCTTGTTTTCTTACTTCCGGTTGCACCAAAGATAATGGAATGACTGTCTGAAGTATCTACATATACCTTATCCCCCTTTACGAGCAAAGGGATTCCGGCTGCTTCATACCTGTTTTCCGAAAGCTTTAGTTCTGTAAGCTTCGCCGCCAGCTCGTCCTGTGTCAAAAAACGTGTCGTATTAATCTGATTCATGCCACCATCTCCTTTTCGTTCTTTGCTGCTTTCTCATTCTCCTTATCAAACGGTTTCTGTTTTGTTTCCTCCCGAGGTGCGAAGCCAATTCGGAACTTCTTACACTGCTCCCTTTGTAGCGGTTTCATTGACTGCTCAAGCTCCCTGACTGAAATTCGTTGTAACCCTTTTCCTTCCAAAATCTGCTCATAAACCAAATTATAAGCAATATTCCGTATGCGGTTTTCCACATGGTCCGTCTCGTTCCATTCCACATCGCTAAGCACCTGCCTTGCATACTCCGATGCTTCGGAGGTCAGACCCGCTCCATTTTCCCATAACGTATTTGTAAACACTTCCAGCTGTTCTTCAAGGTCATAGCTCTCACCTGTTTTCATTCTGACAAGCGGAAGGTACTGTTCCATCTCCTGCTTTAAGACTTCTCCTGTTATTTCCGACTGTGTCATAAATACACAGCTAAGCTCCGCTGCCCTGTCCGTTATGTACTGATACAGTTCAATCCGTTCTTTCTCTTCTTCAGAACCGTTCAGTAAAATAAGTACCAGCCCGTTAAATTCTTTTCCAAGCTCAGCATTTTTCTCAAGCTCTATCCTGAAGCATTCCGTCAGACTACCCTTATCAGAAGCATTTCCTCTCTTAAAACAAAAGAACCTATTCTTTCCAAACCCCTCTGCTATCTGCTGTATGTCCGTCACTAATGTTCTTCCGTATTTCTGAACAAATAAGTAATACGGTCGCAACTGTTTTTTGTTTGTCTTTGTCTCATAGTTCTTCCAAATATTCAGTTCTGCTAAAATCCCGTTTTTCATATTCACTCCTCCTATCCATACAAACAAAAGTGTCCCGGTCGCAAAAGACAACAGGGACACAATAAAACCGTACTCCTCTAATACGGCTTCCATTTTTTAATTGTCCCCCACATCCTATTTTGCTTCCCCATACGTCTTGCCCGAACACTTCGTGTTTCGAACATTTTAGAATATCACATTATTTTCACGTTGTCAATATCTTTTTTTACATCTTTTCAAGAAGCCGCAACAATGACTCATGTGCAAGGGAAAATGCCTCGAATCCGCTTAGCACCTTTGTTTCCCCTTCTGCAATCGCATCCTTCCCTTTCTCCAGTCCCGCAAAACCGGAGAAGTTAAAAAGATGCGGTTCCAATGACAGAAAGCCCTCATAGCCGCTTTCAAACAACCTCCTTAAAATGGAAGCCACATTGCCGTCACCCATACCTGCCGGTACAACGTTTCCGTTTGCAGCAAAAGCATCCTTCACATGGACATAGGCGATAGAATCCTTCAGCAATTCATAGGCTTCCAAAGTATCCTGCCCGGCCTGCACAAAATTCGCAAAATCAAATATTGCCTTGAAATGCTCTCCCGCAAAGGCATCCATTAATTCTCTGCATTCCTTTGCTTTTTCACCGTAGATGCCCTTCTCATTCTCATGTAAAAGCACTGCATCATTTGCTGTAGCGTAATCCACAAACTGTCCCATTCTGTCAAACACCTGAGCCCGGTAGACTTCATTTTTTCCTTCCGGTATGTAGAAGCTGAACATTCTGATGTTCTTTGTCTTCATCATATGTGCAATTTCAACCGCCCTCTTGAACGCTTCAAAATGCTTCTCGAACGGTTCATCAATTCCGATTTTTCCAAGCGGCGAGCCCAGTGCCGAGAGAGCAATTCCCGCATCCTCCAGCCGGCTCCTGATTTCCTTCACCTTATCCGTAGAATGAAAAATCAGGTTATTTCCGTCTACACCACGCATTTCCACATAGTGAATATTAAGCTTTTGCAAGCTCTCTATCTGTGTGGTCAAATCATCTGCAATCTCATCCGCAAATCCGGTTAAGCTATACTTTATATTCATGTCCGCCTCCGCCTTTCTCACTTTTCTAAAGTTATTTTTCCTAAAACGTCCCTGTAGTATCAAACACAATACCCTTGTCTTCCTTCTTCTTCGACCTTGAACGACGTTTATTCAGCTCTTCCAAGAACAGGTCCTCATCAAAAGGAAGCTCAATCGTTTTATCAAGCCATGAGGAAAGATGCATGGCATTGGATAAGGTTAAGCCTCTGATACCCTCTGTACCTTCTGCCACCAGCTCTCCGCCGTTTAATATCTTGTCCGCAAATGCCTTCAAAACGCCGACATGCTGTTCATTCTTTCCGTCTGTTTCAATCTCTACACGTGTCATATCAGGCTTCTTGAAGCCTTCCTTCTCGGTTTTGCAAAATGTCCTTTCATTCTCGCTTAACTTATCATAAATTAATTTGTCACCCTCACACACAATTTTTCCGAGTTCAAATGTAAGCTCCAGCCGGTTAGTACCCGGTGCGTCACCGGTCGTGGTAACAAATACTCCGGTTGCGCCGTTTTCATATTCAAGATATGCGGTCACATCATCCTCCACCTCTATGTCATGCCATTTCGCCTCATGACAAAACGCCCTGACTCTTACCGGCATACCGCAGAGCCATTGCAAAAGGTCAAGCTGATGAGGGCTTTGATTTAAAAGAACACCGCCGCCTTCGCCGTCCCAGGTTGCTTTCCAGCCTGCCGCGTCATAATATGCCTGCGTCCGATACCAGTCGGTAATAATCCAGTTCACACGCTTTAATTCACCGAGCTCTCCGCTTTCAATCATCTCATGGAGCTTTCTGTATACGCAGTTTGTTCGCTGATTCAGCATGATTGCAAACACCTTGTCACTTTTTTCCGCCACCTCGTTCATCTCACGTACCTGCTTCGTATACACGCCCGCAGGCTTTTCACTGATAGCATGTACCCCGTGCTCCAGTGCATAGATTACAAATTCAGGGTGTAAATAATGCGGAGTTGCTATCAGTACCGCATCACAGGTCCCGGAGTCAATCAGCTTTCTTCCGTCATCGAATACACTCACATCCGCCGGAAGATTTTCCTTTGCCCAATCCAGCCTGCATTGTCTGATATCTGCCACTGCGGACAGCTTCATTGCCGGCACCCATCCGTTTAAGATGCTGTTTACGTGATTCGTTCCCATTCCACCGATTCCGATGATGCCAAGTCTTACCTGTTCCATTCCTGTTTCCTCCTACAATTTATATTGCACAAATCAAATCCAAGGAAACGCTGATTCACCAGCATTCCCTAAAAGTAGCGTATAAACTTCGTTACCACTTCATCTTATTCCGGTTCCGTAAATATTTAGCAGCGTCCGGAATGTAGCTTCAACTCCGCTTACATCGGCCTGAAACGTCCTTCCCTGCCCGATACATTCATAGAAGTCGCTGATACAAGCCAGATGTCCGCAGCCCCAATAGCCTTTTCCGATACCCGCTTTCTGCTCATAGATAACATGTTCTGTACCGCTTTCCGTACGGAGAGTTACTTCCGGACCGTTCATTGTAATCCGTCCTTTCTCACCCTGCAGCTCCAAAATCACGGGAGCATCCGCCACATATCCGTTCGAAGCGTAAAAGCAGGCTCTTTTCTCTCCCGCAAAGGAAAGCCATGCCTCTACCGTGTCCTCCACCTCGATACAATCCTTTAGATGATGATTGGAAAGTGTAGCTGCCACCGTCTCCGGTTTTCCAAGATAGCGGAGTAATAAATCCAACGTGTGAATTGACTGATTTATCAGTGCTCCTCCTCCCTCCGTTGCCCACCTTCCCTTCCATGGACTTCCACGGTAATATTCCTCATCCCTGCGCCATGTCACAAAAGCTCTTCCGCCCTTTACCGCACCGATTTTTCCGTCCGAAAGCATGCGGTCCATCGCCAAAGTGGTCTCATTATAACGGTTTTGGAAGCAAAAGCCCAGCTTTCCGGGATACATGGCATCTGCCTGCTTTAGCGACTCAAACTGTTCCCCTGAAATCGCACACGGCTTTTCCATAAATACAGCCTTTCCCTGGCGCAGCGCCTCCACTGCCATCGGGGCATGCAAAAAATGCGGTGTACAGATATGTACCACATCCAATGCATCCTCACAAAGTGCATGCCAGTCCGTGTAGACCTTCGCTCTGCTGTCCGCATAGCTTTCCGACAGAGCCTTCGCTTTTCCGGCATCCACATCACAAACTGCCGTAATTTCTACACCATCCATATTCCTGAGAACCCAGCCGTGCACCTGTGCGATGTTTCCGCAACCGATGATTCCTGCCTTTTTCAGCTTAATCCCCCCTTTCTCCGCTTATCTGTGTCAGTATTCCGTAACACTTCAATCCTGTCCTGTCTTTTTTCCTATAATTTTTCCTATAAATAATCTCAGATACTATTGTAAAAAAAATGAATATGGAATAATATATATATAAAATACTTATTTTATGTAATTTTCCGACTTTAAAATGAGGTGAAACATCCAACCATGCAAGATACGATAAAGAAAGCTAATATTCTGACCTTTCCCGTAGCGGCACCCTTTGACATTGCTTACCGGAACGACAGCCCCGCCACCCCGGTCGGTCCCCATTCCCACAATGCAGCCGAACTATATTTCACACTGTCACATTTACCGGATGTTCTTCTGAATGATACGGTTACCGCAGTTCCGCCCGGAACCCTAATCATTATACCGGCCTTCTGTGTGCACCAGCTTTACCATGAAACCGGTACGTTTTATGAGCGATACATCCTGAGTATCAACAGTCAATGGCTGGATACCGTATTTTGTAAGAAGGCAGACTGCTTCACCTACCTGAAGCAAAGCAGTGCTCCCTTTTTACTCACACCGGACAGTACGGAGCGGGAGAACCTGCTGAATCGGTTCAGACAATTGCTGTCTTCCTCAAATATCACTACCCCCGGAGCTATGGCAGACTTTTTTGAACTTCTTTCTCTGTTAGACGATATAATTGACCGGCTTTCTCCGGAAAGTAATCATGCCTTCCCTATTTCTGCAGCCCAGGAAAGAGTCAATGAGGTAATTGCTTATATTCAGGAGCATATCTATGACAATCTCACGGTCACTGACCTTGCAAAGCACTTCTTCCTGCACCCGGACTATTTATCACGGCTGTTCAAGCGGCATGCCCACACCTCGGTTTGTCACTATATCACCCTGCAGAAAATTGCCACGGCACAGAACCTGCTTAGGGAAGGATATACTGTAACCCAGGTACAGGAAAAGCTCGACTACTCCAGTTATGCCTACTTTTTTAAAGCATTTCAAAAAAATGCCGGTATCTCCCCGAGCCGATACCGTGCAATGGTTAATGAATAATTTAATTTCGCGCAAGGAATCGTCGCGCTTTGCACGACAAAGCACGACAAATAAATTTTTCCCCTTGCATTTTTGACTTGAATATGGTACACTCAGTCCGAACCAAATATACAGACAGTTCGAAACCATCCTGTCTTTAAACAAAACTATGGAAAAGGATGGGACGCAGTGCGTCCTTTTTTCGTCCTTACAGGATTTTTGCACTGTCCGAAACTCAAAGGAGAATAAAAAAATGAAAGAAAAAATGAAAAAAGAACTTTGTGCGCTCGGACTTCTACTCAAATCAGTACCTGCCCTGACCTTCTCTTTGTTTATCATCTCGGTCTTTTCGATGAATCTTCTGGCAAACAAGAGTCTGGCAGTTCCGTTTGAATGGCTGGCACTGGACTGTGGTATCCTCTTCTCATGGCTTACCTTTATGACCATGGACATTCTCACAAAGCATTTCGGTCCGAAGGCGGCAACACAGCTATCGGTTGTGGCAATCCTCATTAACCTTATACTTTGTCTGATGTTTTTTATCGGCAGCCGGATTCCCGGCGTATGGGGCGAATCCTATGTTCCCGGAAACGAAGATGTGATTAACACCGCGCTGAATCATACCTTCGGCGGCACATGGTATATTCTCGCGGGTAGCACAACGGCATTTCTTGTTTCCGCCGTTGTGAATAATTTTTCCAATTACGCCGTCAGCAAATGCTTTAAAAAGCATCCGGACGGATTTTTTCCGTACTTATGCAGAACTTACATTTCCACCGCCCTCGGACAGTTTGTTGACAATCTGGTGTTTGCACTTTTGGTCAGCCACGTGTTTTTCGGCTGGTCACTGTTACAATGCATCACCTGTGCCCTGACCGGAATGGCAGCGGAGCTTCTGTGTGAATTTCTGTTTTCGTATTTTGGTTTTCGTATCTGTAAAAAATGGGAAAAAGCACAGGTTGGAAAGGAATATTTTGATTATCTGAAACAAACGGAGGTCTGATATGAACGTATTGATTACCGGCACAAGCCGCGGCATCGGAGAAGCAATCGCACTTAAATTTCTACAGCAGGGACACTGTGTTACCGGGATAGACCGGGAAGCCGCATCCATTTCAGACAGGCATTACACCCATGTGCAGACGGACATTTTTTCCGGTGATTTGCCGGAGCTTCCGGATACGGAAATTCTGATTAATAATGCAGGGGTACAGGATTCCGGCATGGATATTGATATTAACCTGAAGGGAACCATCCGTGTCACAGAGAAGTATGCGCTTCAGGAGCACATCAAAAGCGTGCTTTTTATTGCCTCCGCAAGCGCGCAGACCGGTGCGGAATTTCCGGAATATTCCGCCTCTAAGGGCGGCATGGTGGCATATATGAAAAACGTTGCCCTGCGCATTGCGAAATACGGTGCCACCTCAAACAGCCTGTCACCGGGCGGCGTTATCACAAGCCTGAACGACCATATTTTAAGCAATCCGTCCCTCTGGAAACAGGTCATGGACGAGACCCTGCTTCCGAAGTGGGCTACCGTGGATGAAATTGCCGAATGGGCATATTTTGTAACGGTCATCAATAAATCCATGACCGCACAGGATATTTTAATTGATAACGGGGAAGCCGCCAAATCCAATTTTATCTGGTAAGGCGGCCTCGTCCGATAGGGTATTTACATCCACTTCCTCAATTCCTCACCGCTACATTTTCCGACGATAACTTCTATGTTATCAAAGCACTCCGGAGCAAGGGCATACGCCGTCATCCGAAGATGCCCTTCCACAATCACAAAGCTCTCATAATCCGGGGTCAGGAAAAATAATCTCGGGAAAGAACCGCCATTCCTGATGTACTCAGCAGCCCGCAAAAATCCGTTATTACTTACGCCGTAAACTATTTTTCCGTCTCGTATCGTTTTCGCTGCCGAAAAAGGCATGTGTGTCCCTGCGGATAACTCATTCCAGTAGCTGTAATCTATATATCTGATTTTCCCTAAATCTGCGTTTGAAAAAGTGCACAGCTTCCATTCGGTTACAGCCGGAAACCGTTCAAACATTTTCTGCCCCATGCCGTATCCCCGAAATTCTCCAAGCAGCTTTTTTCGTCCGGCATTTTCAGCTGTATTTTGCAAATCTGCCGATAAAATAACGCTTTCTTCAAGCCTCAGCTTTTCAAGCGTTTCCTTCAGCTGCTCCGAAAACCGCCCGGAGGTACTTTCCGCTTTCAAATACTCTAAAATCATTTCGTCTTCCGAGCTTTCACGTAAAATCTTCATCACAATTTATCCTTTCGGTACAATGGATATACGGTACAATCACTGCTCTATTTGCAGGCGCTTCGGTATGTCTCCCGCGTGTAAAAGCATTTCAGAAGCCTTGCCGACATCAATCGTTCCGTTTTTTATCCAAAATCCCATTACAAGAGACAGGCATACCTGTCCGAGAGATTCGCTAATCCTTGCCTCATCATATTGACTTCGATTCTGTACACAGACAGATGCTATCCCCTGCGCATGCAGACACATTTCGTTTACAAGTGTCTGTGCCTCTTCCACCGTGAGACAAAAATTCTTCCTTACTTCAGATACCATAGGAATTAGCAACTCAACAAAATCCCCATTAACAAATCCGACGGTTGGGCGACTAATGCCCTCCATCATGTAAACAAGGCGATAAATATTCGGATGCTCATAAGCATATCGAATCCACCTGAGTCCAAATTCCTTAAATGCCGGAATATAATGCAAACATTCGCTGATATAGTCCGTACTTTCCTTCAGCGCCCTTTGATATATCTCCTCTTTCAACTCATCCATCCCTGTAAAATACGTAAATATCGGAGTAGGTGTTGTATTCAGTCTCTTCCCTATCTCCCTTGCGGTAACATAACCAATCCCCTTTTTCTCCGTAAGGGCATATGCCGCATCGATTACTTCTTCCTTCGTAAATTTCGGTTTTGGTGGCATGGCAACCTCCTTCAATCCAAACTATGTATTTAAAGCTCTACCCCCCATTTCTCATATCACTATTTCGACTCATATGTATTCTCAAGTATCTTTAATCCTTCGTACATATCCTTCCCAAGAATTTCCTGCGTTTTGGCAAAATCGTATCTCTCGTGAAGCCTGTCATGAACCGTAAGAAATGCCTTTTTCCCATACTTTTTGATAAACATCGCCTGTGCCTTTGCCGCATTTGCGCCGTCATTTTCCGGAGTATAAAAGCCTTTCGTACAGGCTTCCAATTCTTCACACTCATAACAGCCGTCGATGTTCTTAGCCTGACAGCACGCTGCATTGGGACAGACCTTATCCGGGAAGCAGGTCGCAAAGGAGCAGGCATTATAATTTGTTCTGCAAGAGCCGCACCACTGTCCTAAAAAGCAATGGTTGCAGGAAAATCCGCAATATGCAATCGGATCGATTCCTTTTCGTGCCAGCCTGCACAATCTGTTCTTAATACGCTGCATTGCTTCGATATGCATCATCCAGTGTCTGCAAAACGGCATTTTAATTAGACCCAGAACATCCTTTCCGCACCAGTAATCAATCAGCCATACCGCTTCTTCGTCCTTACTTACACATCCGGTCTTTCGTAACCTCTCCTTATCAGCTTCATCGAACTTCCTATGAAGCTGCGAATACTCCATTGTACGAAGAAGCTCATCTGTCGATTGCATGACCTCTCTTGCGTATTCATACAGCACGCTTATATTCAGTTCCTTTGAAAAATCAGCTATCTGCTCTCCCTGCAATTCATTTCCGGTAGTAATGCATTTCGTACCGATTTTCTTTTGATAATCACCGGCAAAAAGAATCTGTTCATCCCCTTGAATCAGGGAATGTGCCACAATATCCTCGATTCTGAAAATATGCCAGATAGAATAGGCAAGCGTCTTGCTGTGATACCCCTTTGCATTTGCATACGGCATCCGGTAAAATGCTTCCGCCGGAAACCCGTTTACTATGTACGTGACCTGAGTAAACAGCTCCTGACGTAATTCAAGTAAAAGCTGTATGCCTTCCGCATAAGTTGCCTTTTTTCCGAGAAGGGCCTGTATCTGCTTATTTTTCTCAGCCCAGTCTTTATTCACGAAATAACTCCTCCTTTTCAACAGCTTTCGCATCACAAAATTAATTCATATAAGAAAAAATCAATCCACCCCACATTGCAGGCGTACCAGCGTTTTGTTCCTCTTCGCTCAAAACCGATTGACTCATAAAGGTGTTGTGCCGGTATATTGCAGGAAAGAGTATCCAGCCGGACAGCCTTTTTCCCCATACGTCCTGCCTGTCCGATAATCTGCTCCATTACCTGCCTTGCAATGCCCTGCCCCTGCAGCTTCGGATCTACGCATAGGATATGTACCACCGCCACCTCATTATCCTCCAGAGTCAGGGACCACTGCACATCGTGGTAATCCTCATCCTGCGCCGTAACGGCCAGTGCCGCACAAATGGAACCTTTCTCCTCACAATAGTACAGTTTGCCCGCCAGAATATATTCTCGAATCATTTCATCGTCCGGATGCAGACCGTATATCCAGCGGCAATAAATATCCATATTCTCGGTGTTGTCAATCACATAACGGTAAAATGCCGTAATACGTTCAAAATCTATTTCTTTTGCCTGTATCAGTTCCATTCGACACCCCCCATGCAAGATTCATAGTCAATCCCTGCACGCCTTGCCTGACTGCAAAGATGCCTGACCTGTAATGTGTACTGCCTTCCATCCTTTATGAAATTGGTACCGCACTGTCGGAAATAGAAAGAAACATTTTTCCTGATGCATTGCTCTCGAATATCAAGCACCCAGTCATAGTCCAACAGTCACTTCTTTCACGAATGATATCCCAGCACTCACTTCTCCACTGGTCTGCGTCCTCAAGCAGAAAATCACTGGAAAAGCACAAATAAATCAAACCTGCTCCTGTCTTATATTCACCGTTTTTCTTCTTCGCTGTTAATCTGTAAAAATTTTCATTCCTGACAATTTTGTCGGTGTCAATTCCACGCTTCGCATCTCCCTTATGAATATAGCAAAACTTACATCCCTCGCTGCATCTGTGACAGCCTCTCCACGGATCCCATCTTCCCATATGTTCACAGACTCCTTTTCATTTGAAATATCCCTACCTTACCTATATATGTTATACTTGCTTCCGGTTCGGTCTTCGTTTGATTAACAACATCTTCTGAATATCGCTCCGGTCGAAATCAATCGGAATCCACAGCCATTTTCCGTCATGATACGTCTCTGTTTTATCATACAATTCATTCATCTTAAGGGTCTCTGTCAGCAAAAGAGCGCTCATTTCGTTTTCAGCAGGCGGTTCAATACGCATAACCTTCCTCCGTTTCATCCAAAGCTTCCAATACTATCTGACCTGATTCAAAAATCGAAAATCATCGTTCCGTCTATTTGAACGTTCATACTCTCACCCATGTTTTATAACATATGTATTGAAACATTTGTTTTATTATAATTCATAACATCCACATTGTCAATATTCATACAGATAAGCTTTTTAATACTACTTTAAATGCCTTGACAAAAAGCAATAGGAGGGATACAATCGCGTTTGGAAATATACAGAAGTTTTTTATACAGAACATGATAACAAAAGAGGTAATATAAATTGGAATCATCAGAATTGTTTCGTTCAGAAAAAGTCAGTAAAATATTATTGAAGCTGGCACCGCCTGTTATGCTTGCACAGTTGATACAGGCATTATATAACATCATCGACAGCTTATTTGTGGGGAGATGCTCCGATTCGGGTCTTACCGCCCTGTCTATCATTTACCCTCTCCAGCTTTTAATGATTGCTCTGGCGGTCGGAACAGGCGTCGGTATTAACACTGTTATAGCTGCAAAGCTCGGTATCGGCAAGCAAAAGGAGGCTGACGAATATGCCGGAGTCGGCACTCCTCTGGCAGTCGCACTGTGGTTCTTATTTGCTGTAATATGCTGGTTCATCATGCCGGCATATGCAAAAATGTCCACAGACTCCGAGGCTGTAATACATGATGTCATCCTGTACGGCAGAATTGTTTGCGTTTTCAGTTTCGGTTTGTTTCTTGAAAGCATCTGGACAAAGGTACTTCAGGCAAACGGCGATATGAAGACTCCCATGCTTGCACAAATCATGGGTGCTGTCACCAATATCATTCTGGATCCTTTACTTATTTTCGGTTTGTTCGGGCTTCCGGAGCTTGGCATCGGCGGCGCAGCAGCAGCCACGGTAGCAGGGCAGATTGCAGCCGCACTGATTGTACTTAAGAAGGGTTTCCGGAAATCTCCGCCAAAAAGCGTGTATCCGCGGTACATTGCAAGGATTTTCCGTCTGGGAATGCCAAATATATTAATGCAATCGGCATACACCTTTTACATACTCGGACTGAATCTGATTTTATCCACCTTTTCCGACCAGGCAGTAACCACACTCGGCCTGTATTATAAATGGCAATCCTTTTTCTTTATTCCTCTGGGTGCCATGCAGACCTGCATTGTACCTGTTGTCAGCTTTAACTATGCCGCAGGGAATATAGAGCGCTGCAGAAAGACACTAAAGGCTGCAATCTGCTTCGGGCTTGCGCTTATGGCAGTGGGAACCCTTTGCTTTGTTTCTGTCCCGACACAGATGCTGCGTGTATTTACCTCGGATGCCTTAGTAATCGAAATCGGACGTGTCGGTTTCCGCTTTGTGGGAGTCAGTTTTATTCCGATGGTGACATCCCTGACCTTCCCGGTCTTTTTTCAGGCAATCGGTTCCGGTCTGAAAAGCTCTGTTCTGACCATAGTACGCACTGTTGTACTGTTTGTCCCATTGGGCTTTCTGTTCTCCCGCTTTGGTCTGGACCGGTTCTGGTTTACCTTTCCGGTGACAGAGGTACTTACCAGTCTGGTCGGGGTAATCTTTTACAGGCATTTTCTAAAGAAGCACTGAATTAATCAGTGCTTCCAAAGAAATAAAGTAATCTTAACTATTTAAAATGTTCATGAATTCGTCACCGGTAATGGTCTCTTTCTCATATAGGAACTTGGCTAACTCATCCAGTTTCTGCTTATTCTCCTTAAGAATATTCATAGCTTTATCATACTGTTTTTTTACTACTTCTACTATTTCTTCATCAATCTTTGTCTGTGTTTCCGAAGAACAGCTTGATGCTGCTTCTCCACCCAGATACTGATTCGAAACGGTTTCCATAGCTACCATTCCAAAATCCTTACTCATTCCGTAACGGGTAATCATTGCACGTGCAAGCTTTGTAGCCTGTTCAATATCATTAGAAGCACCTGTTGTAATGGAGCCAAAGCATAACTCCTCTGCTGCACGTCCGCCGGTGTATGTTGCGATTTTATTTTCAATTTCTTCTTTACTCAGCAGATAATGATTTCCTTCTTCTACCTGCATGGTGTATCCTAATGCACCTGATGTACGCGGAATAATCGTAATTTTCTGAACAGGTGCAGAATGATTTTGCTTTGCTGCAACCAATGCATGTCCAATCTCATGATAAGACACAATCAACTTCTCCTTATCTGTGAGGATTGCATTTTTCTTCTGATATCCGGCAATGACTACTTCAATACTTTCTTCAAAATCTGCCTGTGTAGCGTATTTTCTTCCATCTCTTACCGCACGAAGCGCCGCTTCATTGATAATGTTGGCAAGCTCTGCTCCGCTTGCACCGGAAGCCATACGTGCAACCCTTGAAAAATCAACGTCCTGAGCAATCTTTATTTTCTTTGCATGAACTTTGAGAATTGCTTCTCTTCCTTTCAAATCCGGAAGTTCTACCGGTACACGACGGTCAAAGCGTCCCGGACGTGTGAGTGCGGGATCAAGAGATTCCGGTCTATTGGTAGCTGCCAAAATAATAACACCACTGTTTCCTTCAAAGCCATCCATTTCTGTCAGGAGCTGATTGAGTGTCTGTTCTCTTTCATCATTCCCACCCATTCCCGAAGTGTTTCTTTTCTGACCTATTGCGTCAATCTCATCAATAAACACAATACAAGGAGCCTTTTCGTTTGCCTGCTTGAACAAATCACGTACTTTAGATGCACCCATTCCGACAAACATTTCTACAAATTCGGAACCGGATATTGAGAAAAATGGTACATTTGCTTCTCCGGCAACCGCTTTCGCAAGCATGGTCTTACCTGTACCCGGAGGGCCTACAAGCAGTACTCCTTTCGGCATAGAGGCTCCGATTTCTTTATATTTGTCCGGATTATGCAAATAATCTACAATTTCAACCAGACTCTCCTCAGCTTCGTCTACGCCTTCCACATCATCAAATGTAATTCCGTCTGAAGATTTAACATATACTTTCGCTTTGTTCTTACCGGTATCAAATATCATTGAGTTTGGACCGCCTGCTTTATCTATCAGCTTCTTAGACATAAATTGCCCGATTCCAATAAAAATAACTATCGGCAATATCCAGGTCAATAAAATACTTAATAACGGAGACATTTCTTTTTGAATTTCTTTGGCAAATACCGCACCGGATTCATGTAAACGACTTACCAGATCAGGATCGTTCATTACTCCTGTTTTATAAATCTTACTATTATCCTTATCTGTAAATATTATTTGATTGTCCTGTACCTCAACTTGTCCAATTTCACCGTTCTCTGTCATCGTCATAAAAGTTCCGTAATCAACTTCTTTTACCCGGTAACCGGCGAAAAGCGGAACCATCAGAGCATTAAACAGGTAAATTACTAACAAAACAATAACATAATAAAAAATAAGCGGCTTTTTGGGTTTCTTAATTTCATCCATTATTCTGTTTCCTGCATGATGTTTATAGAAGCCAAAACACCATCTTCCTTTCTTTTTATTATCGTGGTTCAATCCATTTCCCTGTAGCTTGACTACTGTACAGCCTCATGATTTACGTTGGCATTGACATTGCTAAACGGAGCCGTTTAAATTCACAAATGACGGTGATGGCTTCCGAATGCCGGTCTTGTATGGCTTGCAGCTTACTCAAACTCTATCGTCGCTACCGGCTTCTTCGTTACCTCATACACAACTCTGTTAATACTCGGCACTTCAGCGGTTATTCTGTCAGCAATTCTCTCTAAGACATCATAGCTGATTCGTTCAATCGTTGCGGTCATTGCATCTACGGTGTTTACGGCGCGGATAACACACATATATCCCATGCTGCGTGCATTGTCGCGTACTCCGACTGCCTTGAAATCCGGAATAACGGTGAAATACTGCCATACGGTCTTATCAAGGCCTGCCTTTGCGAATTCATCACGCAGAATTGCATCGGACTCACGAAGCGCTGCAAGACGCTCACGGGTAATCGCACCCAGACATCTTACGCCAAGTCCCGGTCCCGGAAACGGCTGACGGTATACCATCTCACGAGGCAAACCAAGCTCTATGCCACAGGCACGTACCTCGTCCTTAAAGAGCTGCTTTAACGGCTCCACAAGCTCAAACTGTAAATCCTCCGGCAAGCCGCCTACGTTGTGATGGGACTTTACACACTTTGCCGTCTTTGTACCGGATTCGATGATGTCCGGGTAAATCGTACCCTGTCCTAAGAAATCAATCCCCTCCAGCTTACGGGCTTCCTCTTCGAATACACGGATAAATTCACCGCCGATAATTTTTCTCTTCTGCTCAGGGTCCGCAACACCGGCAAGCTTGTCTAAGAAGCGGTCTGTTGCATCCACATATACAAGATTTGCCTTTAACTCATCACGGAAAATCTTTACTACGCTCTCGGACTCGTCCTTACGCATCAGACCGTGGTTTACGTGTACACAGGTCAGCTGGTCGCCGATTGCCTTAATTAACATCGCTGCAACAACGGAAGAATCCACACCGCCGGAAAGCGCAAGGAGCACCTTCCTGTCTCCGACCTGCTTGCGGATAAGCTCAATCTGGTCAGCTACAAAATTTTTCATATTCCAGTTTGCTTCTGCCTTACACGTATCGAATAAGAAAGCCTTTAATACCTCCGTATCCGGAATGGCATCATACCTTGTCTCGCACTTTGCGGACGGACAGTCAATGGAAATCACCGGTAAGCCGAGACTGTAAAGCTCATCGTTTACCTTTACTTCCACGCCGTCTACTACTCGGTTCTCACCGCCGTTCAAAATGATACCCTTTACGTTATCCAGCGCCTTTAACTCAGCCGCGGTAATATCATGCGGATGAATCTCGCTGTATACGCCGAGGTCACGGATGGCACGGGCAAGCACGGTGTTCCCGGTGCTGCCAAGGTCCAATATTACAATCATATCCTGCTTCATAATTGCTGCTCCTTTATTTAAGATTAGTCGGTATAGTTATCGAAATAGCCCTGTACAAGAACAACCGGAGTTCCCTTGTCACCGGAACCGCTGGTTAAATCGCACAGAGAACCTATTAAGTCTGTCAGCTGTCTCGGAGTCGTCCCCTGAGAAGCCATGTTTCCTACCAGACTGCCGTTCTTTGCCTTAATACTCTTTTCGATTGCAGCCTTTAACTCTGCACCGCTTAAGTTTTTGAAATCGTTATCGGCAAGGTACTTTAGCTTTAACTCGTTCGGTGTACCGATAAGACCGGAGGTATATGCCGGAGAAACTACCGGGTCAGCAAGCTCCCAAATCTTACCCTGCGGGTCCTTGAACGCGCCGTCACCGTATACCATAACCTCTACGTGCTTTCCGGTCTTTGTAAGAAGCTGACTCTGAATGTCCAGAACGAGCTCCTGACATTCCTTCGGGAACAGCTTAATCTTGTCCTCAGTTGCCTTATTGGAGCCGAGCAGACCGTACTTTTCATTATAACCGCTGCCGTTTACGGAGGCGGTCATAATATCGTCCAAGCCGCAGACAATCTTTGCGCCTGCTGCCTTTAAGATACGCTTTGTGCGAACTCTTGTATGAATATCACAGGCCAGTACACAGTCGGTATAATCTAAAATTGCCTTTGCCTGATTAGCGAAGATAACCTCAACCTCTGCGCCTGCCTCCTTAATAATGTTTGCATAATATTCCACATAATCCACGCCGGTGAACTCGTGCTTGTTCTCGCCGAACAGCTCGCGATACTTCTCAAGTGTCAGTACGTCACTGTACGGGTTGACACCCTTCTCATCCAGCTGGTCATAGGTCAGCAGTGCATTACCGACCTCGTCACTCGGATAGCTTAACATGAGAACAACCTTTTTAGCTCCCATGGCAATACCCTTTAAACAGATGGCAAAACGATTTCGTGACAAAATCGGGAAAATCACGCCGATGGTCTCTCCTCCAAGCTTTGCCTTTACATCTGCTGCAATATCCTGCACGGTTGCATAATTTCCCTGCGCTCTTGCAACAATGGACTCCGTCAGGGAAATCACGTCCCTGTCTCTCAATGCAAAGCCTTCGGACTCTGCTGCTTCCAACACGCTTTCCACAACAATCTTCGACAAATCATCACCCTCGCGAATAATCGGACAGCGAATTCCTCTTGAAACAGTACCTACTCGTCTTTCCATCTGAACTACCTCTTCTTTCCGTTTTCTTTTCCTGTAATAAATGCATATTTTAGCAGACTCTACCATTTATTATAACCCCATTTTTCTATACTGACAAGAGCTTTTTCCATTCATTTTCACAGGATGCCGCATGCCGCTTTCCGGGTGTTTTCTTATGTACGCCGTACCCGTTCTCGGCACTGCTTTACTTGTTCCGCCGATTTTTCCCGGCTTTGCACCGTCAATCCGATAACATTTTTTCGCATCGTCCGGCTCCTACAAATTCTTCTCCATATACCCGCAGGTAAACGGGAAAAAGTCAAACTTTTTCGTTCCGGTATGTACCGCCCCGTATGTTTCATACCACTTACGGAGCTTTCCGTTTTCCTCCACAATGCCGATATGCATCGTTTTACATCCTGCCGCTGCTGCCTGTGCAAAGGCGTGTTCCAACAGCCTTTCTCCTATCTTTCCATGACGATATTCGGGTGCCACGCAGAGGTTATTCAACTCACATTCGTTATCTTCCTGCATCAAAAGGGAATAATAGCCGATAATCTCGCCCGTTTCATTCTCATACACATACATCGGTCTCTTCTCTCCGTATAGATGCCACGTAAGCCGTTGTTCCGTAGTAGCAAACGCCGTAAACCGCGGTGCATTCTCCGCTGTGAATCCAAACTCCTCCGCTACGGTCAGGAAACTGCTCCGAATCAAAGCTACGCATACCGGGATTTCTTCTTGTTTCATCGGTCGAATCATAGGCTATCCTCCTGCTTTCGAAATTTTTCGAACAGTATAGCACAGAGGTGCAAATCGCGCAAGCACTTTCTATTTCTTCTGTCCCACTATAATTACATGGTTATGTCATTTCTATACGGAATGGAGGTGTTTCTTATGAAGAATCGTTTTGAGTTTAAAGACTGAGAGTGTTTTTTGCTTTATAGGGATGCACTTCCGTACGCTGCAACAACACGGTATTTCCTATAAAGCAAAAACATGCCAAAATCACCATGCACAGGTAAACACGAAACGCCTTTATTGCAAATTCGGTATAATAGACGCTTTCATTTGCCGCACCGAAAATAGCAATCAGCTGCTTTGGCATAAACTCAACAATCAAAAAAGCAACCGTTCCCACCGCTGCCTCGCAGGCTAACAGTAGCGAAAACAGCTTTTTCACTCTTTGCTTTTGTCCGGCACCCATATTGTAGCCCACAATCGGGATACAGCCCGCAGCCATACCGACGACAATCGAAATGACAATCTGGAAAAACTTCATTACGATTCCTACAACCGCCATCGGAATCTGTGCATACTGCTCCTGTCCGAAAACAGCGTCCTTTGCTCCGTAGCGCTGTAACATATTATTAATTGCCGCCATTGCCGCCACAAGGGAAATCTGAGAAAGGAAGCTGCAAATACCAAGTAGCAACATCCGCCCGGAAATCTGCCAATTTATCCGGAATTCTGCCATTGAGAGCTTTAATGTTTTCATATGAAGCAGATACCGGACCGTCAACAGGGCAGTCACCACCTGCCCGATTACCGTTGCAAGCGCAGCTCCCATCATTCCCAAACGAAAGCCGAAAATCATAAGCGGGTCAAGGATTATATTTACCATCGCCCCGGCAAGTGTGGAAACCATCGCAAACTTCGGACTGCCGTCCGCACGGATAATCGGGTTCATTGCCTGACCGAACATATAAAACGGAATCCCCAGCGAAATATAAAAGAAATACTCTTTGGAATTCCGGAAAGTTTCCTCATTTACCGTGCCTCCGAACAGCGCAATAATCTGTTCCTGAAATACAAGATAAATAATACACAAAACAATTCCGCCGACAATCGTCAGCACAATCGCATTGCCGACGCTGCGGTTCGCTTCCTCCGTCTTTCTTTTCCCCAAACTCAGGCTTACAAAAGCGCAGCAGCCGTCGCCGTTCATTACCGCAATCGCCAATGCGATTACCGTCAGCGGAAATACAACCGTATTCGCTGCATTTCCGTATGAACCGAGGTACTCTGCATTTGCAATAAAAATCTGGTCCACAATATTATAAAGTGCACCTACCAACAGTGAAATAATGCAGGGAATCGCATACTTCCGCATAAGTCTGCCAAGCCTCTCATCGGCAAGAAAAGATTGATTCATTTGTTCCATTTCCATAACCTCCAAATTTTGTATATCGTGCAGGCCGGTGCTTTGCACCTTGCGCCCTCACCTCGTGACTTCGTCACTCGGTCGGGGGCGCGTTCGCATAAAATTTTGTCATGGAAAGCAAGCTTTCCTGACAAAATTTTATGCTCACTTTGCCTGCACGAAAAAAATGCGCAGGTCCAGAATCTGGACTTACGCATCTTGCTGCTCGATGTTTGGATTATAACACAATATTTTTTGAAAATGCAAGCAGAAAATAATTATCATCGATATCTGCGACATAGTTTTTCCTAAGGATACTTTTCAAGAAATATTTTGGATAGCTTACCGCGTAAGTGATTCTCTTATCAAGGGTTCAAGCTCAAATTGTCAGCTTTTATTAGTTGCATGAACAATTTTTTCTAAAATTTTTTTATTTTCCTCTTGACAAGCCAAAAAGTATGTGTTATATTACATGTAGAACAAAGGAAGAGAAATAATTCCCCTCCCGGTTCCAAATAAAAACTGATTGGCACGCATTGTCAAATAAAAAAGGAGGAATGACCTATGTTGCTGCCTAGTATTTTTGGAGAAAACCTGTTTGATGAGTGGATGGACTTTTCATTTCCTGATATTGACAAAGCCCTCTACGGGAAACACGCAAAGAACATGATGAAAACCGATGTAAAAGAGACCGACCATGAATACGAGGTTTTCGTCGACCTTCCGGGCTTCAAAAAAGATGAAGTCTCCGTTCAGCTTGAGAACGGTTATCTTACCATTCAGGCCGCCAAAGGACTTGATAAGGAAGAGAAGGATAAGCACGGCAAATACCTTAGAAAGGAACGTTATGCCGGCGGTATGAGCCGTAGCTTTTATGTAGGAGATGCCGTAAAGAAGGAAGATATTCACGCAAAATTCGAGGACGGCATTTTGAAGCTTTCTCTGCCGAAGGAAGAACCGAAGGCAATCGAAAGCAATGACCATTACATTGCCATTGAAGGCTGAACCAAAGACCGGTAAATGAAGGTAAAAGCTCAGGGCTGCGCGAAAGCGCAGCCCATTCTTTTTTATTTCTTCTCCCTTGCCACCACAATTTTCCCGCCGTCCACTGTTTCAAACGGTCCGATTTTCGGATTGATGGCGCGATGTACTCCGAAATAATCATCATAAAATACAATCGGAGTTCCGTCCGGATTTTCAAACAGCTGCTCCGGCTCAAACGCCATTCCCAGTACCTCGGTGGAAATCATCTGTGCATTTTCCTTTGTCAGAAAATCGTATACGTTTGTCCTGAGTGTATACACTCCGTTTTCTTCCACAAGCGCAAGTGTTACCTGATGCTCGTTATCAACGAAAGCATCCGTTTCCTTTGACATCGGCTTTGCGCCGTTAAAGAACGCATTTCCGGCTGCCCATACCGGGAGCGGATTATAATAACGGTCGCTCGGTGCCGAGCCCATTCCGCAATACCCTTCAAACTGTGCCGCATATTCCTCGTAGGCAGGATACTCCTCGTATGGCACCGTACCGACAACCAGATTGCAATCCGACCACTCATTATCGACAGAGCCCTGTTGTATCTCTACCATTCCCGGACGCATCGGCTGCTGGATAAAGATATTATTATAGAATCTGCAGTCTCCGTGAAGAATCGTCATAAAGCCCGCGATTTCTGTCCGGTGAGGCATGTGATACGGAGTGAAGCGCGGAGAAAACTTTGTCGGTGAACCGTTATTTACGCCTCTGCCCACTGCCGTAAAGGAACCGGCTATGAAATTGTGTACCAGTGCCACACCCTGGGTCGGCAGCTTTAAGGCATGGTCCGAAAGCAGAATATTGTTATCTACCAGAGTCGGGCCGTGGGATACTTCAATGAAAATGTCCTCACCCAGACCGTCCGCATTCGAAACATTTGCATTGGCGTCAAACGGCAGGGTATTATGATGAAACAGATTCTGTGTGACACGTGTTCCCTGTGCCTGCCAGTCAAGCCATAAGCCTCTCGTACAATGATGAAAATGGTTTCTGCGAATAATCACATCGATTGCGGCATGCATCTTAATACCGCCGATTTCCGCACCGGCAAGATTCTGCTTATTGTTAATATGGTGGATATGGTTATCCTCAATAATCGAGAATACACCTCCCAGATGTCCCACAATTCCGGTCTGTCCGCAGTCATGAATATTACAGCGGCGAACAATATGGGAACCGATATTCTCCTTTGTCCATCCCTCTGCCTGTGCCTGACAGATGTTGTCACGCTCTGTCTGGGTGCCGTCCTTAAATTTCCACTTAGACCACTTATTGTCGTTATTCGGCTGCTTATACTTTCCGAGAGAAATACCGGAGCATTTGGAATGCGACACCTCACAATCCTCAATAATCCAGCCCTTGGACCAGTGAGGTCCTATCATTCCCTCCTGATATGCGGTCGGCGGTGCCCATTGGGTTGCCGCCTGCCTTACCGTAAAACCGGAAAGCGTAATATAGCCCACTCCTTCCTTTGACGGATAGAAACAGTTTCTTCGCACCGTAATCTCCACATTCTCCACATTCGGGTCCTTTCCCTGAAAGTTAGCATAAATCAGCGTCTCATCCGTGGCTTCATCCTGCGTCGTATACCATGTATAAACAGAGAACTCCGGGTCCCAGGACTTCGCATATACGACAGGATGTAACACCCCTTCTAACTCCGTCGTCTCATACAACGATTTGCCGTTTAAAAAGACTTCGCCGGTATGTGCAATATAGGTCGCAATAAACCAGTCACCGCTTACCAGTGTAGTATATGGGTTATAGGAGCCGAAAAGACCGTTCGGGATACGTGCAACCCACACATTTTCCGCATAAGGAACCCAGTTTTTCACCGGCTCTGCGCCCGTAATGACCGCTGCGCCCTGTTCTGCCGAACGATACGTAATCCTTGCCTCCGGTGTACCCGCATTCGCCGGGTCAACATACTCACGATAAACACCCGGTGCAACCAGCACCTCATCTCCCGGAAGTGCTGCCTTTGCTGCTTCCGAAATCGTCTGAAACGGATAGTCCTTCGTTCCGTTTCCGCTTCTTCCTGCCTTTCCATCCACGTAAATCAACATATTACTGTCCTCCTTTTTCTATTTCATATTTCGCATATCAGACCAAGCTCACCAGCTCACCGTACCCAGGTCATCCCTTCAAGGTGCATCCCGACACCTTCCATAAACTGCATCGCTGCCGCTGTCGCCGCATCGTACTGCGCTTTCATTCATATCCGGTGAATCACGGTCTTGTCAAATTCCGTTGTATCCTTCACTCCGGTATAGGCCATTACACTCCGCAGCTCGTCGGTCATCTCCTGCATTCTTGCCGCCACCGCTTCCGCACCACCCTTACGGATGTACGGAATCAAATGCGTACCGACACCCACTGCCGTAGCACCCAGCGCCAGTGCTTTATAGGCATCCATACCGGAACAAATACCGCAATCCACAAAAACCGGCATCGCATCCCCCACTTCCTTTACAATCTCCGGAAGTATGGCAAGCGGCGGCATCGCGTAATTCATTCTCCCGTTATGATGGGAAACCACAATACCGTTCGCTCCGATTTCGGCACACTTCGCCGCATCCCACACACTGAGTACCCCCTTAATAATAAACGGTACCTTTACGGAGTCCACATACCGCTTCAAATCCTTTGAAGACTTCACCGCCATCTGCTCTCCCATGCACACGTCCGGGTTACCCTTTCCGTCAAACATGTGGTCAATGTCCATTCCTACCGCCAGCGCTCCCATTTCCTCCGCATACGAAAGCATATTAAAAATCTTCTCTTCATCCGCATACGGCTTTACGATACGAATGGTCCGGGCTCCGGTCTCTATTACCCCGGCAAACTCCTCGTTACTGCCCATGCCAATCCAGTGCACCGCATTCACCTCGGCCGCGGCACGTGCATACTCCACCATACCGTTTTGCATATCCGGATTGAAGGTACCGATATGAGATAACGCCGCCGTCATAATCGGCGTGGAAAACCACTCTCCGTACAGCTCAAGCTCCGTCTCAGGGACACCGCTGTCCATCAGCCGCTGTTCCAATAATAAGCTGTCGAAATACGCCCTCGTAATCTCTTTGGAAGAGGCCGGGTTTTGTAGGTTATGCATGATAACTCCTCCTTTAGGCAGTTCCGCTTTCAAGATATGTTTCCACCTCGGACACCACTCTCGCATATATTGCCATAAATCCTTCATGGTGCTCCTGTACATAGGTTACATTATTGTCAAGCTTTAATGCAAGCTCTAACTGCTTTGCCATTTCCGATGCCTTCATTGCACCGATATTAGCCAGATTCGACTTAATGGCGTGAACCTTGATACGGTACTTTTCAAAATCAGACTCCTCATAATAACCATTAAGCTCCGTATCAGAGTGTGCATCCAAAAATGTCCGAAGCATTTCCCTGTAAAATTCCTCATCATCCAGGCAAAGCTTTCTGCCTTCTTTCCAATCTACCAGACTGTTTTCTGCCTGTGACGCTTCGGCATGTTTTGCAACCTCAACATCTCGTCCGTCTTCAACATGAATTTCTTCTTTTTGTCCCAAATCGGTCTTTGACACTAACTCTTCCGGTAGATATTTCCGAATCATTTTTTCAAGCTTTGCCGCAATAATCGGCTTTGAAAGATAATCGCAGAAGCCCTCCTGCAAAAACATTTCTCTTGCACCGGAAACCGCATTAGCGGTTAAAATAATGATGACTGCATCCTTACTCAAATTGCTTTTCAGCTCTTTAGACCGTCTTAATGTCTCAACACCGTCCATTTCCGGCATCTGATAATCCATAAAAATGATGTGATATGCCTTTTGTTCCATTAGTGCGAGACATTCTTTTCCACTCATTGCAGTGTCAATTTGCATACCGTGATTCTTAAGGAGTCCTAAAAAGACCTTTAGATTCATCTCATTGTCATCTACAACAAGGATTTTGGCATTCGGAGCATAAAACTGCTCGGTAGAAATATGAACCTCACCCTTTTCTTTTTCATAATATTTCTGTATATTCTCTCCGATGACCTCATCATCCAGTTGCTTCTGTTCCAGATAAAAATAGAAATCAGAGCCCTCCCCATAGGTACTTTCCACCTCCAGACGACTTCCCATCAGGTTCAACAGATGCATGGTAATGGAAAGTCCAAGGCCTGTACCTTCAATATTTCTGTTTCTACTTTCATCTATACGCTGAAAAGAATCAAACAACCGTCCAATATCTTCTTCCTTAATGCCGATACCGGTATCCTTTACCGATACAAATAATTGTACCGCTTCTTCCGAAACCTTCTTTCCCGACACCGTAAGTATCACTTTTCCCTTCGGTGTATATTTGACCGCATTTGTAAGAATATTGGTAATAACCTGTCTGATTCTTACTTCATCTCCGTGCAAATGTACAGGAGTATTCGGTTCAATCCTTAATTCAAGCTGCAGTTTTTTATCTTCAGCTCTTGAGCGAATCATATCTATCGTCTCACTCAGCATAATTCCCAAATCATAGTCAACCGGAATAATATCCATCTTGCCGCTTTCAATTTTTGAAAAATCCAGTATATCATTAATCAGAGAAAGCAGCATGCTTCCTGCCCGCTTTATATCCGTAGCATACTCAAGTATTTTCGGACTGTCACTTTCTCTTAAAATCATCTCGTCCATTCCCAGCACCGCATTAATCGGCGTCCGTATTTCATGGCTCATATTAGCCAGAAAATCGGATTTTGCACGATTCGCTTCCAGCGCAATCTCCTTTGCCCTTTCTGCTTCCTCTTTCGCTTTCTCTGCTACATTCTTCGTTGCGTTCAATTCCTCAATTGTAATTACAAGCTTCTGATAATCAGGAGTCTCTATCGTAAAAAGCATCATCATAAGCCCCAGCGCACTCATAAACAGTGCCAGAAGTACATCCGGGAAAAAGAACATCTGAAGCACCACACCGGAAAGCTGAAAAAACACAAAAAGAAAAGTGGAAATCCTCTGCCATGTCCGAAATTTCCGGAAGTTGTAAAGCAGAATTGACGATGAGCACAGGACGAAATAGGTAGGAATCGCATAAATAGCAAGATAAACAGGACCCTTTATGTACAGCCCATCCTTACTAAAGGAAAACAAAAATCCCGTAAACATATTGATGGTAAGCACCACAAAATAAGCACATACAAGAAGCTGATGAAACCGGATAAACTTGCTCTTCCCCTGATTCCTGTATACATAAAACAAGCTATAATACATAACCTGATAACCTAAAGTTGCAACCGCAACAAAATACAGTGTATTCAGTAAGGTATTCACCGGTATCGGTATAAGGCTTGCATAGCTGATTGTAATGGCTGATGTAACATCCAGAACGGTTGCAATTAATCCCAACCAGGTAAGTTTCCGAAATTCTTTATTCAATCTTGAATTTGTATCATACTGCAATCTAATAAAAAAAAGCAGAATTACCAAAAAGACACCGGAAGCTACTTCATAAGAAACATTATATTGTAAAGACATACGCCGGCCTCCTATTTACAAAACTCCTCCACACGTTCATACAATTTTACCGGAATGATTGGCTTTTTCACGAACCCCTGCACCGCATACTCTCCGTTTGCTACCGCTTCTTCCATATCTTCGGAAGCAGATAGAAAAAGCACCGGCAGCTCCGCAAATTCCTGTCTTGACCGGATTGCCTCCAATGTTTCAATACCACTCATTTCCGGCATTTCCACATCCAAAAGAACCATATCCACCGATTCCTCCTGTAAAATTGCAAGTGCAGCCTGACCCGAATCTGCCTTTTTCACCTCATAATCCTTCTTCTTAAGAAGCATTTCTGCCATTCTCAAATTCATTGCATCATCATCTACAACTAAAATACTTTTCATATCCATATCCTCCTCGTGAACCTACCAATAGAATAACACAGACAGGGTTCTTTTACCACAAGAAACTACAAAATCTTTCATTTTGCATAACAGTTCAGCCTTTTAGTGTGTAATCGTTGTGGTGCCCTGCACTATAGCTTTTTTAACCGCTCAATCAATCCCTCATCTGCCGGAAGCCACGCCACTGAACCCAGTTCCTCCTTCTTAAGCCATTTTGCTGCCGCGTGTTCCAAAAGAACCGGTGTACCAGACTTAATTTTACAAAGAAAACAGTCCATGGAAAGGTGAAACGCCGGATAATCATACTCCACTGTCTCAAACAACTCTCCCACCTCAACCTCCATGGCGAGCTCTTCTCTGATTTCCCGCACCAGTGCCTCCTCCGGGCTCTCTCCGGGCTCCACCTTGCCACCCGGAAACTCCCAGCCACCTTTAAACTCACCGTAACCGCGTTCCGTTGCAAATATCTGATTGTCGTTGAAAATAATCGCCGCCACTACCTTAATTGTTTTCATAGAAACCTCCGTGTATCTTACAAAGATTTTTTTCTACCAATGCTTTCGATGTCATCTTCGGTTTATTTGTTCTATTCATTTTTCTCCTTCCTGTAATTTTCCCAAATCCTTTTTACTCCCACAAATACATTACCCATTCACAATATACTGATAAATGTCCTCCCGCACCGGCGTATCCAACGCCCACTCGATTTCCACCGCAGTCTTGTCCGTATTCGCCATAACAAACTCTTTGACACAACCAGTCGCCTTCATGTGACCGAGGTAATAGAACTCCTTGGAGATTTTGTCGTCCTTATTCTTGCGGACAAACAGCTCCACCCGAATTCCCCGTTCCGTCGCATAAAGAAAATTCTGCACATCCTCGGACGCAATCGTCCGGCTCTGCTTGGAAATGGCAATCAACGTATTCTCATTGACAAAATGGTCCTCATACTTGATGGTGTCCTGAATCTCCTCCGCCTTATCGTAATTGATAAATACCGGGAAGGTTTTGGTACGCTTGTCATATTTGTAACCGCCGATATTTAACGGCACTTCATTATTCTCCCAATTCAGCAGCCGACAGGCATCCTCATAGGTATACTTTTGATACAGAACCAGATCAGTGTCCTGATAGCGTTCGCTGTAATTCCTCTTATAGCGGGAAATCCCGAACTCAATCAATTCCTTCAAAATCCCGTAAAACTCCGGATTCTGTAACATTTCCTCAAAGGAAACGTTTCTTGCATAGTCGCCGTTTTGCTCTTCACGTAAAAATACACAGTCCTTATAGGTACTCTTTCCCGAACCGGCCGGAAACTCGTTTGTCATAACATTTACAACGCTTTGCACCGTCACATCCTGCATCTGAATGTCATATTCATTTGCTAAAGACTTCTTTAAAATTCCCAACAGACCGTGACTATAGCTCAACATACGGTTCAAAAGCTCCAGTTCATGAATCCTCTTTCCGCTTGCCAGCTTCTTAGAAACAAATTCAATCACCTTTTCCTCCGCTTCCGATAAACGAACGGTATACTCCTTCTCATACTTCACTAAGAACTTATAATATGAACCAAGACTATTATTATCAAAAATGCGCAATACATCCATCTCGCCATACTTGTCAAAATCCTGCAACGACGGAATGTGTCCCAGCTTGTTTTTCAGGTTGGTGTAATTCTCCTTAATCAGCTTGATATCACTGAAATTCGCTACATCAATGGCAGAGAAAATGCGTTTCTTTGAAATCTCGTCAAAATGAATGGTAGACGCCCCCGGAATAATGCGCTCGCCCTCCAATACATAACGACGAATGTTGTCCTTATTATAACTGCGGTCGCCGGATAACGCAATCGGAATCATGAAATTATTCTTGTAATTTCCGATAAAATCCAGAATTACTACATACTCTTTTCCGTCCGCTTTACGCAGCCCTCGCCCCAACTGTTGTACAAACACAATAGGAGATTCCGTCGGACGAAGCATTACCACCTGATTGATTTCCGGAATATCCACACCTTCGTTAAAAATATCTACGGTAAATATGTAATCCAGCTTGTCCGCACCATTTTCCGAGACCAAACGCTCGATTGCCCGTTCCCGCACCTCCTGACTATCCTGCCCGGTCAGTGCCACAGTATTATATCCGCGCTGATTAAACTTCTCGCTCAGTGCTATCGCTTCTTTTTTTGAACTACAGAAAATCAGTCCTTTGACACGGTCGCCACTATACCCATAATAATTGATTTGCTCAATCACATAATTCACACGGTCATCAGATGCCAGACGTTTAAAGTCTCGTAGCCCCGTTTCTTCGTCAATCGTCTCACCCTCAATCTGCAAATCCGTAATGCCAAAATAATGGAACGGACAAAGCAGATTTTCTTCCAATGCCTGCTGTAAGCGAATCTCATAGGCAATATTATGTTCAAACGCCTGATAAACATCATATCCATCGGTACGTTCCGGGGAAGCCGTCATACCAAGCCAAAACTGTGGTTCAAAATAGTCCATAATGTTTTGATAACTATTCGCCCCGATACGATGTGCCTCATCAACGATAATCGTTTGAAACTCATCCTTGCGAAACCTTGCCAATATTTCCGGTTTTGCCATCATCTGCATCGTGGAAAACAAATACTCTACTTCATAATCCTTGGAATTCCCGGACAACAAACCAAACGTCTTTGTTTTTCCAAACACCTTCTTATAACTCTCAATTGCCTGCTTCGCAATCTGCTCACGATGCACTAAAAACAATGCTTTCTTCGGATTGTCCTCACGGAGTGCAAACGCTGATGCATAGGTTTTACCGGTTCCGGTTGCAGAAATCAACAAAGCACGTCGTTCGCCCTCTGCACGTAGCTTCTGCAAGTTTGCAACAAACGCCACCTGCATTGAATTCGGCTGTAAACGGTATTCCTCCAAAGACGGAACCTCCGCCGCCTTTACAATTTCCCGTTGCTTTTTAATGATGTTATAGTTAACCGTATAACAGTCAATAAACGTTTGATAGTCCTGTGCAAACTCAGAATTCCATAGCTGATTGAACTCCTCCACAAGCTCAATTGCATACTCACCCTGCTCGGTAGAAACAATCTTTGTATTCCACTCGCGATTCTTTGTAAGTGCATTTAACGTCATGTTGGAGCTACCCACAATAATACGATAAATCTCCTCGTTCTTAAAGATATAGCCTTTTGTATGGAATCCTTCTTGCGCCTCAGAAGTGGAATACATTTTCAAAGAAATATTCTTTAACTCCGCCAACTTCCGTAAGGCTCTCGGCTCACTGAAATTCAAATAATCCGTAGTCAAAATCCGCCCCGGAATTTCTCGTTTCTCCAGCTCCTTTAGCGTCTGCAGCAACGGTGTAATACCACTCATGGTAATAAACGCAACACTAATCGAGAATTCTTCACACGCCAAAAGCTCATCCTCAATGGATGAAAGCACTTTCCGTCCTTCTTTGTAATTATTCGAAACAAATTGTGGTTTGTAAGCAAGGTTCGACGATACGGTACTGTCAATGAACGCGGTCGTGAGACCTTGCTGAAGGTGGTTGATGTTAGTCATGATGCTCCTTTATATATTACAGTACTACAGTTATTAATTACATAGCTGATTTTTAAACGATGTACTAGCCTCCCTGTACCTTCTCTGATAATAATCCATCGCCCTATATTCTATTACATCTTTCATCTGATTCACAAACGCTTCGCTATGTATGCTCTTGCGTAAATCTTCTCTTAATGCTAATGCTGATCCATTCTCTTTCACAAAAAATCCTTTTCCGGATTCCTGTAAAAAGTGCACCGGCATCTTATAAACCTTTGACATATTTGTATTTTCAATCAAATTGATAAACTCTCTTCCAATTCCCTCGTACAGTACTTTTTCCTCTTCAGACAGCTCATTTAGCTCATCTAGGAATTCCAAATATCTCTTAAAGGGATTATCTTTTGAATGAGCAATTGCCATCTGATACACATCATCATCCATATAAGTAAAGAGCTCAAGTCTTGACGGAACCCTCCCCAACAAGTCCTTTACCCTAAAGTATTCATTTTTAATCTGATCCTTTACCTTCAGATGCTTCTTATCCATTTCAGCAAAAAGGTCAATCAATTTCATATCAAAGTCAATAAAACAGTCATCGGGAAATACTGTTTTATGAAGACCACCGCCTATTTATCATTTACCTGCAAAATGTTTCATTGTATCTTTCAAATCATCGCTGAAGTCTTCCAAATCATCAAAAGTAATTGCTCCTTCATTCAACAATGATAACATAATGTAAAACTGATTTGATCTGCTCATCTCACACTGCACACCGCAGTCTTTCTTATCCTCTCGAATCCGTTTCTCCAATCTCCAGAATTTGTCCGATGCATTTCCTTCTCCACTCAACAACGCTATGTATTCTTTGTTCAATTTTTCCATATAAGCTTCCTGCCAATCAGAAATCTTATTTCTGAATAACTTCCAATCTTTCTCTGAAAATCTATTCATCAGTCACAGCACCTCGCAATTTTTTCTCCGCATTTGACGCAGAAACCTTCAATCACCAAGCCAAATTTATCTTTTCACAAATTATATTCTGGCTTAAAGGATGTATTTCCACAATTAATGCAAAAGGCATTATGCAGCCACATTTCCTTTATTTCATCCGGATAGCTTTTCCAAAGCCTTACAGCCTCAATGTCCATAGTTCCTTCACCTTTAGAAAACTTTTCAGATTCCATCTCTTGCCGGATAAACATTTCTATCGTATATTCATCGCAGCCACTTTTAATTCACTGTAATTATCGCATTCATTTCAACGCTCTTCCTCATCACCTGACACCTGTGGTAAAGAATCTACATCTCCAAATGCTGAATGAATTTCAATTCCCGCACCAATTGCAACAAAAACAATCCCTACAGCCCACAGAAGTTTAGATCCCATCCTCTCAAGAAAATTCTTATTCTGTATGTCTGCTTCAGCAATCTTATCCGCTACCGCAATCATATCTTCCGTAATTGACTTTCGTTCTATCTCAGATATATTTTCCTTCTCAATCCTCTTCGCTAATGCATCAAGAATCGTTTGATAACCATTAATAACAGTCATTTGACTTTCCCTATTCTTTTCAAGAATATTGCTACATGCCTGTGTATACTGTTCTATTGTTACCTTTCCAAAATCTGCATATACCGGAAATTGATTGATGATAGCAATTGTCACATCCTTGTCCATATAAGGAATCATTGAAGCAAACTCCATAATTTTGTCCTTTGATAAATTACGAAAAGAATCTATCCCCAAACAATGCAAAATCCTATAATTAATATATCAACCCAATATCTCAAGTGGTACAGCTTTTATAAGCAGTGCCTATATCCTAATCACCATTTTATCAGAATCTCTTGCTATACTCAACCCCATTTTAAACCTTTTCGACACTTTTCAAAGATTTTCTACCTTTTTATCTCGTCCATCCTTCTCTATCTATTCAAACAAGCTCTCATTTCTCGTCTTTTTTCTCCTTTTTGTCCCTTTATTGTGCCAGAAATGTATTGAACGACATCGTAAAAATTGTCCTACGCCATATTCTGCTTATGAAATCCCCCGGTATCCTCACTTGTCACTACCAATCCTCATCCTCCATCGCATCGTCCACGCCCGCTGCGTAATCATCATCTCTCCGGTATCTGTTCCAGTCGTAATCATCATCATCATAGATAGCATTATAGCCGTCATCATAAGAATCTGAGGAACTGTATCTTTTCTTTGAAGAGCTGCCTGATGTCGTTCTGTAACTCTTTGCTCCGGTAGTAGTGCTGCTTTTCGAGGTAGATGAGCTGCTACTGCATCCGGAGGAAGATTTTCTGCTACTCTTATAGCTGTATGATGTATTGTCATGTAACCAGCAATATCTACTACCCTCCTTTGCATCATTGTCGCATCCGCTTTTACTGCACTTTGGTGTTCCAAGGTCAATCAGCCAACCGATAAAAAGTAAAATACCGATGGTACATAGAATTGCCATTCCTGTGCTCATTCCGTCTAATTTTTTGTTCATAACCCATTCCTCCTTTTGCTTTTGAACTAGCTTATTTGCATATGGCTTATTTGCATATGCATAACCAAATGATTAATCCAATCAGTATAATAGCTCCTAATAACTCATTTATCCCATAACCAATAACAAGAACAACTATATAAAAGAGCCAAAACTTTCCGCCGGATTGATTTGAGCTCCTCTTTGAACCAAAGGAACAATTTCCCGGTCCGTCTGTACCATCGTAAATACAGTTCCCATAATGAAAATCATTTTCTCCGTCACACTCCGGACAACGTCTGTTATCTACACTCATATCATCTGCCCCCTCTTTCTTAACTGCGTTAGGTTTTCTTTGCTACATTTATAATCTATCCTGATTCAAATCTTACCACGAAGAAAGTCCAGCAAGCATCCCTTTAATTCAATTAGATTTGATGTTGAATTTGACCGGATTTGTTCCGTCGACCCTTTTTGTAATACAAATGCAATCCAAAATTGCAAATCTCTATTACTTGTCTTTCCCCTCCTTCTCAATCTGTTCAAACAAGCTCTCGATTCTCGTCTTTTTTCTCTTTTTTGCCACCTTGGCTTCTTTCCCCACTCCGTTCTGTTCATTCTGGCGTTTCCATGGAATACAAATACTCCGGTCACTTTGTTATTTGCCTGCAGTCCTGAAAAATCACCGTCACATGCGGCACCAACCGAACCAGAAACAAACAGTAAGATAAATGCCAAAATATGCATAAGCATTACCTCCGAAAACAAAAACGAGAACCACGAAAAGGATTTGTACCTCTATCCTGGTTCTCATTATACTCATATGCAGTCCAATAAAACGGACTTTTCTCAGACTTCGACCGATTCACCAGCCTCATAGATGTTCTTGATGTGCATGGTTATATTCTGAGGCGTAGTGTTATACATCCGGGCAATGGCCGCTTGACTCATCCAGATGTCTTCCCCATTACAGCACCTTCCGTACTGTCTCTGGACTATAGGTTACAAAAATCTGTTCAAAATTCGCAGCAACGCTATCATTCGCCATACTGCTATCACTAAATACGGCATAATCTGTATTCTGCTATTCCAATGAATCCGCATTTAGTAAAAAATCATATACATTCATCATCAGGATTCCATCCTCATTATAAAAAGGCTTCGGAGTATCTGATGTAATAACTATTTTTTTAAAGGAATCCCTAATCTTAGAAAAAGGGCGAAGCTCCTGTTCCAGCTTTTCCGCTGTACCAAGCATATATGCAGATTGAATATAATACCTCTTAGAGCCCTTATTGCAAATAAAATCAACTTCCAATTGCTTTTTTACCGGCTTCCCTTCCTTACCGTTTTCCACAATTGTAAGATTCCCTACATCCACGCGAAATCCTCGCATCCTAAGTTCATTATATATCACATTTTCCATCGAATGCGTTACTTCCATCTGCCTGTAATTGATTCGTGAATTTCGAAGCCCCATATCCATAAAATAGTACTTTAACGGTGTTCCGATATAGGACTTTCCCTTAATGTCATATCGATTCGCTTCTTCAATCAAGAACGCATCTTCCAAATACTCAATATATTTTGTGATAGTAGTGGCCGTTATTTTTGATTTGCTTACACTCTTAAATGTCTTTTGCAGCTTATTCGGGTTTGTTAACGAACCGATTGCAGATGAAAGTACATCCAATAAAGATTCCATCTCTCCTACATTTCTGATTTTGTTTCGTTTCACAATATCGCTTAAATACGTTTCCTTAAATAGATTATCCAAAAGAGCAATTTTCTGTTCATCGGTCTCAGCTAAAACTACAAGCGGAATTCCTCCGTAAGTGACATATTCATTCCAACCGTCATACCGATTCCCGTCATATACGGTCATAAATTCAGAGAAGCTCAAAGGATACATATGAACCTCATCTCCTCTTCCGCCAAATTCAGTTGCTATATCTCTTGAAAGAAACCTTGCATTACTTCCGGTTACATAAACATCACAATTCTTTTTATCCGCCAATCCATTCAAAACGCTTACAAATTCATCCAGCAGCTGTACCTCATCTAAAAGAAAGTAATACTTTTCTCCATCCTTAAGCTGTTCCTTTGCCCAAGGGTAAAAGACCTTCGGATTTCGATATTCTATATTATCAAATAAGTCAAACGCCATCTCGATAATATGGCTTTCTTCTACTCCACTCTCTATCAGGTGCTTTTTAAATAAAGTACGAAGTAAATATGATTTCCCGCATCTTCTGATTCCCGTTACAACCTTAATCAAACCGTTGCCTTTACGGTTTATCAGTTGTTCCAGATAATAATCTCTTTTGATTTCTTTTTCCATACCGACCGCTCCTATAAGATATTTTAGTTAGTTTTTCCCTAAATTTCTTATAGTATACATCACTGCGTTCTTTTTTTCAAGTTTTCCGTAAGATATTTCGGTTAGTTTCAACCAAAATATCTTCCAGAATAATCTGCCCTGTAGTATTTATCCTCTTTTGTACCAACCATAAGAACCGGTATAATTCTGCTTTCCGGCATAACCGGCAACAACCGTCATAACCGCTCACTCCTTATAACTGCTTTAGTTTTTGAAATAAAATACTCTTTCGCCCACGTCTTATTTCAATTTGTCGTGACTTTTTGAAATAAGAGCGTGCCGCCACCGCTGTAAAAAAGCTTACAGAACTCGGTATTTTAAAAGAAACCACCAATGCAGCAAGAAACCGGGTATTCTCCTACGAGGATTTCTTAGATATTCTGCGTAAGGACACCTGAGCGCAACTCCACAACCTCAAACTCCGCCCTATTGTAGCAGAAAAGCCACGGCATTTGACCCGTCCCCCAGATTGTCAGATTTTTGGTCTGACTTTTTTTTGGAGGCGGTTCAATCCACCATGGCTTATATTATTACATTTCAGAGACTGTGAATAGTAACTACATAGACTGCTTATTAGGTCACGTCAACCTTTATGCCGCTTTTACTACAGTGCCACCTTACTCCCTATGCAAGCACCATACGTCCTGCCTTTCCTGTTACCACCGTATCTTCCCCATCATATCTTACCTCTGCGCCTTCCACAGAACTTACCTTCCGGTTTACCAATCTCACGGTATACGGTTTTTTCGCCTCTGTCTCAATCATAATCCTTCCGTCTTCCTGACTGACAACAATCTTAAGTTCTTCCTTCTGATCCATGCCGTACACCGACTTTTCTACCGTCATGCCGTCTGCCGGCTCATAAATCCGCAGCTCCACCCCATCCGCATAGTCATAGTCCGGCTTGTCGTCTCTTGCGCCGAGTGCGATAACGGAACCCTCTTTTACCATGAGCGGAAGGCTGAAGTAATCGTGGTGCTCGGTGTACCATTTGCCGCCCTCTACGACTTTGCCGGTGAAAAAGTTCGTCCATCTTCCTTCCGGCAGGTAGTATTCGGCGATGCCGTCCTCACGGAACAGCGGTGCCACCAAAAGGCTGTCGCCCAGCATATATTGCTTGTCCAGATAGCTGCAATTTCTGTCCCCGCTAAATTCCAGTACCATACTACGCATAGTCGGGATACCGGTTTTGCTTGTATAGATTGCCGTTTCATACAGGTACGGCATCAGCCTTGCCTTCAGGCGGGTAAAGAATCTGCACACATCCACCGCCTCTTCGTCGTACACCCACGGCACGCGGTATGACGTACTTCCGTGCAGACGACTGTGGGAGGAGAGCAGGCCGAATGCCACCCAGCGTTTATATACGTCCGGTGTAGAGGTATGCTCAAAGCCGCCGATATCATGAGCCCAGAAACCGAAGCCGCTCATCATCAGAGATAATCCGCCCCGCAGGCTTTCTTCCATGGACTCATAATCCGACCAGCAGTCACCGCCCCAGTGTACCGGGAATTTCTGACCACCCACTGTCGCTGAACGGGCAAATAATACTGCCTCGCCTTTTCCGCGTTTCCGCTCCAGAAGCTCATACACGCACTTATTGTAAAGATAGGTATAATAATTGTGCATTTTCTTCGGGTCGGAGCCGTCAAAATACACCACATCCGTCGGAATCCGTTCACCGAAGTCCGTCTTAAAGCAGTCCACACCCATATCTAACAGCACCTCCAGCTTTTCCTGGAACCATGCATACGCTGCCGGATTCGTAAAGTCTACAATTGCCATGCCCGGCTGCCACATATCCCACTGGAACACCTGCCCGTTCGGCCGCTTGATAAAGTAGCCCTTTTCCATTCCTTCCCTGAACAGCTTAGACTCCTGCCCGATATAGGAATTAATCCAGACACAGATATTTAATCCCTTTTCTTTGATTCGTTTCAACATTCCCACCGGGTCCGGGAACACACGCTCATCCCACACAAAGTCCGACCAGTGAAATTCCTTCATCCAGCAACAGTCAAAGTGGAACGTCCGAAGCGGAATTCCACGGTCAAGCATTCCGTCGATAAAGCTCATAACCGTTGCTTCGTCGTAGCTTGTGGTAAAGGACGTGGACAACCACAGTCCGAAGGTCCACGGTGCCGGAAGCGACGGCTTTCCGGTCAAATCCGTATATGCCACCAGCACATCCTTCATGGAGTCGCCGCCGAAAAGGAAATAGTCCAGATACCCGCCCTCGACCGAGAACTCCGCTCTTGTTACCATTTCGGTGCCGAGCTCAAAGGATACCCGCTCCGGGTGATTTACAAGCACACCGTAATTACGGTTTGAGAGATAAAACGGAATATTTTTGTATGCCTGCTCCGTACTTGTGCCGCCATCTTCATTCCAGATATCAATGCTTTGCCCGTTTTTCACAAACGGCGTAAAATGCTCGCCGGTGCCGTAAAGGAGCTCGCCTACTCCGAGTGTAAGCTGTTGGCGCATGTAGGTATCCTCGTTGTCACCCTTATCATAATAATCACCCTTCCAGTTTGTCTTCATCAGGGCAAGGTCCTTGCCGGAGCTTTTCGTCAGCACCTTACCGTCCCTTGCATACACCATGGACCACGGATTTTTCGTAATCGTAAGGCTCAGCTTTCCGCTTTCCACCACTATCTTTTCATCCGTTTCCGTTACCGTCAGCGGCATTTCCTGCAGATTAAGCTCAAATGCCGGTTCTGTCACAACCGCCCCCAGATGATGATATGTCTGTACGCGGAGTACATCCTCTCTCGGAGAAGTAATCTTTACCGTCAGATTAATTCCGCCAAGCGTACACCCCTTATTGTAAACACGACTTGTCGGTGCACAAATCGTCACCTCTGTCTCCGTCACCTTTGTAAAATAGGCCTCCGCCGGTGCAAAGCACTGACAGCCTTCCTTCTGTAACCAGCATCCGTTGTTAAATTTCATACGCCTTCTCCTTTTTAATAAAATTTGTCTTCATCCGCTTACTACAGCCTTTGCAGTCATTCGCTTACTACAGCCATGTAGCCATACCTCTACTTGCAAAGCGTCTCCCATATCGTCTGTCCGTACAAACGAATCGCAAAATCATTCGGATGATTCACACAATTTCCGCTATATTCGTAATATGTTTTCCCCCGTTTTTCCATTTCTTTAAACATACTGTGTACCGGAGCCGCTATCACACCGGAGTGGTTTCCCGCATAATCCTGTAATGCCTTTTCGTAGGTAAGCATAAAATCATTCTGATATGTCTCAATCTCCCTGTTGGCAGTCATAGCCGGGTAAAGAACGAACTCGCACTTCGGATTTCTTCCGCGCAGCTCGTTCATAATGGCTTCGATATATCCAATGAATTCCTCTGCCGGATCCCACATGCAGTTCATTCCAAAGCCGATAAATACCAAATCCGGCGTATCCACACGGTCAAACAATTCATTCACATGCTCTGCGCCCCATTTTGCCGTGGAACCGCCGGAGGACAGATTATCCTTTGTAATCGCCGCCTGCGGGTAAGACTCCCGTAGCTTTCCTGTCACCAGCTCCGCCCAGACAGGCATATACGGGTAACGGTCGGACTGCACCTTCATCGGTGCAAGAGAGCCCATATCGACTGCCGGTTCATCGGCACCGCTGGCTTCCCAGCCTGCCGTAATGCTGTCACCGAAAAAAACAACATGAAGCGGTTCTCCGGCTTCCAGCTTCTCATAAGTATGTACTAATTTCGCTCCCTGACGCTCCGGGATACAGCCGGTCCATGCCCCCTCTGCCTCATACGTTACCAACGCCTGATAAGTAT
The DNA here is from genome assembly GCA_029012365.1 of Lachnospiraceae bacterium. Lineage (GTDB taxonomy): Bacteria > Bacillota > Clostridia > Lachnospirales > Lachnospiraceae > SIG307. The sequence continues at coordinate 26,805 of JAQXLY010000058.1, read as the reverse complement.
ACACATTCGGCAAAATACGGACAAACTGCTCCTTACCCGGCATGCAAAGCCAGCCAGCCCATGGCTGTTCCGTGTAGTTTTCACAATACTCTGCCCTCGCAAGCACCGGAATACGACTTCCTTCGGTACGCCTGATTCCATATTCTGTCACTTCATAATCCTTCTTCTCCTCATATTCCACCGTTCCGTCATGATTTGTAATCTTACTGATTCTCTTCGGCGTATATAAAAGATGCCCGCCCTGTTCTTTTCCCATTGCATCTTCATAAAAGCACACGGATTCCTCGTAGATTGCTCCGCCCTTCCAAACCGGTGCCAGCCATTCCTTTAAGTGAAATTCTTTCATACAAACTCTCCTTTCTACGGGCACTACATACTAAACTTCTCAATCAGTTCCTTCAAAAGATCCAGACTTTCTTCACTCTTACGCAAATGCTCATAACCCTCTGCCGTCTTTTCCACCGCAACTCCGATCTTTTCCGCAATCATGCTTACGCCATCCGCAGACTCCGTAATCGTCCGGTTTACACCATCCATTGTATCTACAATCGCCGCTGTAATTTTCATTCTTATAGACTTCATAAACGTCGCTTCTTCCTTTGTACAATTCACAGTTTTCGTTATGAATTATAACACAATTCAAAAGAAGATGCAACATAAACTCAATCTATTCAAAATTTGAGCGTATTTTTGAAACCGTTTCTTTTGTGTAAATCACAGGGGGGCTGTCGCATTTCATTCATGCAACAGCCCCGTAGGCAAAGTTAATTATATTCCGAAAACCTGGCGACAATCTCATGAATTGATACCGCATTTTCCTTATTTTTATTTACAATCACCGCCATCTCTTCCGTCGTCTGTGTTGTCTGCTCCGCTTTACGAATCACCTCTTCGCTGCTGACCGCATGCTCATCCGGAACATTCTGAACCTCCGAAATCTGGGTATGAATGGTTTCTACCGCAACTACCGCAAAGCCCTTACCGGCATCCCCTGCATGTGCCGCTTCAATAGCGGCATTGAGAGAAAGCAGATTGGTCTGACTTGTAATCTCCAGAATCTGGTTCGCCATCTCATCAATACGCATCAGCGACTGCAAATTCTCAAGCGCTCCTTCGATTGCTCTTTGATTATCCGCAACCTGCTCCTTCGTTTTTGCCAATGATGCATCTACAATTCCCTGCAAATCGCTTACCTTTACCAGAAGCGTATCACTCTGTGTCTTTCCTTCATGAATTTTATTCTCTACATTCGATACAACGTCCGCTATTTCTTCTACCTTATTATCCACGTGAGTAATCGTTCTTGAAATTAACTCGGTATGATTTGCAAACTGTGCCGTCGCCTCCGAATTTTCCGCCACACAATCTAAGAGAACTTCGGAGGATGCTGTCATTTTTCCTGCGGAATCCGTGAGAGAAACGGAACATCGCTCCAGTGTCTGCACCATATTGCGGAAAGAATCATACAAGGAATTTAACGCCGTTGCAATCTGTCCGATTTCACTCTTTTTATTGATATATACATCCAGCTTATGGTCCTGCTGCAGATTCAGATTTTTTAGCCGGTTAATCGAGTCGGTAACATATTGTAACGGTCTGGTGTTCGCCTTAATAAGAAACCAGCACATCATAATAATCAACACGATAACGGCAATACATATCACGCCTAATACCTTTAAGTTTGTATCCGCCGTATAATAAATGTTTTCCTCACTGTCATAAGACACTACTGCCCATCCGTGTTCCCTGATGTATTCATAACATGCGATTGATTTTTTATCTTCCGCATTGATATACTCCACTTCACCCCTCACTTTGTTTTCATCTTTTCGTATTCAGCTCCTCCGCAAAAGAGCCGCCTCCTACAAACCCAAGAATCGTTTTTCCGTCTGTATCATCCCATCCTGCAGCTCCTTCAGTCTTGTCCCCTCGCGTGTCGTAATTCCTACCGCCTTCGGATTGGAGTGAGCCAGAACATGTGTGTTCCATTCGCCTTACCAAATTCAATCAATAAATCCTCCTGATGCAAAACATACTCTTCAATCAATTTTGTCTGCGCATGCAAAGATGCTTCCATCTGATTCATCTCGGATTTTCTGCTCATTTTGTTCATACTGCTTCCTGCCGTAACATAAAGCAATGTAATACAAAAAACAGTCACTATTGCAATTACTATCGTAAGCTTCGTACTCATCCTCTGATTCTTCATATAAAGTCACCTCCGTGAATCTTTTAAGGAACACAACATCAGCAGTGGTTCATATGTTCTGCGTATGGCTTTGTCTGACACAGATAAGTCCATGACACCATACGGTCCATGCCCTCCTCACCGGCCAGCAGCTCCATCCCGTCTAATTTTAAATTCATAATGTCCCTGCAGGTAATCATAGAGCTCCTCCTCTTTCTCCTCATTCTGACATATATCTCTGTTTTCCCAAGAAACAAAAAGCCGCTTGTACACTTGTGCACCGGACACGGATGCCTATAATATCATAACGGCTCACGCGTCACCGGTATCTGTATCTCCGAAAGCCACTCAGCCTCACTGTCCTTGTTCCATGCTCCGTCAATATAGCTTTCTCTGATGCACCCTGAGATGGTATATCCGTTTTCCTCAATATAGCGCAGCAAAACTGCATAGGTCTTAGGGAAATTATCGTAAGAACCTTTATGGTAGATACAGGCTGCCTCCACCTCCGGGAACTCCTTAAAATAGACCTTAGCAGAACCCTCTCTCTGTTCCGTTACGGCTTCACAGGCTTCTATCAGAATATCCTCCTCCTGATATCCGGCCTCCGGATAGTTTGTAAAGCAATACTCCGGCAATGCACATTCACACCCGATACGCTCCATCTCCGCCCCCATCTCCGGCATCACGGTAAACAGCTCATCATAGGAATGGATTCTTCTTTTCATGACTGCAGTCAGTACCGCCGGTATTTTTTTTAGCAGTACCGGTGTATCAAGCGTATTTTCCGTGTCCGCAGAATAGCCGTCAATAACAGCAATCTGTCTTGTCAGCTCTGCAATCTGTGCCATCAGAGCCGCCTTTTTCTTTGCAAGAAAATTCTTCTCATCCACAGTTCCGTTCAGATGCTTAATTTCCTCTAACGTAAATCCCGCCTGCTTTAACGCAGTTATTTTGTGAATCACCACCATTTGATTCATTGTATAATACCGGTAACCGTTTTCATTATCCACATAGGCAGGAGCAAGCAGACCCTGCTCCTCATAAAACCGCAATGTTTTTACCGTAATATGATTCATTGCAGCGAACATTCCGATTTTGTAAAGCTGACTCTCACTCTTTACTTTACATTCATGTTTCTCATACATTCTCATAATTCGTCACTCCCATCGAAAGGTTTTTACGGCCACAAGGCTGCACACAACCGCAATCAATATTAGTATGATAATCTGTAACAGCACCGACTCTACTGCCGTTCCCATTCCGGCTGCCTTCATTAACCGGATTCCCATTCCGAGCGGCATCATATCTGCCACGAGCTGTACCCCTTTCGGAAAAAGCTCGTATGGAATCGTCGCTCCCGAAAAGAACAGCATCGGGAAGTAAAGAATCGTCGTGGCCACACTCATACTCCGCGTTGTTTTACAAAGACTTGCTACCAATAAGCCGATGGAGAACATGGAAATCATTGTCAGAAACCATGCCCCGATAAATGCAGGCAGGCTCCCTTCCATCCGGTATCCTAATACAAGAAAGGCAACCGCGCCGACAAGAACGGCCGAAAGCATCGCCATTACCGCACTGCATATTACATCTGCTAACATTATACGCGCAGGACTGCATGGACTGCAATAGAAATGTTTCAAAATCTTTTTATCTCTGTAATCTACCAGTACAATCGGAATGCTCATAAACGCACTGCAGCAGATACCTACCGAAGTAAGCGATGCAAAGGCACTCTGTAAATAGTTCATTCCGCTGTCTCCTGCCGCCTTTCCACCGGCAATAAAACCGATTATCAAAAGCACTACCACCGGCATGCATAGATTAAAGACAAATACATCACCGCTCCTAAAAAAGAGCTTCTGTTCAATCTTATATAATCTTAAAAAACGTTTCATGCTTCTACCTCCTCACCCATGTACCAAAGATATGCATCCTCCAGATTTTGATAAGGAGATGCCTCTACCACTTCGGACACGCTTCCCTCCGTAACCTTACATCCGTTCTTAATAAGACAAATCCTGTCGCAGAGCTTCTCTGCCTCTTCCATATAATGTGTGGTAAGAAAAATAGTCATTCCGTTTTCCTTGAGCTGCTTCAGTGTGCGCCACACCTCTCTTCTGGCTGCCACATCCAGCCCTGTGGTCAGCTCGTCCAGGAAAATAACCTCCGGATTCCCGATTAAAGAAAGTACCACCGACAGCTTCTGACGTTCTCCGCCGGAAAGCTTCATTACGGGACTTTTACGCAAATCGTACAAGCCGAACCTGCCTAACAGTTCCTTGTAGTCCGCCGGCGTTTTATAAAGGGATGCATACTCCTCACATACCTCATCCACACGGATTGCAGCCTGATACGCGGAAGACTGAAGCTGCACACCTACCTTTTCAAACAGCTTCCTTCTGTTCCCTGCTCCGCTTAGTCCCAGAATCGTGCCTTCTCCGCTATCCGGCTGCTTCAGTCCCAGAAGCATCTCAATCGTTGTGCTCTTTCCCGCACCGTTATGTCCCAAAAGCCCGAACACTTCGCCCTTTTTTACCGAAAAGGACAAATCATGAACCACGGTTCTCCCGTGAAATGCTTTTGTCAGACCCTGCGCCTTAATACATTCCTCGCACATAAAAAATCCTCCTTGTTTTTACTCAAGAAGGATTTTATATGCTCCCCTTAAGGGGAGAGTCAAGAGGGAATTTTTCTTATTTTGTTTCCTTGCCTTTATGCAAAATTTTACTTATTGCTCTTTCACAATGTTCTAGGGAAGCACTGATTAATTCAGTGCTTCCTTAGAAGCCTCCGGCGGATCGCACAAGAATTTAATAAATCTCATAAACGCATCCTTTCCCTCTGCCGTTCGCTTGTACACGCCTGCACATTCCAACACCCTGACAAACACTTTACTAATCTCATCATGAATAATATCCATGATGTTGTCCTCAGTTATTTCATACTCAGAAATCCATTCATCAACCCAGTCGGCATGCTTGGCAAGGATCTCGTCGGCACGTATATCTTTTCCTTGCAATATGACATCTGCCAAATCGCTCATTTCCTTCTTCAGTCTGGCCGGAAGAACCGCTAATCCCATAACCTCTATCAGTCCGATATTTTCCTTCTTGATATGGTGTAAATCAACCGACGGATGGTAAACTCCCCACGGCGCATCTTCTGTGGTAATGTTATTGCGAAGTACCAGATCAAGTTCGTACCTATCCCCGCGCATACGCGCAATCGGAGTAATCGTGTTATGTGGAATTCCATCGGTTTCGCAAAAGATAAAGGCATCCTCGTCCGTATAGTTTCTCCAGCATGCAAGAATATAATCCGCTGCCTCTACGATGGAATCTGCATGTTCCCCCTGCAAACGAATGACCGACATTGGCCATTTAATAATTCCGGCTGTAACGTCTTCAAAACCGGGCAATGAAAATGTACTCTCATATTCCGCCTTTGCCATTGCAAAGGTATAATTACCGCCCTGGAAATGATCATGGCTCAGAATAGACCCGCCTACAATCGGAAGATCCGCATTCGAACCAACCATATAATGAGGAAATTGCCTTACAAAATCTAAGATTTTCTCAAATACGGCACGATTGATTTTCATTGGTGTATGTTCCGAATTAAAAATAATACAGTGCTCTTTGTAATATACATAAGGTGAATACTGTATAAAATATTCCTGCCCTGCCAGTGTAACAGGCACTATTCTATGATTCTGTCTTGCAGGGTGTGAAAAATGTCCGGCATATCCTTCATTTTCCTTACAGAGAAGGCATGACGGATACCCCGATTTTTTTGCCTGCCCCGCTTTTGCAATATCCCTCGGATCCTTTTCGGGTTTGGAGAGATTAATGGTAATGTCAATCGGCCCATACTCTGTATCCGTTACCCATTTCTCATCCTTGGCAATTCTGTCTTTTCTGATATAATTTGTGGCAATGCTAAATTTGTAATAGAAATCCGTCGCTTTTTTCGGGGAAAGTTCATATTTCTCTTGAAATCTCTGTCTGACGACGCTTGGTGCAGGAGTGATACACCCCATAATCTTTGTATCAAACAAATCCTTTATCGTAACGGTATCCTCTTTTATAATGCCATGTGCCAGGGCATATGCCATCATGTCCTCAAGAATCTCATGAACCGGCCGCAACGGGAAACCACTCTCCGTTTTACGATACTCCGCCACTCCAAACAGCTCTAACAGACGATTGGTCACATAGATCTCATCGCACGACTCTATCAGACCATTCTCTCTTCCGTATGAGACAAGCTCACTAATATACTTTGTAATCATAGAGCCTCCTGCTATCCCTCAATCTTGTATCCGTTCGGGTGAGATTGATGCCATCTCCATGCTGTATCAATAATTACTCTTAAATCTGCATATTGAGGGTTCCATCCTAAAACAGTTTTTGCCTTCTCACTTGATGCAATCAACGTAGACGGATCACCGGATCTTCTCATTTCTTCCTTTGCCGGAATCGGATGTCCCGTTACTTCCCTGGCTGTTTCAATAACCTCCTTCACGGTAAATCCAACTCCGTTACCAAGATTGAAAATATCACTTTCCCCGCCATTCATAAGATACTTCATTGCCAATATATGTGCCTGGGCCAGATCATTTACATGAATGTAATCTCTCACACAGGTACCGTCCTTCGTATCATAATCATTACCAAATACGGAAATATACTCTCTTTGTCCGTTTGGCACCTGCAGAATCAGCGGAATTAAATGTGTTTCCGGGCTGTGTGCCTCTCCGATTTTTCCGTTTGGATGTGCTCCGCATGCATTAAAATAACGGAGAGATACATATCGCAGATTGTGTGCATTGGCTGTCCATTTAAACATTTTTTCCATGGAAAGCTTTGTCTCACCGTAACAATTGGTAGGAAGCGTACGATCATTCTCCTTAATCGGAATGTTCTCAGGCTCACCATACGTTGCTGCTGTAGAAGAAAATACAATCTTATCGATACCATGTGCCACCATGCTCTCAAGCAATGTTTCGGTTCCGCAAAGATTGTTGCTGTAATATTTCAACGGATCCTTCATACTTTCTCCAACCTGAGAGCTGGCTGCAAAATGAATCACACCATCAATCTTTTCTTTTTCAAACACGCAATCCATAAAAGTGCGATCACGAATATCTCCTTCATAAAACGTAGCCTGGGGATGGATTGCCTCACGAAATCCCGTCAATAAATTATCGACAATGACAACGTCTTCACCCGCTTCAATCAACTCATATACCGTATGGGAACCGATATATCCCGCTCCTCCTAAAACTAAAATTCGCATAATAAATTCCTCCTCTGTATGGATTCCAATGCCCGGGAATTCCTTATCCCATGACCTTAATTCCACCATATTTACGTATTTTCAACACACTGCAGGCACCAGGTCCGAAGATTTTATTCATCTGCATCAAGTACTCTGATACAAATTCATTTTTCACAAATGCCTGAATTGTACCCGCAAATCCGCCACCATGTACGCGACATACGCCTGCGCCATCCTTCAATACAGTCTCACTCATCGCCAATGCAAGAGAAACATTCTGATGCTGTACATCATTGGTGGTAAACACATTCTGAAGATATTTAAAAGAAGAATCCCCCGATGCCTGCACAAGCCGGAAGAAATCATCAATCCGTTTTGATTTGATGGCCTCAACTTCTTGCCTTACCCGCACATTTTCATTTATGAAATGAATTGCACGAAGTACTGCGCGGTCTCCGCACTGCTGCCTGATTTCAGAAATATTTTCCACAATCTCGCTCAGAGAAACACCAAAAAGTACTTCCTTTCCGAAATATTTTGCAACACGCTTCATCTCCTCCGGCACAGCTGCATAATCGGAGGTCAAATCAGCGTGCGAACCCTTGGTATCTGTGATACATAAACTGTATCCGTACTCGTTTAAATCAAAATCAACCTTTTCTACTGCAGGATTTTCCGGATTCGCAAAATCAACATGAACAAGACTTCCTACCGAACACGCCATTTGATCCATTAATCCGCACGGCTTACCAAAATATACATTTTCTGCATACTGACCGATCATCGCATTTGTAACGGCATCTATGCTTCCCTCATTATATAAATGAGAAACAATGGTTCCTATTACGGTTTCAAATGCTGCCGAAGAGGATAAACCGGCACCGACTAATACATCACTTGTAACATATGCCTGAAATCCTCCGATACAATACCCCCTGTTCCTCGCACCTGCAAGTACTCCTTTGATTAGTGCAACAGTGGAACCTTTTTCCTCTTCCTGCAGAGAAATATCCCCTGAATCAATTACGATTTCATCATAGTGACCGGACACAACCCTGACCAGGCCATCCTCCGTTTTTTTAGCAATTGCAATAGCATCAAGATTGATTGATGCTGCAAGTATCTCTCCATGCTGATGATCTGTATGATTACCACCAACCTCGCTTCTTCCCGGAGCGCTGAAAACAGTAACATCGCTCTCACCATACAGACTTTCAAATATCTCAATTGCTTTCAAATAACGCGCTGTCTGAGATGCTATTTTGCCTTCATCCGCATAAATATCCAACAACAAATCATTAAAAATGCCGTTTTTCAATTCTTCTTTTAGAACACTTGTTTTCTTCATAAATCTGTTGTGCCCCCTTTGTTGCTCCACGATCATTTCGTTATTTAAATTTCCCTTATTTCATATCTCTCATTAAGGAAATCCACCATCAACTCAGCACAAAAAGTATCTTTCTTCCAGGTAATCCGGAGAATACCGGCTTCCTCTTCTACACTGACTTTTGCTCCTTCTTCAAATGCTCTGCATGTGTTTCGAAAGCGTATCAGCTCTATTTGCTTTTGAACTACTTCTTTCTTAAGTGCCTCATTCACTTCTGCTGCTGTAAGATTTGTCCTGTTAATTTCCTTGTGTCCGGATGCCCCCGCTCTTTTTACGGCTTCATGGTCGTTTTTTCCTGCAAACAGGTCTAAATACCATATCTGAGGCTTTCCCGGCATAAAGAGCTGAATTGCCCTCGCCATCAACAGCTTTTGTTCCGACTCTCCAAGTGCACTAAAATAGGTTGCATTGACCTGATAGTACATATTTTTCTGCCCATGAAGATTTTTAACAAGACCTCCACGCTCAACAATTAATTCTATCAGATTTTGAATCTCCGTTTCCGGCAAAATGCCTTTTAGATCCAGAAGCGGTATTCCATCGTGACAGCCAAGCATATTCACGACTTTTATATCATTTTCAACGAGTTCTCTTGCCCATGCTGCAAGATAGGTACTTCTCTTATTCTCAATCGCATCGATAACAAGTCCCGGCAGAAAGAAATCATATGTCACATATCCTTTGTCTGACAGTTTTTTATAGATTTGTTCCTCATATGTTGCATGAATCTCCGGCAGCAGGGTAAGCTTATGCGGACTTGCAAGCTCCTGAATCCGGCCTAACAATTCCCATGTTCCCGGCTCATTTAAGAAATTTTTTGCTCCCGGTTCCTTGGGTGCATATGCAAATGCATCTAATCTTACAATATCCGCCCCGTAGGATGCAATTTTTTTCAAGGTTTCTTTGTAAAAATCCCATACCTTCGGAGATCTGATATTTAAATCCATTTGGCCGAGATACAGCGGATAATGTTCCTCCTGATAGAACGTATTCCAATAGGGAACCTTTTTCCCATCAGGAAATCTTACCATAAGAATCGGAAGACCCGGTTTTCGAAAGAACATATTTTCCAGATACTTCCGGTCCGGCTGTATATATCCTTCTTCCGTCATAGAGCCGCACCCCTGCCAGAAATCATTCCAGTTAATAAAGAAATCCTTATACTCCGACTGCTCTCCCCTTTTCACAAGGTCCCGAAACTGAGGTGACCCGGTCGATGCATGATTCAGTATAAAATCAAGTTTTAAATCAATTCCAAGCTTCTTTAGCTCTTCCAAATCCTGCCGGCCGGCAAGTTCCTCGTTGATATCATAATCGATTACGGAAAAGCCTCTGTCCAAATCCGAATGATAGATGCTTGGCAAAATGTAAAAGGAACCAAATGCCTCTTTCAGCTCATCTCTGCCAAGAAGAGAGACAATATCCGATAACCTTCCGCCCATACTGTCCGGATAAGCATTCAACATTGGCTTATTGTTCATAAATACCACCATCCCTGTCTACAATTATTTTAGCACCTTTTGCCTGCTTTTGGAGTTTTTTCTGCTCAATATCCAGAACAATCTTTATCAACTCACTGGCTGCATTTTTATCCCGGTTTCTTTTCACCCTGTTATGCAACGTATCTTCCGGGACACTATCGATATAAACCGGTAAATCCACCCCGGACAGGAATTCACTTCCGCCGTGAGTCCACTCTATGAGCAGTATCCGGATATCGTGAAAGTCCGCTTTATCATAGCTGATTTCACCTTCTTCTCTTCCCATCTGTTTTAATGTAATCGCAGACTCACCTGATTTGAATTCCGCAATCACCTGATTCACTTCATCAAATTCTATCTCATTCGGTGTTCCCAAGTATTCCGTCAGCCCATCGGTTCCTTTTTCCTCATAGATTCTCTGTCTTTCTTCGTCATTGAGCTTCGGAATTCTTCTTGGATAATTGTCTCCGGCAAGCACATAACAGCCTATTCCGTCATTCAGAAAATACTGGCTGATAATAGAGGCTAACGTTGTTTTTCCACATCCGGAACCGCCGAAGATACTGATAACATTCTTCTCATTCTGCGCGCTGATCTGCTTATTTATAACCTCATATAAATTTCGGGCCAAATCAAGTTCTTTCAGCGCAATCTGATAGGCTTCGTATTCAGCCTTCGGAAATGGAAGCGGTAGTCCGGCTTCCATTAATGCAGCACCGGTATATCTATTTCCGGTTGCGTCATCAATATAAACAGCTTCCTTCTTAAGCCCCTTCAGCTTCACATAGGTTGCCGCCATGTTCCCCTGAACATCAAGTCTGACTATATTTACAAGTGCCTGCTTTTTATCCTCTGACACAAACATCCACGCCGAATGCTCATCAGCAAACGGATTCGAAAGCCTGTAATAATCGCCCTGACAGATCAGCATTTCATGCTTCTTATATGTCATAACCTGTTCTCTGATGACCGCTTTGTCCTCTTCGCTTAAAAGCGCCGGATTCATTTCATAGCCAAAAGTCCCTGCCATCGCTGTAATTCCTCTGGTATTCAGGCTTGTGATTCTTCCCGTCTGATGGTTTGGAACGGCAGACACATGGGAGCCGACTACGGAAACAGGATAAAAGAAAGAGGAACCGTACTGAATCTTAGTTCTGTTGATTGCATCCGTGTTATCACTGCACCAAATCTGCGGACAGTAATACATCATTCCCGCATCGAAGCGTCCGCCGCCTCCGCTACAGCCTTCCAGCAAAATTTCCGGATACTTTGATGTCAGTTTTTCAAGGAAATCATATACACCAAGCACATAATCATATGTCACATTTCCCGCATATACATCTGCCATGCTTCGATTCATGTCCCACTTAATATATTCAATATTTCCCTGATCCAACATTGCACAAATCTGCTCAAAAACAGAATCTCTTACTTCTTTTCGGGAAAAGTCAAGGACTAACTGGTTGCGAGATCTTACAGGGTCTCTGTTTTCTATTTTAATCACCCAATCCGGATGCTTTCTGTAAAGCTCACTATCCTCGTTAACCATCTCCGGCTCAATCCATATTCCGAATTTAACTCCCAATTCATTTATTCTATGAATCAGCTCTGCCAAAGTACAGCCAAGCTTCTCTTCGTTCACATTCCAGTCGCCTAAGGAGGAATTATCATCATTACGTTTGCCGAACCAGCCATCATCCATGACAACCATATCAATTCCGAGACCGGCTGCCTCTTTCGCCAGATTGACAATAGTGTCGCCATTAAAATCAAAATAGGCTGCTTCCCAACTGTTAATCAATACCGGTCTTGCGGCATTCACATATCTGCCTCTGCACAAATGCTTACGGATGCAGGAGTGATAATTATGGGAAAGCTCCGCAAACCCATTACGGGAATATGACAGAATGACTTCCGGTACCGTAAATTCTTCCTTCCCGCCAAGCGGATAAGAAAATAAATCATCATTCAGTCCCATCAGCACCCTGGTCTGATTCACCTGATCCTTTTCCACTTCACATAAAAAGTTTCCGCTATATGCAAACAGCAGCCCATAGCAGCTTCCAAAATCCTCAGTCGTATTCCTGTCTGATAGAATAACAGCCGGATTATACTGATGGCTGGAAGTTCCTCTCCTGCTTCCGAAGGAAGTCGTTCCATGCCCCACAGGCATACGCTCCACATTTCGTTCCATGGCATGTTTTCCGTAAAATTTCACCACATCAAAATCTCCTGTAAGGAAATCCAGACATGCGCCTGCAGCCTTTTTTATGATTACCTTCTCTTCCCCGGCATTTCTGATGATTGCGCTTCTTGTGATAATATCATCCTCTGCTAAAACACCATAGAAAAGACTTACTTCTATTTTGCTGATACTATCTTTCAAAACGATTTCCAGCGTATCCGCTTCATCCTCTCCGGCCCATACTGCCGGAAGTCCCTTTAAACTGTACTTTCCCTTTTTTATTTCATAATGGGAAAATTTCAGATTGCAGCACTGTGAACCGTCACTATTCTCAATATTGAGCGCATAATTTCTGAAATCACCGGTTCCAAGTGTCGGATATTCCTGCGGTAATGTATCCAGGGAATACGTCCTGTCATTTCCTGCCACATACGGATTTCCCGAAAAACCTCTGTCAGTATACACCAATACGTAATCCATCAAACCACTATTAGCCGAACCGTAGTATAAATGTAACAGATATCCATGTTTGTCAACCATCATCTGGTAGGTTGTGTTTTTCGTATGTAAGCTGAATATTCTTTTGTTTGGATTATAAATGATTGACATATCGCATCTCCCTTATCCTTTCACTGCACCATTCGCAACCCCATTTAAGATCTGCTTCTGACAAATAATATAAAATACCAGAATCGGAATCAATGCCAGAATATAAGATGCAAATGCCAGGTTGTAATTTGTCCCGAACTGTGTCTGAAAATTCAACTGTGCTAAAGGCAGTGTATTTTGTCCGGTTCCCGACATAATGACCAACGGCGTCATAACATCATTCCAGGTACCGAGTGCTGTAAGAATCGCAACTGTAGCATGCATAGGTTTCATCATCGGAAAAATAATTTTCCAGTATGTTTTCCATGTACTTGCTCCGTCGATATCCGCAGCTTCCTCTAACGCTACCGGTATATTCTTTAAGTATCCGGTATAAAGCAGTACATTCATCGGCATATAAAATACAAGATACAACAATATTACTCCAAAACGGTTTCCAAGCCCCATCTGCGCTGTCTGTTTTACTAACGGCATCATCAGGATAGAAAACGGAACAAACATACCACTGACAATATACAGGTAAATTAACCGGAAACTCTTTTTCTTAGCCATACCCCTTCCGATGACATATCCGGCGATAGAATGAATCAAGATTGACAGGATAATCGTAGTTAATGTAATTAAAAGACTGTTTCCCAATGAATTCCAGAAGTCGGTTACCTCCATCGCCTGCCTAAAGTTATCGAAGCTCCATCTGGAAGGAAAGGACAAGGCTCCCGAAACATCATTCGTCATCTCACTTGGCTGCTTAAACGCAATGATAACCGCCATATAGAGTGGGAAAAATATAGTTACTGTTCCTAAAAAAAGTATAAGCGTCAAAATCCAGTTTGTTTTCTGCACTTTCTTCATCATAACTGCTCCTCCTTTTTATTCATAACAGTCATCTGGAAAATCGAAATTGCCACTATCACAAAGAAGAAAATTACTGCATTGGCACTTTGGAATCCAAACTGGCCTCCATCCATACCGTTCTTATAGATTAAATAGGAAATCGATTCTGTACTCTGTGCAGGACCACCCTTTGTCAATGATACAATCTGATCAAATACCATTAGGAAATTCTTTGTGCTAAGAACAAGATTAATTGTTACAAAAGGCATCACAAGCGGAAAGGTTACCTTCCAGAATTCTTTCCATTTACTTGCCCCGTCCAACATACTTGCCTCATAGACATCCTGTGGAACGGTCTGAAGTCCCGAAATATAAATAATGGTATTCATTGCTACCGCCTGCCATACACCGACAATCAACACCCCAATCCAGGCATATTTCTCACTGGCAAGAATACTGTTCTGCAAAAATCCGATGTTGAATACATCCCCAACCGCCGGAAGAATGTAGGTAAATAAAAAGCTGAAAATATAACCGATTACCAAACCACCCAGAACATTCGGAACAAAATATATTCCTCTGAGTGCACTTTTAAAACGTATTTTACTATTTAATCCGAGTGCCATAATTAAGCTGAGCACATTTACCAATACGGTTCCTGCCAATGCATACTTAAAAGTAAACAAATAACTTTTCCATACTCTGGCATCCGTAAAAAGATCGATATAATTTCTGAATCCTACATAGTCATAGGAGCCATATCCTTTATAATTTGTAAAGCTGTATATCATTCCTTTTATCATTGGCAGAGTATTAAATGTGAAAAACAGCACCAATACCGGTATAATAATTGCCAAAAATGTTTTATCCCGATTCGTCATCTTCTTTTTCATTCCGCATCCTCCGTTTCCTGCCGGTACTGCTGTACCTTCCGAATCAAATCTCTGTTATAACGCTTCCAATCTTTGTCAAACCGTTTCAAAAAGGTATCTACACAATCTTCCCCATTATCAAGCAAAAAAGTCTGAATCATGGCATCCACGCTCATTTCACTCGGATAATGATGATCCTGGAAGTCTGCCATTCTGTCCGCCTCAATATAGTCTCTCATGCCCTCTAATTCAGCCGGAATTTCAAAATTACCCTCTTTGCAGGTGATTCCTCCCTGATTATCAAGATAGATCTGAATTGTTTCATCTTCATACAGAAAACGAAGCACTTCATATGCGGCTTCTTTATTCTTGGAATCCTTCATGATACAAAACTGTAAATCGATACCGGAATTGAGCACATTATCCTCTTCCTTCTCATTCGCCGGGAAAGTAAACGAACCGATATTCATTTCCGGATTAACCGACTTAATCTGTGGTATTGCGTAGCTTCCGATCGGATACATTGCCGACTGTCCTCTGGCAAAAGCAGTACACGCGTCATTATATCCGTATGCATATGGATTCGGTTCCGCATACCCCAGCAGGACTTTCATTTTTTCTGCAACCTCACGATAAGCTGCCGAAAAAGTTGTATTCCCCATATTCACCTGATTACAGGTATCCGAATCTGTCAGACCAACCGCCAGTGCATTCCACGGTGCAAGGCATGTCCATGTATCCTTATAGCCTAAATATAAAGGCTGTATTCCGTCAGACTCGATTTTGTCACATAAGTAAAGGAACTCGTCCCAGGTTTTCGGAATCTCCCATCCATGCTCCTCAAACATATCCCTGTTATATAAAATCCCCGCCGCATTGGCTGCATAAGGTAATGCGTAGACTCCCTCCTGCGGAATAAATTCCAGTTCTTTATCCATATCCAAATAGGACTGTTTTACCGTTCCGATTTCCTCCAGATCAGAAATATCCATGAACAAATCCGCGTCAAGGAAATTTGAATAATT
Source organism: Lachnospiraceae bacterium (assembly GCA_029012365.1). GTDB lineage: Bacteria > Bacillota > Clostridia > Lachnospirales > Lachnospiraceae > SIG307. The sequence goes on along the minus strand of JAQXLY010000058.1, from coordinate 10,938 downwards.
GATATCGCCACCGATTCCGATAATGTCAGGGTAATCCTCCCTGATAAATCTTGTCTTCAAAATCGTCATGGCTTCATTAGGAGAATCAATCGTCAAATGAATATCATCATGTGTTGCATTGAAGCGCTCTGCGATTTTCTCAAAAGCTCCTACTGCTTCCGGTTTGTAGGAAACCAATTCCACCTCCACTTTGCCGCCTGACGAACCGCGTGCACAACCTGCAAGACATGTCAGAGCCATTACAATTCCTACTGCTACAAACATTACTTTCGTACCTTTGAACTTTGACATATTCTCTCTCCTTTCAACAGAAATTTATTATCCGCTTTTGTTAAACTAATTATAACATACCAATATGCTACCTATAAATAGCGGTATTTTTATTTTTTTATACCAAAATGCTTTATTTTGTGCTATAATATCATATGATGACGCATTTTGGTATAAATCATAGAGGAGGTATTCACATGAGCAATATTTTATTTAACATATTCCCTAACGAAAACTTCATTGATTTGGGCATGTATCAATATGGTTATGAACAGTGTGAACCCGGGCATTCCTTTGGACCTACTATGCGGAATCACTATCTCTTTCACTATATTATTTCCGGCACGGGTACACTTATGGCTGAAAATGCAAAAGGTGAGACACAGACCTACTCGATTAAAAGTGGACAGGGATTTCTGATTTTTCCGGGACAGATAACGACTTATTATGCTGACCAGAACCTTCCATGGGAATATATGTGGATAGAATTTGACGGACTTCGTGTAAAAGGTGCGCTTGACTTAACAGAACTTTCTGCAAATAGTCCTGTATACCGCTCTCACTCCAAGGATTTACGCGAGCAGCTAAAGAATGAAATGCTGTATATTGTCCACCATGCAAAGGAATCTCCTTTTCATCTTATTGGACATCTTTATCTGTTTTTGGATTACCTTACCCAGTCTGCAAGATCAACAAAACCGGTGCAAAGCAGCAGGATGAGTGACTATTATATCAAAGAAGCAATCAACTTTATTGAGCAGAATTTTCAAAACGACCTTACCATAGAGGATATCGCTGCTGTCTGTGGCATCAACCGCAGTTATTTCGGAAAGATTTTCCGGAATACCATCGGACGTTCCCCGCAGGAATTTTTAATGAACTATCGAATGGTAAAAGCAACCGAATTATTAAAGCTGACCTCCCTATCCATCGCCGACATAGGTTCTGCCGTAGGATATGAAAATCAGCTTCATTTTTCACGCGCATTTAAGACAATTTACGGAGTTTCTCCGAGAGAATGGCGGAATCAGCATAAATGATTTTTTACAGCCCCATATAGGGGAGAGTCAAGATGTTTTTTTGATTCGTTATCTGAGGTGGCCTGCTCTGCCGATTTTTCACTGCACGGAAACCCTTTTCAATACGAACAGCGGCCCCTCTTCCCCTATCACTCCGGTTGGTTGAAATCCTGCCTTTGCCAACACTCTCTGGGAAGCATTCTCTTTGTCTTTACAGTTTCATTCATAATTAGCCTGCTTTCCTGTTTTATTCAGATTTATTAAAGAGGTATCCATACACACCTGACACCCACATCCTATTATTAAAGTTCCTTCTCCTCATCACCATGACAAATCACATGATTACAGGCAATGCGATAAGTAATCAGAAAGTACAATGCATACACTCCCGCAACTACAAGAGAAATCAGTACCGCGGTCTCCATTGCCTTTTGTCCGCTTAACCCCGTGAAATTCCAAAATTCATAGACTTCTCCGAATAATAAGCCTAAAGGATAAGTCATAATGAGCGGCAGTGCAAAAGGCATCAGGAAGAATGCACCAATCTGCCGAAGCAGAGCAGACTTCTGCATTTTCACATCGGCACCGAGCCGGTACAGCACTTCAAACCGCCTGCGCTCATCATTCAATGTTGACAAGGTCTTTAGAGAAAGAATTGCCAGTGCCATACACACAAACACAGTGGACACATACAGCGCACCAATAATCAGTGTTCCGGCATTAGCATTGGAATACAGCCGGTAATTCTCCTTTACCCGGTGATTGCACCGCTCCTCCGGACCCTCCTCCGTTTCCACCGTATAAAGGAGGTCCTTCACCAGCTTCAGCGCATCCGGACGATTGTTCTCCAGGGTATAAGCTGCACAGATATCCGACACCGGCATAGCTTCCAAAGCTTTATCGGGAACTACGAAATACATCCATTCTCTGACAAACTCAGGATAAAAGGTACTGCTTCCTGCCCAGGAATACACTGTGCCGTTCAGGGTTACGGTTTTACCGGAAAAGTCCGTATCACAAATTCCCTGAACGAAAGTAATCAACAGGTACTCAGCTTCCAATGTAACCGGCTCATAGCCGCAGCCGGTCAGCAGCATATTAAACTGACTCAGAGGCATAAATTTGTCTGTCCACCCCATTTCATCATAGCCCAGAATACTGCTGCAAAGTGTGGTTTCTCCCAGAGAACGGAGCTGATAGTCGATTTGCGAGATAATCGGGCTGTGTCTTTCAATAATCCGTCTGCCTTCTTCTATAGAAACTCCCTGCTCCCCAGCCACCTCATACATCGCCATCACATCATAGGGACAATCCTTATCGATAGAATAATCCGAATGAATCTTTTCCCCAAAGGCAACATTTGACATCACAATCGCAAACACCAGCAAAGTAGCCAGAGCACCAATCAACAGCGAATTCACCGTCATTTTTCCGGAAAGTCCGCGCAGAATTACAGTATTGGTACCTTTGTTTTTCAGTCGCTTATTTTTCAGCAACATTCCCGCAAGAGTTCTGGACATCGTAAAATGGCTCAAAAAAACCATTACCAAATCTAATGTCAGCCACAAAAGCAGACTTAAGCTCTCCTGATTGCGAAAGGTTGCCATCAGACTTTGGCAGGTTATCACCAGACTTCCGACAAGACCCGAAAGCGTCACTGCCGACAGAATGCACCAAAAAACCGGATGCCTTTCACTTTTTTCAACACTCTCTTCCTTCAGAAGCTCCGATACGGACACCTTTTTCAGATATCGCATAGAGGCAAGCGTGGAAAGGGCAAACAGCCCGACACTGACAGCAAGGGTAAGCCAGATTCCCTGCGCGGAATACCCCGACACAGCAAACGGAATCTCCAGAATAGAAACAAATAATGCCATAATGAGCTGGAAAATCACAAGTCCCAGGCCAACGCCGACAATCAGCGCAAGGCCGGACAAAATCCATGTTTCGCAGGCAAACAGGGTCTGAATGTTTCTTCGGGTCATACCTAAGGTCAGGTACATACCAAACTCTTTTTTTCGAAGCTTCAGCATAAAACCGGTGGCGTAGCTGAGTACCAGTGCCGTGACCAGAGAAGAAAGAATCGTGACCATGTTGAACATAGCCTTCATATCGGTGGAGATTTCTGTCAGATGCCTGATTCGGTCGCTGTAGCTTAAATTGTTGACTGCAAACAGGAGTGCAACACTCAGTGCGACTGTGACAAAATAAATCAGGTAGTTACTGATTTGACGTTTTACATTCCGCAATGCAAGTTTAGCGAACATCCGCCTCACCTCCCAGCGCTGTCATGGTATTCAGTATCTCGTGATACATCTCCTGACGTCCCCGGTCACCACGGTGCAGTTCGTTCCAAATCTGACCATCCTTCAGGAACAGAACACGGGAGGCATAGGAACCCACCATAGCGTCGTGAGTCACCATAAGGATGGTGGAGCCAAGACGCTCATTCATCACCGTGAAGGTTTGCATGAGTCCCTTCGTATTGGCACTGTCCAAAGCGCCGGTCGGCTCATCTGCCAGAATCAGAGCGGGTTTGGTAATCAGCGCTCTGGCGCAGGCTGCCCGCTGGCGCTGTCCGCCGGAAAGCTGCCTTGGAAATTTAGCAAGCTGATCCGAGATTTCCAGAGAAGCGGTAACCTCTCCAAGCCGCTCTTTGGTTTCCCGGACAGGTCTTTTTTGCAGGTTCAGAGGCAGAACAATGTTTTCTTCAACCGTCAGCGTATCTAACAGGTTGTATTCCTGAAAGATAAAGCCCAGACGGTCTCTTCGGAACGCCGCCAGCTCCTGCTCCCGCATTTCGGCAACGTCCCGTCCTTCCAGAAGGATACTGCCGGAACTCGGACGGTCAATGGTGGCTATCACCTTAAGCAATGTGCTCTTTCCGGAACCGGATGCTCCCATGATAGCGGTAAATTCTCCCTGCTCCATAGTAAAGCTCACGCCGCAGAGCGCTTTTGACACCGCATCACCGTTTCCGTAGTATTTGGTTACATGTTTTATTTCCAGTAACTTACTCATATCGTTTCACCAACCTTTCGCCTTCATTGTACCGCACAGAACCCTGATTTTTTCTAACGCTGTCTATCGGTTCTCTAACATTTTTGTAAGGTTTGGGAAGGAAAGTGAAACACAAATCTGGTAAAACAATGCTCTTCGGAGAAAATCTCCAGACCGATATTCAGCTTTTTGCAAAGCTCACTGACGATGTACAACCCCATACCGGTACTTTGACCGCTGCTTCGTCCTATGGCCCCGGTAAACCCACGTTCCGTTACCCGATTCAGTTCATGAGCGGGAATCCCCGGACCATTGTCTGAAAAGGTCAGAATACCGTTTGCAAGCGTAATGCTGATCTGACAGCCCCTGCAGTATTTGGCGCAGTTGATAAGAAGCTGCTTGAGGATGAACACAAAGAGCTTTGAATCGGTATATACAGAGCATTCTCCGTCTACAGTAATATTGATATTGGCAGAGATTAATATCTCCATTTCCTCACGAATAGCCTGGTCGCATAGGTTATGCAGATTGGCATGGCTGATTCGTGTATCCTTTTCCATTGTTTTTAGCTTTGCATGAGTCAGGATTGTCTCCGTCAGATTATCTGCCCGACGCAGCTCCCGCCGCAGCTTCGCCGGGTCTCCGCCATTGGAAAGAATCAGCGAGCAGGCGGTAAGCGGCGTTTTAAGCTCGTGAACCCAGCTGTCCACATAATCGCAATATTCCTGTTTTTCCGCTCTGGCCTGCTCTACTGCCCCGATAGCCGAGCGTGAAATCTCCTTCATCAGCAGATAATAGGGAAGCTCCAGGGCGTCTTTCGGCCGCTCAATCGTTTCCCCGATCAGATATTTCTCCGACAGCTCGTTTAGTCTGTTTTGCAGCATCTTCAGTCGCCGGTTCATGCGCCGCCAGCCGAGGATAAATCCAAGAAATACCACCGCTGCCGCGCTAAACAGTAGCACGGCAAGCAGGGAAGCAGGTACGCCGCACAGATAAGAAACGAAAATCAGATAGAGTCCGCCAATCCCGGTTAAGTACAGGGAAACAGCCTTTGCGGCAAGATAATCCCGAAAACTCATAGGCGGTACCCCACTCCCCGTACCGTGCGGATAAAGTCTTTTGCTCCAATCTGCACCAGCTTTTCCCGAAGCCTGCCGATATTGACGTACAGAGTGTTTCCGTCGATATACATTCCGTTCGTCCACAGGTCTTCGATTAACTCATCCCGGGTACACAGCTCCTTCTGCATCAGGCACCACAGGATACGGGTTTCATTTTTTGTAAGTTCAACGCTATTGTCTTCAAAAACAGCCTTCATGCCCGGTAAGTCAAGAGTCAGTCCCCGAGTGGTCATCGTCTCGTTTCCTGCACTTTTCAATATACGTCCGATTCTTGCCAGCAGCACGGAGGAGTTGTAAGGCTTGCGGATAAAATCATCTCCGCCCACGCCGAATGCCAGCAATTCATCCTCCGGGGTGTCTCTCGCTGTCAGAAAGATAACCGGTGTATCCGAGGTCTGCCGCAGCTTCCGGCAGAGGGCATAGCCGCTCTCTCCCGGCAGATTAACATCCATAAGAATAAGGTCACAGGTGCCCTCCTCCACCGGCTGATACCCGTTGGTTGAGAGTAATGTTTTCAGTTCCGTGCGTATCGCATCATCGTCCTCAATTATTTTTATCCTTTTCATACGGTATCCTCGTTTCACAAATCAAATGTATCATCGTCTATCAATGCTATCATACATTTAGTAACCTCAGCGGCAAACTACATACCACCTTATTTGCAATCACTATCCAAATAATCTATTTCAGTTCTTCTGTCCATTTACCGTTTTCTTTATAAAAGAGCACCATGTATCTTGTGCCGTCCTCCCGCATCCAATCCTTTATTCCACATATCTTAGGCGAGGAAATTTTCAAGCCCGTCTCCTCAAACACCTCACGAATCACTGCATCGGTAAAGGATTCACCTTTCTCAACGTGTCCCCCCGGAAAGGTGATTCCCGAATAATCCTCATCTTTTTTATCCTGCACCAATACTTTGCTGCCATTAAACACCATACACATATTGGTTATTGTCACATTTTCTGTCCTTGCCATTCGTAATACCACCAATCCTTACATAAAATCAACCGTTGCGGTTACCGTTTTGTCAATCATAGAATTAATTTCTGCTTGCACCTTTTTGAAATTTTCCTCCAAATCCTCTGCTCCATCCAAAACAATCTGCTTACAGAGTAATAATTTCTGCCACTCATCATGATTTGCCTTGCTTCTCATATCTATGCTGCCGGTATCATATTCTCTCGCCCATTCAATAAACTCTATATGATTAGCATACATATCACCAGCCGGCATAATCCGGTTACCAAATCTTTGCTTCTCTCTATTCTTTAATCTTTCAATTCTTATTTTAGTATCCGTAACAAGCCTGATTACCAATGTAAACAGCGGAATTAATTCATCACCCCAGTCTACCAAAGAACCGGAAATCACAACATTATCATTTTCCGAAATATCCTTTTTCATTAAAGCAAGCCGTTCTTCTTTACTCCTTTTCGTTGTGTATTGCGGATTCGTCGGTAACCAGTAATAATCATCGGTATCCATAAACTTATATCCCAATTCTTCACTGATTTTTCTGCCTAATGTAGAGGTTCCCGAACCGGAAGCTCCATAAATATGTATTACATTCTTCATATTCATCCCCTATATTTCTTCCATAATCGTTTATATGATACAGCCATGATTATTTCTTCTGTTTCTAATCTAACTTTTTAACAAATCTATTAACTCTTTCCAATTCTTTATTGTAAGGATATCTTCCTTTGGTTCATATTTCATATCAATTGCCCCGATATACCATACTTCTTCCGGTTGAAGTTCAGCCTTCTCTAATGCCAATTCAAATATATGCTTATTGGGTTTACGATACAAATACTCGCTGGTTGCTATAATAAACTCAAAATCATTATCCGGAATGCAGTCATGAATCCTTTTAACAACAGCATTCCCACAGTATGAAATATTACTGATTACACCGGTGCGTATCTGGTTCTCTTTTAGGAATGCAAGAAACTCTCTGATTCCCTCGGTCGGTTTTCCCGGTGCCGCTGCATCCCAAAATACGCTGTCAATTTCTTCCGAGCTCAATGCAATTTCAATTCCCTGCGACTCATATAAATATTTTGTAAACATATAGTTTGGAACTTCCACTTGAAACAGGTGCTTCTTTTCCGGATCAAATCGTCCCAACTCCTGATTTTGGGTATTAAGTGCTACGTATAATATTTTCTAAACGTCTTTGCCTTAAAACATATACTTCCGTCAAGTTTTTCATATTCGGTATCTTCATAAAAGCTCATTCCCAGTTTCTCCATCACACGTTGGCTTCTATGATTCTCAGCAGCAAAGGTACCTTCAATAATCTTAACTTCTCTGTTTCTTCTGACATACTCAATCAGCCCCTGAATTGCCTCAGGAACCAGACCCTTTCCCCATTGATCACGCCTTATATTGTATCCTATCACCCACACGTCACGTTCTGTATTGTAAACAATGCCACCACTACCGATTAGTTCTCCTGTATCCTTAAGCACAAAACCCAGATCATAATTGTTGGGATCATCCGGATTTAGACCCTCGATATATTCCTTTACATCCTCAGCACATTTGTAAAGAGGATAAATCATATATGTATTTACTTCCGGATCACCACACCATCTGAACATAGACTTATAATCTTCCGGAACAAGATTTCTTAATATAAGTCTTTCTGTTTCTAAATAAGTTCGCATAATATTCCTTCTTTCTGATATACATAGTTCAAAAGCTCATCCTCTTTTGACACATAACAAAACTGCATTTTTTCAAACAACCTGATCGACGGAATGTTTGACTTATCAATAGAAACCTCAATTTTCTCAAAGTCCAGCTGAAGTTTTCCTGTTATGATATCCCGGATTATCGTTGTTCCGATTCCAACATTTTGATACTTAGGAATCACCACAATATCCATATACAAGGTTTTATCTGATAACTCGCAGTGAACTGCTGCAACTAAACAATCACCTTTGTAAACCTTGTAATAAAATACATTCTCCGTCGTGGCAATATAATGCCAATAGTTCGCCTCGTCAATACCGATATACTTGGATATTTCAGGCGACATATAAATCGAATGTAAATATGGAATATCCTTATCGTCCTCACTGGTAACCTGCCTATAATTCATTAAGTGTCCTTCTTTCATTTTTATTCCATTTCGTAATATGCACCTACTATTTAATCGCCCTTAATCAAACTAATGAATAGGTACTTTGCTATATTGTATTGGATTTTTCTCTTTAAGTCAATAATAGCAAAGTGAACACTTTTAATCTGAATCGAGTAGGAGGCGGTGATTGACCGCCGTCCTCTCACACCACCGTGCGTACCGTTCGGTACACGGCGGTTTCAATAGTTGACGTGCACAGACTGATAGGCAGTGGCTAAATCATAAAAGCCACTACCTATCAGTCTTTCTCTTGTCATTGCCATGTTTACGGCAACCGTTTGTGTCGTGAACCAGTATCCTCTACGGCTGTTTCCTGCCTGCCATGCCAAATCCTTCGGTATTCCCATCTTCATCAGGTCTCAGAGGATTTTTCTAAGGTTTTCCAAAATGAACGATAACTTATCAATTTTCTCCGCCTCCTTTTTATAAAATAAGCATATAATGTAGTTTTATTCTTGATTATGGTTAGGAAGATGACTATAATTAGATATGCGGTATTCAGTTGACTAATACTGGAAAGACGATTATAATTAAAGTAATATAATCATGAGGAGGATGCTTTATGAAGATGCGAAAGATATTTTTCCTGATTGCAATGTTGGGAGTGATTGGATTATGTGGATGTAATAATTCCGATAACGAGACTGAAGCATTAAAAAAACAGATGGAAGAGTTGCAGAAGCAGAATGAGGAACTGAGTAATATGTTAGAGGAGATGGGGCAGAAGACAGATGTGGAAGCAACAGAAGCACCTGAACCGACTGCAACTGCTACACCAGTACCGACTGTTGAACCGACTGCAACTGCTACACCAACAGAAGTTTCTGTTGGTGAGCCTACAGAAGAACCTAAGTCTACGGCAACTTCGCTGCCAACTGCGACGCCAGAGCCGACTGCGACACCAGAGCCGACCGCGACACCGAAACCGACTGCAACGCCGAAACCGACTGCAACGCCGACTCCAAAAGTTCCATACGTATCTTTAAAGAATCATTCGACTCAAAAGATTACTATTACATCCGTAGAACCTGTTATTGTGCCCTTTGAAGTAAAAAACATGGGTAAATATAGTGATACAAATAATTACTATATAACGGTAGAAACTAAGACAGATGATTATGACATTGCGTATGCCTATTATGAATCATATATTTGGAGAAATCGAGAAATAATGATTTGGGGGTTTAATAATGGAACAACTACAATTAATATGTCCGTAAGGATAGAATCTTTTTTTGATTCCGAGGTGTATATAATTGATGTCCCGTTTGAAATAACAGTTGACTTGCCAATGTCAGATATTGTTCCAGTTCCGGCTACCACACCTCAGCCCAAATTTGACCCAGTAGCGAATGGGTACACCGAAAAAAAGTGGGAGGGACAAATGGGTGATGATATAATAGCCTCTATTTGGTCAATTCCTGACCCTGGCGATATTAGAAATGTTGACGTTTACGAACCGACTGCAGTTATGGTTTTTGAAGGAACTGGAGAAATGTGGGATATTCCACGGCAGAATCAGGTTTACGATAATAATATAAATTATATGGCATCTGATTACGCTGCATATAGAGTTGGAGATATTTATTTTTCAGAAGGAATTACGACAATTGAAGGTTTTTCAATGGGTACATATACAGCGGAAACAAAGTATCATTTACCAAGCACTCTAAAAGTTATAAAAAACTGGGCGTTTCATTATCCGGGAGCGCCAGTATCCATTGAGTTTCCAGAGGGATTGTTAATAATTGAAGAGTCGGCATTTCTGTGCGAATTTACAGAGTTCCCTGTATTACCAAGCACTTTAAGATTTGTGGGACCTGGGGGAATGACATCATTAAATAATATAAAAGTCCCAGAGATAGTTATACCAAAAGCTGTTCGATACATAGGATTTTCGGGATTTGGAATGACTGACATTTTTAAAGAGAATACGGAAGAACGAACGTATATTTTAGAAGGACGTTCAAATGATAAGATGTTCTATGAAGGATGGGAGTACCTAAATAGAGACCCTCGAGGACATCAATATGGAAAAAAAGTTTATGAATAAGACGTATTATTTGTAGGTGTTTCGTAAGAGATTAATAACATTACGCTTATTTACAAATTTGAGGCTATCCCATTTACGGTTTCAATCGTAAATGGGATAGCCTCTTTTTTGTGTCTAATAACATTTGGCTCAAGAGTTTGCTTATAATACGTTTAATATTTGTAAGCGTCAAATCCCTCGCCTTGGATAGTTAGCATATTTGTGAGATACTCTAAAAGACACGAAAAAACTAGTAGTTTTTTAGAGGAGGTACAAACTATCATGGATCAATCTACACATGATGTCCGACGCGCAAACTGGCTAAACATTATTAACCAATGT
>JAQXLY010000057.1 GCA_029012365.1 Lachnospiraceae bacterium | reverse complement strand
AATATCGAAAAATTTGATGAAGATTTTATGTTTGAACTATCTGATGAGGAGGTGGAAAATTTGCGGTCAAAATTTTTGACCGCAAATATAAGTTCAAAAAGCAGATACAATCCAAGAGTCTTTACTGAACAGGGATTATATATGTTGATGACTGTATTAAAGGGGCCGCTCGCGGTAAAACAAAGTAAAGCTTTAATCCGCACATTCAAAAAAATGAAAGATTACATATTAGAGAACCGTGACCTAATTGGCCAGCGTGAACTACTCCAGTTAAGCATGGAGACGGCAAATAACAAGATTGCAATCAGTAAAATCAATCATGATATGAGTTCTCTTGAAAAGCAGATTTCGGATGTGGCTGAAGGCCTTAAAGATGTAGTTACAAAATCTGAACTTGCCGACATGATGAATAGTTTTGTATCGGAAGATGATGATAAGTGGCTCATGTTCAATGCCAAGTTTAGCAGTGCAGATGAAGTGTTTGAGTCAATTTACAGAAAAGCCAAGTCGACAATCTATGTCGTTGATAATTATATAGGCCTCAGAACGTTGGTACATCTTAAGAATACTCCGGCGGGGGTTCAGAGCATAATATTTAGTGATAATGTTGGTGCTAATAAACTTCACAGCATAGAATTTTCCGATTTTTGTAAAGAATATCCAACTGTGCAGATAAAAATGCAAAAGACCGGTGGAATATTTCATGACAGATTTATTGTAATAGATTATGGAACTGCTGATGAAAGAGTTTTCATTTGTGGTGCCTCGTCCAAAGATGCCGGAGCAAAAATAACGGCAATCGTGGAAGACTATGGAACAGCGAAATATAAACCTATGATTGCTTCCTTACTTAAGAATCCACCTTTAGTATTGCCAAAGTAGGAGAGTGAAAAGATTGAATAATAAAACAAAATGTTACATATATACCCGTGTATCCACCGCTATTCAGGTAGATGGCTACAGCTTGGATGCACAGAAAGACAAAATCAGAAAATACGCAGAATTTCAGGAAATGGAAATTGTTGGCGAGTATTCTGATGAAGGTCATTCCGGGAAGAATATAAAAGGTCGTCCGGAATTTATGAAAATGTTAAATGATATTGAAGGTGGCAAGGACGATATTTCTTTCGTTCTTGTTTTCAAGTTATCCCGATTTGGAAGAAATGCATCGGATGTTTTAAGTGCGCTACAGCTTATGCAGGATTACGACGTTAATCTGATTTGTGTTGAGGATGGGATTGACAGTTCAAAGGAAGCGGGTAAGCTGCTGATTTCGATTATTGCGGCTGTTGATGAAATGGAGCGTGATACGATTCGAGTTCAAACCATGGCGGGGCGTGAGCAGAAAGCAAAAGAGGGAGGCTGGAATGGAGGTTTTGCTCCTTACGGATACAGATTGGAGGATAATCATCTGTATATAGCGGAAGATGAGGTTGATATTATTCAGATGATTTATGACAGATATATTCATACAAATGATGGCATCAATGGTGTTGCCAATTATTTGAATAATCATGGATATACAAAGAAACTGTGTCAGAATGGAACAATCCCAGGGTTTTCAGCAAGCTTTGTTAAAGTTGTTTTAGATAATCCAGTTTACGCCGGAAAATAGCTTATGGAAGACGTAGAACCGAGAAAATTAACGGTACAAGAAATGAAATGCATGTGGTAGAGCAGGCAGAGTATCCGGTATATAACGGTAAGCATGAGGCTATCATTTCAGAGGAAGACTGGAATCTTGCTCAGGAAAAGAGAAAGTTGAACAGCTTTAAGCGTGAAAAGATACATGATCCGAATCATGCACATATCCTATCTGGCATTATTAAGTGTCCTTGCTGCGGTAAGGGAATGTATGGAAATATAGCCAAGGCACATAAGAAGGATAATAAAACAAGGTATTACTATTATTGTAAAAATACTGTTAATGCCACAGGCCATAAATGTACCTTTAGACTTAATATTGAGCAGTCTCAGATAAATGATGTGCTGGCAAGGATTATTTCCGGTATGACAAAAGAGGGTAAGCTTAAAGAAGCTATACAGGCTAAAATTGGAAGTGTAGCAGATACATCTGATATGGAAAAAGAGCTATCTGTGAATCTTGCAAATGGAGGCTACGAATGATTATTACAGTAAACAGTGTGTTACCCGATGATAAGGGAAATCAATATAAGGTGATAAGCATTATTAAATCAGGCGGATTTGGTCAGTTTTTTTTGTGTGAAAGATTTCAAGATAATAAGGACGTGAGCATCCGGACATTACACTTTGCGCTTCCGGTCTAGTATGTTTTATACAGGTCATTGAATTTTTTCAAAATGTGTGGTATGATAAATTGTCCTATTTGAGTTAGAATTCATCGAGGTTTGCAGGAGCAGTGAATAGGATAAAAACAATATAGAAGCAGATGTAAAAGTAAAGTATATAGAGAAAAAATTGATCTGGGCACAATCGGAGGAGGAAACGTGATGGGACTAGTTATTAATTGTCTTGCTGTGGTATTCAGTACCGTGATTGCAGTTTGTGGAATCAGTTATTTTGTACGGGAAAAGAACTCCGGAAGTCTGCGGTATTACATGCTCGTAATGGGCTTTTTCGGGGCTTTATGGAGTGGCGGTTACGGAATTATGGGATTTACGGAAACTGCAGACCAGGCAGCTATATTTCGGGCGCTCGGACTGATAGGCGTTGTGGGCTTCCTGATGACAGAAGCGTTGATGGTTGTTTATATGATTCGTCTTCCTAAGTGGATGTTCCGCACCTATGCAAGTATATTCGGAATCTTTGCTGTTGTGGATTTGCTTTATTTCATACCGGATTATCATACCTTTGTGCGTATAAACGGAAGAATGTGTTATTATTCAACAAATAGCCTTGGAAGAGTGATACATAATTCATTTTTGATATTTGTTGCGATAACAATGGGTGGCATTGCTATTATTTGGGTAAACAAGGAAAAACGGACACGTCAGGTCTATTATGTCAGAGCTGTTATTTTATCTAATCTGGCCATTTTGTTTTCCTGCATTCCGGATACGATTCTTCCGATGCTAGGAAAGCCTTCTTTCCCAAGCTCTGCGTATGGGATGTTTCTGACCTATATGATTACGTGGTTCTGGGCCACCAAATTCAATGCGTTCAGTATCTCAGTGGGGAATCTGAGCCAATATATTTTTGAGTCGGCAAACACCGCTATCCTGATTTTTGATGAACACTTCCGGCTTTTTTTGGTGAACAAATACGGTCAGGAGCTTTTGAAAATTGAAAAGATTGAGAATCAGAAGCTTTCCGGGCTGTTTCAGAGTACGGAAGAGGAAGTTGACAAACTGCTTAGTACGATTTTACAGGATAATAAAGGAGTGGCGGAGCTCAAATCCATACATGGAGAAATCAGTTGTTCGTTGAATTTTTCCGTTGCAAGAGACTTTCATGAAGAACCATACTGTATCGTTTGTTTTGTGTATGACCTTACAAAGGAGAAAAACATGCTGCTGGAGCTTGTCCGTGCAAACGAAGCAAAGAGTCAGTTCCTTGCCAATATGTCACATGAAATCCGTACTCCGATTAATGGCATTCTGGGTATGGACAGCATGCTTTTAAAAGAATGCAAAGATGAGAATTTAAGGGAATATGCAAAAAATATCCAGAGTGCGGGACAGTCACTGCTTTCAATTATCAATGATATTCTGGATATATCCAAGATTGAGTCCGGCAAACTGGAAATTCTTCCGACAAAGTATCAGTTATTTTCGATTTTAAATGATTGCTATAACCTGACAAAAGTGAAAATGGAAAATAAGCCGGTTGAATTTGAAATGCAGATTAATGAAAAGCTGCCGTCATGGTTATATGGGGATGAAGTCCGGATTAGACAGATTATCAACAATTTTCTGTCCAATGCCGTGAAATATACGAAAGAGGGAAAGATTACATTCTGTTTGGATTACGAAGAAAGGTCGAACGAACAGATACAGCTTATCATATCAGTTTCCGATACGGGAATCGGAATCAGGGAGGAAGATTTGGGAAAGCTGTTTGAATCATTTACCCGGATTGAAGAAAAACGTAATCGGAATATTGAAGGAACGGGTCTGGGGCTGAACCTTACGAAAAATCTGGTAGATTTGATGGGCGGGGAGATTTCGGTGGTTAGTACTTACGGAAAAGGCTCCTGTTTTACTGCGAAAATACCACAGAAAATAGTAGATGCAAAGCCGATGGGGGATTTTAGCAAACGTTATCGGAAGTACCTGAATACCTCAGATGATAATACTCTGTCTTTTTCCGCACCGGAAGCAAAGATTCTTATTGTGGATGATGTGGAGATGAATTTAAAGGTGGTAAAGGGGCTTCTGAAAGAAACAAAAATACAGATTGATACGGTACTTAGCGGCAGGGAGTGTCTGGAATGTGTAAGAAAGAAGCGGTATGATATTATTTTTCTGGACCATATGATGCCGGAAATGGATGGTATTGAGACGCTGCAAAATATGAAGCTGCTTGAGGACAATATCAACAAGGAAATACCGGTTATCATGCTTACGGCAAATGCTATCGTAGGAGCAAAGGAAGAGTATATGGATGCGGGATTCACCGACTATCTGACAAAGCCGATTCAGGAAACGGTATTATTGGAGATGCTCGTGAAATATCTTCCGGGAGAGCTTATTCATAGAGACGAAGAAGCGACGAGCTTCGAAGCTGTGTTACAGCCGGAGCCGGAAGAGCATAGAGATGAGCCGGAGTCGGAAGAACATATAGATGCGCCGGAAACAGGGCAGATGCAGCAGCTTGAAAAGCTGGAAGGTCTGGATGTGCAGACCGGGCTTTTATACTGCATGAATGATGAAGCATTTTATGCAGAAATGCTGAAAGAATATGTGAAAGCGGATAAAGTGTCAAAGCTAAACCAATTTTTTGCCGAGGAGGACTGGAATAATTACAGAACCACGGTGCATGCACTAAAGAGTACCTCCCTTACGATAGGTGCGGTCCATTTGTCTGAGGAGGCAAAAGCACTGGAAATGGCAGCAAAAGAAGAAGATACAGCCTATATCCGTTCACATCATAAGGAAGCAATGGAAGAATATACAGGGCTGACAGACAGAATGAAAGAAATATTGTAGGACGGCGCGGATAAAAAGGATGGCAAATCTGATATAAAGGCGGGATGTAATGAAAAAAGGATTGATTTTAGAAGGCGGTGCAATGAGAGGCTTATTTACCGCCGGAGTAATTGACGTGATGATGGAAAACGGAATTACATATGACGGTGCAATCGGTGTCTCGGCGGGAGCTATATTCGGATGCAATTACAAGTCCGGACAAATCGGACGAGTTGTCAGATATAATAAGCTGTTCTGCAGAGATAAAAGGTTTTGTAGTATCCGGTCTCTGCTTCAAACGGGAAATATCTATAATACAGATTTCTGTTACGGAGAAGTACCTCTGAAATTAGATGTATTTGATTTTGAGGCATATGAAAGCAATCCAATGGATTTCTATGCGGTCTGTACAGATATTGAAACCGGCAAAGCGGTCTACCATAAATATCTGGGAAAAGAGGATAACGGATTTGATTGGCTGCGTGCGTCAGCGTCCATGCCCCTTGTATCACAAATAGTAGAGATAAGCGGTCAAAAGATGTTGGATGGCGGAATTTCCGACTCTATCCCGGTGAAATACTTTGAAAGCATTGGGTTTGACAGGAATGTGGTTGTTCTGACGCGACCATATGGATACCGTAAGGAGAAAAACCGTATGCTGCCGTTAATCCGGCGAAAATACGATGCTTATCCAAAGCTGATAGAGGATATGACAAACAGGCATCTTATGTATAATAATGAGCTGGACTATATAGAAAAGCAGGAGGCGGCAGGGAATTTATTTGTGATACGTCCGGCTTCTCCACTACCGGTGAAACGAGTGGAAAGAGACCCGGATAAGCTGCAGAGTGCCTATGATATCGGAAGAAAAACCGCAGAAGGTTTAATGGATAAATTGCGCTTGTTCCTTGAAGAAAAGTAAAACAGAGACAGAGAAAGAAACACATTAGGTTATATATGAGGAGGTTTTTTGATGGAAGTTAAATTTCACCTGCCGGGGCTGCGCAGAAATTATCCGCTTAATATGATGGTTTTTAGTTTGCTTAAGGAACATCCGGAGTTTTTCAGAGAGGGAGTTCAAATCGGATCCTTTTTTGGTGAGTTTCCGACGTCCCTGTGGAATGGAGGAAGAAATTCCAGAGCGGATCAGTGTAGCGCCGACTATGTTAATATTGTGATAAAAAGCATGAATGACAGGGGAATTCCGGTCAGATTTACATATACAAATATGTTGCTGGATGAAAAGGATTTGGAGGATACGTATTGCAATTACTGTGTGGAAGCTGCACATAACGGGATGAACGGGGTTATTCTTGTATCGCCGGTTTTAGAAAAGTATATACGTAAGAATTATTCGAAGATGAAGATTACCAGTTCCACCTGTAAGCAAATCAGAGGCATTGACGGGGTCAATGAGGAACTGAAGAAGGGTTATGACATGGTTGTATTGGATTATAACCTGAACAATCAGTTCGACCGGTTGGAAAAGATTGAGGATAAGGGGAGATGTGAGATATTAATTAATGCCGCATGTGAGCCGAATTGTGCAAGAAGAGGCGCACATTACAGACATATCTCCGAGAATCAGAAGAATATTGTGAAAAACATGAGACTTCCGAGAGAACAGTGGATTCCGTTAAAGCCGTGGGAGTGCAAATATTGCAGCGGGGCTCAGCAAAATGTATATACAATTCAGAATTTCTGTACGTATGTGTCTCCGGAGGCTATCTGGGAAAAGTATGTTCCGATGGGATTTAATAACTTTAAGATTGCGGGGCGTACCGATGATATTTTCGTCGTAATGGAAGCATATTGTCATTACCTGATTAAGCCGGAGTTTCAGGGGCAGGTGCGTATCATGATGTTAAAGAATCTGGAAGCCTTAAAGGTATTGCAGATTAACTATCCTCAGCCGTCCCCGTTTATTCCGAAGAGACAGTAAGAAAACAGAAGAAGAGTAGTAGAAATTTTCTTTAAAATAAACGTCAACCTTATTTCAAAAAAGGTTGACTATTTAAGAAAGATATGCTACCATGTCTCTCTGAGGAGGTGAAAGCATTGCGGACGAAAGAAAATATTCTTGCTTTGTTTGAAGCAAATAAAGGGGTTTATTTTTCGGGTGAAGCAATAGCCGATAAGCTGGCGGTTTCACGTACTGCCGTATGGAAAGCGGTAAACAGCCTGCGTAATGAAGGGTATGAGATTGATGCAGTACCCAATAAAGGATACAGCCTTTCGGTAAGTACGGATATTATTTCGGAACAGGGCATCCGGAAATACCTGTCCTCTGTTTGTGATAGTATAGAGCTGCACGTTTTGCCTACGGCAACATCTACAAACGAATTGCTTCGTGAAAAAGCAAATGCAGGATGTCCCGAAGGATATGTTATTGTAGCAAATGAACAGACAAACGGAAGAGGCAGGTTCGGACGAAGCTTCTTTTCTCCGGCAGACACAGGAATCTACATGAGTCTTTTGCTTCGTCCCATGGATTTTTCTCCGGCTCAGGCAGTAAAAATCACAACAATGGCGGCAGTTGCCGCATGTGAAGCGGTTGAAGCGGTTTGCGGAAAGCCGGCATGGATTAAGTGGGTCAATGATATCTATCTGGATGGACGGAAAATCAGCGGGATTCTCACGGAGGCATCGTTTGGCATGGAAAATAACAGGATAGATTATGTCATACTCGGAATAGGAATGAATGTCTATACGCCTAAAGACGGTTTCGCAAAGGAAATCGAGCAGGTTGCCGGAGCGGTATTTGAACAAAAAAAGAATGACGGGAAGAACTCTCTGGCGGCCGGATTTCTTAATTGCTTTATGAACTACTATACAGCGCGTGATGCTTCAGACTATGCCGAAAAATACCGTGCCAGAAGTCTGGCGGTAGGCAGGGAGGTCACAGTGCTGTCGCCTTCGGGAAATAAAAAGGCGTTTGCGGTAGATGTGGACAACGAGTGTCATCTGATTGTCCGTTATGAAGACGGCAGGACAGAGCGGTTATCATCCGGTGAAATCAGTATAAGTCTTATATGATAGAAGAAAAATAGTAAGAGGATAGAATATGCGAAGCGGAAAAACAAAGGATATGATTTTATGCGCTATGTTTACTGTGCTGATTGCGGCGGGAGCTTTTATTAAAATACCGGTTCCGGTGGTGCCGTTTACATTACAGTATTTATTTACAATGCTTGCAGGTCTTTTGCTCGGAGCAAAAAGAGGCTTTCTCTCTGTTTTCGTCTATATGCTGCTTGGTCTGGCCGGACTGCCGATTTTTGCGCAGGGCGGAGGAATCGGGTACATCTTCCAGCCGAGCTTCGGGTATATCATCGGATTTGCTGTCGGAGCCTTTGTGACAGGTGCGATTGCGGGAAGGACGAGTCATCCGGGTTATAAACGTCTTCTTGTAGCCGATTTTGCAGGTCTTTCGGTAGTGTATCTTTTGGGAATGGTGTACTATTATCTGCTCAGTAATTATTACTTAGACAATCCGATCGGACTTTGGCCTTTATTTTTGTATTGCTTTTTACTGGCTGTTCCGGGTGATATTTTGCTGTGCATTGTCGGAGCCGTTCTTGGGAAAAGGCTGATTCCGCTGGTGAAGGAAGGGAAAATGCAGGGATGAACATTAATACATTAAAGAATGAGATTATGCAGGGATGCCGGATTACTATGGACGAGGCAATCCGGCTTTACAATCAGCCGTTAAAGGAATTGTGTGAGGGCGCAGATGAAATACGAAAGCATTTTTGTTCTAACGGGTTTGACATCTGCACAATTATAAACGGAAAATGCGGACGATGTTCGGAAAATTGCCGTTTCTGTGCCCAGTCGGCACACAATCATACCGGAGTGGAGGAATACCCGCTGCTTTCTGCGGAGGAAATAACGGAGGAAGCGAAAAAGAACGACAGACAGGGCGTTTTACGCTATTCTATTGTTACATCCGGCAAACGGCTGTCAGACCCGGAAGTGGACCGGATGTGTGATGCGGTAAGAAGGATACGGAAGGAAACCGGCATATCGGTATGTGTTTCTTTCGGACTCTTAAACGAAGAACAATACCGGAAATTGAAAGAGGCAGGCGTTACAAGGGTACATAATAATCTGGAGACTTCAAGGCGGAATTTCCCGAAGGTATGTACAACACATACCTTTGACGATAAAATTGCAGCAATCCGTGCGGCACAGGCAGCAGGACTTTCCGTGTGCAGCGGTGGAATCATGGGTATGGGAGAAACACCGGAAGACCGGATTGACATGGCGTTTACCCTGCGTGAGCTTGGAGTTAAGAGTGTTCCCGTAAATATGCTGAATCCTATCAAAGGAACTCCGCTTGAGCATAATCAAAGACTGAATGCAGAGGATATGTGCCGTATTGTGGCAGTCTATCGCTTTATTCTGCCGGATGCTTCGATTCGGCTTGCGGGAGGACGGGGACTGCTTCCGGATAAGGGACGGAGCTGCTTTTTAGCCGGAGCAAATGCGGCAATATCGGGAGACATGCTGACCACAGCCGGGATAACCGTGGAGACGGACATGAAAATGCTAAATGACCTTGGATATGAAGTGAGGTATGGAAATGAGTAAATGTTTGTTTGTTACCGGAACAAGGACAGATATCGGTAAAACCTATGTTTCCGGACTGATTGTAAAAAAGCTTAGGGAAAGCGGTGTCAACGCAGCTTACTATAAGGCAGCGATGAGCGGAAATGAAAGAGGAGCCGACAAAAGTCTGATTCCCGGAGATGCCCTTTATGTAAAGAAGGTATCGGGAATCAGCCAGCCTCTTAAGGATATGTGCCCCTACATTTATGAAAATGCGGTTTCTCCGCATCTTGCTTCCAGAATCGAAGGGAATCCTGTTCGGATGGAGGTTGTTCTTGACGGGTTCCGAAAGGTCTGTGACAGTTATGAATACGTTACAATGGAAGGCTCCGGCGGCATTCTGTGTCCGATATGCTTTGATGAAGCCAAAATCTGGCTCCCGGATGTAATAAGGGCATGCGGTGCAGGGTGTCTTCTTGTTGCTGACGCGGGACTCGGTACAATAAATGACGTGGGATTGACGGCATTTTATATGAAAGAACACGGAATACCTCTGCGTGGTATCATTTTTAATCATTATAAGCCGGGAGATGTAATGCAGGAGGATAACATTAAAATGTGTGAATATCTGACCGGAGAGAAGGTCGTTGCCTGCGTGAAGGATACAGACACGGAACTGGATATTTCCGTGGAAGCGTTGAAGGCATTGTATGAGGAGGAGAAAAGATGATTTGGTATCCCTATGTACAGATGAAAACAATGACCCCGCCATGTAAAATCGTGGATGCCAACGGGGTTTATCTTTATACCGAAAATCAGAAGCTGATTGATTCAATTTCCTCATGGTGGAGTGTAATCCACGGATATAAGCATCCGGAGCTTAACCGGGCGCTCGTTGAACAGGCGGAAAAATTTTCCCATGTGATGCTAGGGGGGCTGACCCATGAGCCGGTAAAGAAGCTGGCGGATAAGCTGGAAAGCTTTTTGCCGGGAGATCTTAACTATTGCTTCTTCTCGGATTCGGGAAGTGTGGCTGTTGAGGTTGCACTGAAAATGGCATTACAATATTACATGAACCGTGGCGAAGAACAGAGAACAATGATTCTTGCATTAGAGCATGCCTATCACGGTGATACCTTCAAGACAATGGAAGCCGGTGACGACGAGGATTACCATTTTGTACTTAAGGCATATGGTCCCAGCAGGTATGTAGTTCATATTCCTACGGAAATTCCGGCACTGGAGCAGGCATTTGAGAAATATCACAGCTGTCTTAACTGTTTTATTGTGGAGCCGCTGCTTCAGGGAGCCGGTGGGATGAGGATGTATGATATTTCCTTTTTGAAACGCGCAAGGGAGCTTTGTGACAAGTACGGAGTTCTGCTGATTTTTGACGAGGTAGCAACCGGATTCGGGCGTACAGGAAACCGGTTTGTGGCAGATTTGGTTCTTCCGGATATTCTGGTGCTTGGAAAAGCACTGACCGGAGGCTATATAGGGCATGCGGTTACGGTTGCAAATCAAAAGGTATATGACGGCTTTTATGATGATGTGCCGGAACACGCGCTGATGCATGGTCCGACCTTTATGGGAAATCCTCTGGCATGCAGTGTGGCTTTAAAATCCATCGAGCTTTTTGAGACGCAGGATTATATGTCCGCAATCCACAGAATCGAAGCAATTACCCGGCGTGAAATGGAAGGCTTTACAGACGAGCGCATAAAAGAAATACGAATTATGGGCGGCTGCGTCTGTGTGGAGGTAAGAGATGCGGCTGTACTGAAGGGCTATCAGCAGTTTGCTTACGAGCGGGGTGTTTTCAGCCGGCCGTTCCTAAAATACCTGTATGCCATGGTTCCTTATATTATAAAGGAGGATGAACTGGTGAAAGTGCTGCAGACAATGAAGGAATGGTTTATAATGAAAAAATAAATGGTTGCAATCTAAAAACGGATATGCTATTATGAATGTGTCGGAAACGACAAATAAAAAGAAAGAGCACAAGTTGTGTAAGGTGAAGAAATGATAAACAGATAATTTGATTTAGGTGAAACACATAGTTTAAGAAGACCTGTATGTGCAGGCTTGTTTGTGTACGCTTAAGTTGGATTATCGCATGTATCACTTCCCTTATTGTTATCTGTAGGATAATTGGGTTAAGGTCTATTCTTGCGAGCCTGTTTTGCGTATGCAAAGTAGGCTCGCTGTGCGTTTGGGCGTGAACGGGAGGTAGATATTATGCTGCAGATAAAGGAACTTACTATCACGCATAAAAAAGATTTGCGTGTAATATTAGAGGATTTCAGCCTTGTATTAAATGACGGAGACAAGGCAGTTATCATTGGGGAAGAGGGAAACGGAAAATCTACTCTGATGAAATGGATTTATCATCCGGAAACGGTGGATGATTACGTGGAAGCAAAGGGTATCCGTATCCTTGCAAAAGAACGGCTCGGCTATCTGCCACAGGAGCTTGCGTCCGGTGATAAAGAAAAAACACTGTATGAGTTTTTCTCGGAATCGGAATGTTTCTGGAACCTGACTCCAAAGGATTTGGCGATATATGCAAAAAAATTCCGGGTGGATTCGGAATTCTTTTACAGTGAGCAGAGGATGTCCGAGCTTTCGGGTGGGGAAAAAGTAAAAGCACAGCTTATGAAGCTTCTGATGCAGGAGCCTACGGTGCTTTTGTTAGATGAGCCTTCCAATGATATTGACATGGCTACGTTAGAGCTTTTAGAAACGATGATAAAGGAATGGGAGCATATCGTGCTTTTTATTTCACATGATGAAACCCTGATAGAAAATACCGCCAATATGGTGGTACATATCGAACAGATTCAAAGAAAAACAAAGAGCAGATACACGATTGCAAAAATGCCGTACCGTACCTATGTGGAGGAGCGGCTTCACAATTTTGAACGACAGGAACAGCAGGCAATTAATGACAGAAGAGAGAAGAGAATCAGGGATGAAAAGTTTATGCGTATTTACCAGAGTGTAAATCATAATCTTGCATCGGTTTCAAGACAGGCTCCCGGAATTGGCAAAAATTTGAAGGATAAGATGCACACGGTCAAAGCCATGGAAAAGCGTTTTGAACGGGAGGATGAGAAGATGACGGAAATGCCGGAGCAGGAGGAAGCGATTTTCTTTAAGCTTGGAGATAAGGAGTCGCGCATCCCGGCAGGAAAAACGGTAATTGAATTTGAATTGCCGGAACTCCTGACACCGGAGGAGGGGACAAATACTAAGCCGCGGATGTTATCAAAAGATATCTTTCTCCGGATAAGAGGCTCCGAAAAAATTTGTATTGTCGGAGCGAACGGCGCGGGAAAAACAACATTGCTTAAGAAAATAGCAGATGAGCTTTTGCAAAGAACAGATATACGTGCGGAGTATATGCCGCAGAATTATGAAGAGCTTTTAAAGCTTGACCTGACACCGGTTGATTATCTTGACAAAACAGGGGAGAAGGAAGAACGTACCAGAATTAGGACTTATCTTGGGTCACTGAAATATACGGCAGATGAGATGGGGCATCCGATACGTGAATTGTCCGGAGGGCAGAAGGCAAAGGTGCTTCTCCTTAAGATGAGCCTGTCGGGTGCGAATGTATTGATTTTAGATGAGCCTACAAGAAATTTTTCGCCGCTGTCGGGACCGGTGATACGAAAAATGATAAGCGAATTTCCGGGTGCTGTAATCAGCATATCCCACGACAGAAAATATATTGCCGAGGTATGCGATAAACTCTATGAATTGACTCCGGCAGGACTTAAGGAAATAGAAGAGAGGTAAAATATGAAGAAAACAAAGGATGCCTTTTACAGTCAGATATTTAAGCTTGTGATACCGATTCTGATTCAGAATCTGCTTAGCGCGGCAGTAAGCTCTGCCGATGTGGTGATGCTAAAGTTTGTCGGACAGTCTGCAATCTCAGCGGTTTCTCTGGCATCCCAGTATGCGAATGTACTGTTCTCGGTATTTTACGGTCTGGGAACAGGCGTTACTATGCTGTGCGCCCAGTATTACGGCAAAGGAGATATGCGGGCAATCAATGTGGTACAGGGAATTGCAATGCGCTTCTCCATGCTGTTTTCCGTCACGTTTGCTCTTTGTGCGGCATTCATACCGGAGCCGATGATGAGACTGTTTACGGATGACGCGGAGCTCATTTCTCTGGGGGCATCGTATCTTCGGGTTCTTAGTATCAGCTATTTTTGCTGGGGGATTATCGAAATCTATTTGTCCGTACTTCGCAGTATTGAGCGTGTGGCAATCTGTACGGTGTTAAATACTATGGCATTTTCGCTTAATATATTGTTAAATGCGGTATTTATTTTTGGATTGTTCGGTGCACCGAAGCTCGGCATTATGGGTGTGGCACTGGCAACCTCGACTTCCCGTGTCATTGAGTTAATCGGATGCGTGATTGTGTCTGCGTTCAGTAAGGATGTGAAGCTGAGGTTATCCTATCTCTTTGTTCGTAACAAGGTTTTGTTTAAAGACTTTGTGCGTCTGTCCCTGCCGGCTCTCGGAAACGATATTGTATGGGGTGTGGCGTTTTCCACCTATGCCGTAATTATCGGACACATGGGAAACGATGCGGTGGCAGCGAATGCACTTGTTGTGGTAGTGCGTAACCTCGGTACAATATTCTGCTTTGGTATTGCAAGTGCAGGCGGCATTTTAATCGGCAAAATTATCGGTGAAAATAAGTTAGAGGAGGCAAAAGCCGGAGCGAAAAAGATGATGAAGCTGACGGTCATCAGCGGCATCTTAGGAGGAGTCATTGTCCTTTGCAGTATGCCGTTTGTGCTTCGGTATGCCTCCACGACATTAACACCTACGGCAATGCATTATCTGAAATGGATGCTTCTCATTAACACCTATTACATTTCGGGGACAGCGGTCAATACCTCCCTGATAGCGGGCATTTTCCGTGCCGGAGGCGACAGCAGGTTCGGCTTTATCTGCGATACCATTGATATGTGGTGTTATGCGGTACCGTTAGGCTTCATAGCGGCATTTGTCTTTAAGCTTCCGGTACTTGTGGTATACTTCCTGCTCTGTACCGATGAGTTTGTAAAATGGCCGTGGGTCATCAGACATTATAAGAGCGGAAAGTGGCTGAATAATATTACGAGAGAGGACTGGGGGGAAGATGACTAAATTGATACTGATTTACCCGTGGCTTTCGGAGGCTTATAAAGAAATGGAATGTGATAATTGATTTATAGGGCTGTCGAACGAAGTGCGTGGCCCTATGGGCATACTTACCAAAATAACCTCCGTTTTTTTGTTGTATTTGCACAAACTTTTTACATACTCTGACTTCTCTCAGACTATTGATTTCAAAGGTTTTTACGGCACTTTTTTACTATGTGCACATTTTATTTTTTGTTGCAATTCTGTAATTTTTCTGCTACACTTTACTTACAGACAGTTCATATTATTTTCAATTCTACGCTGTCTTCTAACGGCGGTCTCGCGCCAAAGTTCCATTATTTTTTAGTTTTACTGTTACAATACTTGGGAGGAGGAATTAAGTGGAACAGGAAATTTTTACACAAAGAACAAAAGAAGAGGTTTTATTCGACCTCAGAAAATCACCGGATGCCTACAGACGTTTTCTCGTACTGGACGAAATGTGGCAGGAGCTTTTTATGGCATTCTGCATGGGTAAGAAAACCCTGCCGGTTCTCTACGACACCGTATTTAAGAAGCTGATGGATCCGGAATCGCACAGAGACCGGCTTGAGGACTGTG